>NZ_LZOZ01000014.1:0-264241 GCF_001679485.1 Haemophilus sp. CCUG 60358
AGGTGGAGGAGGCATTCTGGTATATTTAGGTTTCATTGGCGGTCGTCCTGATGGTTTATAAGGAATAAGTCCTTTTATGCCACTTTTTTCAAAGCGTTTCAACCAGGTTCCAACTAATGTGTCAGAGGGGATATTGTAAAAACGAGCGGCCTCTCGAATGCTCATTTTCCCTTTTAGGATAGGTTGAAGAACCTGTAATTTAAATTCTGTTGTGTAGTGTTTACCCATAAAAAAATCTGCACCTCAATTGTTGGTTGTTTAGTCCAACTTTTGGGGTGCAGATCAAAATGACCGCACTTTTATTTCTTCACTTTAGTACTTTTAAATTACAAACCTAATACGGCAAATAACACCCAAACAGTGTAAATGGTTGCTAGACCGTAGAAGATAAATCCGCCTGCTGGCACGTGAATTTTAAGATCGTGCATCGCGTGATGGATACGGTGTAAACCACACCACATTGGGAAAATTGTTAAAACTAAGATAACTAATTTTCCGATCCAAGAATAAGCGAATGTAATTAAGTTATGTGGATCAATTAATCCAAATGGTAACAATAAACCAAGGATTAAGATTACCACAGGGAAGAAAATCGCACTGACAGTCCCGCCAGCACCAAACATCAACCATACTGGTGGTTCACCAGAGCGTTTTGGATTTTGATCGACCATTTTTTCTCTCCCTACATATAAACTAAAATTAATGCGATAACACTAATCACAGCTGTAACTGTCCAAAGTGCATTTCTTAACACGTGATGTGGCAAACGTTCATTTTTAACAATGATGTTCATCACTTTTGGTGTCATCACGAAATAAGTTGCAGTGTGATATAAAGTTGCAATTAATGTGATGATATTTAATAACACCACAATTGGATTTCTTAAGAAGCCAATGAAATCAATAATGCCTAGACCTGGAACAGGATTGCTTGCAAGGCAAAGTACGCCATAAAGCAATACGATACAGAACCATACAGCAAAGATAGAGGTTGCTTCACGCACCATATAAGCTTTGTAGAAATCCAATTTTTGCCACCAAGTAGCCGTCATTGGGCGAACATATTTTTTACGTTTACTTAATGTTACTGACATATTCTTCCCCTTAGCTTTTTGGTTTTAGCATTGAGATAACATAATCTTTGGCGCTTTCAATTTTGCCTTGGTTGATTGCAGAAGCCGGATCCACGTGTTTTGGACACACTTCAGAACAATAACCGACGAAAGTACAGCTCCAAACACCGTTTTTACCATTTAATAATGGCATACGTTGTGCTTTACCATGGTCACGGTTATCAAGATTGTAACGATGTGCCATCGTAATCGCTGCAGGGCCAATGAATTCAGGGTTCAAACCGAATTGTGGACAAGCCGCATAACATAAACCACAGTTAATACACATTGAGAATTGACGATATTTTTCAAGCTGTGCCGGGGTTTGTTTAGTACGGCTTACTTGCAATTCTTTTGATGGGTGTGGTTTACCATCTAATGCTGGTGCTTCGTTACCAATAATATAAGGTTTAATAGCCTCTAAACTTTCGATAAAGTGGCTTAAATCAACCACTAAGTCGCGTTCAATTGGGAAGTTTGCTAATGGTTCAATACGCATATGGCCACTGTAATCACGTAAGAACGTTTTACAAGCCAATTTTGGTTTGTTATTGACCATCATCCCACAAGAACCGCAGATCGCCATACGGCAAGACCAACGATAAGAAAGAGACGGTTCAAGTTTATCTTTAATGTAACCTAACGCATCTAAAAGAGAGGTTTGGTTATCATAAGGTACTTGATAAGAGCTTAAATGTGGCTCTTGATCGTTTTCTGGGTTGTAGCGTAGTACTTCTACAGTCATTACCGGTGAATTAGCCATTTGCTTGCTCCTTAGCTTTCGCAGCCGCTTCTGCCGCTTCTGCTTCAGCACCATAAACACGTTTTGCTGGTTGAGATTTAGTGATTTTCACCGGGCTGTATTCAATACGCGGTGCATCATCGCCATTGTAGTAAGCAAGGGTGTGTTTTAAATAATTCACATCATCACGTTCAGTGTAGTCTAAGCGTTGGTGTGCACCACGAGACTCTTTACGTTCAATTGCAGAGTTGGCAATTGATTGTGCCACATCAAGGATGTAACCTAATTCTACCGTATAAAGTACATCGGTATTGAATACGCTTGAACGGTCTGCAACACGAATACGTTTATAACGTTCTTTAAGCTCAGCAATTTTATCTACTGCTTTTTGCATGCTTTCTTGGTCACGGTAGATACCACAACCTTCTTCCATTACAGTACCCATTTCATCACGGATTTCAGACCAAGATTCATTACCTTCTTGGTTATAAAGTGCTTCAAGGCGAGCCACAACATCTTGAGCTTGTGCATCAACTGCTGCACGGTTTGCAGGTTGTGCTTCTGCTGCACGTTGTGCAGCATATTCACCTGCAACACGGCCTAAAACCACTAATTCTGCAAGCGAGTTAGATCCTAAACGGTTTGCACCATGTAAGCCAGAAGACGCACATTCACCCACAGCAAATAAACCTTTAATGCGAGTTTCGCTGTTGTAATCAACTTCGATACCACCCATGGTGTAGTGAACAACCGGGCGAACTGGGATTGGTTCATTAACTGGGTTTACACCTTCATAAGCACTTGCTAATTCACAAATGAATGGAAGACGTTCATGTAAATATTTTTCACCTAAGTGACGTAAGTCAAGGTGAACCACATCGACACCTTTTGCAGTTTTTAAGGTGTTGCCTTTTCTCCATTCTTGCCAGAACGCTTGTGAAACTTTATCACGTGGACCCAGTTCCATATATTTGTTTTCAGGTTTACCGATTGGCGTTTCAGGACCTAGACCATAATCTTGTAAATAACGGTAGCCGTTTTTGTTCACTAAGATACCGCCTTCACCACGACAACCTTCAGTCATTAAGATACCGGTGTTTGGTAAGCCAGTTGGGTGATATTGGACGAATTCCATATCACGAAGAGGAACACCGTGACGATATGCCATTGATAAACCATCACCAGTTACGATACCGCCGTTGGTATTGAATTTGAATGCACGACAACCACCACCAGTTGCAATTACAACCGCATTTGCGTTGATTTGAACAAGTGAACCTTCCATCATATTCATCGCCACCATACCGCGAGCATGGCCATCATCAACTAAGATGTCTAAAACGAAGTGCTCATCAAAACGTTGAATTTGAGGATATTGAATGGATGTTTGGAAAAGAGTATGTAATAAGTGGAAACCGGTTTTGTCTGCTGCGAACCAAGTACGTTCGATTTTCATTCCACCGAAACGACGCACGTTCACATCGCCATCTGCTTTACGGCTCCAAGGGCAGCCCCAACGTTCAAGCTGAGTCATTTCCACTGGAGAATGTTCAACGAAGTATTCCACCACATCTTGTTCACATAACCAGTCACCACCGGCAACGGTATCGTGGAAGTGTTTATCGTAGGAATCTTCCTCTTTAATTACTGCGGCCGCACCACCTTCTGCTGCAACCGTATGGCTACGCATAGGATAAACCTTAGAAACTAATGCGATCTTTAAGTTAGGGTTTGCTTCTGCTGCTGCAATTGCTGCACGTAAACCGCCGCCACCGGCACCAACAATAGCAATATCGACATTAACCGTTTGCACGATATCCTCCAATCATATAGAAAGTAAAAAAATAAAATGCCCTAAATTAATAGGGGCTTGTGGTAATTCTGCCACTTTTGTTTACAAATTAGTAACTTTTTTTCCCGAATAAAGGGATAAAATATCAAAAGTGTGATCTAACTCAAAAAAGTTAATTTTTTATATATTTATAGATGATAACCGTTTGCGTTTAAGAATGATTTAGTCGGATTATTGAGTTAAAAATCAGTCTTGTTTACAATAGCCTAATTCATTTTAAACGTGAAAAACGGAGAAAAAAATGACCGCACTTAGCGATGAAAAAACAGAATGGCAACCTTCCGCCTCAATTAAAAACTTATTGGCGCGTGCCAAAATCATTGCGGATATCCGCCAGTTTTTTACTGAACGTGGATTATTAGAAGTAGAAACCCCAGTTTTAAGTGAATTTGGCGTGACGGATCTTCACCTTTCAACTTTTAGTACAGAATTTATCGCGCCTTTTGATGAGTTGTCAAAAACGCTGTGGCTTTCTACCAGCCCGGAATATCACATGAAACGTTTATTGGCGGCAGGCAGTGGACCGATCTTTCAAATTGGCAAAGTGTTTCGTAATGAAGAAGCGGGCAATCGCCATAATCCGGAATTCACCATGCTTGAATGGTATCGACCGCACTTTGACATGTATCGTCTGATGAATGAAGTGGATGATTTGTTACAACAGATCCTCGATTGTAAACCGGCAGAAACCTTAAGTTATCAGTTTGTCTTCCAAGAATATGTAGGATTAGATCCATTGTCTGCGACTCGTCAAGAATTGGTGGAAGCAGCACGTAAACACAACTTTATGGCAGATGAAGATGAAGATCGTGACACTTTACTACAATTTTTATTCAGTGAAGTAGTAGAACCTAAAATCGGACAAGAGGCCCCTGCTGCGGTTTATCATTTCCCTTCTTCCCAAGCTGCGCTCGCTCAACTAAGCCCAGAAGATAGCCGTGTGGCAGAGCGTTTTGAGTTCTATTATAAAGGATTAGAGTTAGCCAACGGTTTCCATGAGCTCACGGATGCACGCGAACAACAATACCGCTTTGAAAAAGACAATCGCCTGCGCGAAAAAGCAGGTTTGCCACAGCGTGAAATTGACTATCGTTTTCTAGGGGCTTTACAAGCAGGCATTCCAAATACTTCTGGTGTGGCTTTAGGTGTCGATCGTTTAATTATGATTGCATTAGGCGCAGAAAGTATTAAAGAAGTGATTTCATTTTCGGTGGAATGTGCTTAATCTGCTCAAAAAATATTCATTATTTCTTCGAAAATGAATAAAAAAGAAGAACAAATTGCTCAAAATAGAGAGAGAGTTGTATAGACAAAATTCTGAAAAGTTAGATGTGAAAGGATGTTTTTGATTAAAAAATGTCCTTTTTTGTGTAAAAAATGTGATCTTGATCCGATTTTAGAAAATTGGAAGAGATCTTCCCATTGACACTATAACTTTATTTTGTAATATTTGCGGCGTCTATTTCGGAGATTGAACTTTTTTATGAAAAATTGCTTCAATCAAAAATCGTAGGTAACAACCAAAAGGAATAACAATTATGAAAAAGACACTAGCAGCATTAATCGTTTCTGCAGTTGCCGCTTCAGCAGCAAACGCAGCAGTAGTTTATGATAACGAAGGTACTAACGTTCAATTAAACGGTTCTCTTCGTTTAATCTTAGAAAAAGCGGATAAAAAAGAGTACGACGCCGCTAACCACTCAACCAAAAAAGCTAACTCTGCTTTACGTAACGCAGGTTCACGTTTCGGTATCACAGTAAAACACAACTTAGATAACGATTTCTATGCGCTAGGTCGTTTAGAATTCCGTTTTGATGATACAGAATCTCGTGATCAATTCGGTAGCCTTTATGCTAAACGTGCTTATGTAGGTTTAGGTAGCAAAGCAACTGGTGATATCACATTCGGTCGTCAATTAACTATTGCAGATGATTTAAGCCAAGCTAATGACTATGAATATGGTTTCATTCCAAAAGGTAAATATATTCCAACTTCAGGCACTGGTGTAGTACGTTACGACTATAAAGGTATCGAAGGTTTACAATTAAGTGCAAACTACAACTTCGGTCAACGTCATAATGACAAAGGTGAACCGCTTAAAACAGGTCTTAAAAATGCATATGGTTTAGGTGCATTATACACAGCGGGTGATTTAGATGCTCGTTTCGCTTATGGTCACACTAACCTTGAAACTAATGCAACATATAAACACCGTGTAGATGGTTTCTTAGCATCATTAGGCTATAAATTTGGTGATTTCAAATTAACAGGTGATTTTGGTTATGCACATGTTAAGGAAAATGATGACAAAACAAACAAATTCTATGTATCTCCAGGTTTTGCATATCAAGCTACCCCTATGTCTCAAGTGTATGGTAACTACCTATATGAACGCGTGAAAGGTGAATCTGATAAAGAGAAAACTCACGGTTTCTTACTTGGTGCAGACTACAAACTTCATAAACAAGTTGTATTATTTGTAGAAGGCAAATATGTGACTACTAAAGAGTACGTTAACGATTCTTACGATGGTAAAGTTAAAGACAGAGCTATCGGTGTAGGTATGCGTGTATTCTTCTAATCTTTGATTAGATAAGAATCTTAGAAGGCGAATCGAAAGGTTCGCCTTTTTGTTTATTTTTAAATCTCCCCAACCCCTCTTTACAAAAGAATGGTTTTATTGGAAATATATTTGAGAGAGTTAAGAACGGAGAACGTTTATGGGCTATTAAGCTCCCCCTCTTTCGTAAAGAGGGGGCAGGGGGGAGATTTAATTATTTCAATCTATCCGAAATCAATTTCCCCATCATTTCAATATGGGCTTTTTCTGCATTTAATGCAGCGATATAGTGATAAGACACACCGCCGTGATTTAAGAATGTTTCTTTATTTTCAACCTCAATTTCTTCTAAGGTTTCTAAGCAATCCACCGAAAAACCAGGGCAAATTACCGCTATTTTTTGAATCCCTTGAGAAGCCGCTTCTTCTAAAAAGTGATCGGTATAAGGCTGTAACCATTCTTCTCGGCCAAAGCGAGATTGGAAGGTCATATTCCATTGGTTTTCCTTTAAACCTAATTTATCCACAATGGCAATCGTGGTTTGTTTACAATGCTGACGATAATAATCGCCCATATTCTCATAACGTAATGGAATGCCATGATAAGAAAAGAGCAAAAACTCATCGGGTTTTAACCGCACTTTGATGGAGTCCACCAACGCATTAATGTAGTTTTCATCAAGATGATAAGAATGAATAAACTCAAAAGGCACAATATTGCGCTCTTGTGCAATGACTCGATTGAATGTATCGATTAATGCACCTGTTGTGGTGCTCGAATATTGTGGATAAAGCGGCAACACAATCATGCGTTCCACCTCATTTTTGAGTAAATTTTTGACCGCACTTTGCATCGAAGGATTGCCGTAAGTCATGGCAATTTCGACTTGTGCATTGATGCCTTGTTCAGTCAAATAAGCTTGTAAACCCATTTGTTGTTGCTTTGTAATAGCAAGTAAGGGAGAGCCTTGTTCTGTCCAAATAGATTGATAATTTCGTGCAATGCGTTTAGAACGCATCGGTAAAATAATGGCTTTTAAAAGGGGATACCATTTCCAACGCGGCAAATCGACCACGCGAGGATCCATTAAAAATTCCCATAAATAACGAGAGATCGCCGCGGGTTGAGGGGCATCTGGCGTACCAAGGTTCGCTAAAATGATGCCAATTTTTTGAGTTGTAGTCATAAATGTTTGATAGAAAGCGTTAATCGAGAAACGCAGCAAAGTTTATCTTGTTCATCGCGAATGTCAATTTGCCAAACATGGGTATTTTGACTTAAAGCAATTGGTGTTGCCTTTGCGGTAACAAAACCTTGTTTGACTGGGCGAAGATGATTGGCGTTGATATCTAATCCCAAGGCAATTTGACCTTCTTCTATACTGAGAAATCCCGCCAATGAACCAATGGTTTCTGCCAAAGCAACAGAGACGCCACCATGTAATAAGCCGAAAGGCTGAGTGGTGCGATGATCAACCGGCATTTTTGCCTCAATCCAGTTTTCACCATAAGCCGAAATCTCAATGCCTAAATGCCCAACAGCACAATGTTTCCCCATTTCATTAAGTTGATCAAGGGTGAAGTGTTTTTTCCAAATTATCATGTCGGTTTTTCCTTTGGTAAACTGATTAGTTTTTAAGATAATTTATGCTTGTTTTTTTGCTGGAGGCAAGCTGGCATTATAACGAAAATCTACTTTTTATGTTGATATTTATGCTGAAAATGAGCGATCTTTCTTTTCATATAGACAATTCCAATTACATCAATTTATAGCTTTCTCGTTCAGTTTTAGGCACAATAGAACAAAATTCCAATGAGTAAAAAAGGATAATGAAAATGACTAAACATTATGATTATATTGCTATCGGTGGCGGTTCAGGCGGGATTGCTTCAATTAACCGTGCGGCAAGTTATGGCAAAAAATGTGCGATTATCGAAGCAAAACATCTCGGTGGTACTTGTGTGAACGTAGGTTGTGTACCGAAAAAAGTGATGTTCTATGGCGCACAAATTGCAGAGGCCATTAATAGCTATGCACCCGCTTATGGTTTTGATGTGGAAGTGAAAAAGTTTGATTACGCGAAATTAGTCGAAAGTCGTCAAGCTTACATCGGTCGTATTCATACCTCTTACAATAATGTGTTAGCGAAAAATAATGTGGACGTTCTAAATGGTTTTGCGCGTTTTAAAGATGCAAAAACGATTGAAGTGAGCTATGCAGATGGTTCAACAGAATTAGTGACTGCAGATCATATCTTAATTGCAACGGGTGGCCGTCCGAGTATTCCTGCAGTAAAAGGCGCAGAATACGGGATTGATTCAAATGGTGTATTTGCTTTAAATGAGTTACCAAAACGTGTCGCAGTAGTAGGCGCAGGTTATATTGCAGTTGAATTAGCGGGTGTTTTAAATAGCTTAGGCAGCGAAACCCATTTATTTGTGCGCCAACATGCCCCATTGCGTAATCAAGATCCATTGATTGTGGAAACCTTAGTTGAAGTGTTAGCACAAGATGGTATCCAATTACATACTAAAGCGTTGCCTGAAGAAGTCGTGAAAAATGCCGATGGTTCGCTTACCTTGAAATTACAAGATGGTCGTGAAACCACAGTGGATACGTTAATTTGGGCGATTGGTCGTGAACCGGCAACGGATGTGATTAATCTTGAAGTAACCGGTGTGAAAACCAATTCACGTGGACAAATTATTGTTGATAAATACCAAAATACAAACGTACCTGGCATTTATGCAGTGGGTGATATTATCGAAGGTGGTATTGAATTAACGCCAGTTGCCGTGGCGGCAGGTCGTCGTTTGTCTGAGCGTTTATTCAATAACAAACCAAATGAGCATTTAGATTACAATCTTGTGCCAACCGTCGTGTTCAGCCATCCGCCAATTGGTACAGTGGGTTTAACTGAACCGCAAGCCATTGAGCAATATGGCGAAGAAAATGTGAAAGTGTATAAATCCTCTTTCACGGCAATGTACACCGCTGTCACTGAACATCGTCAACCTTGCCGAATGAAATTAGTATGTGTCGGCAAAGAAGAGAAAATCGTGGGCTTACACGGCATTGGTTTCGGTGTAGATGAAATGATTCAAGGTTTTGCTGTGGCAATCAAAATGGGTGCAACTAAAGCAGACTTTGATAATACGGTGGCAATTCACCCAACAGGTTCTGAAGAATTTGTGACAATGCGTTAATTGCAGATAAAAAAGTGCGGTCAAAATCTCTGATGTTTTTGACCGCACTTTTTATTGTGATTTGTTATTAGGCTGCAGCGCGATTGCCTAATGTACCATCATCTTCCATTTCTTTAGCCACACCGACGATCTCAGCAATTTTGTCTCCTTCTTTGAAGAAAACGAAACCACCATGTTCCATTTTGACCCACGGCTCATCCTTGGTGAGAGGGAAAGTCGTAATGATCGTGACTTTGTCGCCATCTTTTGCGTAATCATTAAAATCGATGACGCCATCATCATCAATGCGATGTGCTTTACCAAAAGGGGCTTTACGCGTTAAATAATGCAAATTAGTTGAGCAGTGGGCGATCATCCATTCTCCATTTGAAAGAATGAAATTAAAGGTGCCTTTTTGTGAGAGCTCTTTAGTAATATCTTGAATGGCTTCAAAAATTTCCATTTCAGACGGTTTACGACGGAAACGATTTTTTAAGTATTCCGCCATATAACAAAATGCGGCTTCTGAATCAGTTGAACCAATAGGCAGGCAGAAACTTTCAGACATATCCGGTAATTCTTTTAAATTACCGTTGTGAGCAAACACCCAGTTCTCTCCCCAAATTTCACGAATAAAGGGATGGGTGTTTTCAATGGTGACACCGCCTTGTGTTGCCTTACGAATGTGGGCAATTACATTGAGCGATTTAATGTTGTATTGTTTTACACAATCCGCAATCGGGGATTGAGATGCTGCGTGGTTATCGCGAAAAATACGCACACCACGACCTTCAAAAAAAGCGATACCGAAGCCATCTGAATGGCAATCAGTAAGACCAGCACGACGACGGAAACCTTCAAAAGAAAAGACAATATCCGTCGGCGTATTGCAGTTCATTCCGAGTAATTGGCACATAAATTCCTACAACTTATTTTTATATTTTTATAACCTTATAATGTGTGCTGATTTAACACCATAATGCGTTGAAATTCAAGATGGATCACAAAGGATTTTTAGAAGAAAATGTTACATAAAATAACCTGAGAATCTTTCTGATCTGAAGGCTAGAGATGAGCACTTTATTAAGTCAGTAAAAAAGCGTGTTTATCACGCCTTTTGCTATATTTTTTTAAGATTATGCTTTAATTTCTGAGCGGCTTTTTAAGAAAAAGAGTGCGACTGTTGAGATCAGCATAACGAAGCCAACGCCAACATATAAACTCTGTTTATCCCACCCCATATCTAATAATTGACCGGCAATCGTTGGGGCAAGAATTGCACCAATACGACCAATACCAATTGACCAACCTACACCGGTGCTACGAATATCGGCATCATAAGTAAGTGGATTTAAGGTGTAAAGCCCGCTGATACAGCCATTCATGAGCGCACCAACTAAAATACCGAATACCATCGCAATCCATAAAACGGATGAAGATAGGATAAAGGTAATGATTGCAGTGGAAGATAATACGGTGAATAAAATTAACACGCCTCGTGCTGTCCAACGGCTAGCCAGTAAGCCATAGATTAAGGCGCCACAAGTGCCCCCTAATGAGATCATCATTCCGACGCTCACACTTTGCTCTGTCGTCATGCCCGCTTCTTTTAATAAGGCTGGCGTCCATGAGCTGATAAAATAGAAGCTGAACATGATTGCAAAGAAAGCCGTCCAAATTAACAGAGTGGAGTGTAAGTATTTTTCGCTGAATAATTGGCTAATAGGTAATTTAGTCTTAACTTTTTCCATTTTTTCTGGAAGTTTCCAATCACCGGCTAAACCAATTTTTTTTGCGATTAAATTTAACCGCACCTCTGCATTTTTAGGTTGTTTGGAGGTGAGGAAATCAATGGATTCCGGTAACCAAATAAATAAAACGACTAAAAGTAAACTGGTTAAGATCGCGCCCGCTAAAAACACGGAACGCCAGCCATATTCACCTTGCAACATTACCGCGAACATACCGCCTAATACCGCCCCGATACCAAAACCAGCAGCATAGACACTGATCGCAAAGCTACGCCATTTACGAGAGGAATATTCACTGGTGATCACGTTTGTTCCCACTAAAATACCGCCGACACCAAGACCGGTGATAACGCGCCAGAAACCGAGCCATTGATATTGTGAGATAAACGCCGAACCTAACATCCCGATAGCAGAAAGTGATACTGCCATTAATAACAATGGACGGCGACCAATTTTATCCGCAAGTGGTGCAAGAAAAAGTGATCCGGCAGTCATACCAAACAAGCCGGCACTTAATAAATAACCTAACTCAATTCCCGTGAGGCCAAATTCGCCACGAATGGCTGTTGCGGTGAAGGCGAGGGCTAATACATCGAAGCCGTCAAGTAAATTCATGATGGCAGCCATGACCACAATCATCCATTGATAAGCCCCCATTGGGCTTTGTTCTATTTTGGCTCTAAGAGAAAGTGTTTCGGTCATTTTATTTCCTTAAGTTAAGCAAACTGGCGAGAGCTTGCGAGAGATTGAAGTTTACGTAAAATCATGCTGAGTACCACACCATAAGCGGGAACAAACAAGACAATACCGACAAATAATTTGAATAAGTAATCGACGAATCCAAGGCTAAACCAATGTTCTGCCATAAATGGATCACTACTTTTATAAAACGCGACACAAAAGAACATAAAGGTATCTGCAAGGGAACCAAATGTCATTGAGCTGCTCGGAGCAATCCACCACGTTTTTAATTGGCGTAATCGGTTGAATACTAACACATCTAATAATTGACCGAAAACATAAGCACAGAAGCTGGCGAACGCAATACGGAAAACAAACATATTGAATTCACTTAATGCACCTAAGCCTTGATATTGTCCATTAGAAAAAACAACAGAAACAATGTAACTCACGATAAGTGCGGGGAGCATCACAATAAAGATGATCCAACGAGCTTCTTTCGCCCCAAATACACGTACCGTTAAATCAGTGGCTAAGAAAATGAATGGGAAAGTGAGTGTGCCCCATGTACTGTGGAAGGAAAAATCATCAGCAAAACCAAGTGCGGTCAATTTTAAATTGATTTCAAAGGGAATTTGAACGAAATAATTACTGGCTGTGATGATGAAGATATGAAATAAGCTTAATAAAATTAAAGCAAAACGTTTTTGTTGATCATTGAAGATCGGAGTATTAATTTTCATTTTAAGACCTTTTTAGTTGGTTAATCGGGGGTAGGGAACCCGACATGAGAAATAAATCCGCCAAATTGGCGAGCTGTGAATAATACTAGAATTTATTGGGATTGCAAGAAAGTGCGGTTAAAAAATTAGGTATTTTATTTAAATTCAATAAAAATGATAAGAATTGTTATTTACACTCAAATTATATTGTACTAGAATTCTCGGACATTATTTATTCCACATATGCCAGGAGAGCATTTCAATGTATAAATCTAATCATTTAAAAACAACATCATTCTTCGCATTAAGTGCGTTAACAATCGCGCTTTTTTCAAACTATTCTTATGCAGAAGAGAAACTTGAGGAAATTAAAGTTACTGCGGAAGATCAGGTAAAACAATCACTTGGCTCTTCTCTTGTGACAGCAAAAGATTTAGAAAAACGCCCAGCGACAAATGATATTTCTGAAGTATTACGTACCATGCCAGGTGTGAATTTGACGGGTAACTCATCTACAGGACAACGCGGAAATAAACGTCAAATTGATATTCGTGGTATGGGACCAGAAAATACATTGATTTTAGTGGATGGTAAACCTGTCACCTCTCGTAATGCAGAACGTTATGGGGTGCGTGGTGAACGTAATTCCCGTGGCGACAGCAACTGGGTGCCGGTTGAAGCCATTGAAAAAATTGAAGTATTACGTGGCCCTTCAGCTGCACGTTATGGTTCAGGTGCAATGGGTGGGGTGGTGAATATCATCACTAAACCTGTTACCAATGATTTGCACGGTAGCTTAAGCTATTACACCAATCAACCAGAAGACAGCGATGAAGGTGCAACGAACCGTGTCGGTTTTAATCTAAGCGGTGCGTTAATTAAAGATGTATTGCAATTCCGTTTATATGGTAACTGGAACAAAACGCAAGCGGATGAAGTTGGTATTAATGGCGATCCGGCGATTGCCGGTCGTGAAGGCGTACGTAATAAAGATATTAATGGCCGTTTAGTGTGGAATATCAATGAGAAAAATAAATTAACCTTGGATTCTGGTTTCAGTCGTCAAGGCAATATTTATAACGGTGATACACAAAATAGCTCAGCAGGGCTTTACAATAATAAAAACTATCCTGAAACCAAAACGTTGGCAGGAAATAAAGCTGAAACTGCTCGTTTATATCGTCAGAACTATGCTTTAACCTATGAAGGTAAATTCGATCATTTCGACAATAAAACCTATATTACTTTTGATAAAACTAAAAACAGCCGTTTACCAGAATATTTAGCAGGTGGCCCAGAAGGCAGTTATTCGAGTACATCAGCCTTTAGAGATTCTATTCTTAAAAATACACGCTTTAGTTCAGAATTCTATATTCCATTTACTTTTGGTGTAGATCATATGTTGACAGTTGGTTTTGAAGGTGCACACAGCAGTTTAGACGATGACGCTTCTATGACGCAGTTACTCGGCGGAAGACGTGTTGGCAATAAAGTAGTTTATGATTTGAAAGAACGTTTACCAAGTGGTATTTCAAATGTACGAGGTGGTCATAGCAGTCAAACTGAATGGGCAGTATTTGTTGAAGATAATATTTCAGCAACCCAATCTACCATCCTAACGCCATCTTTACGTTATGATTACAACACCTATTCAGGTTCTAATGTAAGTGGTGGATTAAACTTCTTACAAAGTCTCAACGATGATTGGAAAATTAAAGGTGGGATTGCAAGAGCTTATAAAGCACCGAATCTTTATCAAACTAACCCGAATTACTTGTTGTTTACTTTAGGTCAAGGCTGTCCAACGAATGTACCGAATAATAAAACCTGTTATTTCCAAGGTAATAGCGACATTAAACCAGAAACCAGCTGGAATAAAGAAATCGGAATTGAATATGATAAAGACGGACTTCTAGCTTCTGTAGCTTACTTCCGTAATGACTATCGTAACAAAATCGTGTCTGATGGTGAATTTATTGGTTTAACTAACCTAGGTAACTATTTGTATAAATGGGGTAATGCAAACCGCGCAGTGATTGAAGGTTTTGAAGGTAATCTGACATTACCATTAATCCAAGATAAATTAAACTGGGTGAATAACTTCACTTATATGCATAAAACCAAAAATAAAGATACAGGTAACCCGCTTTCTATCGTGCCAAAATATACCTTGAATTCAAGCTTAAGTTATCAAATTACAGATAGCTTGGATGCAATGTTAACTTATACGCAATACGGTAAACAAAAATCCCGTAAAAATCCGGAAAATCGTATGGAAAATGGTAACAATAAATACGTTAATCAGCTTGCTGGCTCAGAAGATATTGGTAGCTATGCAGTTTGGGGATTAAGCGCAGGTTACAATTGGAAAGACACAATCAGTATTCGTGTCGGTGTAAGTAACTTATTTGATAAACGCATTTATCGTTCATCAAGCAGTACAAATTACAATGCTCATACTTATAACGAACCTGGTCGTGCTTATTACGCAACAGTAAAATATACTTTCTAAGTAAGATATAGATGATTCAAGCCCTGTTTATACAGGGCTTTTTTATGAGTAACTAATTTAGACAACAGAAACGCAAAGAAATCTTGACTTAATACTCAAAAATAAATAATAATTATTATCGTTTTAAATCTATGAAAGGTATACATAATGAAGAGAGCAAATTTTGCCTTATTGCCACTTGCCGTATTTGTTGCAGGTCATGTCCAGGCTGAAGAAAAATTAGATGTGATTAATGTTGTTTCCGAGAACAGCGGGGCAAAAAGTAAGACTAATGTGATTACAACAAAAACAATGGAGCGTAGCACTGAGACTGAATTAAAAGGTTTATTAAAAGATGAACCAGCAATTAATTTTGGTGGCGGTCGTGGTACATCACAATGGTTTACAATTCGTGGTATGGGACAAGATCAAGTTGATGTGAAAATTGATGGTGCTTATACCGATGCACAATTATTCCATCACCAAGGTCGTTTTATGTTTGATCCGTCCTTATTAAAACGTGTTGACGTGCAAAAAGGGACAGGTTCAGCAAGTGCTGGAATTGGAGCTACAAGCGGTGCAATTGTTGCAGAAACAGTTAGCGCAAAAGATTTGCTCAAAGAAGGACAAGATATCGGTTTCAAAGTTAATGCAGGTGTAAGTTCAAATAGTGGTTGGTCTAAAGGTGCGACTGTTTATTCTAAGGCTGGTCCGCTAGATGCGTTAATTTCTGGAAATTGGGTTAACGAAAATGACTACAAGGGTGGTCATAATTTTAGCAATTTAGAGGGTAGTAAAAAAGTTCAGAACAGTGCATTGCATCAACGTGGTTTACTCGCCAAAGTTGGTGTTGATATTACAGAAGAACAGCGTCTTGAATTAAGTCATCGTCAAGAGCGCCATTATGGTGTTCGCGCACTTCGAGAAGAATTTGACTTTTCGCAAGATTGGTTAACCGCTAGCGCCAGAAATGGTAATCCACCAACCCTTACAAAGGAACAGCGAGCAAATGGCTATACTTTAAGCCAAGAAGGGAATACTTGGTATGTTTTAGATCGTAATGGTAACAAAATTATAAATAGTAGTAATAACGCCCCTCGTTATCGTATTACACAAAATGATACGACAAACTTAGAATGGAATGGTAAGAATATGGGCTTTGTGACGAATGCTAAAGCCAATGTGTATCATTCTGTGATTAATCGTAAAGAGCCAAGTGAGAATTCAAAAACACGTTTAATTGCTAATGGGGCAAATTTAAATTTAGAAAGCGCAGTGGGACAGTCTCATCTTATTAAATACGGTGTTAATTATCGTGATCAAGAGGGTAAACCTAATTCGCTAACCGTACAAAACGGTGTTCAAATGAAAACCCAAAAGAAACGTGATGTCGGTGTTTATGCAGAAGGTATTTGGGGCTTAGGTGCTTTTACCTTAACAACCGGATTACGTTATGATCACTTTGATTTCCGAGCAATGAATGGCAAAAAATCGCATAAGGGAAGCGTAAATCCGAGCGTCGGTTTAATTTATGAAGTGAATAATGATCTAAGCTTTAATGCGAGCTTAAACTATGCAACACGTAGTCCTCGCTTCCATGAAGTGATGCTATCTTCAGGTTCAACTCTAGGTAGAACAGCTGTTTACTCAATTGCATCGAATATCAAACCGGAGAAATCACGCAACGCAGAAGTGGGTTTCAATTACAAACTTGCTGATAATTTCTCTTTAAACGGTAGTTATTTCTGGCAAACTGTAAAAGATACACATGCATTTACGCAAGTAAGCCCTGGTTTTTATGAAATCCAAAATGCAGGTAAGCTAAGAAATCGTGGGTATGAAGTCGGTGCTGCTTATAAATATGAAGGTTTAACATTACGTGCAGGTGTAGCTTATAGTAAGCCTGAATTAGATGGCAGAACAGTAGATAGTACCGTGACAGCTATTCCGATTGGACGTACTTGGACTACAGGTGTGTCTTATCGCTTCACTCAACCTGATATTGAAATTGGCTGGAAAGGTCGCTTTGTGCAACATACCAGTTATGACGCTACAACGAATAATCGTGGCGGCGGAGCAACAACCACTAAACGTCCAGGATATGGAGTAAGTGATTTCTATATTACATGGAAACCGACTGAAAGTATTAATGTGAATCTTGCTTTAGATAATGCGTTTAACAAATATTATCGAAGCCATAGCCAACGTGCAGGCGTATCAACATTACCTGAACCAGGTCGAGACATTCGTTTAAATATCAATTATACCTTTTAAATAAATTTCCAATTGCTTAACAGGGAATTAAAAGTGCGGTCGATTTTGACCGCACTTTTTTATTGTTTGAATTTAGGATATGGTGAATTTCAGATAATAAAAAACCCTGCATAGGCAGGGTTCTTCACACAGATTCAAATTATTTTGTACCTGGGATTTTGAAACGGCTGTTAAAGCGTTCAACACGACCACCAGTATCAACAACACGTTGTTTACCAGTGTAGAATGGGTGGCAGCTACCGCACACATCAAGGTTGATGTCTTTGCCTAAAGTTGAACGCGTTTTGATCACGTTACCGCAAGAACAAGTTGCAGTAATCTCTTTATATTCTGGATGAATACCTTGTTTCATAGAAAACCTCAAATTGAAGCCACGCCGCTATAAATGCTTTCCACTTACACCGCGTGAGTTAATAATCGCCGACAATCCGGCACCAAATAGACTGCGAATTATACTGAAAAAATCAAATTGATCAAGTGGTGTGCTTTAGTGATAGAATCATCGCAAAATTTTTGCTTATTTTTGACCGCACTTTAGGAAAGTTATGTTAGCTCAATCCTCTGTTGATGC
The DNA here is from genome assembly GCF_001679485.1 of Haemophilus sp. CCUG 60358. Classification (GTDB taxonomy): domain Bacteria; phylum Pseudomonadota; class Gammaproteobacteria; order Enterobacterales; family Pasteurellaceae; genus Haemophilus_D. The sequence goes on from NZ_LZOZ01000014.1 coordinate 17,942, forward strand.
CCCTTTTGCCCATTCAGTTCTACAATGGTATGAGAAGTTTGGGCGTAAAAATTTGCCTTGGCAGCAAAATAAAACCCTTTATGGTGTTTGGCTTTCTGAAGTGATGTTACAACAGACTCAAGTTTCCACGGTCATTCCTTATTTTGAACGTTTTATTAAAACCTTTCCCAATGTGACCGCACTTGCTAATGCATCACAAGATGAAGTGTTACATCTGTGGACGGGACTAGGTTATTACGCACGTGCAAGAAATTTACATAAAGCCGCTCAAACCATTAGAGATGAATATCAAGGTGAATTTCCTACGCAATTTGAGCAAGTTTGGGCATTAACGGGCGTGGGGCGTTCTACGGCAGGAGCAATCTTATCTTCAGTGCAAAATCAACCTTATCCGATTTTAGACGGTAATGTGAAACGCGTCCTTTCTCGTTATTTTGCTGTAGAAGGTTGGCCTGGCGAGAAGAAAGTTGAAAATCAATTATGGCAGTTGAGTGAACAGGTTACACCAACAACGAGAGCCGCAGAATTTAATCAAGCGATGATGGATATCGGTTCGGCGATTTGTACCCGAACAAAACCTAAATGTGATCTTTGTCCTCTAAGTAACGATTGTTTAGCCAATAAACTCGAAAAGTGGACAGAATTTCCTGGAAAGAAACCCAAAAAATCGTTGCCAGAAAAGCAGAGTTATTTTTTGATTTTATCTTATCAAGGAAAAGTCTGGTTGGAACAGCGTGAAAGCAAAGGCTTATGGGGCGGGTTGTATTGTTTTCCTCAGTTTGATGATAAACAAACATTGCTGAGTTATCTGAAAGAACTAGGGATTGCCGAGTATCGAGAGTGGGTAACTTTCCGTCATACATTTAGCCATTTTCACTTAGACATTCATCCTATTTATGTTGAAGTTGATCGAAAATCTGAAAAGAGCGATCGTTCAGATTGGAAAAAATTGTCAGAAAAAGGAAAAGAATCTCAATCTGGTCTATTAAGTGCGGTCAAATATTGGTATGATCCAACGTCACCTGAACAGATCGGGTTAGCTCAGCCTGTGAAAAATTTATTAACGCAATTTGTAAGGAATTATTATGGCTAGAACCGTTTTTTGCGAATATTTGAAACAAGATGCGGAAGGATTGGATTTTCAACTGTATCCCGGTGAATTAGGTAAACGTATTTTTAATTCAATTAGTAAACAAGCATGGGGCGAATGGATCAAAAAACAAACCATGTTAGTGAACGAGAAAAAACTCAATATGATGAATGCCGAACATCGAAAATTATTAGAAGAAGAAATGGTGAATTTCTTATTTGAAGGCAAAGAAGTGCATATTGAAGGTTACGTTCCCCCATCTAAATAACAAAAGATTATGAAAAAGTATTTATTATTGGCGCTACTTCCGCTTTTGTATGCATGTAGCGATTCGCCAACCCATCGACGTGGTGTTAATTATGACGAAGTGTTTGCAAAAGACACGCAAGGTTTAGATATTTTAACAGGTCAATTCTCTCACAATATCGATCGTATTTGGGGGGTGAATGAGCTCTTAGTCGCGAGCCGTAAAGACTATGTGAAATATACGGACTCGTTCTATACACGTAGCCACGTAAGCTTTGATGAAGGTACGATTATTGTTGAAACTCAACAAGATCTTAATCGCTTACACAACGCGATTGTCCATACTTTATTGATGGGCTCAGATGCGAAAGGTATCGACTTATTCGCTTCTGGTGATGTACCGATTAGTACGCGTCCTTTCTTATTAGGTCAGGTCGTGGATAATAATGGTCAGCAAATTGCTAACCAAGTGATTGCAAGTAACTTTGCGACTTATTTAATCCAAAATAAATTACAAACTCGCCGTTTACAAAATGGTAACACCGTGCAATTTGTGGTGATCTCAATGATTGCAAACCACGTTGAAGTACGTGCACAAAAATATATTCCATTAGTCCGTAAAGCCGCAGAACGCTATGGCATTGATGAAAGCTTGATTTTAGGTATTATGCAAACAGAATCTAGCTTCAACCCGTATGCGATCAGTTATGCGAATGCAATCGGCTTAATGCAAGTGGTACCAAGCACAGCTGGTCGAGATGTGTTTGCGATGAAAGGTAAAGGTGGACAACCATCTGCGCGTTACCTTTATGATCCTGCAAATAACATTGATGCAGGGGTTTCTTACTTATGGATTCTGCAAAATCAATATTTAGATGGTATTACAAACCCTACCTCTAAACGTTTTGCAATGATTTCTGCTTACAACAGTGGTGCAGGTGCAGTATTACGTGTATTCGATGAGGATAAAGATGAGGCGATCTATAAGATCAACCAGATGTATCCTGAACAGGTATATCGCATCTTAACTACAGCACATCCATCGTCACAAGCAAGAAACTACTTATTGAAAGTGGATGCTGCTCAGAAGAAATTCCGTGTAAGACGATAATTTCAGTGATTAAATACCATGCCCGAAAGAATTTTCTCTCGGGCATTATTTTTTCTATAAAGAGCGGTTATTTTTAATTGTTTTTTTCAAAATACGTTCTTTTTATAGACGTTTTGGTTATTAACCATTCAAACACACTAAATTTTTCACTTTTTTTGAATTTAGTTGTTGACCGATACCCGAAAAAATAGTTTAATACGCTCCGTTGTCAGGCAGTAGCCAATAACGATAACGCCTCGATAGCTCAGTCGGTAGAGCAGGGGATTGAAAATCCCCGTGTCGGTGGTTCGATTCCGCCTCGAGGCACCATTTCCTCCTTAGTTCAGTCGGTAGAACGGTGGACTGTTAATCCATATGTCGCAGGTTCGAGTCCCGCAGGAGGAGCCAAATTCTAAGAAGCCGCTAAATAAATTTAGCGGCTTTTTACTTTTCAGAATTCAATTACTATTTTGTTATTTTTCCTCTCTCTAAAATTGGCTCAAATTTCTCACCGCACTTTTTTGATCTAGATAAATGTTTATGTAAAAAAGTTGCATAAAATTGTTAGCAAGATCACACTTTATTATTTTGCACTTTGCAATCAATCCCTAATCTCATCATAATGCAGCCACTAATTTAATGAATGAATAGTCATTAAATAAACGATTTTATAATTTTAACTTTAGAGGGTGATGTATGAGCACTACAACTAATAAAAAATGGAATAAATTTGACACGGCTTGGGTATTAAATTTATTTGGTACTGCGGTGGGCGCAGGGGTATTATTTTTACCAATCAATGCAGGGATGGGCGGTTTTTGGCCTTTGGTTGTGATGGCGATTTTAGTCGGACCAATGACATATTTTGCGCATCGTGGTTTGGCTTATTTCGTTTTATCTTCTTCTAAACCCGGCAGTGATATTACCGAAGTAGTAGAAGAGCATTTCGGTCCGACAGCAGGGAAATTAATTACCTTATTATATTTCTTTGCGATCTTCCCAATTTTATTGATTTATGGAAACGGGATCACCAATACGGTTGATTCTTTTATCGTCAACCAATTAGGCATGGCTTCACCAAACCGTGTTATTCTTTCTTTTGTATTGATTGCGATCTTGATTTCGGTAATGTTATTCAGTGAAAAAGTAATGTTAAAAATCACCGAATTACTGGTTTATCCATTGGTGTTGATTCTCTTTGCGCTATCGATTTATCTTATTCCGCAATGGAATGCTTCAATGCTTTATGAACTTCCGACGGCTGGTGGCTTTATCACGACATTGTGGTTAACTATCCCAGTCTTGGTTTTTTCTTTTAACCATTCTCCGGCAATTTCTTCTTTCACGCTTTCTCAACAACGTGAATATAAAGATTTTAATACAACGGAATATCATATCGGTCGTACAGAAAAAGGGACTTCAACGGTATTACTTTTCTTCGTGATGTTCTTTGTGTTTAGCTGTGTATTAACCTTAACACCAGCAGAGTTATTAGAAGCAAAAGCACAAAATATTAGTATCTTGTCTTATCTTGCGAACAAATTTGATAACCCATACATTTCTTATTTTGCACCATTAGTGGCTTTCTTCGCGATTACAAGCTCATTCTTTGGCCATTATTTAGGAGCACGTGAAGGTTTAGAAGGTTTATACCTCAAAATAAAAGGTGAAAGCGTGAATCGTAAAAAATTAAATTACGGTACTGCAGTTTTCTTCTTATTGACTTTATGGGGTGTGGCGATCATTAATCCAAGTATTTTAGGTTTGATCGAATCCCTTGGCGGCCCAATCATTGCGATGATCCTTTTCATTATGCCTATGTATGCGATTCACAATGTTCCAGCAATGAGACGCTATCAAGGTCGTTTTAGCAATGTATTTGTTACAGTTATGGGATTAATTGCTATCTCCGCGGTCGTATATGGATTATTATAAGCGACTTTTTAGTTTAGCTTAGGATTGAAATAATATGATTAGTGTATTTGATATGTTTAAAGTGGGAGTTGGGCCATCCAGCTCCCACACTGTCGGCCCCATGAAAGCAGGCAAGCAGTTTATTGACGATTTAATCGAACAAGGTAAATTTGATTCGGTCGCGACCTTGCATGTGGATGTATATGGCTCCCTTTCTATGACAGGACATGGCCATAATACCGATATTGCGATCATTATGGGATTAGCCGGTTATTTACCGCATGATGTGGATATTGATCTAATCCCAACCTTTATCGAACAGGTTAAACAAACCAAAAAACTGTCGATTGCACAAGGCAAAAAAACGGTTAATTTCGATTGGGATGCCAATATGGTATTCCATAATTCCTTTTTATCATTGCATGAAAACGGTATGACCATTACTGCATTAGATGCTGATCGTAACGTGCTTTACCGCCAAACTTATTATTCTATTGGTGGTGGTTTTATTGTGGATGAAGCGCATTTTGGTCAAGAGGAAGAGAATCCTGTGACCGTGCCGTATCCTTATCAATATGCTGAAGATATTTTGAAAAATTGTCAGGAAAATGGCTTAATGCTTTCTACGGTGATGATGAGAAATGAGTTAGCATTACGCGATAAAAAAGAGGTTGAAGCGCATTTACATAATGTTTGGAAAACTATGAAGGATTGTATTGAGCATGGTGTCAATACAGAAGGCGTGTTACCTGGCCCATTAAAAGTGGTACGTCGTGCACCGTCACTTTATCGTCTCTTGCAAGCCAATAGTAATCGTCTTGCAAATGATCCAATGCATGTAATCGACTGGGTGAATATGTTTGCCCTTGCCGTAAACGAAGAAAATGCGGCAGGTGGACGAGTTGTGACTGCACCAACAAATGGTGCTTGTGGTATTGTGCCGGCTGTGCTTTCTTATTACGAAAAATTCGTAGGTCCTTTAACACAAGATGTGATTGAGCGTTATTTATTAACAGCGAGTATGATTGGTTCACTTTATAAGATGAACGCCTCTATTTCTGGTGCTGAAGTTGGTTGCCAAGGTGAAGTGGGTGTAGCATGCTCAATGGCTGCAGCGGGTTTAACCGAAATCTTAGGTGGTACGCCGGTACAAGTGTGCATTGCAGCTGAAATTGCGATGGAACATAATCTGGGCTTAACTTGCGACCCTGTTGGTGGTCAAGTGCAAGTACCTTGTATCGAACGTAATGCCATTGCTTCAGTGAAAGCGATTAACGCTAGCCGTATGGCATTACGCCGAACCACGAATCCTCGCGTAACCTTAGATAAGGTGATCGAAACCATGTATGAAACAGGTAAAGACATGAATGCTAAATACCGTGAAACATCGAAAGGTGGCTTAGCGGTGAAAGTGGTGTGCTCTTAAGATTTCATTGATAATAAAAGAGCGGTCATTTTTGACCGCTCTTTTTTATTTTCCTTTCACATCAATAATCACTACTTCTGATTGAGATCCTAAGCGCATAGGAATGCCCCAAAAGCCATAACCAGAAGTGACAAAAACATGTGGATTGCCAATCTTTTCATGGCCATAATCCAAACGATACATCATTTTTGTGATTATACTGGCGGGGAATATTTGCCCTTTATGTGCATGTCCTGAAACTTGAATATCAAGCGGAAGTGAAGCATGTTTTTCGATATCTGTTGGGCGGTGATCCAAGAGAATAGTCGGTAAGTCAGTGTTCACTTGTTTTAATAATGTTTCGGTACTCGGTCTATCGTGAGCAAGATTATCGTTTCGTCCAATCAGTACCAATTCATTATTTAACGTTAATGTTTCATCTCTTAACACGGTGATACCTGCTTTGCGAATTTCTTGATCAATTCGCTCTTGGTCTCCAAATAAATCGTGATTGCCAAGTGTGGCATAAACGCCCATTGGAGCCTTGAGTTTAGCCAGATGAGGTTGCATTTTTTCGGCTAAATAGGCATTAACGTTATCGTCCATAATATCGCCAGGCAGTAAAATGATATCCACCTTTTCTTGCTGCATAATATCAGCCAGTTTATCCAATTCTTTCCCACCAAATAATTTGCCTAAATGGAGATCGCTTGCCATGCCAATTCGCAGCGGTTTAATGGGCTTATCTAGCGTGATTTCATAATGAATAACACGTGTGACATAGGCGTTATATACACTTAAAGTAATGATACCCAGGAATAAAACGGGGTAAGCAATACGCAAAGTGCGGTTGATTTTTGTGATAGATTTAGATTTTCGGAAAAGAAAATGAATACATCCCACGGCAATACTCGCAAAGGCTGAAAAAAGCAATAGTGCGAGCACTAAAGCAATAAGTCGAAATACCGTAAAAAGCTTTAAAAAATGACAAATAACTAAGGCATTAGGAAGCAAAAAACTGGTAAAAGTGATAGTTCGTCTTGCCTTTTGGGAGAGTGGTTTGTTCAGCCACCAAATCAGTGTTTTATTAAAAATATAAATCAGCAGTTGTAACAAAATAATAGCTGCCGTAAATATAAAGTAATAACGAGTTTCCATTAGCGATTCCTAAATAAAAGTGCGGTCATTTTTAACCAAGTTTTGAAGTATGGAATAATAAATTTCTCAGTTCCCAAAGGCAAATTTTTTCGCTAAAATGCGGCTCGTTTTAGTTAATTTAAGAAGGAAAATCCAATGTTTGGAAAAGGCGGTTTAGGCGGCTTGATGAAACAAGCCCAACAAATGCAAGAAAAAATGCAAAAAATGCAGGAAGAAATTGCCCAATTAGAAGTAACAGGCGAAAGCGGTGCAGGTTTAGTAAAAATCACGATTAATGGTGCGCACAACTGTCGTCGTATTGAGATCGATCCTTCTTTAATGGAAGATGATAAAGAAATGTTGGAAGATTTAATTGCTGCAGCATTCAACGATGCAGTCCGTCGTGCAGAAGAATTGCAAAAAGAAAAAATGGCTTCTGTGACCGCAGGCATGCCATTACCTCCAGGAATGAAACTTCCATTTTAATTCATCAGGTGTGTGAATTTACACGTTCACACACCATTCATTTTCTCCCATCATAAATATTATGCAAAGCAGTCCACTTTTAGAACATCTTATTGAAAACCTTCGTTGCTTGCCGGGTGTTGGCCCGAAATCAGCGCAGCGCATGGCTTATCATCTTTTACAGCGCAATCGTAGCGGTGGGATGAACTTAGCACGAGCATTAACGGAAGCGATGTCTAAAATTGGGCATTGTTCGCAGTGTCGTGATTTTACCGAAGAGGAAACGTGCAATATTTGTAACAATCCTCGCCGTCAAAATTCAGGTTTGCTTTGCGTGGTGGAAATGCCGGCGGATATTCAGGCTATTGAGCAAACAGGCCAATTTTCTGGACGTTATTTTGTCTTAATGGGGCACTTATCGCCTTTAGATGGTATTGGTCCGAAAGAAATTGGTTTAGATTTATTACAAAAACGTCTGGTAGAAGAATCTTTCCACGAAGTGATTTTAGCCACGAACCCAACGGTGGAAGGTGATGCCACAGCCAATTATATTGCTGAAATTTGCCATCAACATAATATTAAAGTAAGCCGTATTGCTCACGGGATCCCTGTCGGTGGGGAATTAGAAACCGTGGACGGCACTACTTTAACCCACTCTTTCTTAGGTCGTCGTCAGATCGACTAATCTTATGCGCCTGTTTATTGCCGAGAAACCCAGTCTTGGGCGAGCCATTGCCGATGTATTGCCAAAACCTCATCAACGGGGTGATGGTTTTATTAAATGCGGCAATGATGATGTTGTGACTTGGTGCGTGGGGCATTTGCTCGAACAGGCAGAGCCGGATGCCTACGATCCGAAATTCAAACAATGGCGTTTAGAACATTTACCCATCATTCCTGAAAAGTGGATTCTTTTACCGCGAAAAGAAGTGAAAAAACAACTTTCTGTGGTGGAAAAACTCATTCATCAAGCCGATGTTTTAGTTAATGCAGGCGACCCGGATAGAGAAGGGCAGTTGCTGGTGGATGAAGTGTTTAGTTATGCCAATTTATCCGCCGAAAAACGTGATGGGATTTTGCGTTGTTTGATTAGCGATCTTAACCCAAGTGCGGTCGAAAAAGCCATACAAAAACTCCAACCTAACCGTCATTTTATCCCATTAGCCACCTCTGCACTGGCTCGCGCTCGTGCCGATTGGCTTTATGGCATTAATATGACCCGCGCCTATACCATTCGCGGTCGCCAAGCCGGTTATGATGGTGTGCTTTCTGTTGGGCGAGTGCAGACCCCCGTATTAGGTTTGATTGTTCGACGCGATTTGGAAATTGAACATTTCCAACCAAAAGATTTCTATGAAGTGTTGGCATGGGTAAAAGAAGAAAAAACGTCTGAAAATCCGACCGCACTTTTTTCTGCACTTTGGCAACCAAGTAAAGCTTGCGAAGACTACCAAGATGAAGATGGTCGCGTACTGTCTTTAGGCTTAGCCGAAAATGTGGTGAAACGCATTACCGATCAACCTGCCGAAGTCACTGAATACGTAGACAAGCGCGAGAAAGAAACGGCACCTTTGCCTTATTCGTTGTCAGCATTGCAGATTGATGCAGCAAAACGTTTTGGGATGTCGGCACAGAGCGTGTTGGATACTTGTCAGCGGTTATATGAAACCCATCGATTGATTACCTATCCGCGTTCTGATTGTCGCTATTTGCCGAAAGAGCATTTTGCTGAACGACATAAAGTGATGAATGCGATTTCACAGCATTGTCAGACTTATCAAACCTTGCCTTCGGTGGTGGATAGTGAGCAGCGTAATCGTTGCTGGAATGATAAAAAGGTGGAGGCTCACCATGCCATTATTCCAACGGCTAACACACGCTCGATAAATCTAAGCATTGATGAACAGCGTATTTATGAACTGATTGCTCGCCAGTATTTATTGCAATTTTGCCCCGATGCGGAATATCGTAAAAGCAAAATTACCTTAAGTATTGCAGGCGGTACTTTTGTGGCACAAGCACGTAACTTGCAAACAGCAGGGTGGAAAGAGTTGCTTGGCAAAGAAGACGAAGATGAAAATCAAGAGCCGCTATTGCCGATGGTGAAAAAAGGGCAGATCCTGTATTGCGAACGAGGTGAAGTGGTGAGCAAAAAAACGCAACCGCCGAAACCATTTACCGATGCGACGTTGCTTTCAGCGATGACAGGGATTGCGCGTTTTGTACAAGATAAAGAATTGAAAAAAATTCTGCGTGAAACCGATGGACTTGGTACAGAAGCCACCCGTGCAGGCATTATTGAATTACTGTTTAAACGCGGTTTTTTGACGAAAAAAGGACGCAATATTCACAGCACAGAAACGGGGCGGATCCTGATTTCTGCTTTACCTGATATTGCTACACAACCTGATATGACGGCACATTGGGAAGCACAATTAACGGATATCAGTCAAAAACAGGCGAGTTATCAGCAATTTATGTTTACACTCAATCAAATGTTGCCGGATTTAGTGCGTTTTGTTGATTTCACTGCATTACGTCGTTTAAGTCAGATTTCAAAAGGTTTAAGCTCACCAGCAACAAAACGAAAAAGAGCGGTCAAAAAATCGGAAGATTTAAACGCTGAAAATTGATTAAACTTAATACAATTAAGTAAAAAAAATGGGAAAGCGCTTGCGAAAAGCGTGAATTTTATATAACATTTGCTCCCAGTTTTCTTGCGAAATCGCAATTTAGAGAAGAAAGAATAATGTACAATATTTTATTATTTGTTTATGTATTAATTTGTATCGCCTTAATCGGCTTTATCCTTATTCAACAAGGTAAAGGCGCGAACGCAGGTGCGTCATTTGGCGGTGGTGCATCAGGTACCATGTTTGGTTCTGCAGGTGCAGGTAACTTTTTAACTCGTACCAGTGCAATCTTAGCAACAGGCTTTTTTGTGATTGCTTTAGTGTTAGGTAACATTAACTCTCACCGTGGCAACTTACAAAAAGGTTCGTTTGACGATTTATCTCAAACTGCTGAACAAGTTCAACAACAGCAACAACAAGTTGCTCCAGCAGTTGAAAACAAAAATAATGACATTCCGCAATAAGGAATAAAAACAGAATAAACGCTCTGGTGGTGGAATTGGTAGACACGCTATCTTGAGGGGGTAGTGGCCGCAGGCCGTGCGAGTTCAAGTCTCGCTCAGAGCACCAACTATAAACCGACTTAATCAAGTCGGTTTTTTTTCGCCTAAAATTTGTTTAGACCGCTAGTTATTATCCCCTGTTTTGGTTACAATCTCTCGATTTTCTTTTTCTAGAATCCCATTAGGAGAGCACTATGAACTTCCCTCAAATCGCCCAACAAGTGATTGATAAACTTGGCGGCAAAGACAACATCGCCACCGCAGCACATTGCGCAACGCGTTTACGTATTGTGTTAAACGATGAAAGCAAAGTGGACAAAGAAGGTATTGATAACATTGAAGGCGTGAAAGGGCAGTTTGCTGTCGCGGGTCAATATCAAATTATCTTCGGTTCAGGTACGGTGAATAAAGTCCATGCTGAACTTACTAAATTACTTGGTATCGGCGATGTGAGCAAAGCCGAAGTGGCAGAAGCGGCGTCAGGCAATCAAAACTTATTGCAACGTTTGGTGAAAGGCTTAGCGGATATTTTCGTGCCAATCATTCCGGCAATCGTAGCAGGCGGTTTGTTAATGGGTATTCACTCAATGCTTACAGCGAAAGGTTTCTTCGTTGATGAATTAAGCGTGATTGATATGCACCCAGGTCTTGCGGATTTGGTGGACTTCATTAATACCATCGCGAACGCACCGTTTGTGTTCTTACCAGTATTACTTGGTTTCTCTGCGACCCGTAAATTCGGTGGTAACCCATTCTTAGGGGCAGCACTTGGGATGTTGTTGGTTCACCCTGCATTAGCAGACGGTTGGAACTACGCATTAACCCTTGCTCAAGGCAAAATCCAATACTGGAATGTATTCGGTCTTGAAATTGAAAAAGTCGGCTATCAAGGCACGGTTATCCCAACATTAGTTTCTGCTTGGGTATTAGCAACCTTAGAAAAAACCTTCCGTAAATTTGTCCCATCTTACTTAGATAACCTGATTACCCCATTATTCTCGCTCTTTATTGCAGGCTTCTTAGCGTTTACCGTAATTGGTCCAATCGGTCGTGAAGCGGGTTCATTAATTGCATCAGGTTTAACTTGGTTATATGACACCTTAGGTTTCGTGGGCGGCGCAATCTTCGGGGCATTCTATGCACCTATCGTTATCACCGGTATGCATCAAACCTTCATTGCGGTTGAAACACAATTATTGGCTGAAATGGCAAATACAGGCGGTACCTTTATTTTTCCAATCGCGGCAATGTCAAATATCGCACAAGGTGCGGCCTGTTTAGGTGTGGCAGTGGCATTAAAAGATCCAAAAGTACGCGGTTTAGCGGTACCATCAGGTATCTCTGCATTATTAGGGATTACTGAACCGGCGATGTTCGGGGTGAACTTACGCTATCGTCAAGCTTTCTTTGCGGCGATGATTGGTTCAGGTCTTGCAAGTGCCTTTATCGCATTCTTTAATGTAAAAGCCATTGCATTAGGTGCAGCAGGTTTCTTAGGTATTCCATCGATCAAACCAGATAGCCTTGCGATGTACAGCATTGGTATGTTGATTTCATTTGTGGTGGCATTCACCCTTTCAGTCGTTTTCGTGAAACGCGCACAAGCAAAAGCATAATCGAAATAAAAAAGAAAAAGCACGAGTTTAAGCTCGTGCTTTTTTGTTTGGAAAAATGCGTCTAAAAATGATCGCACTTTCAGTGAGAATTAGCCTTCTCGACAATTTAACCAAGCTGTTCTCATGCCTTGATTGTTTTTGTAATACACCGAATTATGCTCGCGCGCAATCAGATCCACATGGCTTCCATCAATCGGCTCATAAGAGCGATAAATTACTTCAAAGCGATTTCCACGTGCATTTAAGGTACGATTTTCCACATGATCAAACGGCACCGCTTTTCCACCATCTAATTGGAAATAAATTCCAAAGTTATCTTTCATGCGGCTTTCTCTTGAAAGCGGGAAGTAAGTGGTTAAATAAGAATTCGAGCCCGTTTCTGAATTACGGCAAGAATAGTAATAACGCTTGTAATCTTTCGGATTGTTTAATTCCGCTTGGCTAATGTTATTTTTAAGGTATCGTGTTTTAACGGTTTTCTTTGGTTGTTGTGTTGTGGTACAAGCAAACAACCCTACGAATGCAGCCGTGAGTAATGCTATTTTAAATTTATTCATTGATAAAGTTCCGAGAGTAGAGTGAATGAGAAAGGGAGTATGATAGCGGAAATTTGGGATAGTGCAAGATGGACAGTATTTTAAGATAAAACAGAATTGATTTTAAGAGCATTTATGTAATTAGGCATACGATAAGTAGCGTATGCCATAAAAGATACAAATAGGAATCAACTGTGTTGGTTATGATGATTCTCTAACCCATTTGGCGATATATTTATCTAGTAGAGTAGTAGGGTCTTGTTCTACCATTTTTAGCCAATTGTCTCTCTCATCTTTGGCCAAAACTTTTGCAGAGTACAATATAGCTCTCCTTTCCCAATTACCAAACTCCTGCAACCTGCTTCTATGTTCTCTTACCCAGGCTTGATTTTTAGAAATAATTGCTGCTTGAGCCTTACTTACAAGATTTTTACTATCAAAAATAAAAGATGATAGTTCAGGTATTTTTAATAGTTCTGAGTTATTAGCTATGTACCATTCAAACCATAATCTAACAAGGCTTCTATTCATAATTTCTGACTTTGATATATTTATTAATCTTTCTCTATTGGCATTTATGAAATCAGTATCTGTGATACTTGATAAGTATAAGCAAACATCATTTATTATAGGGCTAAAAAACTCAAAATTCTCAAAAATAAATTCAGATAACTCTTTAATTTTGAAGGCTTTTGCTTTTCTTATTAACGCTCTAGATAAACCCAAGTCTAAAAAAGGACGATTAATAACATTTTTTGCAAGTGTTTCAAATTGTTCATTTGCTAAAGCAATCTCATCTTCAATTGGTATTTCTATTTCTTCAAATTCCCCAGAATATGGATTAAAAATCTCTAGTTTTTCAAATAATTGAACTTTTTCAAGTTCATAATGATTATTCATTATTTCATTTATATATTTCTCAGTTTCAATGATTTTAGTTTTTTCTGAAGATATGGTTAATCTATGATTATGGTATAAATAAAGGGTTAATTCTTCTAATATGGAAGTTAACTTTTCCTTTGAATCAGAAAAAATTCTAAAATCATCAACATATCTAGTATGAAATACTCCTTTGTTAATTAAAAAATTATCTATATCTATCATTATAGCTTCAGCTAGAACAATACTTGCAGCAGGACCTACAGGTATACCCTTAGATGCTTTATTATTTAATTTAGATAAAAAACGTTCAATCTCCTCAGGAATGTTGTTAGGTATTTGATTTGCTGATTGAATAGCATTATTTAATCTATGAAGATAAATTTGGTTATAGAAGTCAGTAATATCTGTTGCTAAAACATACTGATAGGTATTTGCTAATTCTTTGGATTGTGTAGAGAAATTCAAAAATCCATTGTTGTTTGAAAAAAAACTACCATCACTGATTTTTATTCTATAAGAACATGCCACTTTCTTATTAATATCTACTCTAGCTTGTTCAATTTTTTCTGCTACAGAATACACTAGCGCAGTGTATATTATGCTAGTTATTGGTTCCAGTTGGTGTACTATCCTAAATCCTTCTTTAGGCTTTTTAGAGGTTAAAGTTCTTGGATTTGATATAGATAATTTATCAATATTTTTGGATGATAGCTCAGACTTTACTTCATCCCAACAATGCCAAATGGCTTCAAACTCAAATGTTTTTGGGAAAAAATCTGAATCATAAAATTTCTCTATATGTTTTCTTGCAAATTCTAGTGAGTCTTCAGTTAGTTTAGTCATCAAATGCCTCCTTAAATATTTACTTCATCGCCACACCCAACCATTTCATCATCTCTCTCTCATCCCAACCTTTACGTTTGGCATAATCTTGAGCTTGGTCTTCATCAATACGACCAAGTGTGAAATAGTTACTTGCCGGGTGGGTGAAGTACCAGCCGCAGACGGAAGCTGCCGGCCACATGGCGTAGCTTTCAGTAAGTTTCATGCCGATGCGTTGTTCCACTTCTAATAAATCCCAAATCAAGGCTTTTTCCGTGTGTTCTGGGCAGCTTGGATAACCCGGTGCAGGGCGGATACCGACATAGTTTTCATTGATTAAACCTTGATTATCGAATTCTTCTTGCGTGTAGCCCCAAATACGGGTGCGTAGCTCAAAGTGCAGGTATTCCGCCATAGCTTCGGCTAAGCGGTCGCCCACCGCTTGTAGCAAGATCGCGTTGTAGTCGTCGCCTGCCGCTTTATAGCCTTCTACAAGCTCCATTTCTTCAATACCCGCACAGACGGCGAACATGCCGAACCAGTCTTTTTTGCCGCTTTCGCGATCGGCAATAAAGTCGCTTAAGGCAAAGTTAAACGGGCTTTTGCTGTTTTTACCACGTTCCGTTTGTTGGCGTAAGCCATAAGCAGTGCCGATTGGTTGAGAGCGGTATTCATCAGCGAAAAGCACTACATCATCGCCCACACGTTCTGCAGGGAAAATGCCTAAAATACCGCTTGGGTTGAGTTTATGGTTTTGCTCTAATTCATCTAAAACCACTTGTGCATCATTCCACACTTTGCGTGCTTCTTCGCCACCTTCCGGATAATCAAAGGCATCAGGATAGCCGCCCATCAAGCCCCAAATGCGGAAGAATGGCGACCAGTCGATAAATTTACGTAATGTGGCAATCGGTACGTTTTTAAATTCCACAATACCGGTTTGGTTTGGTTTTGGCGGCACGTAATCTGCCCATTCGCCATTAAAGCCATCAAAGCGGTTTGCACGTGCTTCTTCAATGCTCAGTTGTTTACGAAGTGGTTTACGGTTAGAGAACGATTGCTGAATTTTCTCGTAATCTTTCTTGAACTGTTCCCATAATGCCGCACGGCTTTCAGGGTTCATCAAGGTCGCACACACCGTAACCGCACGGGAGGCGTTAGAAGTATAAAATACGCCATGTTCTTTATATTTTGGATAAAGTTTAATTGCCGTGTGTTCTTTAGAGGTGGTCGCCCCGCCAATCATCACAGGCAGATTTAAGCCTAAGCGAGTCATTTCACCTAAGAAGTATTCCATCTCATCTAAAGAAGGGGTAATCAAACCACTTAATGCGATGATGTCCGCTTTTTCATCAATGGCGGTTTGAATGATTTTATCCGCCGGCACCATGACGCCTAAGTCAATTACTTCAAAGTTATTACATTGCATTACTACGCTTACGATGTTTTTACCGATATCGTGCACGTCGCCTTTTACGGTTGCAATCACTACTTTACCGTTGCTTGAACCTTTTTGTTTGGTGGCGTTAATAAACGGCTCTAAATACGCAACAGATTGTTTCATCACGCGCGCAGATTTCACCACTTGTGGCAGGAACATTTTACCGTCACCGAACAAATCGCCCACCACGTCCATACCCGCCATTAACGGGCCTTCAATCACATCTAATGGGCTTGGTAATGTTTGGCGAGCTTCTTCCGTATCTTCCACAATGTAAGTCGTAATCCCTTTCACAAGTGCGTGTTTTAAACGTTCTTCAACCGGCCAAGTGCGCCATTCAGCCACAGAATCAGCCGCACTTTCATCGTTGCCTTGGTTTCGATATTTTTCTGCAATATCGAGTAGTTTTTCGGTGGCATCAGGGCTGCGGTTTAATACTGCATCTTCTACGATTTCACGCAATTCAGGATCGAGATCGTCATAAATTGCGAGCTGTCCCGCATTCACAATCCCCATATCCATGCCTTGCTTGATGGCATGATAGAGGAAGACGGCGTGAATGGCTTCACGCATCACGTTATTACCCCGGAATGAGAAGGAGACATTCGACACCCCGCCCGAGATTTTTGCGTGTGGTAGGGCGCGTTTAATGCGACCTGTGGCATTGATGAAATCCACGCCGTAGTTGTTGTGTTCTTCAATCCCCGTACCAATGGCGAAAATGTTCGGGTCGAAAATAATATCTTCTGGTGGGAAGCCAAGTTGATTGACTAAAATGTTATAGGCACGGGTACAGATTTCTACTTTGCGATCTTCTGTATCGGCTTGTCCCACTTCATCGAATGCCATCACCACTACGGCTGCGCCGTATTTACGCACCAGTTTAGCGTGTTCGACAAAGATTTCTTCGCCTTCTTTCAACGAAATAGAGTTCACAATCGGTTTACCTTGTACCGACTGCAAACCTACCTCAATTACTTCCCATTTAGATGAGTCGATCATGACTGGCACTTTAGCGGCATCAGGCTCGGTCGCCATAATATTGAGGAAGCGGGTCATGCATTTTTTGCCGTCTAATAAGGCTTCGTCCATATTGACATCAATGACTTGCGCGCCGTTTTCTACTTGGTCGATAGCAATTTCAATGGCTTCAGCAAATTTGTCTTCTTTAATTAAGCGTTTGAATTTTGCTGAACCTGTCACGTTATTACGTTCGCCCACGTTTACGAATAGGCTTTCATCATCAATATTGAGCGGCTCTAAACCGGACAAACGCATCGCAATTTTAAGTTCCGGCAATTTACGTGGCGCAATACCTTGCATAGCATCCGCAAAGGCTTTGATATGCTCTGGCGTCGTACCACAACAACCACCGACAATGTTCACAAAGCCACTTTCAGCCCATTCTTTAAGGTGTGCCGCCATCTCTTCAACACCTAGATCATAGCCACCAAAGGCATTTGGTAAGCCTGCATTTGGGTGGACGGAAACATAGGTTTCGCTGATTTTAGATAGTTGTTCAACATACTGGCGAAGTTCTTTCGGGCCTAGCGCACAGTTCAAACCGAAAGTGAGCGGTTTAGCGTGACGAAGCGAGTTGTAGAACGCTTCGGTGGTTTGCCCAGAAAGGGTACGGCCGGAAGCATCGGTAATGGTGCCGGAAATCATAATCGGCAATTCCACACCTAATTCTTCAAATACGGTTTCAATGGCGAAAATGGCAGCTTTTGCGTTTAACGTGTCGAAAATGGTTTCGATCATGATTAAATCAGCACCACCTTCAATTAAGCCTTTGGTCGCTTCAGCATAGGCATCGACCAATTCCATAAACGTCACATTACGGAAACCCGGGTCGTTTACATCAGGAGAAATAGAGGCGGTGCGGTTAGTTGGCCCTAATACACCGGCGACAAAGCGAGGTTTTTCTGGCGTGCTGTATTTATCAGCGGCCAAACGCGCTAGTTTTGCGCCTGCAAAATTCAGTTCGTAGGCAATAGACTGTAAATCATAATCCGCTTGCGCAATGGTGGTAGAACTGAAAGTATTGGTTTCAATAATATCGGCGCCTGCGGCTAAATATTTCTCATGAATAGCAGAAATTAACAGGGGTTGGGTTAAAGTGAGCAAGTCATTATTGCCACGTAAATCAACCGCACTTTCTTTAAAACGCTCGCCTCTAAAATCAGCCTCGGTGAGTTTGTATTTTTGGATCATGGTTCCCATCGCACCATCTAAAATGAGGATGCGTTGGTCAAGGGCTTGTTTGAGTTGAGCATTTTTATTCAGCATAATTAAAGTTCCGTAAAGCTAAAGATAGTAGGGAGATGATAGGGGGTAGAAGAATAAGTGTCAAATCCAATACGTCGAATGCTTTATCTTTGAAAATAAATAAATTTTTATTACAGTATTGACAACAGATTTTTTTAAAAAGAATATAACCATTTATTTATTGAGGTCCATTATGTGTAGAAAATTTTTAATTTCGTTTTTTTTAATTTTTATTTCTTTAAGTGATGTTATGGCAAGTGATTTTATAGCAAGTGATTTTATAGATGTATCAAATGCTGATACAAATGTAAAAATGTTACCTAGCTCAGAAGCTGAACCTGAAATAAAGGATAATGATACTGAAATACAGATTATTGAAAAAAGAAAAATACAAGCATTTAATACTGCCGCTCGTTATATGAAAGCAAAATATTGTCTTTGGGACACTGATTATGAAAAATTATCTAATAAAGAAAAAGCCAAACGAGTAATGTATGTACCTGAAATAGATAATAACGGTTATCATGCTTTTGTTTTCATGGTTAAGGATGTTACATGCGGCACGGGGAATGCAGGGCCAGCATTTGAATTAGTTCATCTTTTGACTTATAGAAGTGATTTATATCCAGCTAAAGTAGAGGATAGCAATCAACATGTAGGGGATATAAATAGATATAAACAAGAGGGAAATAAAATGATTATAGAGCATATGTTACTTGCTGATGATGATGCTCGTACTTTCCCAACACTTAAGTATCGTGAAATATTTACCCTTCCAGATTTGAAACCTGTCAAAAAAGAATTTTTAGGAAAGGTTAAATATTAACGAGATAATTAATTTAAAGAAAAGAAAGGCGGACAAATTGTCCGCCGAATGGTTAGCAATATTTGCTGTCCGAGTCAAAAAACAGATTAACGTAAAAATGCCGGAATATTTTTTTCGTATTCACTGATGGCATCTTCGTGTTGTAACGTCAAACCGATGTTATCCAAGCCGTTTAACAAACAATGACGGCGGAATTCATCCAGTTCAAAGTGATAGACTTTGTCACCTACAGTGACGGTCATCGCTTCCAAATCTACATGGATTTGTTTGCCTTCATTTGCCCACACCCATTGGAAGATTTCTTCTACTTCTTCTTCACTTAAACGAATCGGTAACATGTGATTGTTCAAGCTGTTGTTATAGAAAATATCCGCGAAACTTGGTGCGATCATCACTTTGAAACCGTAATCGGCTAATGCCCAAGGCGCATGTTCACGAGATGAACCACAGCCAAGGTTTTTACGTGCTAATAAAATGGTCGCGCCTTGATATTGCGGATAATTCAATACGAAATCTGGATTTGGCTTGGTGCCTTCTACATCCAAATAACGCCATTCGTGGAATAAGTGTTTGCCGAAACCTACGCGGGTAATGGCTTGTAAAAATTGTTTTGGAATAATCGCATCCGTGTCCACGTTTGCCGCATCCAATGGCACTACTAAGCCTGAAAGTTGTTTAAATCCTGCCATTTTCTGCTCCTTAGTTTAATGTAACGTCACGAATATCAACGAATTTACCGAACATTCCCGCTGCGGCAGCCATGGCAGGGCTCACCAAGTGAGTGCGACCATTACGGCCTTGGCGACCTTCAAAGTTACGGTTTGATGTAGAAGCACAGCGTTCCCATTCACCTAAACGGTCATCGTTCATCCCTAAGCACATTGAGCAGCCAGGATTACGCCATTCAGCACCCGCTTCGATAAAGATTTTATCCAAGCCTTCTTTTTCTGCTTGTTCTTTCACTAATCCGGAACCTGGCACGACTAAAATACGTTTTACGTTATCGGCTTTTTTACGACCTTTCATGACAGCCGCTGCCGCACGTAAATCTTCGATACGAGCATTAGTACAAGAACCGATAAATACTTGATCTACAGGGATATCTTTTAAATCAGTGTTAGCGTCTAAGCCAATATAATTCAATGCTTTTTCTGCTGAAGCACGAGTCACGGGATCGGTCATTTCTGCTGGGTTTGGCACTGGCTGATCGATACCGATTACTTGGCCTGGGTTTGTTCCCCAAGTCACCTGTGGTGCAATGTCTTTGGCTTCTAATGTGATGACCGTGTCAAATTTTGCATCATCATCGGATTTTAAGGTTTTCCAATAAGCAACTGCATCATCCCAATCTTTACCTTTCGGTGCATGTGGACGGCCTTTTAAGTATTCGAAAGTGGTTTCATCCGGTGCGATTAAGCCGGCTTTGGCACCCATTTCAATTGCCATATTACAAACGGTCATACGGCCTTCCATAGAAAGATCACGAATGGCTTCGCCACAGAACTCCACCACATGGCCAGTACCGCCTGCCATGGTGGTTTTACCGATAATAGCAAGAATAATATCTTTTGCGGTAATACCCGGAGCTACTTTGCCTCGCACTTCAATTTTCATATTTTTTGCACGAGCTTGTTTTAAAGTTTGTGTGGCTAATACGTGTTCTACTTCAGATGTACCAATACCAAATGCCAAAGCGCCGAATGCACCGTGAGTGGCGGTATGGGAGTCACCACAAACAATAGTCATGCCCGGTAAGGTTAAGCCTTGTTCAGGCCCCATCACATGCACGATACCTTGTTCTTTTGTGGTCATATCGAACAATTGAATACCGGTCGCTTTTGTGTTTTTTTCAAGTTCCAATACTTGAATTTTCGCTTGGCCTTCAAGTTTGTTCACATCTCGTACTTGAGTAGAAATACTGTGATCCATGGTACCGAAAGTTTTGCTTACTTGGCGCACTTGTCGGCCTGCAACACGTAAACCGTCAAAGGCTTGTGGACTGGTCACTTCATGGATTAAATGACGGTTAATATATAAAATCGGCGTTTCGCCTTCAGCTTCGTATACCACGTGGGCATCGAATAATTTTTCGTAAAGAGTTTTTGCCATAATTTTTCTCAATTCGTTAGAGTAGCAAGTGCGGTCAAATTTTAGGGTGTTTTTAAACCGCACTTTAATTGTTTTTTATTAGATTGCGTTAGCGATTAATGTGCCCATTTCTGCAGTTGAAACAGGTGCAGAATCATCGGCTAAATCTCCCGTACGGTGACCACTTGCTAAGACTTTTTGTACGGCATTTTCAATGGCATCCGCTGCTTCGTTTAAATTGAAGCTATAACGCAACATCATCGCCGCAGAAAGAATTTGTGCGATTGGGTTGGCAATGCCTTTGCCTGCGATATCTGGTGCAGAACCGCCAGCAGGCTCATATAAGCCGAAACCTTCTTCATTTAAGCTAGCAGATGGCAACATTCCCATAGAGCCTGTGATCATCGCCGCTTCATCAGAAATAATATCACCGAAAATGTTAGAGCAGAGGAGTACATCGAAAGATTCAGGCGCTTTGATTAACTGCATGGTCGCATTGTCGATATAAATATGATCTAAGGTGACTTCAGGGTAATCTTTCGCCACTTCAGTCACAGTTTCACGCCATAAGATTGAAGCTTGTAATACGTTCGCTTTATCCACAGAAGTCACATGTTTACGACGTTTCATTGCCGCATCAAAAGCCGCACGTGCAATGCGTTCGATTTCATATTTGTAATAAACTTCCGTATCGAATGCTTTGGTTTGTGCGCCTTCACCTTCACGACCTTTAGGCTGACCGAAATAAATCCCGCCGGTTAATTCACGCACTACCACCATATCAAATCCTTTCGCTGCAATATCTGCACGTAATGGACAGAATTTTTCGAGTCCTTTATAAAGGGTAGCAGGGCGGAGATTGCAGAATAATTTGAAATGTTTACGCAATGGTAATAATGCACCGCGTTCTGGTTGTTGATCTGGTGGTAAATTTGTCCATTTCGGGCCACCTACAGAACCAAACAGAATCGCATCAGCCTCATCACAACCTTTTAAGGTTTCTGCTGGTAATGGGCAAGCACAATTATCAATTGCGGCACCACCGACATAAAATTCATTGAAGTTAAGTTTAAAACCGAATTTTTCTTGGACTTTGTTTAATACTTTAATGGCTTCAGCCATGACTTCCGGACCGATACCGTCTCCCGGTAGAACAGCGATGTTGTATGATTGCATATTATTTTTCCTATTTCTTTCACACCAAAGTGCGGTTAATTTTCTCCCCTCTTTTGTAAAGAGGGGCTGGGGGGAGATTTTTACGATATAAAATTTACTGCAGAGGTTGATGTTACTTCTGCCAAATCTCCCCTAACCCCTCTTAGCTAAAGAGGGGAACTCGATAGATTAATGATGTTTGTTGCCTTTGATATTAGCTACTTTATGAGAACGATAAATCGCGTTGATCGCGTGAACTAAGGCAAGGGCTGATGATTCAACAATGTCAGTAGCCAAACCAACACCGTGGAATTTACGGCCTTCATGTTCTACCACGATATCCACCTGACCTAACGCTTCGGCACCTTCGCCTTTCGCGGTTAAATTATAGTGAGACATTTTGATCTCTAAGCCGGTCAAGTTCAAGATCGCATTGTAAACCGCATCGACTGGGCCGTTACCACCAATTGACGACGTGCTTAATTTATTGCCATCCAATTCCACTTGAACAAAAGCGGTTGCTGGATATTCTTTAGTGGAGTGTGCCGAAAGTTTATCTAATACTAAACGATCTTCATCACCTTGTTGCATGTCGATAAATGCTAACGCTTCCAAGTCATAATCGAACACTTGGCCTTTTTTATCTGCTAATTTTAAGAAGGCTTCATACAATTTATCCAAATCGTAATCTTGTTCGGTGTAGCCCATATCTGCCATGTGGCCTTTCACGGCGGCGCGACCAGAACGTGCGGTTAAGTTCAATTTCTCTTTCTTCAAGCCAATAGTTTCTGGTGACATGATTTCGTAGGTATTTTGGTTTTTTAACATACCATCTTGGTGAATACCGGATGAATGTGCGAAAGCATTCGAACCTACAATTGCTTTATTCGGTTGGATTGGCATATTACAAAGTTGGCTCACCATTTGGCTGACACGATGAATTTCTTGTGTGTTGATACGTGTATCCACGCCCATGAATTCTTGACGCACTTTCATTGCCATCACCACTTCTTCAAGTGAAGTGTTACCCGCACGTTCGCCAATGCCATTAATGGTACATTCAATTTGGCGTGCACCATTTTGTACAGCAGTTAAGGAGTTAGCGGTTGCCATACCTAAGTCATTGTGGCAATGTACGGAAATCACAGCTTTATCGATATTTGGTACGCGGTTACGTACTTCAGCAATAATATTGCCGAATTGATTAGGTAAGCAGAAACCAACAGTGTCAGGAATATTTACAGTTGTTGCACCTGCATTAATTGCCGCTTCAACAATACGACAAATATTGTCGATACCGGTACGGCCTGCATCTTCGCAAGAAAATTCTACATCGTCAGTATAGTTACGTGCATGTTTTACTGCTGCTACAGCCATTTCAACTACATCGTCAAAGGTACGTTTTAATTTGGCTTCAACGTGTAATGCTGAAACTGCAATAAATGTATGGATACGAAACGCTTCTGCCACTTTTAAGGCTTCAGCTGCAGCATCAATATCTTTAATTACCGCACGGGAAAGTGCCGCAACACGACTATTTTTGATATGGCGTGCAATGGTTTGAACGGATTCAAAATCACCTTGAGAAGAAACCGGGAAACCGACTTCCATCACATCCACGCCTAGACGTTCAAGGGCTAAAGCAATCTGTAATTTCTCTTTAACGGTTAAGCTTGCTTTTAACGCTTGTTCGCCATCACGCAAGGTGGTATCAAAAATAATAACGCGATCTGTCATAGTATTTTCCTTCTTTTATCACTCAAAGTGCGGTCATTTTTACCGTGATTTTAAAACGAAAAAACCCGCAATCTTAAAAGTGCGGGTTGATAATAGATTTTTTACATAAAGGTGTTTTTTATCCACAACTTAGCCGCACAAAGAATGTGAGAGCAGGAGGTTGAGAGATAAAGACACAGCTTGGTACATAAAAAGATAATCCTGTAAAAAATTCTGTAAAACGCTGTCCATATTACGGATAAAAATTTTGCTGTCAAATCATTTATCAGTGATTTATATCTAAAATGAATATCTCAACATAATCTTAAAAGTTTATTTCTCTAAATATAAACCATTGTTCGAAATTAATCTCTAAAAATGGCTTTTAAGAAGCCATTTTTGTTCTGTTTTATTCCTTGTTTCTGGTATGCAGATTTTTTCTAAAATTTTTTCGCTTTTTGCGATCTGAATCGCAGAATTAAGACAAAATTTTCATTTTTTGACACCAATCTCGTCATAATTCTCTTTTTAAAGGAGAGAATAAATGAGCGATTTTGCGTTGATTTTATTGCGGTTGTCGCAAGTGCCCAAATTGGGCGGTGTGCGAATTCAACAAATTCTGGCCCACGTAGGTATAGAAGACTTATTAAATTATGATGAAGTGGCATTTCAACAAATGGGTTGGAATGCTTTGCAGATTGGTCGTTGGTTTCAGCCTGAAATGAAATTTATTGAACCCGCTTTGAGCTGGGCAGAAAAAGAAGGGCATCATTTAATACATTGTTTTTCAGATGAGTATCCTTTTTTACTTAAACAAAGTAGTGGCTTTCCGCCTTTATTATTTGTGAAAGGCAATTTGATCGCACTTTCAGCGCAGCAAATTGCCATGGTTGGGAGCCGTTATTGTTCGGCTTATGGGGAATATTGGGCAAAATATTTTGCGACAGAGCTTTCTTTGGCGGGATTAACGGTCACGAGTGGGCTTGCATTGGGTATCGACGGATTTAGTCATCAAGCGGTGGTGGATATTCAAGGGCAAACCATTGCCGTATTGGGTAGCGGATTAGAGCACATTTACCCCGCTAAACATCGCCGATTAGCCGAGCAAATTATCGAGAATAACGGCGCATTAGTTTCTGAATTTATCCCTACGCAAGCACCGATTGCTGAAAACTTTCCTCGTCGTAATCGCATTATCAGCGGGCTTTCATTGGGGACTTTGGTCATTGAAGCGACAGAGAAAAGCGGTTCATTGATTACGGCGCGTTATGCCTTAGAACAAAATCGCGACATTTTTGCGTTGCCAGGAAATATTCAAAGTGAATACAGTCAGGGCTGTCATAAACTGATTAAGCAAGGTGCGATGTTGGTGGAAAATGTCAAAGATATTTTAGATAGCCTCAATCATAGCGTTGTTTTTCAGCCTCCAGTACATACGCCAATCAATCAGTCGGTGGCTCAACCACTTACTGCCAAAATGCCTACAGTGGAGCCGAGTCATCCTGAACTTTATCAATATATTACTTATACACCGATAAGTCTTGATGATTTATCTGCAGCATTGAATTTGCCGGTGGATTTGCTTTTAGTGCAGTTATTAGATTTGGAGTTACAAGATTTAATCGTCAATGAGAATGGACTCTATAAGCGGATAGCATAAACGGGGTAGAGCGATGAGGCAATCCTGTGCTAAGATACGGTTCAGTTTTAGAAAGGAGAACCTATGTTAGCCATTATTTCCCCGGCAAAAACCTTAGATTTTGAAAGTGCGGTCAGAAATCTTCCTGTTTCTCAACCGCACTTGACGGATTATAGTGAGCAACTGATTGAAATCTGTCGTCAATTATCTCCCCAAGATCTTTCTTCCTTAATGTCTATTAGCGATAAACTTGCGGGCTTAAATGCCGCTCGCTTTGCAGAATGGACAAAATCTCACAACGAAAAAAATTCACGCGCAGCCATTTGGGCATTCAAAGGTGATGTTTATACCGGTTTAGATGCGGATAGCTTAACTGATGAAGATGTGCAATTCGCGCAACGCCATTTACGTATGCTTTCTGGTTTATATGGCTTACTTAAACCCCTTGATTTAATGCAACCTTACCGTTTGGAAATGGGCACAAAGCTAGCGAATCCAAAAGGAAAAGATCTTTATGCTTTTTGGGGTAACATTATCACTCAATCCGTGCAACAGGCACTTGATGAGCAAGGCGATCGTGTGTTGATCAATTTAGCTTCAGACGAGTATTATAAATCAGTGAAAGAGAGCCAATTAGAGGCACAAATTGTTAAGCCAGTTTTCTTAGATAATAAGAATGGTAAATACAAAGTGGTCAGCTTTTATGCGAAAAAAGCCCGTGGTTTAATGTGTCGTTTTATCATTCAAAATCGTTTGGAATGTGTTGAACAACTGAAAGAGTTTGATCTTGGTGGCTATTGGTTTGATTCAGCATCCTCAACTGAAAAAGAATTTGTATTTAAGCGAGATATCAATGAATAAATTCCTGGTTATATTGACCGCACTTTTACTTTCAGGTTGTGCGACAAAAGTGAGTCAGCTTCAAACACCTGAAAAAATTGAGTATAACGGTAAAACCTATAAGCTTACCGCAAGCCAAGATTTAGATACGATTGCGCGTTACGTTTATATCGCTGAGCCGGAAACCTTGGAAAATTGGCGGTCTCAAATTGAAGTATTGCTTGATCGTGATGCAACCCGTTCGATTGAGCAACGTGTAGCATTACGTGAAAAAGTGTATCGTAATTTGGGTGTGCAAGATTTCAAAATTCGTGCCAATTCAACGAATCCAAAAAAGCCCGCAACAGAATTAAACGGCTATGTCATTTATGCACCGACAGAACAAAATCCGTCTTGGCAGGTGGATATTGCGAAAGGGAAAAATATTTCCCATTGTGGGTTTGTGCAATACCAATATTCCCAAAAAGTGGAAATGAAAAAGTTTCAGCGCTTAAGCAAAGTAAAAATTGTGAAAAATTTACAAAAGTATCTTGTCGCAAAAGAAAGTAAAACATTACAAAAAGCAGATCTTTCTTGGAAATGTGAAAGTTATTTCAATCACTAAAATGTATAACTAGATCAAATCCCAAGTAAATTTTCAAAATTTTGCTAGAGCAGAAATAATGGATGGTGTAATCTTAGCACCAATTGTTCTTAAGAATTCAAAGTAGGTAAATATGATTAAAAAAATTGCTGTATTAACCAGTGGTGGTGATGCTCCTGGTATGAATGCTGCTATTCGAGGTGTTGTTCGTGCAGCACTTGCAGAAGGGCTTGATGTATTCGGCATTTATGATGGTTATCAAGGCTTATACAACAATAAAATCAAACAGTTAAACCGTTATAATGTATCAGATATTATTAACCGTGGTGGTACATTCTTAGGTTCTGCTCGTTTCCCTGAATTTAAGGATCCTGCCGTACGTGAGAAATGTGCGGAAATTTTACGTTCACATGGTATTGATGCCTTAGTCGTTATCGGTGGTGACGGTTCTTATATGGGGGCGAAATTGCTCACGGAAGAACATGGTTTCCCTTGTGTGGGTATTCCTGGCACGATTGATAATGATGTGGCGGGTACGGATTACACAATCGGTTATGAAACAGCGCTACAAACAGCCGTTGATGCGATTGACCGTTTACGTGATACCTCAAGTTCTCACCAACGTATTTCTATCGTAGAAATCATGGGTCGTCACTGTAGTGACTTGACTATTTCTGCAGGTATTGCCGGTGGTTGTGAATATATTGTGGCATCTGAAATGGAATTTAACCGCGAAGAATTAATTCGCCAAATTGAGCGCAGTATTATTCGTGGAAAACGCCACGCCATCATTGCGATTACTGAGTTAATCACTGACGTGCATTCTCTTGCTCGTGAAATTGAAGCTCGCGTAGGCCATGAAACCCGTGCAACTGTATTAGGCCATATTCAACGTGGTGGTTCGCCTTGTGCCTTCGACCGTATTTTAGCTTCACGTATGGGCGTATATGCGGTAGATATATTGCTACAAGGTAAAGGTGGCTACTGTGTGGGTATTCAAAATGAAAAATTAGTTCACCATGATATTATTGATGCAATCAACAATATGCGCCGTGAATTTAAAGCAGATTGGTTAGAAATGGCTAAACGCTTAGAATAATCTTTTAAAGGTTATTTAAAACAAAATAAATCGGGCTAAAGCAATCATTGTTTTAGCCCGATTTTTATCTGTTTAGATTAAGCTTTTAGTGTATTTCTCTTACGCTGCAAAATAAAAAAACGACAATCATAGGGATTGTCTTCATCTGCTTGACGATGTTCTTCAAACTCGATGTGCCATTCAGCCCAATTAATTTCAGGGAAAAAAGTATCGCCGTCAATGTCTGCTTGAATTTGTGTGAGATATAGTTTATCTGCTTTAGGTAAATATTGTTTAAATAACTCGCCGCCGCCAATCAACATAATTTCATCAAATTCTTTGACAAAATCGACCGCACTTTCAAAATTCTCTTTCCAGATGACACCTTCATGTTCGTAAGGCGTGCGTGAAAGGACAATATTGGTACGTTTGGGTAGTGGGCGACCAATGCTTTCAAAGGTTTTACGACCCATAATTACCGGTTTGCCTGTGGTATTTTTACGAAACCAGGCTAAATCAGCAGGTAAGTGCCAAGGCATTTGATTATCTTTTCCGATGACGTTATTTTTTGTTGTCGCAACGATCAAACTTAATATCATATTTTCTATCCTATTTTTCTTTTTTCGCACTATATCATAGCTATTCACAAAATCTGTATATGAGGTTGGATTTTTCGTGATTTTTATTAATTTTAGTGCTAATTTAACCGCACTTTTCTATTTTTTCACTGAGGATAAACTATGTCGGCAAATCGCAAAACAATCGTCGTAAAATTTGGTACTAGCACATTAACACATGGTTCCCCAAAATTGAATGCACCTCATATGGTCGATATTGTTTGCCAGATCGCCCAACTTCATCAAGCCGGTTTTCGTGTAGTGATTGTGACATCAGGTGCGATTGCCGCTGGACGACATTATTTAAATCATCCTCAACTTCCTCCAACCATTGCGTCAAAGCAGCTTTTAGCTGCAGTAGGGCAGAGCCAGCTTATTCAAGCCTGGGAAAAATTATTTGCGATTTATGATATTCACATTGGACAAATTTTATTAACTCGTGCCGATATTGAAGACCGTGAACGTTTTTTAAATGCGCGGGATACATTACATGCGCTGTTGGACAATCATATTATTCCTGTGATTAATGAGAATGATGCGGTGGCAACGGCTGAGATTAAAGTAGGGGATAACGATAACTTATCGGCGCTAGTCGCGATTTTAGTGCAAGCGGAACAACTTTACTTATTAACAGATCAACAAGGCCTATATGAAAGTGATCCTCGTAAAAATCCAGATGCGAAATTGATTCCAGTGGTTGAGCAAATTACCGATCATATTCGTTCAATTGCAGGCGGTAGCGGTACAAATCTTGGTACTGGCGGGATGAGTACAAAAATTATTGCGGCAGATGTGGCAACGCGTTCAGGTATTGAGACCATTATTGCGCCAGGCAGCCGACCAGATGTCATTGTGGATTTGGCTTACGATAAACCAATTGGCACTAAATTTATTGCACATCATTCAGATCGTCTCGAAAGTCGTAAACAGTGGTTATTTGCAGCTCCATCAGCGGGTATGCTGACGATTGATGAGGGTGCTGAAAATGCCATGTTAGTACAGAATAAATCGTTGTTGCCTGCAGGGATTACGGCTGTGGAAGGGCGTTTCTCACGTGGTGAAGTCGTCAAAATTAAGAATATCTCTGGTAAAGTGATTGCACTCGGTATGCCGCGTTATAACAGCGATGCGTTGGAATTAATCAAAGGAAAAAAATCCCAAGAAATTGAACAAATTCTTGGTTATGAATATGGTGCAGTTGCGTTACATCGTGATGACATGATTGTGCTATAGCTTAAAATAGAAATCGGATCTCTTATATTTTCTGAACCTTCCTTTTATTTTGTCGGTCTATAAAACCATAAAAGGGCAATAGCCCGATATTAAGTAGTAAAAGGAGACAACATGAGATTAATAGCGACCGTTTTAGCTGTTGGGCTATTAAGTGCTTGTACGCAGGGCTATTATGTAAAACATCGTAGCCCTATTTCAGTGACCAAACACGTAAAGCGTTTAAATACGACGGCTTGTCACGATAAAGATGACTGGTATTTAGATGGTTATCGTGTAGGAAAAGATTTCCAAGCGCAAAGCCAATCTCAATTGAATAAACGAATTAACTTTTGTGGCCGACGTGTACCTGAAGAGCTGAGAACCGCATGGTTTAATGGTTTTGATGCAGGCTCAAATGGCGTTCAGATTGATATAGAGGGTTATGATGAGGATGCTCTCTTAACCTATGATTATGACGATGATGATCGTTATAGCGAAGACGACGAAGAATAAAAAAGTGCGGTTAAAATTAACCGCACTTTTTCTTTTTAAAGGATATCGAGTAATTCAACTTCAAACACTAAGGTTGAGAATGGTGGGATAGATGCGCCCGCACCACGTTCACCGTAAGCCAGTTCGTGTGGAATAGTGAGTTTCCATTTAGAACCAACAGGCATCATTTGTAATGCTTCAACCCAACCACGAATTACGCCATTTACTGGGAATTCAGCTGGTGCACCACGAGCAACCGAACTGTCGAATACGGTACCATCTGGTAATGTACCTGTGTAGTGAACACGTACTTTATCAGTTGCAGATGGTTTGTTACCGTTACCTTCGGTTAAAATTTCGTATTGTAAACCGCTGTCAGTGACGTTTACGCCTGCTTTTTTCGCGTTTTCTTCTAAGAATTTTTTACCTTCTTCTTCAATCGCTTTAAATTGCGCTTGTTGTGCTTCAGCCGCTTGTTCTTGAAGCGCTTGAACGGAATGCATTAAATCATTAATTTCTAATGCTGGTTGATTACGGTTTAAGGCATCGAAAATGCCTTTTGCTACCGCTTCAACAGAAATATCCATTTGGCTATCTGCTAATTGTTGACCGATTTGTAAACCGATACCGTAGCTGCCTTTTTCAGAAATACTTTCTAATTTTACTTGTTCAAAAATTTGAGCTGTCATGTTTTTTCCTTTGTTGTAAAACTATTTTTTCAATGCCAAGATTTCACCTATGCGAACAGGTTCATCAACACTTAAATGATCGGCAATTTTCACTTGGCCGGCTTGGAATAAGTTAATCACGGTAGAACCAAGTTGGAACCAACCCATTTCTTGACCCTTGCTTAATTTAACCGCATTTTCACCTTCATAAGTCCAGACTTTCACTTCGTTATGACGTGGCGGATTAATAACGCCAGCCCAAACAGTACCGATACTCGCAGTGATTGTTGCGCCCACTAAGATTTGTACCATGGTACCGAATTCAGTATCAAAGACACAAATTACACGCTCATTACGCGCAAAGAGGTTCGGCACATGTTTCGCTAAAAACGGATTGACGGAGAATAAATCACCCGGTACGTAAATCATTTTGCGAAGAGTACCATCACATGGCATATGCACACGGTGATAATCACGTGGTGATAAATAAGTGGTGACGAATTCCCCATTTTTAAAGGTCTCGGTTAAATCTTTATTTTCCGCTAATAAATCATTTAAGCTGAAGAAGTGACCTTTTGCTTGTAATAGGCGGTCATCTTCAATGTGTCCACATTCACTTACACGACCATCCGCAGGGCAACAAAGTGCGGTTGGATTTTGGTTAATTGGTCGTGCATTTTCTTTTAATGGACGGATAAAGAATTCATTAAAACTAGCGTAATCACTGAATTTTTCTTTTTCAGCAATGCTCATATCAATGTTGTATTTTTTTGCAAACGCTTTAATCACAAAATGTGTCAGTGCGCCCCATTTTTGTTTAGCTAACCAACCTGCTGCTTGTGTCATATAGATTTGTGGCATCACATATTGAAATGCAACTTTTAGGCGTTGCCAATAAGAAATTGGGTCCATTGATTTCTCCGATAAGATTAAAAAGTTGGGCGATTATAACAACTTATTTCACTTGCGCAATGTTAGTTGATATTTTTGCGTAAGATCAAAGCAATAAGCCGACATTTGCCGGCTTATGTTTATAAAATCATTTTGACTAATTTGTCTGCTTGAATCCGAGCAAATTTCTTCAACAGTTTTTGCACCGGTTCAGGATATTGCGTCAATTCTTCTAATTCAGAATAATCTTGCAATACTTTGGTATGTTGGCGGATATGTGATAATTCTTTTTCCGCTTGTGACAGAAGTTCTTGTTTTGGATCGTGGATTAATAATCCATTTTCCGCATCTAAACGCCATGCACGAGGATTCAGGTTGTTCCCTGTTAAAAGAATATACTGATTGTCCACCCAAACACCTTTGAGGTGATAAGTGTTATCGCCATCTTTCCATAAACGCACCGTTAAATGGCCGTTTTTAATGTAAGCATCAAATTTCTCGCAGAAACGACGAAGATTGTTTTCATATAAATATGGTAATGCACCTGCCATTTTAAATGGCTGCTCTGGTGGAATATAGAAATCGTTCGCGACTTTATCACCCACGATAATTTCGACACGTTTTCCTTGTTCTAATAAGCGGGCAAGTTTACTTCTTAGCGTGCGAGGGAAGTTGAAATAAGGCGTGCAAATCACCAATTTTTCCTGCACTTGTAAGAATAAATCTTCGATAACTTGGTTTAATTCATTGCCCGATGCACCTAAACCAAAAAGTGGTGAAATGGTTAAAACATCGGAAAAACCAACCGCACTTTCCAACTGATATTCAGCATGGGCAGATAAGTTTTTACGATAAGCTTTTATTGCACTACGAATTTCTTTGGTGCGAGGGCGATTAGCCACATCTAATGGATGTACGGCACTGAAATCCAATAAATAATCATTGATAAAATTCACCATAGAGTCGGCAAGTGCCGCATTGTGAATTTTTTGATAGCGGTCGTAACGGTATTTATCTTGTTGTTGTAAATACACGTTATTGATACTTGCGCCGCTATAAAGTACGGTATCGTCAAACACAAAGCCTTTAATATGTAATACACCGAAGACTTCGCGGGTATTAATGGGCACACCGAAGAACATATTCGGTTCATCAGGAAGTTGATAGGTTTGGCGTTGTTCACAATACCAGTCAGCATTAGTAGCAGATTTTTCTGCACCGAGTAAATTGCGTTGTCCGCGATGCCAATCCACTAAAATTTTCACATCCAATTCAGGATGCTCTTGTTTTACGCGATAAATCTCATTGAGAATTTCTTGTCCTGCTTCATCTTTTTGCCAGTAAAGTGCGGTCACGTAAATGCGTTTTTTAGCTTGGCGAATTAATTCTATAATTTGTGCTTTGAATTCAAGCGGACTAAACAGAAACTCAACCTGCTCTGCCTGTAAAGGAAGAAAAGGTAAATTTTTTAAATTTTGTTCTGCTCGTTTAGCTTTATTGATTAACATAATCTATCTCTACACTAAAAATTAATGATCTAGTTTACAATATTTCCTTTGAGGATTGATAGAAAAAAGGTTTTTTTTCGTTATAATGCTCACAAATTTTCGCATTTTTTGGCGAATTATTATCCAATTTTTCCTTCGAGAAGCAAATTATGAGCAATTCACGCAAACCATCATTCCAAACAAATTCCACCAAATCTTTTCAAGAGCGTAGCCCAAAACGTGCATTTAATGACAAAGAACGTCGCTTTGATGAGCGTCGTAATAATGAAAAACGTGAGGGAAATCGACCGCACTTTGATAAAAAACGGGATGATCGTAAACCTTCTCGTGGTTTCCAACAGCAAGAAGTGAGAGAACCGAAAATTGCAGAACTTTCATTAAATAAAGCCAATGGTGAAAGTGGCTCGGTAAAAGTAACAGTAAAAAGCACAGGCGTGAGTTATAAACCGAAAGAAAAGAAAACAGGCGCATTATCGCCGCGAGCACCAGAGAAAATTAAAAAGAACCGCGCCGAAGAAATGAAAGTGTATGGTGAAAATGCGTGCTTAGAATTGTTTGCAGAACGCCCAGAGAGCATCGTTCGCGTATGGGCAACGGTGCAAATGGCGCATCGAATTGGCGAGATTTTCAGTTATTTAGCCGCAAATAAAAAAGTGTATCACGTGGTGGATAGCGATGAGCTGAGCTTAGTGAGTGGTACCGAGCATCATGGCGGCATTTGTATGTTAGTGAAAAAACAACGTACTTTCTCTCTGCAAGGTTATTTAGATGTACCGCATCAAGAAGACTGTTTAGTCGTGCTTGATCAAGTCAATAATGCACAAAACTTAGGTGGCGTTGTGCGTACTTGTGCCTTCTACGGCATTAAAAATGTGATAACAAATCAAGTTGAACAGCTTTACGCGCCCGCTGCTATGCGTGTAGCTGAAGGCGGAATGGAGCATATTCGTATTTTAGAAACAGAAAGTACTGAAATCGCTTTAGAGGCTTTACGTAAGGCTGGCTATCAGATTATTCATGTATCAACCAATAAACAAGGCGTTGCGTTGGAACAACTCAAATTTGCAGAGAAAGTCGCGTTGGTATTGAGTGAAGGTAGTACGGACGATATTCGTGAGAAACAAGATGTAAATGTGCGTCTTTCTTTAAGTAACCCATTAAAAGCAGGATTAAATATTGCAGTAAATATAGGGATTTTATTAGCACATTGGTATGTGAAATAACCTTAAGTGCGGTCATTTTTAGGTTTGTTTTGGGGGCTGATATCTGTCAGCCCTTTTTCTTTTTCAAAATTGTATGGGATTCAAATTTTGATATTTCTTTTAAAAGCCTTTGGGGGGAATCAGACAAAAGATCTATACTATTTCTAGTTGTTATTTAACAGGGAGTTTTTATGCCTGAACGTTCAGCAAACATTAGTACACACGATCCTTTCGGGAGCTTATTAGGCTATGCCCCGGGGGGAATTGCGATTTATTCATCCGATTATCATACAGCAGATGAGAAAGAGTATCCCGATGATGCTGCCTTTCGCAGTTATTTAGGGCGAGAGTATATGGGATATAAATGGCAGTGTGTGGAGTTTGCACGTCGCTATCTCTATCTCAACCATGGCATGGTGTTTACTGATGTAGGAATGGCTTACGAGATCTTTTCTTTACGATTTTTACGTCAAGTGGTGAATGATGCCTTATTACCTTTACAAGCCTTTGCAAATGGTTGCAAACGTAAGCCTGAAGCAGGTGCATTGTTAATTTGGCAGGAGGGCGGTGAATTTAAACATACGGGGCATGTGGCGATCATTACCGAGGTATTAGAAGATAAAATTCGCATTGCCGAGCAAAACGTGATTCACTCTCGCTTACCAAGTGGACAGCAATGGACTCGTGAATTACCGATGACGGTTTCCGAAAGTGGTTATTTTCTGCATGATACCTTTGATGATACAGAAATTTTAGGTTGGATGATCCAAACAGAAGACACCGAATACAGTCTGCCGCAGCCAACTCCAGAAAAAGAGAAACTTGAGATTCATGCTGAACATATTGAAAACAAAGGTCAATTTGAGCACAAATGGCTGAATGAGCAAAATGAATTTGAAGCTGCCTATGTTAAAGCTATGGGAGGGCATAAAGTCAGCCATTCGGATCAATATCGTTATTTTACGATTTCTGAAACAGCACAACATGAATTGATTCGTGCAACCAATGAATTGCATTTAATGTATTTGCATGCCACAGATAAAGTCTTAAAAGACGATAAGCTATTACAATATTTTAATATCCCTAAATTACTTTGGCCTCGTTTACGATTGTCTTGGCAAAATCGCCGTTACCAAACCATTACAGGACGGTTAGATTTCTGCATGGATAGCCGTGGATTGAAAGTGTATGAATACAATGCAGATTCAGCCTCTTGTCACGCTGAAGCTGGTGAGTTTATGAATCGATGGGCAATTCAGGGAGGATTGAATATAGGAGATAATCCTGCCGATGGCTTACGTAATGCGTTAGCCGATTGTTGGAAACACAGTGAAGCTACGCCGCTTGTTCATATTATGCAAGATCACGATGATGAGGAAGATTATCACGCATTATTTATGCGCAATGCACTGGTTCAGGCTGGATTTAAAGCCAAAATTATTCATGGGACTGAGGGATTACATTGGGATAGTCGAGGTCGTTTGATTGATGATGAAGATAACCAAGTAAAAACGGTATGGAAAACATGGGCCTGGGAAACTATGTTGGAGCAACTTCGTGAAGATGCAACAGGCATGGAAGTGGCACCGCCTATTCGTACAGGCTATCCGGAAGATAAAGTGCGGTTGATTGATGTGTTACTTCGTCCAGAAGTTCTAGTTTATGAACCACTTTGGACAGCGATTCCAAGTAATAAAGCGATTTTACCAGTGTTGTGGTCATTATTCCCAAATCATCGTTATCTACTTGAAGCAGGATTTGAATTGACGCCAGAACTGATTAAAAATGGTTACGCACAAAAACCAATTGCAGGTCGCCGAGGCGATAATGTGAAATTGATTGGTGAGTGTAAGTCAGTGCTTGATAGTAAAGATGGTCGTTTTGGTAAGCAGGAGAGTATCTACCAACAACTTTGGTGTTTACCAAAAGTGGAAGACCAATATGTTCAGGTCTGTACTTTTACTGTAGGTGGGCATTATGGTGGTAGCTGTTTACGCTCAGACCCGAGTTTGGTCATTATGGGAAATAGCGATATGCAACCATTAAGGGTATTATCTGATAAAGATTTCCTTAAAAAATAAAAACAAAATCGGCACTCAATGAGTGCCGATTTATTATTTAGCTATAAGATTATTTTGCTTCTTTGTTATCAGCAGGTTTTTCATTTGCTTTTAACATATCCTCTGGAATAAAGCTTTGTTGTACTTTTTCCATGTGCGGAAGGTTATGCGCAATACCTTTGTGACAATCGATACAGGTTTTGTTTTGTTCCTGTGCAAGTGCATGCATTTGTTGTGCCACAGTTTTTTGTTGAGTAAAGTCCATATCATTGAAGTTATGGCAGTTACGGCACTCTTGTGAATTGTTCGATTTCATACGAGCCCATTCACGTTCAGCCATTTCTAAACGGTGTTGTTCGAATTTTTCTTTAGTATCGACTTTACCTGTAAAGTGAGCATAAACTTCAGTCGATGCCTGCATTTTACGAACCATTTTTGGAATAAATTCATGTGGAACGTGACAGTCTGAACAAATCGCTTTCACACCTGAACGGTTATTAAAGTGGATTGAAGCTTGGTACTCTGGTACAACGTCGTTAGTATGGCAATCTGAACAGAATTGCTCTGTATTGGTTGCCGACATTCCCGCGTTAAACAGGTTAGTTCCAATGATAGTACCAATGAACGTTAATAAAATAACACTACCAATTGCCATTTTGCTCGGAGAGCGTAACCAACGGCAAACTTTTTGAATGCTTGATTTAATCATGGTTTAGCTCCTTATTTACCTTGCATTTGACGAATAGTTTCAAATTTATTTTGAATAATTGGGTTCACGTCAGTTTGTTGAACGTGGCATTGTAAACAGAAATAACGACGTGGCGAAGTGCCTTCTGTTTTTTGTCCATCACGTGTTAAAAAGTGGCTTTCAGGTACGCGAGGTGCACCCGTTGTTGGAGCAACATCCGGAGAGTGACAGCCTAAACATTGGTTCACATTTTTAGTCACTTGTAAACCACGAATGCTGTGTGGAACAAGTGGTGGTTGGTGAGGGAAGGTTACAGGAATATTACCAACATCTTTATAAGGATTCGTAAATGCTGGTGCAATACTTTCTGCTGTTTTATCAATGCTGTTTGCAACTTGCGGTGCATCGGCAAATGCCAATCCACTACATAAAGCCAGCATGAAAATAAATGATTTTTTCATGAAATCCACTCCATTAAATAATTAAATATTTTTAATTTTTATTTGTTTCTCAAAGCGAGAACCAAATGTAAATACATTTTCTGCGCAAACGTCAATGCAACGTCCACAAGTAATACAATCTTTTGCCAATATGATTTGGCTGTCTTCTGGTCCACCGTGCAACGGAAGTCTTAATACTTGCGGTTCTGGACAAACATTATAACAGTCCATACAACGGTCACAGCGATCGCGATCGACTACATTAATTTTTATCAGGCTTTTAGCACCAATGACACCATATATCGCACCAATTGGACAAAGGTGACCACACCAGCCATGCTCAGCAACAAGTAAGTCAAATAAAAAGATGACTGTAACCAACCAAAGGGTTGCGCCTGTTCCAAAGACAAAGATACGTCCAAGTGCTGCGACAGGATTTATCCACTCCCATAAGAGCGTACCCGTTATTGCACTACCAACTAAAATCACGGCTAAAATCACATAGCGAAGTTGACGTGAAATTTTTAATGATTGTCGAATACCTAATTTTCTACGTAACCAAGCTGCAGCATCAGTCACAATATTCATTGGGCAAACCCAACTACAAAAGGCTTTACTCGCAACAATAGCGTAGAATATGACAATCACTAAGGCACCAATAATCGTTGTGATTTCTGGTAGGTAACCTGTCACTAAACTTTCAGCGGTAATCAATGGATCTGTCAATGGCACAGTATCCAAAAGCATGCTTGAGCTGTAATTGCCTTTTAGAATCCAAACTTGCCAAATCGGGCCGCTTAAGAACATTAAAATAATACTTAATTGACTGATTCGACGTAGAATTAAAAAGCGATAAGCATGCCACCAACCGAGTTTTTGGCGAGCTTCTAAGCCTGCATCTTTAGGCTTATTCGGGGTATATTTTTCAGCCATTATTTAACCCCCTTAATGTTTAAGTCCAGATTTGGGAATTGCTCTGCTTCCGGAACTGTTGTTGGATTTGGTACATAATCCATTGTTGCACGGTTTGGTGTTGCCACTTTTTGGTTCGGTTGAACTTGCATTGGCTGATAAACCGGCTCATGTGAGCCTTCCGGCATACGAGCATCCATTGCTGGACGTAAGCCATCCGGATGTTGCTCCTCAATTAAGGACTTTCCGGCATTTTGTTTTTCTTTCCAGCCTAAGCGATAGTGGCGACCGAGTAGTCCTTTGGCGATATCCATCGGTAAGACTTTAATTGCCGCCTCTTCTAATACACAAGCTTGTTCGCATTTACCACATCCGGTGCAAGCATCAGAGTGAACAGTTGGAATAAGCTTTGCATGAATCCCTGTACGATCATTGTGGATACGTTCAAGTGTAATCGCTTTATCCACTAATGGACAAACGCGGTAACACACATCACAACGCAACCCCTGCCAGTTAAGACAAGTTTCATGGTCTAGCAATACGGCTAACCCCATTCTCGCATCATTGATGTCTTTAAGTTCCTCACTTAATGCACCACTTGGACAAGCATTCATACATGGAATATCCGGACACATTTCGCAAGGTTTATCCCGAGCGATAAAATAAGGCGTGCCCGCTTCCATTGGTGAAATCAGCGAAGCTAAATGCAACATATCATATGGACACGCTTGGACGCATTGTCCGCAACGGGTACAAGCTGCCAAGAAATCCTTTTCCGGTAAAGCACCAGGTGGACGCAAGGCGATTCCTTCTTTAGCTTTAGCTTGTTGTTGCTGTAAGCCAAGAATAATACCAACCCCACACACTCCGGCAGCCGTTCTTGTCACATTTTTTAAAAACTGACGACGGTTAGGATCAAGTCTCATCTGCGTTTCCTTTTATAAGCGGCCCGATTTTGTGAAAATGTTGCAAAATTTGACCGCTCTTATTTTAAATTCCCTTCTCTTGAAAGAGAGGAGTGACTAGAAACGAAAGGAAAATCCTACGCTTTTTCCACTTTTACCGCACATTTTTTGAAGTCGGTTTCGCCTGAAATTGGATCGGTTGCATCCAATGTTAATTTGTTTGCAAGCTGACCCGCATCAAAGAAGGTGGTGTAGATTAAGCCCTGAGGACATTTGTTACGACCACGGGTATCTAAGTAAGAAACCATTTCACCACGACGAGTAATTAACTTCACTTTATCCCCATGACGTAAGCCATATTTTTTTGCATCCGCTGGGTGCATCCAAACTAAGTTGTTCGGGAACGCACGGTGTAATTCAGGTACACGACGAGTCATAGTACCGGTATGCCAGTGCTCAAGTACACGACCAGTACATAACCATAATGGATATTCTTCATCCGGTGATTCTGCAGGTGCTTCATAAGGAACACCTAGAATAATCGCTTTTTTATCTGGATAGCCATAGAATGCGATATCTTCACCTGGTTTGACATACGGGTCAAAGCCTTCACGGTAACGCCATAAGGTTTCTTTACCGTCAACAACCGGCCAACGTAAACCACGTACTTGGTGATAAGTATCAAATGGTGCTAAGTCATGACCATGTCCACGACCGAAGTCAGCGTATTCTTCGAATAAACCTTTTTGTAGGTAGTAACCAAAGTGATCTGCTTCATCATTGATGTATCCCGGAACATCGGTTGGTACTTTAAATTTGTTTACTTCACCATTTTCGTAAAGCACTTCGTATAAGGTTTTGCCACGATATTCAGGCATTTGAGCTAATAACTCTTCACCCCATACTTCATCAGTTTTGAAGTATTTAGCAAATTCAACAATTTGCCATAAGTCAGAACGAGACTCACCTGGGCCTTTTACTTGTTGACGCCATAATTGGGTACGACGTTCAGCGTTACCATAACCCCCTTCTTTTTCTACCCACATACAAGTTGGAAGAATTAAGTCAGCTGCAACCGCAGAAACCGATGGGTAAGGGTCTGAAACAACGATGAAGTTTTCAGGATTACGCCAGCCAGGGAAAATTTCTTCATTAATGTTTGGACCACCTTGCATGTTGTTGGTACAAAGTTGCCATAAGAAGTTTAATTTACCGTCTTTTAATGCACGGCTTTGTTGTACAGCTGGGTATCCAGGTACAGTTGGAATGGTACCTTTTGGTAATTTCCATTTTTTCTCAGTGATTTCAACGTGTTTAGGATTGGTTACCACCATGTCCGCTGGTAAACGGTGAACGAAAGTACCGACTTCACGCGCTGTACCACAAGCTGAAGGTTGACCAGTTAATGAGAACGGACCACAACCTGGTTTAGAAATTTTACCGGTTAATAAGTGTACGTTATAGATCATGTGGTTAACCCATACACCACGAGTGTGTTGGTTAAAGCCCATTGTCCAGTAAGACACTAAGTTCTGTTCTGGATCGGCGTACATTTTCGCGAGGGTTTCAAGCTGATCTTTTGGTACACCAGAAATACGGTGTGCTTCATCTAATGTATAAGGAGCAACGATTTTCTTGAATTCTTCGAAGTCAGAGTCATACATTTTACCTGCAGTTTTTACGTTCTTCGCTGCTTTTTGTAATGGATGCTCAGGACGTAAACCGTAACCGATATCAGTTTCACCACGTTTGAATTTGGTGTGTTTGTTAACGAAGTCCCAGTTTACTTTATCGTTTTGGATAATGTAGTTTGCAATATAGTTAAGGATTGCAAGGTCTGAATGTGGATTAAACACGATAGGCACATCAGCTAATTCAAACGAACGGTGTTCGAATGTTGACATAACCACCACTTTCACATTATCAGAAGAAAGACGACGGTCAGAAATACGAGACCATAAAATTGGGTGCATTTCCGCCATGTTTGAACCCCAAAGCACAAATGCATCGGTTTTCTCGATATCGTTATAGCAACCCATTGGTTCATCCATACCGAATGTACGCATAAACGCAACTGCTGCAGACGCCATACAGTGACGAGCATTAGGGTCGATAGTATTTGAACGAAGACCAGCTTTCCAAAGTTTTACTTTTGCATAGCCTTCATAGATAGTAGTTTGACCGGAAGAGAACATCCCAACAGCATTTGGTTCTTTTTTCTTCAAGATGTCTTTGATTTTTTCCGCCATGATAGTGAAAGCTTGCTCCCAAGAAACTGGTGTAAAGTCACCTTCTTTATGGAATTTACCATCTTTCATACGTAATAACGGAGTTTGTACACGGTCTGCACCGTACATGATTTTAGAAAGGAAGTAACCTTTGATACAGTTTAAACCGCGGTTTACTTCTGCATCTGGGTCACCTTGAGTTGCGACAACTCGACCATCTTTGGTTCCTACCAATACGCTACATCCTGTACCACAGAAACGGCATGGGGCTTTATCCCATTTGATGCCCATATCTTCGGTCGCATTAACCTGTTTAACAGGGATGGTCATACCGGCAGCCGCTGCCGCTGCAAGTGCAGCATTGGCTTTCATAAAATCTCTACGATTAAGTTCCATAGTTTTCCCCACTCGTTGTTGAATGTTTTAGAATATACAAAAGAGTATGTATTCCTAAATTATTTATTTTTCATCTAAGTAATTAGAAATTAAAGAAACGACAATTACTCCTGGGATATCTTTAATTTCATCCATAAGATCCGCTAATGCTAATT
The DNA here is from genome assembly GCF_001679485.1 of Haemophilus sp. CCUG 60358. Classification (GTDB taxonomy): domain Bacteria; phylum Pseudomonadota; class Gammaproteobacteria; order Enterobacterales; family Pasteurellaceae; genus Haemophilus_D. The sequence goes on from NZ_LZOZ01000014.1 coordinate 60,289, forward strand.
GACGGTTACTTTCAAGGGTGACCACCAATTTGCCTTCATCAGATTTTTCGCCATGAATCTCAGCGGTTGGAATCGCTAAAATGGCTTCTTTGACTTGGTTAAGTTTTTCTGGTCTGGCTTGCACAACAATGCTGCATACATACCAGTTCTCATTTTCGCTAAATTGACTCATCGATATTTGTTTCAATATTAAAAATTTTTATTGCTTTTGTTGGGCAAACACTTAGGCAAGCACCACAACCATTACAGCTTTCTAAATCCAATATGGGTTTTGCTACGCCACCAAGTTGTAATCGAAAACGGATGGCATTCATCGGACAGCTATCTTGGCAACTTCGACATTCCACTCGATTTTCGGTTAAGCACTCCGTTGTAATTTCAACTTTATGTGCCCAAGGCTCTTCTTCTAATGAACGAAAAATCGGTTGTTCACAGACTAAAACACATTTTTGGCAGAACGTGCATTCGCCCTTGTCAAATTGTATTTCAGGAAAACCGCCATCGCCTTTTACGATAATTTGGGTTTCACATACCAGTATGCAATCACCGCACCGCGTACATTTATCTGTAAAGTTGCTCTCGTTTATCGACCAAGGTGGACGGATAGCATTAATACCTTGAATTTTCGCGTTTTCAGAATGTAACGATTGTAAAAATTGCCCACGTAATAATTGTCTGCGAGAAGGATTTTCAATCGCCATATTTTTCTTTAAAGTTCGGTATTTTCAAGGGAGGCATTATCTAGCTCTAATAAAAAAATAGTAACTACCTAAAAGGAGTAGTTTTAAAAAAATATACACTTTTGTTGAGATAGATCAATGATATTTTGAAAATATGTTATTAGTGTAAATAAATTGTTAAAATATAAGTGAAAATGATTATTAAATAGGGCGGAGGAACCGCCCTGAAGTGAGTTTAAAATATTATGCTTTTGGGGTTGGGTAATCCCACCAAATATCGAATAATTCACTGATTTCGATTTGTTGTAATTTATTTTCTTCTAACCATTTTTTCACTAATTGACGATGGCTTTCATCACATTTACCGATTTTCTCTAAACAAACTAAGCCTTCCCAATGTAAATAGCCGCTACCTTCATAAGCTAAGCCGTTTGGTTGAATCACTTCAGCAATAAAACGATCAACGGTTTCATCGATAGTTTCGATGCTGGTACCTTCAGCAAATTGCCAATTCACTAAAAAGCCTAATTCTTGGAACTCTGCTAAGTGAAGTTTTTTACGTTGACGTTGATTACGAGTTGTCATTTCAATGTTCTCCTATGTTAAGGTAATGGGTATAATCATCACCTCGATGATTATTTTTTCTTAAAGTATAAATCCCACACACCGTGACCTAAACGATGACCGCGCGCTTCAAATTTGGTAAGAGGGCGGAAATCAGGACGTGGAATATAATCTTGTTCGGCAGTATTGACTAAATTTTCATTAGCCGAAAGCACTTCGAGCATTTGTTCTGCATAGTTTTCCCAGTCCGTTGCCATATGAATAAATCCATTTGGTTGTAATTTTTGGACGACTTGCTCTACAAAGTGCGGTTGAACAATACGACGTTTATGATGTTTCGCTTTGTGCCAAGGGTCAGGGAAGAAAAGCTGTAAACCGCCCAATTCGCCATCTTTCACACAATCACGTAAAATTTCAGTGGCATCATGGCAAATCACGCGAAGGTTTTTCACGTCTTTTTCTACCGCATAAGCAATACAGGCACCTACACCAGGTGTGTGTACTTCAATACCGAGATAATTTTTATCAGGATTCGCTTCAGCCATATCCACTAAAGATTTCCCCATTCCGAAGCCAATTTCTAATATAACGGGATTCGTATTGCCATAAATAGCGACAAAATCAAAAGGGGCATTTGGGTAATCTAATCCAAGATCAGCCCAGTGATCATTCATCATATTTTTTTGAAAATCACTTAAGCGACCTGTCCGCAACACAAAGCTACGAACTTTACGTTTATAACGACCATCTTCTGTAAATTCAGCCGTTTCAACGGTTTTACGTTTTTGATCAGCAAAGGTTTTTTGCTCTTCTGTCATGGTTTTTATTCGTTCAATTAAAATTGGCGGCGATTATACACTAAAAGGCAAGGTTGTGGGATTTTTCCACCTAATTCCCGTATAATAGCGAAAATTTTTAATCGTTTTTTTGTTATGAATATTGTCCGAGTTGCATTAGCCGTACCGCTTCCCCGATTTTTTGATTATCTCTCTTCACCTGACTTGGCGCCAATCGTTGGTGGACGAGTGTTGGTGCCTTTTGGTTCGCAAAAACGAGTCGGTATCGTGGTGGATTTGCCAGCTTCTTCGGATGTCGCAAAAGAGAAGTTAAAACCGATTATTGATGTACTTGATAATGAATCACTCTTTAATTCGACAACTTGGGATTGGTTAGCTTGGTCCGCTAATTATTATCGTGCAGCATTAGGCGATGTGTTGTTTCAAGCCTTGCCAGTCAAACTTCGTAATGGAGAAAGTGCGGTTAAAAATGACCGCACTTTTTGGCGTATTACGGACCTTGGAAAACAAGCGTTAGAATTGGGTGCATTAAAACGCGCTAAAAAACAAATTGAAGCCTTAAATTTGTTGCTAACGCAAGATCTAGAAAAAGGTAACAATGAAATCAGTTCCGCAATTTGGTCAGCCCTTAAAGGCAAAGATTATGTGGAAGAGATTATTGTGTCTACTGAACAAAAAAGTTGGCAGCAAGCTCTAGGGGATAATCCTTTAGTTAATCTTGATAACCGATTGACCTTAAACAAGCAACAAGCCCTTGCATTTAGCCAGTTGCTTTTCCAAGAAGGCTTTAATGTGTGGTTGTTAGAGGGCGTAACTGGTTCGGGCAAAACCGAAATCTATCTGCAATACATTGAAGAGGTGTTAAAGAAAGGCAAGCAGGTTTTAGTGCTTGTTCCTGAAATTGGGCTTACCCCTCAGACAGTGAGACGGTTCCAAGCACGTTTTAATGTGGAAATTGATGTATTGCATTCCAACTTGAACGATACGCAACGCTTAAATGTCTGGGAGCGTGCAAGAACGGGGCAAAGTGCAATCGTGATCGGTACGAGATCGGCACTTTTTACCCAATTTTCAGATCTCGGCTTAATTATTTTAGATGAAGAACATGACGGCTCGTTTAAACAGCAAGATGGTTGGCGTTATCATGCAAGAGATTTAGGCGTTGTTTTAGCGCAAAAGCTCAATATCCCTATCTTATTAGGTTCTGCCACACCAAGTTTGGAAAGTGTGAATAACGTACAAAATGGTAAATATCATCATTTGGTCTTATCAAAAAGAGCCGGAAATGCGACCGCACTTCGCCAGTTTGTGATTGATTTAAAACATCAACGAATTCAAAACGGCTTATCTGAACCACTATTGCAACGAATGCAAGAACACTTAGAAAAAGGCAACCAAGTATTGTTATTCCTTAATCGACGTGGATTTGCGCCTGTGTTGTTATGTCATGAATGTGGCTGGATTGATGAATGTCATCATTGCGAAAAACCTTATACTTATCACCAACATCAGCGCGTTTTACGCTGCCATCATTGTGGTGCGCAAAAAACAGTGCCGATGCAATGTGGCCATTGTGGTTCAACGCATTTAGTCACAACGGGTTTAGGCACAGAACAGTTAGAAGAAACCCTAAAAGCACGTTTTCCTCAATATAATATTGCTCGCATCGATCGTGATAGCACGGCGAGAAAAGGCAAGCTTGAAGGTTATTTAGAGGATATTCAGCAAGGTAAAAGCCAGATTTTAATTGGTACCCAAATGTTAGCCAAAGGACACCATTTCCCGAATGTCACCTTGGTTGCGTTAGTGAATGTGGATAATGCCTTGTTTTCCCTTGATTTTAGAGCCGAAGAACGTTTGGCGCAGCTTTATGTACAAGTGGCTGGTCGCTCAGGCAGAGCGGAGAAACAGGGTGAAGTGGTTTTGCAGACGCACTATCCGGATCATCCGTTATTAACCACCTTGCTTGAAAAGGGTTACCAAGCTTTTGCAGAAGAAACCTTGAAGTTGCGGCATAATATGGGCTTGCCTCCATTTAGTTTCCAAGCCTTGTTTAAAGCTCAATGTCGTCATTCTGAAGAGGCGGAAAATGCATTGTCGCAATTGGCGTCTTTCTTCTATGAACAAAAAATTGAAGGTTTGCAAGTGTTGGGGCCAATTCCTGCACCGTTCAGCAAAAAAGCGGGACAGTATCGTTGGCAGTTACTATTACAACACGCCTCTCGAAAACAATTACAGGCTGCATTGAGTCGATATTCACCAGAGTTGATAAAGTCTTCGCAAGTGCGGTTGATTTTAGACGTGGATCCATTGGATTTGAGTTAGCAAAAATTCCCTAGAAAAATGCACAGTTTTTCAGTAGAATTAAGCGTTTTTTATACTCTAAGTTTAATTTATCGAATATTTTAGGATTTTATCGTGGCTCATCGAGATTTTGCCGGTCGAAGCGGCTCAAAAAATAATAAAAAGAAAGCAAAGAAAGGTTTTAATCGCAATACCTTAATTGTTCTTGCGTTGGTGGCGGTATTAGGTTTTGGTTTAGGGCTTTACTTCTTAAAAAGTAAAACGCCTGAACCTGTAGTGACGACAAATGTTCAGCCGGAAAAACCGCAACCGAAAAGTGTGTTACCAAATCGCCCAGAAGAGGTGTGGTACTATATTAAAGAATTAGAAACTCGTACGGTGCCGGTGGATAATAATCCTTCTTCAGTTGAAAAAAATATGCGTTTGACGGAAGAACAGCGTCAAGTGCTTATTCAAATGGAAAAAGAGCAAAAGGCAGCAGAAGAAGCGAAAAAATTAGAAGCTCAACGTAAAGAGCAAGAAGCAGCGAATGCAGAAAAAGCCGCGGCTCAAGCACAGCAAACTCAACCAGCACAGACAGCTCAAACTCAGCCAGCTCAGCAAACAGCAAACCCAGAAGCGAAAAAGCCTGAGCCAGTTAAAAAAACAGAGCCAGTTAAAAAGCCTGAACCTCCGAAAAAAGTAGAAGTGGTGAAAGCTGAACCCGCAAAAACGGAACCTGCTAAAACTGAGCAACCGAAAAAAGTAGAACCGAAACCCGCTGAACAACAAGTACAGGCTGGCGGCAAAAAATTCGGTTTACAATGTGGAGCATTTAAAAATCGTGCACAAGCAGAAAGCTTACAAGGTCGTCTAGCGATGGCTGGCGTAAATGCACAAATTGCGACAAGTGAAGAATGGAACCGCGTACGAGTGGGACCATTTGGTAGTCGAGATGCCGCAACAGCAGCACAAGATAAAGCAAAATCAGTGGCGAGTTGCGTAGTGATTGGAATGTAATTCAGAATTTAAAAGTGCGGTTAAAAATAACCGCACTTTTTTTATATTTTCACTTGCCAAAAAACGAAAAATCAATAAAATGAACGTTTATTCATTTTTGATATTCATCTTAAATGACCTTTCTCATATATAACCCTAAGAATTTAATTTTTTATTATGCGACAAGTAAAAGCCTCTAAAACGAAGCTTGATGTCAGCGAGCAGATCTTTGATGCAACAGATCGTCTTATGGCAAAAGAAGGATTACATCATCTTTCTATGCATAAGTTAGCCAAGGAAGCAGGCATCGCAGCTGGCACGATTTATCTTTATTTTAAGAGTAAAGACGAGTTATTAGCACAATTTGCTCGTCGAGTGTTCAATAAGTTTGTTATGGCGATTGAAGAAGGTTTTGATGAAAATCAACCTTTTTTCGAACAATACAGAAAAATGTGGTGGAATATTTGGCATTTTCTTCAAGAAAAACCAACGGTTTTGTCAAATATGAACCAGTATAAATCTTTGCTGGAGTTTATTGAAACCTGCAAAGAAATGGAGCATTCGTGCTGGGATCAGTTTTGTCTCAATGGACAAGCAGCAAATGTGTTAGCTAATTTAGAACCTCGAATTTTATTTTTGCTGAGTCTAGATACTGCAATAGTTTTAGCCTCAGATAACAAATTTCTCGGTATAGCGGTTACCGATGTTGTGTTAGAATCTGTCATTGAACGCTCTTGGCGTGCAATTCAGAAATAGTCATTTTATTGTCTTAATGGAGTTTTCCAAATGAGTATAACTCAAACTGATAAACCAAAGCGTTCACACGTTTTCTTTTTGAAATTAGCGTTAGGCGTATTTGTGTTAATTTTTGCAGCAATGATTTTCCTTAATCAAATGAAGGCAAAAGGCATTGCTGATTTCTTAGCAAATAAACCAGAAACAGCCTCTCCTGTGACTGCAATGACAGTTAAGGCTTCAGAATGGACGCCAATCATTGAAACGACAGGTCTTGTTCGTCCGAATCAAGGGGCAATGTTAAGCGCTCAAAGTGCAGGAACGGTGTCTAAAGTGCTCGTGCAAAATGGCCAAAGCGTGAAAAAGGGTGATTTGTTAGTTGAGTTAGATAGTTCCGTTGAGCGTGCAAGCTTACAAGCGGCTCAAGCTCAAGTGGTGTCATTACGTCAAACTTATCAACGTTATGCAAACCTTGCAGGCAGCGGTGCCGTTTCTCGTCAAGAATTAGATAACGCAAAATCAGCTTATGAAGCACAAGCGGCAAATATTGAGTCATTAAAAGCAACCATTGAGCGTCGCCAAATCGTCGCGCCATTTGATGGTAAAGCTGGTATCGTGAAAGTGAATGTTGGTCAGTATGTTTCAAACGGTACTGAAATTGTGCGTGTGGAAGATCGTTCTTCAATGAAAGTCGATTTTGCGATTGCTCAAAACCTATTAGATAAATTGCATATTGGTCAAAAAGTAACAGCTACGGCAGATGCGCGTAAAGGTGAAACATTTGCTGCTAAGGTGACTGCAATTGAGCCAGCAATTAATTCTTCAACGGGTTTAGTTGATGTTCAAGCAACATTTGAGCCAGAAGATGGTGCAAAATTATTATCCGGTATGTTTACTCGATTAAATGTCGCGTTACCAACTGAACATAACCAAATCGTCGTGCCGCAAGTAGCGGTGAGCTACAACATGTATGGCGAATCGCTTTATATTTTGACCGCACTTTCCGATGAAGATATTGAGAAATTAGGCGGCGCAGAAAAAGCAGCAAATATGTACCGTGCAAAATCAATCACTGTATTTACGAAAGATCGTCAAGGTATTTATGCACAATTAAAAGGCGATGAAGTCAAAGTTGGCGATAAAATTGTGACCGGTGGTCAGCAAAACTTAAGTAACGGCTCATTAGTGTCTGTTGCAGATAAAGCGGGCGTGGGTACAGAACAACCTGCAAATAAAACGAATCTTTAATTAGGAAAAGCGAATGAGATTTACCGATATATTTATTCGTCGCCCTGTTTTGGCGGTTTCGATTAGCTTGTTAATCATTATTTTAGGTTTACAAGCGATCTCGAAATTGGCTGTGCGCGAATATCCGAAAATGACTACGACGGTGATTACGGTGACCACTGCATATCCAGGGGCGGATGCGAACTTAATTCAAGCGTTTGTTACTTCCAAAATTGAAGAGGCGGTAGCGCAAGCAGATAATGTGGACTATATGTCTTCAAGCTCTAGCCCAAGTACGTCAACTGTCACCGTAAAAATGAAATTAAATACGGATCCGAATGCGGCCTTGGCAGATGTTTTAGCTAAAGTTAACTCAGTTCGTTCTGAATTACCAAGTGGTATTGAAGATCCAACGATTTCTTCATCAACCGGTGGTTCGGGGATTATGTATATTAGTTTCCGTTCTAACAAACTTGATGCAAGCCAAGTGACTGACTATATTCAACGCGTAGTGAAACCACAATTCTTTACCGTAGAAGGTGTGGCGAGTGTACAGATCTTTGGTGCTTCGGAGTACGCACTTCGTGTTTGGTTAGACCCAGAAAAAATGGCGGCTCAAAACCTTTCGGCAACACAGGTGATGTCAGCATTATCGGCGAATAACGTTCAAACAGCAGCAGGTAATGATAATGGCTATTTTGTGACCTATAAAAACAAAGTAGAAACTACGACAAAATCGGTTGAAGAATTAAGCAACTTAATTGTGACGTCTAATGGTGATAAGTTAGTACGTTTACGCGATATCGCTGATATTGAGTTAAATAAATCAAGCGATAGCTCACGTGCGGTAGCCAATGGCGCAGATTCTGTTGTATTAGCGATTAACCCAACCTCGTCAGCAAACCCATTAACAGTAGCTGCGAAAGTACGTCCGCTATATGACAGTATTAAAAATAATCTACCGGATGCTATTGAATCTGACATCTTATATGACCGTACAATTGCGATTAATAACTCAATTAATGAAGTAATCAAAACGATTGTTGAGGCAACGATAATCGTGTTGGTGGTGATTACCATGTTTATTGGTTCATTCCGCTCGATTTTAATCCCGGTTATCACTATTCCGATTTCATTAATTGGGGTAATTATGTTGCTTCAATCATTTGATTTCTCCATTAACTTGATGACTTTGCTCGCATTGATTCTAGCCATCGGTTTGGTGGTGGATGATGCGATTGTGGTATTGGAAAACGTAGACCGCCACATTAAGTTAGGTGAAACGCCATTCCGTGCGGCGATTATAGGTACGCGTGAAATTGCCGTTCCGGTTATTTCCATGACCATTGCCTTGATTGCGGTATATTCACCAATGGCGTTAATGGGCGGTATTACGGGGACGTTGTTTAAAGAGTTTGCTTTAACCCTTGCTGGAGCAGTATTTATTTCTGGTATCGTAGCATTAACGCTTTCACCAATGATGACCAGTAAATTGCTAAAATCCAATGAGGCTCCAAGTAAATTGGAACAACGAGTAGAGCATACCCTTAGTAAAGTGAATGCAGCTTATGCGTATGTACTTGATTTGGTGATGGTAAACCGTAAATGTATGTTGATGTTTGCGGCAATCATTTTTGCAACCTTACCCGTGTTGTTTAAATCCCTTTCGAGTGAATTAACACCTACAGAAGACAAGGGCGCATTTATAGCGGTCGGTTCTGCACCTTCTAACGTAAACATAGATTACGTGCAAAATGCGATGACACCTTATCAAGAGATTTTAACCAATACGCCAGAAGTACAGTTTGCGATGACGATTTCAGGGGTACCAAGCTCTAACCAATCTTTAAACGTTGTGACTTTAAAAGATTGGAAAGAACGCTCAAAAAGCCAAACAGCTATCATGAATGAGTTAAATGAAAAAGCGAAATCTATTCCTGAAGTGTCTGTACAAGGCTTTGCGTTCCCAGAAATTGATACAGGGGAGCAAGGTCCTCCAATTGGTTTTGTGATTAGTACGTCACAAGACTATGGCGATTTAGCAAATGTGGCGGGTAAATTCTTAGAGGATATGCAGAAATCCAGTAAGTTCGTTTATACCAACCTCGATCTTAAATTTGATACTGCTCAAATGCGTATTAAGATCGACCGTGAAAAAGCGGGGACTTACGGTATTACGATGCAACAAATCAGCCGTACGTTAGGGAGTTTCTTATCTGCCGCAACCATTGAACGTGTGGATATTGACGGCCGTGCTTATAAAATCATTTCCCAAGTAAAACGTGACAATCGTTTATCACCGGAAAGTTTTAATAAGTATTACGTCACTGCGGCAAATGGTACCTCTGTGCCATTAAGCAGCTTGGTGACGGCTACATTGGAACCGCAACCAAGTACATTGCCTCGTTTCAGTCAGTTAAACTCTGCGGTGATTAGTGCTGTACCGATGCCTGGGACTTCAATTGGTGATGCAATCCAATGGTTGCAAGACAATGCGAAAAATACGTTACCACAGGGTTATAACTATGACTTTAAAGGTGAAGCGCGTCAGTTAGTACAAGAAGGTAATGCACTTGCTGTAACGTTCTTACTTGCGGTAGTAATTATTTTCTTAGTGTTGGCGATTCAGTTTGAATCAATTCGCGATCCAATCGTGATTATGATTTCTGTTCCGTTAGCTGTGAGTGGTGCATTGTTGGCCTTAAATGCTTTCGGATTTATTGGTATTGCAGGGACAACGCTAAATATCTACTCACAGGTTGGTTTGATTACCTTAGTTGGTCTTATCACAAAACACGGTATTTTAATGTGTGAAGTAGCGAAAGAAGAGCAGTTAAATCATGGTAAAACGCGTGTTGAAGCGATTACCGAAGCGGCTAAAGTACGTTTACGTCCAATTCTGATGACAACCGCAGCGATGATTGCAGGTCTTGTACCGTTGCTTTATGCAACAGGTGCAGGTGCGGTATCTCGTTTCAGTATTGGTATCGTTATCGTGGCAGGTTTGGCAATCGGTACATTGTTTACCTTGTTCGTGTTGCCAGTGATTTATTCTTACATTGCAAGCGAACACAAACCGTTACCAGTGTTTGATGAAAATGTAAAACCAATTGAAGGTCACATTAACGAACAACATTAATTGAAAATACTATAAAAACAAACCGCACTTTGATTTTTCAAGTGCGGTTTTCTTTGAGAGATTAAAAAAGCGAACATCATGTTCGCTTTTTATTTGTAAAGTGCGGTCAATTTTTTGACTATTTTATTTAGCCATTTTTATTTTTTGCCGCTTTATAAAGTTCCATCGCTTCTGGTAATAAGCGTTGTAAGTTTTCTTGACGGGATTCATCACTCGGGTGAGTAGAAGCTAACACATCAAGTGCACCTTTAGAACCACCAGAGGCTTTAGCCATTTTTTGCCATAAGCCAGGCGCGACTTGTGGATTATAACCCGAGCGAGCCATTAACATGAGACCCACCTCATCGGCTTCAGTTTCAGCACTACGAGAGTACGGTTTATCTAAAGCAAAGTCTTTCGTGAGTGTCACTAAATCAGTCACATCGGCTCCAACCACAACAGACAGTGCTGTTCCACCAATAGCGCCTGCAATGGCACTCATGGTGCCGAAGTTGGCTTTGGCTTTACCATGTTCTTTTAAGGCGTGTGCCATTTCATGTCCCATTACAACGGCAATTTCATTGTCGTTTAGTTGTAAGGTATCTACTAAACCTGTGTAGAAAGCCATTTTCCCGCCTGGCATTGCCCAAGCATTGAGCTCTTTAGATTTAATGACATTGATTTGCCAATTAAACTTTAAGCCAGTTTCATTCGCTTGGTTTGCATAAGGCACCATTTTGTTAAAGACGTGATGAATACGTCTTGCGGTATTTGATGTGGTATCAATCGCACCTTGTGAGCGAATTTTCCCCATTTCTTGTGTATAGCTGCTTGCTGCTTCTTGATTGATTGAGGCAGAATCCGCACAAGACGTGATAACCGCCCCTGCTAATACAGCAAAAGCAAAACTTTTGAGTTGTTTTTTCATAAATTATCCTTTTGTTGAGATGGCTGATTATATGAATTTATTGCGTTTTGTCGATACAAAAAGATTGTCTTTTAAATTTGTACTACTATAATAGTGCAAATTTTTATTTTAGGACTTAACGATGACAATAAAAAAATCTCCTTCTTTATTAGGCGGCGCCATGATTATTGCGGGTACCGCAATTGGTGCCGGTATGCTTGCTAACCCAACCTCGACGGCGGGTGTATGGTTTATCGGCTCTATTCTGGTTTTGGTTTACACCTGGTTTTGTATGACCACATCAGGTTTGATGATCTTAGAAGCCAACTTACATTATCCTACCGGCTCAAGCTTTGACACCATCGTGAAAGATTTGTTAGGAAAAGGTTGGAATATTATCAATGGTCTTTCCGTTGCTTTCGTACTGTATATTTTAACCTATGCCTATATCACCTCTGGCGGCGGTATTACACAAAACTTGCTCAATCAAGCCTTGGGTTCCGCTGAAAGTGCGGTCGATATTGGACGTACTTCTGGTTCCTTGATTTTCTGTTTTATTCTTGCAGCTTTCGTCTGGCTTTCTACTAAAGCAGTGGATCGTTTCACAACCATTTTGATCGTTGGAATGGTGGTGGCTTTCTTCCTTTCTACTGCAGGTTTATTGAGCTCTGTAAAAACAGAGGTGTTATTCAATACCATTGCGGAAGGTGAACAAAGCTATTTGCCTTATTTATTGACCGCACTTCCAGTTTGCTTAGTGTCTTTTGGTTTCCACGGAAATGTACCGAGTCTCGTCAAATATTACGATCGTGATGGTCGTCGCGTGATGAAATCGATCTTTATTGGTACAGGTTTAGCCTTAGTGATTTACATTTTATGGCAGCTTGCGGTGCAAGGTAATTTACCGCGTACCGAGTTTGCTCCGGTGATTGCAAAAGGTGGCGATGTATCAGCATTATTAGAAGCGTTACACAAATACATTGAAGTAGAATACATTGCCGTTGTGTTGAATTTCTTTGCTTATATGGCTATTGCGACTTCATTCTTAGGAGTGACTTTAGGGTTATTCGACTACATTGCCGATTTATTTAAATTTGATGACAGCTTGTTAGGCAGAACCAAAACTACATTGGTGACGTTCTTACCGCCGTTATTATTAAGTTTACAATTCCCTTATGGCTTCGTGATTGCCATTGGTTATGCGGGATTAGCTGCAACCATTTGGGCAGCAATCGTACCAGCACTGCTTGCCAGAGCAAGTCGTCAAAAATTCCCAAATGCAACTTATAAAGTCTATGGTGGTAATTTTATGATTGGCTTTGTGATCTTATTCGGTGTGTTAAATATTGTGGCACAAGTAGGCGCAAACTTAGGATGGTTTGCAAGTTTCGCAGGATAAGTTTTCACGTTAATATGTAGGGGCGTATCAAATACGCCCTTTTTAATTTTGCATAGGAAACAAAATGAATAACAAAACGAGTGTTTACGATAAAGAAAACTTCTTTGCGCTTTATCAAAAACTTCGATCTAATCCCATCAGTCTCAATGAAATAGTGGAAAAGCCAACGATGCTTTCCCTATTACCTGATTTACAAGGGAAAAAATTACTCGATCTAGGTTGTGGAACAGGTGGACATTTGCAACTCTATTTAGAACGCGATGCGGCGAGTGTAGTGGGAACAGATCTTTCAGTTAAAATGCTCGAGCAAGCCGAAAAAGATCTACAAAAGTGCAGTCAATTTTCAGGGCGTTTTTCGTTATATCAGTTACCGATGGAAAAATTAACAGAATTGCCAGAACGTGATTTTGATGTCATTACCAGCTCTTTTGCTTTTCATTATATTGAGGATTTTCCCGCTTTATTAGCGATGATAGCCAATAAGCTTAAGCCTAACGGCACATTAGTTTTTTCCCAAGAGCATCCGATTACGACTAGCCATAAAGAAGGGGAACGCTGGGAAAAAAATGAGCAAAAACAGCAAGTCGCTTATCGTTTAAATCATTACCGTGATGAAGGATTGAGAGAGCGAAATTGGTTTCGACAACCTTTCAAAACGTATCACCGCACGACAGCAACAATTATTAATGATTTAATTGCCGCAGGTTTTCAAATTGAACAAATGGCTGAACCAATGTTAGCCGAGCAGCCACAATGGCATGATGAATTTAAAGATTTGCGGCATCGTCCCCCTTTATTGTTTATTAAAGCAAGAAAAGTGATGAATTTAACAAAATAAACTGGTTTTTGACCGCACTTTATGGTATAAATCGCACCGCTGTTTTTGGGTTTCAAAAGCAGCGTTTTTAATTATTAACAACACACACATATCATTAAGGCTTAATCGGGGTGCCAAACGGTCGATTAGCTGATATGTGGAGGCTCAACCCCAACAAAAGGAAAATATTATGGCACAAGTTTCAATGCGCGACATGATCAACGCGGGCGTACACTTCGGACACCAAACTCGTTACTGGAACCCACAAATGAAACCTTTCATTTTTGGTGCTCGTAACGGTGTTCATATCATCAACTTAGAAAAAACTTTACCTTTATTCAACGAAGCTTTAGCGGAATTAACCCGTATTGCTAGCAACAACGGTAAAGTATTATTCGTTGGTACTAAACGCGCGGCTCAAGAAGCAGTACAAGCTGCAGCATTAGACTGTCAACAATATTACGTAAACCACCGTTGGTTAGGTGGTATGTTGACTAACTGGAAAACCGTTCGTCAATCAATTAAACGTTTAAAAGATTTAGAAACTCAATCTCAAGACGGTACTTTTGACAAATTAACCAAAAAAGAAGCGTTAATGCGTACCCGTGAGATGGAAAAACTTGAATTAAGCCTTGGCGGTATCAAAGATATGGGCGGCTTACCAGATGCGTTATTCGTTATCGGTGCAGACCACGAACATATCGCTGTTAAAGAAGCAAACAACCTAGGTATTCCTGTATTTGCTATCGTTGATACTAACTCAACTCCAGCTGGCGTAGATTTCGTTATCCCTGGTAACGATGATGCGACTCGTGCTATCCAACTTTACGTTTCTGCAGCTGCAGCAGCGGTTAAAGAAGGTCGTGGTAACGAAGCTCAAGTTGCTGAAGAATTAGCAGCTGACGCAGAATAATTTAAGTTTTGCAATAAGGCGAAGCCCTTAATAATCGAACGATTAATTGGCATAGGGGCTAAAATTTAGCCCCTATATTTTTATCTAAAAGTGCGGTCAAAATAAATCGCATTTTCGACAGAGGATTTTTAAAATGGCTGAAATCACAGCATCATTAGTAAAAGAACTTCGTGAACGTACCGGTGCCGGTATGATGGAATGTAAAAAAGCATTAGTTGAAGCAAACGGTGATATCGAGTTAGCAATCGACAACATGCGTAAATCTGGTCAAGCTAAAGCAGCTAAAAAAGCAGGCCGTGTTGCAGCTGAAGGTGTTATCCTTGCTCGTGTAGAAAATGGTTTCGGTGTATTAGTTGAAATGAACTGTGAAACTGACTTCGTAGCAAAAGATGCTGGCTTCTTAGGTTTAGCAAACGAAGTAGCTGATTTCGCAGCAGCACACAAAGGTACCACTATCGAAGCGTTACAAGCACAATTTGAAGAAAAACGTGCTGCATTAGTGGCTAAAATCGGTGAGAACATGAACATCCGTCGTGTTGCTTACTTAGATGGTCAAGTTATTGCTCAATACTTACACGGTGCGAAAATCGGTGTGTTAGTTGCGGGTGAAGGTTCAGCTGATGAACTTAAAAAAGTGGCAATGCACGTAGCAGCATCTAAACCAGAATTCGTGAACCCAGAAGATGTACCTGCAGAAGTAGTTGAACACGAGCGTCAAATCCAAATTGATATCGCAGTTAACTCTGGCAAACCAAAAGAAATCGCAGAGAAAATGGTTGAAGGTCGTATGAAGAAATTCACTGGTGAAGTTTCATTAACAGGTCAACCATTCGTCATGGATCCTTCTGTATCTGTAGGTGACTTCTTAAAATCAGTAAACACTTCAGTGTCTAACTTCATCCGTTTAGAAGTGGGTGAAGGTATCGAGAAAAAAGAAGAAGATTTCGCAGCTGAAGTTGCAAAAATCACTGGCGGTAACGCTTAATTTTCTCCATTGAGATATAAAAAAGCCGATATTCAATATCGGCTTTTTTGTTGTCTTAAATTTGAGATATTTCTCTATTTATTCGGACGAATATCAATGGCAGGGTCTGCATCTTTACGATATTTTTCTTCAATCATTTTTTTCAGTCCATAGTCATCTGTGTCAGCTTGTTCAGAGAATAAATCTTCCTCTAATGTGAGCTTAGGATTTTTAATCCCTATCCAATTAGCGATGCCTTCTAAGAAATTCAAACCAGATTTAAAGGCTTTGTATTCTTTACGTGCCGTATCATCAGATGAAATCTTAAAGAGCGGAATATTATGATGTAATTGGCTGTGACAGTTTTGATTAAACAAGGTTACACCATGTTTATCATCTTCCTGATGACATAAACCATGATCTGAAAAATAAATCATGGAGAAAGTGCGGTGTGTTTTTTGCTCGTTTTCTTTGAGCGTTTCATACACTTTCTTAATAAAATCATCGGTTTTCTTAATGGATGTAATATAGCAATTTAAGTATTCGTTCTTTTTCTCGATTTCATTGTCGCTGAAAATTTTTGGATAATCTTCAACACGATCGCAAGCAAGAGGATGTGAACCATAAATGTGTAACACAATAAAGCGTTTACCTTGTGTTGGATCTTCTAAAACTTGGGCAAATTTAGGGATTAAATCAAAATCGCTGTAGTTTGTCGAATTAAAACTCCCGCCTTTTTTCAAGAAAATGGTTTCATCAGATTTGGATGCAAGCGAAGCAACTGGCGTGTCATATTCACCTAAGAAGCCTTGGTTTGATAACCAATAGGTTTTTACGCCCGCGGACTTAATCAGATCCACTAAGCTTAAATCATAGTTTGGTTCCCATTTTTCTTTGTCTGGTAAAGTTAACATTAAGCGCAATGAGGCGACAGTGTTGGTTCCGGCAGATGTCATTCCATCAATAAGTGTGCCATTTGCTGATGACATAAATGGCGTGTCATTAACAGGATAGCCATAAGCATGTAAGTAGTCTTTTCGCGCACTTTCACCCAAAATAATCACATAATCTTGGTATTTCGAATTTTCTAATGTGGATTGTCCCCAGTTGCTTTCTTGTGACATTTTTTTCAATTTTTGCCATTCATCAACGATTTTAACAGTGGAATCAATGGTTTCTTTTAATGGTGCAGCAATTGGTAAGTTATAACCAATTAACAAGGTAGCCAAAGCGATAAATGTTTTATTGCGATAAAATTTCACGCCAAATTTGACCGCACTTTTGTAATGTAAAAAGACTAATAGTGGAATAGCCAATGCGGCTAAATAGCTACTTACTGGAATTTGTAGCAGAAATTCTTTGGTTTCCAACATATCTGTCGCAAGAACCGAAGCGATATATTGGTAACTTGGTGCGCCAAAATTTAAACCTGTTGGTGTATAAAATGCATGTAAGCAAACTAATGGCAACAAAATTAAATAGAAGGATTTTCGGCTGCTACTTAACAAAATAATGAAAATAGCCGTGAGTAAAATCAGACTAATAGATGGCTCAGGAAACATCCCTGAACCTCGTAAAATCAAATAACCAGCAGCAATGGCACAAGCCAAAGAAAAAAGTGCGGTTAAAATTTGTGAGGTTTTTGAAATCTTCATAAAGTTTACCTATAAAATCAAAACAGCGATATTTTATCGCACTTTTCTGACCAATTTCCATTTTTAACTTTTTCGCTCTTTTGCTAGAATAAGCCAAATTTTGTAACCGACAAAGGAAAAGACAAATGAGCCAACCAATTTACAAACGTATTTTATTGAAATTAAGTGGTGAAGCATTACAAGGGGATGAGGGATTCGGTATCGATCCTTCGATTCTTGATCGTATGGCGTTAGAGATTAAAGAATTAATTGAAATGGGTGTGGAAGTTGGTGTTGTGCTCGGCGGTGGTAACTTATTCCGTGGCGCAAAATTAGCTAAAGCGGGGATGAATCGCGTAGTGGGCGATCATATGGGGATGCTTGCAACCGTGATGAATGGTTTGGCGATGCGTGATGCGCTTCACCGTGCAGATGTGAATGCGAAGTTAATGTCTGCATTCCAATTAAATGGTATTTGCGATACTTATAACTGGTCTGAAGCGATTAAAATGTTGCGTGAAAAACGTGTCGTAATTTTCTCTGCAGGTACGGGGAGCCCGTTCTTTACCACAGATTCGGCGGCATGCTTACGTGGTATCGAAATTGAAGCGGATATCGTGTTAAAAGCGACCAAAGTTGATGGCGTGTATGATTGCGACCCAGCAAAAAATCCTAACGCGAAGCTATACCATAAATTATCTTATGCAGAAGTGATTGATAAAGAATTACAAGTAATGGATTTAGCTGCATTCACACTTGCGCGTGACCACGGTATGCCAATTCGTGTATTTAATATGTGTAAACCAGGTGCGTTACGCAAAGTTGTACTCGGTACAGAAGAAGGCACAACGATTAGTTAATTTTTTAAAGAATAAAATGGCGAGAGACTATCTCGCCTTTTTTATGAATAAATTTATTCAAAACTCCCTAAAAATCCAGTAAAATCACTGTGTTTTATCTTTATTTATTTAAAAGGACAGATGAATGATTAATGAAATTAAACAAGATGCTGAAGCTCGTATGGAAAAAAGCCTCGAAGCGTTGCGTGGACATATTGCAAAAATCCGTACAGGTCGTGCTCAACCTAGCTTATTAGACGCTATCCAAGTGGAATACTATGGTGCAGCGACGCCACTTCGTCAATTGGCTAACGTTGTTGCAGAAGATGCGCGTACTTTAGCGGTAACAGTATTTGACCGTTCTTTAATCAGTGCAGTAGAAAAAGCAATTTTAACGTCTGATTTAGGTTTAAACCCATCTTCAGCAGGTACAACAATTCGCGTGCCTCTTCCTCCATTAACTGAAGAACGTCGTCGCGATTTAATCAAAATCGTAAAAAGCGAAGGTGAACAAGGTAAAGTCGCGATTCGTAACGTACGTCGTGATGCAAATGATAAAATCAAAGCATTATTAAAAGACAAAGAAATCAGCGAAAACGATCAACACAAAGCGGAAGAAATCATTCAAAAAGTGACTGATAGCTATATCAAAAAAGTGGATGAGATCTTAGCTGATAAAGAAAAAGAATTAATGGATTTCTAATTGTCGAACCATGTTTTGGGGCAGACCAAGTGTCTGCCCTTGTTCTATTCTGATGAAGAAATAAAAGCACAAAGTGCGGTCGAAATTTTATGCAAAAACAAAATCTTGTTATTTTAGGATCAACAGGTTCTATTGGTCATAGCACCCTTTCAGTTATCGAACATAACTCCGACAAATACCATGCCTTTGCGTTAGTGGGAGGCAAAAATGTTGAGACAATGTTTGAACAATGCGTGAAATTTCAACCGCACTTTGCCGCACTAGATGACGAAAATGCGGCAAAGGTATTGCGAGAAAAATTAGCTTCACACCACATTAAAACGGAAGTCTTAGCAGGACAAAAAGCCATTTGTGAGCTAGCAGCACATCCTGATGCGGATCAAGTGATGGCAGCAATTGTGGGGGCAGCTGGATTACTACCGACCCTTTCAGCAGTGAAAGCGAGTAAGAAAGTCTTACTTGCTAACAAAGAATCTTTAGTGACTTGTGGTCAAATTTTTATTGATGCAGTAAAACAATTCAAAGCAAAATTATTGCCTGTTGATAGTGAGCATAACGCGATTTTTCAATCTTTACCGCCTGAAGCGCAAGAAAAAGTTGGGTTCTGTCCTTTGAAAGAATTGGGCGTCAGTAAAATTGTCTTAACTGGTTCTGGTGGGCCTTTCCGTTATACGCCATTAAATGAGTTTGAACATATTACTCCCGCACAAGCCGTCGCCCACCCAAACTGGTCAATGGGTAAAAAAATCTCCGTGGATTCTGCCACGATGATGAATAAAGGTTTAGAGTACATTGAAGCCCGCTGGCTCTTCAATGCATCGGCTGATGAAATGGAAGTGATCATTCATCCTCAATCTATTATTCATTCAATGGTGCGCTATGTAGATGGCTCGGTCATTGCTCAAATGGGCAATCCGGATATGCGCACGCCAATTGCGGAAACCATGGCTTATCCAAATCGTACTGTTAGTGGTGTGAAACCATTAGATTTCTTTAAAATCAAAGAATTGACGTTTATCGAACCTGATTTTAATCGTTATCCAAATTTAAAATTAGCGATCGATGCTTTTGCAGAAGGGCAGTATGCGACAACCGCTATGAATGCAGCAAATGAAATTGCAGTACAAGCCTTTTTAGATGGCTATATTAAATTTATGGATATTGCGAAAATTAACCAAGCAGCGGTTGAGAAAATGCAATCTTCTATAATTTCAAGCATTGATAATGTATTAGCCGTAGATAAGCAAGCACGTGAATTAGCAGCTTTGCTGATTAAAAAGTTAATGTAGAATACACCAAAGTGCGGTCACAAAATTCGAATATTTTAGAATGAAAGAACTTGATAACAATAATATTCCCGAACACGTTGCCATCATAATGGATGGTAATGGGCGCTGGGCGAAACAACAAAATAAGCTGCGTATTTTTGGCCATACAAATGGGGTGGCGGCTGTTCGCCGTGCGGTGAGCTATGCACGACAAACTGGCATCAAATTTTTGACGTTATATGCGTTTAGCAGCGAAAACTGGAATCGCCCCGAGCAAGAAGTGAGCGCTTTAATGACGCTCTTTATGCAAGCGCTTGATCGAGAAGTCAAAAAATTACATAAAAATAATATTCGTTTAAAGATTATCGGTGATGTTTCTCGTTTTAGTGAAAAATTGCAAGAGAAGATCGTAAAAGCAGAAAATTTAACGGGAAATAATACCGCACTGACTTTAAATATTGCGGCGAATTACGGTGGTTGTTGGGATATTGTTCAAGCGACCCAACAATTAGCTGAAAAAGTAAAAAATAATGAGATTTCGGTGAGTGATATTAATGAATCACTTTTCCAGCAACATTTAGTCACACAAGATGAGCCGCCGGTCGATTTGTTAATTCGGACGAGCGGTGAGCAACGCATTAGTAATTTCTTACTTTGGCAAATTGCGTATGCGGAATTGTGTTTTTTAGATGTGCTTTGGCCGGATTTTAGTGAAAAAGATTTTAATCAGGCAATTGCCTGCTATCAACAACGTCATCGCCGTTTTGGCGGGACAGAATAAGCGGAGAACTTATGCTTAAAGAACGTGTATTATCAGCCATTGTGTTGATTGCTTTGGTGTTATGTGCCTTGTTCTTATTTACCCCATTTTATTTTGCCCTAGCCTTGGGCTTTGTGGCGACACTTGGTATTTGGGAGTGGGCTCAATTTGCTCGTTTTAAAAATCCTTTGGCGCGCCTTTGTATCGCGGCATTTTTAGGCGCATTTATCTTCCTCTGGCTTTATAACGAAGGTAATTATTTAGATGCAGGTCGAGTATTTGAAAACTACTTGCCGCTTTTATTGCTAAATTCAGTCGGTTGGTGGGCGCTTGCATTAGTATTAGTGGTGACTTATCCAAGCTCAGCGAAGTTTTGGGGGAAAAATATTCCTTTACAACTCCTGTTTGCTTTTTCTACGTTGATTCCTTTTGTGGCAGCAGTCTTACGTTTACGCTTAGATAATTATGCTGCTGATCCTTATCATGGTTTATTCTTATTGCTTTATGTGTTTGTATTGGTATGGGCAGCGGACTCAGGTGCCTATTTTGCGGGGAGAGCCTTTGGTAAGCACAAGCTTGCGCCGAAAGTCTCACCGGGAAAAACATGGCAAGGGGTATTTGGAGGCATGATCACCGCGGCGGTATTGGCATTTGTATTTATTCATTTCTCAGGTGAAACCTTATTAGGTAGCCGTGCAATGAGTGGTTTTGTTGTGCTTTCTGTGGCAACAGTGGCTATTTCTGTATTAGGTGACTTAGCAGAAAGTATGTTTAAACGTGAATCAGGCATTAAAGACAGTAGTCAATTAATTCCAGGCCATGGCGGTATTTTAGATCGTATTGATAGCTTAACAGCCGCAGTACCATTCTTCACATACTTCTATTTCTTTGTGTTATAGGATAGAACATGTCGTTTTTGTGGTCGCTTGGCTCATTTATTGTTGCAATTGCTGTGTTGGTTGCCGTACACGAATACGGCCACTTTTGGGCAGCAAGAAAGTGCGGTATTAAAGTTCATCGTTTTTCGATTGGCTTTGGTAAAGTGATTTGGCGACGCACAGATAAATTGGGCACTGAATTTGCTATTTCAGCCATTCCGCTTGGTGGTTATGTCAAAATGCTTGACGGGCGAAATGAAGAAGTTCCAGCAGAATTAAAATCGCAAGCATTTGAAAGTAAATCTGTTGCTCAACGCGCTTTTGTCATTGCAGCAGGCCCTTTGGCCAATTTTATTTTTGCGATTTTGGCATATTGGGTTATTTATTCTGTTGGGATTCCGAGTGTTAAACCGGTCATTGAAAACATCACGTCAAATTCACCGGCTGCAATAGCTCAAATTGAACCGAATACCCAGATTTTGGCAATTGATGGAAAGAATACCCCTGATTGGGAAACCATTAATTTATTGCTCACTGATAAGTTAGGTTCTAATTCTGTTGAGCTCACATTAACGCCTTTTGGTGAAGACCGACCTTATCAACGAACCATTAATCTGCAAAATTGGACATTTGAGCCAGATAAAGAAACAGCATTTGAAACATTAGGGATCAATCCAGTTTCAAGTAAAGTGGAGATGACTTTATCAAAAGTGGTGGAGAACTCACCAGCTGAAAAAGCGGGCTTATTGATTGGCGATAAAATTTTAGCGGAAAATTCGACCGCACTTGATTGGAAAGCTTTTGTCGCACAGGTACAACAAGGTCAACCTTTTACAATCAAGGTTGAACGAAATCAGGAAATTTTTGACAAAACCTTGCAACCGGAGAAGAATCAAGAGGGTAAATGGTTTGTGGGGTTAAGTCCGACGTTCTTAAAAGTTGGCGAACAGTATCGAACTGAATTAAAATATGGTATTCTTGATGCGCTACAAAAAGGTGTGGAAAAGACAGGCCAGATTGCTTGGTTTATTGTGAAGGCAATCGGGAAATTGCTTAGTGGTGAACTTTCATTTTCCAGTTTAGCTGGGCCAATTTCAATTGCCCAAGGGGCAGGCGCATCTTCTAACGCTGGCGTGATTTATTTCTTAAGTTTTCTCGCGTTAATTAGTGTTAATTTAGGCATAATGAATTTATTTCCGTTGCCAGTTTTAGATGGTGGACATCTCGTGTTTTTGGCGGCGGAAGCTATCAAAGGAAAACCTGTTTCAGAACGGGTACAAAATTTAAGTTATCGTATAGGGCTAATAATCTTGTTAATTGAAACAATTTTTGTGCTTTTTAATGATTTCTTACGTTTATAACTATTATTTTTTATAGGATAAAGTCGATGAAAAAACTTCTAATCGCAAGTTTATTATTCGGTACTACAACGAGTGTATTTGCGGCACCATTTGTAGCAAAAGACATTCGTGTTGACGGTGCTCAAGGAGACTTAGAACAACAAATTCTGGCGAGCCTTCCTGTTCGTAGCGGTCAGCGTGTAACGGATAAAGACGTAGCCAATATTGTACGTTCATTATTTGTAAGTGGACAGTTTGATGATGTCAAAGCTTTCCAAGATGGTGATGCGTTAGTTGTGAGCGTTATCGCGAAACCAATCATTTCTGAAGTGAATATTAAAGGCAACTCAGCCGTTCCGACGGAAGCACTGAAACAAAATCTTGATGCAAATGGATTAAAGAGTGGTGAGGTGCTAAATCGTGCGAAGTTAGAAGGGTTTGCTCAAAGCTTAAGAGATCATTATAAGAGCGTAGGTCGCTATAATGCGAAAGTTGAGCCTATCGTGACGACTTTACCCAATAATCGAGCGGAAATTACCCTTCAAATTGATGAAGATGATACTGCAAAACTCCGTTCAGTGACTTTTAATGGAAACGAAGCTATTTCGAGCAGTAAGTTACAAGAACAAATGGAGCTTCAACCAGATTCTTGGTGGAAGCTTTGGGGTAATAAGTTTGATGGTTCTCAGTTTGAGAAAGATATCCAGACTATCCAAGATTATTATCAAAATAATGGTTATGCAAAAGCAAAAGTGACTAAAACAGATGTTCAATTAAATGAAGATCATACAAAAGCGGATGTGACCATTGATGTAAGTGAAGGTGAAAAATACAATTTAAGTTCAGCTCGTATTGTTGGTAACCTAGGTGGTATGGCGAATGAGTTACAACCATTATTGCGCGAGCTTCACTTGAACGAAATATTCAGACGTTCAGATGTGCAATACGTAGAAAGCTTAATTAAAGATAAATTAGGCGAGCGAGGTTATGGTAGCGCAACAGTTAATTCTGTACCAACTTTTGATGATGCGAATAAAACACTGGCGTTAACATTTGTTGTGGATGCGGGTCGTCGTCTATCTGTACGTCAAGTTCGTTTTGAAGGTAATACGGTTTCTGCTGATAGTACATTACGTCAAGAAATGCGTCAGCAAGAAGGGACTTGGTATAACTCACAATTAGTTGAGTTAGGTAAAGTGCGTTTAGATAGAACAGGTTTCTTTGAAAGCGTAGAAAACCGCATTGAACCAATCCAAGGTTCTAATGATGAAGTAGATGTAGTATATAAGGTTAGAGAACGTAATACCGGTAGCATTAACTTTGGTATCGGTTATGGTACAGAAAGTGGGCTTAGCTATCAAGCAAGCGTAAAACAAGATAACTTCTTGGGAACAGGTGCAGCGGTAAGTTTAGCTGGTACACGTAATGACTATGGTACAAGTGTAAACTTAGGTTATACAGAACCATACTTTACTAAAGATGGCGTAAGTTTAGGTGGAAACGTATTCTATGAAACTTACGACAACTCGAAAAATGATACTTCATCAACCTATAAGCGTACGACTTATGGCGGTAATGTAACATTAGGATTCCCAGTCAATGAGAATAACTCGTATTATGTGGGATTAGGTTATACTTACAATAAAATTAGCAACTTCGCGTATGAGTACAACCGTGATTTATACATGAAGTCAATGAATTTGACTGGAAACTCAATCAAAACTAATGATTTTGATTTCTCATTTGGTTGGAACTATAACAGCCTAAACCGTGGCTATTTCCCAACTAAAGGGGTAAAAGCAAATCTAGGTGGTCGTGTCACCATTCCAGGATCTGATAATAAATATTATAAATTAAGCGCTGAGCTTCAAGGTTTCTACCCATTAGATCGTGATCATCGTTGGGTATTATCTGGAAAAGCAACCGCTTCTTATGCAAATGGCTTAGGTGGTAAACGTGTACCGTTCTATCAACTTTATACGGCTGGTGGTATCGGTTCATTACGTGGCTTTGCTTACGGTGCGGTAGGTCCTAATGCGATTTATCAAGACAAATATGGCCAATGGTATCAAAGTACTGATGTCGTTGGTGGTAACGCGATGGCTACAGCAAGTGTTGAACTTATTGTTCCAACCCCATTTGTTGGAGATAAAAGCCAAAATAGCGTAAGAACCTCACTTTTCGTTGATGCAGCGAGCGTTTGGAATACAAAATGGAAATCAGATAAAGAAGGCTTAAAATCATCTCCGATTTATGCAACATTATCTGATTACAGTAAAGCAGGTCGAGTCCGTGCTTCAACTGGTGTTGCTTTCCAATGGCAATCACCAATTGGACCATTGGTATTCTCTTATGCGAAACCAATCAAAAAATATGAAAATGATGATGTAGAACAATTCCAATTCAGTATTGGTGGTTCTTTCTAATAAATTGAACTTTTACGTTCTATTTAAGTCAAAATCTTCGTTCTGTGTCAGTGAGTTAGCTGGCACAGAAATATTTACTAAACTAATTTAAGGAAATTCAAACATGAAAAACGTAGTAAAAGTTACCGCACTTTCTTTAGGTCTTGCACTTGCATCAGGTTTTGCTGCTGCAGATGAAAATATCGCATTCATCAACGCGGGTTACTTATTCCAAAACCATCCAGATCGTCAAGCTGTAGCAGATAAGTTAGATGCAGAATTCAAACCAATGGCGGACAAACTTGCTGCAAGTAAGAAAGAAATTGATGACAAAATCGTAGCATCTCGTAAAAAAGTAGAAGCAAAAGTTGCTGCTTTACAAAAAGATGCACCTCGTTTACGTCAAGCTGAAATTCAAAAACGCCAAGAAGAAATCACTAAATTTGGTTCAGATGAAGAAGCTGCATTAAGTAAATTAATGGAAGAGCAAGATAAAAAAGTGGCAGAGTTCCAAGAGTTAAACGAAAAACGTCAAACTGAAGAGCGTGGTAAATTATTGGAAAGCATTCAAGTTGCAACGAATAATTTAGCTAAAGCTAAAGGTTATACTTATGTTTTAGATGCAAACTCTGTCGTATTTGCGGTAGATGGTAAAGATATTACTGAAGAAGTATTAAAATCTATTCCTGCAACTGAGAAAGTCGCTCCAGCAAAAACTGAAGAGAAAAAATAATAGGTTCTCATAATGCAAAAATCCTATTCTTTACAGGAATTAGCAGCAAAAGTCGGCGGTACCCTTCGCGGTAACGCCGATGTTGTCGTTAATAATATTGCAGCATTGTCAAAAGCAGAACCTAACCAGCTTACTTTCATTTCTAATGCAAAATTCCGTCCTTTATTAGCCGAATCTAAAGCAGGTATTCTTGTCGTGTCAGAAGCAGATGTGGAATTTTGCTCACCTGAAAGTAACTTACTTATCGTCAAAGATCCTTATGTTGCTTACGCCGTATTAGCTCAATATATGGATACCACTCCGAAAGCTGCTCAAAATATCCACCCAAGTGCGGTTATTTCTGAAAAAGCTTTAATGGGTGAAAATGTATCAATTGGTGCAAATGCCGTGATTGAAGAAGGTGTTGTATTAGGCGATAATGTGATTATTGGCGCAGGTTGTTTTATCGGTAAATTCACCAAAATTGGTGTAGGTACACAGCTTTGGGCAAATGTAAGCGTTTATCATGAAGTAGAAATTGGACAAAATTGCTTAATTCAATCAGGTGCTGTAATTGGTAGTGATGGCTTTGGCTATGCGAATGATCGTGGTCGCTGGGTAAAAATTCCACAAGTAGGACAAGTGATTATTGGTAATAATGTCGAAATCGGTGCTTGTACCTGTATTGACCGTGGAGCTTTAGACGCAACAGTCATTGAAGATAACGTCATTATTGATAACCTTTGTCAAATTGCGCATAACGTTCATATCGGCACAGGTACAGCAGTCGCTGGCGGTGTGATTATGGCGGGTAGCTTGAAAGTGGGTCGTTATTGTTTAATTGGCGGAGCAAGTGTGATTAATGGTCACATGGAAATCTGCGATAAGGTAACAGTGACTGGTATGGGGATGGTAATGCGTCCAATTACTGAACCAGGCGTTTACTCATCGGGTATCCCATTACAAACCAATAAAGAGTGGCGAAAAACAGCCGCACTTACCTTGGGGATTGATGGTATGAATAAACGACTGAAAGCCCTTGAGAAAAAACTTGGCTAAGATTTTTAAAACGTACCCTAGGGTGCGTTTTATTTTTATACAGAAATATCGTATAATTCCAGTGTTTTATTATTATTTATTTTAAAGGTATTAGACGTGTCAGAGAATCAAGTAAGTAAAGTAATTGAAGCAAAAGAAATTATGACCTTATTGCCACATCGTTATCCATTTTTATTAGTGGATCGTGTGTTAGACTACAAAGAAGGTGAATGGTTAAAAGCAATTAAAAATATCAGCGTAAACGAACCTTGTTTTACCGGTCATTTTCCTGGAGAGCCAATTTTACCGGGCGTGTTAATTCTTGAAGCTTTGGCGCAATCAATGGGGATCCTTGCATTTAAAACCCATGAATTAAAAGGTGGCGAATTATTCTATTTCGCAGGTATTGATGAAGCGCGTTTCAAACGCCCAGTATTACCTGGAGATCAAATGGAATTGAACGTTCAAGTGATTAAAGAACGTCGTGGTATTACAGCATTCACAGGTATTGCAACCGTAAACGGTGAAGTTGCTTGTGAAGCCAAATTAATGTGTGCTCGTCGATAATTAAAGAAAATTAAGGGGTAAGTATGATCCACCCAAGTGCAAAAATTCACCCAACCGCGCTTGTTGCTGATGGTGCAGTTATTGGCGAAGACGTTGTTATCGGTCCTTTCTGTATTATTGAAGGGAGCGTTGAGATTAAAGCGCGTACTGTTTTAAATTCTCATATTGTCGTGAAAGGCGACACCGTGATTGGTGAGGATAACCAGATTTATCAATTCGCCAGCATCGGTGAAGTCAACCAAGATTTAAAATATAAAGGCGAAGCAACTAAAACCATTATTGGTAATGGCAACCTTATTCGAGAACATGTGACGATTCACCGCGGCACAATCCAAGGTGGTGGTGTAACACGTATTGGTAACAACAACTTATTGATGATCAACGTCCACGTTGCTCACGATTGTCAAATTAAAAATAACTGTATTTTGGCAAACAATGCAACCCTTGCAGGTCACGTTGAATTAGATGATTTTGTTATTGTAGGTGGTATGTCTGCGATTCACCAATTTGTGATCGTCGGTGCGCACGTAATGCTAGGTGGTGGTTCTATGGTTAGCCAAGATGTGCCGCCTTATGTGATGGCACAAGGTAACCATGCACAGCCTTTTGGTGTTAACCTTGAAGGATTAAAACGTCGTGGTTTTGATAAACCAACCATGCATGCTATCCGTAATGTTTATAAAATGATTTACCGTAGCGGTAAAACCCTTGAAGAAGTATTGCCGGAAATTGAACAAATTGCACAAACTGAATCTGCAATTAGTTTCTTTGTGGAATTCTTCAAACGTTCTACCCGTGGCATTATTCGTTAATTAACGTTTCTTTTCTCGTTAAGAGAAAATGATGAATAACAAAGAGACCGCACGATGATTTTTTCAAAGTGCGGTCGTTTTTTAGGATAAATTTAATGATAAAAGAAAATCCGACTATTGCGATTGTCGCAGGTGAAGTATCTGGTGATATTCTTGGTGCAGGTCTCATTCAAGCGCTTAAACGCCAGTATCCGCAAGCTAAGTTTGTCGGGATTGGCGGAGAGAGAATGATTGCTCAAGGTTTTGAAAGCTTTTTTGATATGGAAGAGCTCTCTGTTATGGGGCTAGTAGAAGTTCTCAAGCATTTACCTCGATTGCTAAAAATTCGTCGTAGTGTCATCGAACAACTTTCTGCTATTAAACCGGATATATTTATCGGTATTGATGCACCGGATTTTAATCTTACCGTTGAACTAAAATTAAAAGAAAAAGGGATTAAAACCATTCATTACGTGAGTCCATCTGTATGGGCTTGGCGTCAAAATCGTATCTACAAAATTGCCAAAGCAACTCATCAAGTATTGGCTTTTCTTCCTTTTGAAAAAGCTTTTTATGATCGTTTTAATGTGCCTTGCCGTTTTATTGGCCATACCATGGCAGATGCGATTCCATTAAAACCAAATCGTACAGAAGCTTGCCAGACTTTAGGTATTGATGAAAAAGGACGTTACCTTGCTATTTTAGTAGGGAGTAGAGGTAGTGAAGTGGGCTTTCTTACTGAGCCATTTTTAAAAACTGCTTTGTTATTAAAAGAAAAATATCCAGACTTGCAGTTTTTAGTCCCTTTGGTGAATGAAAAGCGTCGCCAGCAATTTGAGGAAATAAAGGCTCAGATTGCACCTGATCTCGATATGCATTTAATTGATGGTAAAGCACGCCAAGTGATGATTGCTGCCGAAGCAACTTTACTAGCTTCAGGTACCGCTGCACTTGAAGCGATGTTGTGTAAATCGCCAATGGTGGTAGGGTATCGAATGAAACCTTTCACACATTTTTTGGCAAAACGATTGGTCAAAACAAAATATATTTCATTACCTAATTTGTTAGCGGATGAAATGTTAGTACCAGAAATGATTCAAGAAGATTGCGAACCACAAAAATTAGCAGAACAACTTTCTCAGTATTTGGGTGATGATGAAAGTGCGGTCAAATCTCGCAGTATTTTAATTCAACGTTTTACTGAATTACACAAATTAATTCAATGTGATGCGGATAGCCAAGCCGCACAAGCTGTGATTGATTTATTGGAGCAAAGACATGACTGATTTTGTTTATCCTGAAGGTTATCAATTATTTGCAGGAGTGGATGAAGTTGGCCGTGGCCCTTTAGTTGGGGCTGTTGTAACGGCTGCAGTAATTTTAGATCCTAATAATCCGATAATCGGTTTGGCGGATTCTAAAAAACTCAGCGAGAAAAAACGCCTTACACTCGCAGCAGAAATTAAAGAGAAAGCCTTAGCTTGGGCAATGGGGCGAGCAGAGCCAGCCGAGATTGATGAATTGAATATTCTGCATGCCTCTATGTTAGCCATGGAGCGAGCAGTAAAAGCCTTAAAAATTCAACCGCACTTTGTGTTGGTAGATGGAAATCGAATTCCGCCTAACCTTGGCTTGCCTGCCCAAGCTGTGGTGAAAGGGGATTCACTTGTGGCTGAAATTAGCGCTGCCTCTATTTTGGCAAAAGTCGCACGGGATCAGGAAATGGAAGCGTTAGATGAAAAGTATCCAGAATATGCTTTTGCTCAACATAAAGGGTATCCGACCAAATTACACTTAGAAAAATTAGCGGAACTGGGTCCTTTACCAGAGTATCGTCGTAGTTTTTCACCCGTGAAGAAAGCATTAGGCATAGAAGAATAGTTAGAGTGAAAGGTCGTAAGATTAAAGGATAGAGTATGAATACCATTTTTGATCATGCACTTTGGGTGAGCCCATTATTTTGGACATTGATGTTGCTTGGCGTAGCCATCATTTTATTTGTGCATAATAAAATTCGTATGGATGTGGTGGCATTATTGGTGATGCTCTCTTTTTATCTAAGTGGCATTCTCAGTATCCAAGAGATCTTAGTTGGCTTTAGCGATCCTAATATTATCCTGATTGCTTTACTCTTCATTGTGGGGGAAAGCTTGGTTCGGACAGGAATTGCTTATCGTGTGAGTGACGGCATCTTGAAAGTTGCGGGAAATAGTGAAGCTAAAGTGCTTATTTTACTGATGCTTTCAGTGGCTGGATTAGGTGCATTTATGAGTTCTACTGGCGTGGTTGCGGTGTTTATTCCTGTTGTGATTATGATTTGCCGTCAAATGAATATTTCCCCAAAACGATTAATGATGCCGTTAAGCGTAGCGGGATTAATCAGTGGGATGATGACGTTAATCGCGACGGCTCCTAACCTTGTGGTGAATGCGGAATTAGTGAAAGATACGAATCTTCGCCTTGAGTTTTTTGATTTCACGCCAATCGGATTGCTGATCTTAGTGTTGGGTATGGGCTATATGCTTATTGCTCGTCGATGGCTTTCAGATAATAACGATGAAAGCAATCAAGATACGATGCAAAGCTCCATGAATGAGCTAATTAATGAATATGGTTTGAAAGATCGTACCAAACGTTTGGTGGTGAAAAGTACGTCTCCTTTCGTGGGTAAAACCTTAGATCAACTTCATTTGCGTTCTAGCTATCAATTAAATGTGTTGGCGATTGAGCGTTGGAAACATTTCCGTCCAAGTTACATCATGCCTCTTGGTACATCAGAGATAAAAGCAAAAGATATTCTCATGGTGGATTTGGAACGCTGTGATTTTAATTTCGATATGTTTTGCCAAGAATTTCATCTAGAGCCAGCCGAAATTAAATCACAATCGTTTGATCAGCAGGCACGTTCCATTGGAATGGCCGAGTTAATTATTGTGCCGAACTCTGCCTGTATTGGTAAAACCACTGCAGAGTTACAATTCCGTACAAAATATGGCTTAAATGTGGTTGGGATTAAACGAGATGGTGTGGTGTTGAGTGATGCTTTTAAAGAAAAATATCGCTCAGGTGATTTGCTTTTAGTGATTGGCGATTGGCGACTTATTCAAGCGATGCGTGATC
Source organism: Haemophilus sp. CCUG 60358 (assembly GCF_001679485.1). Taxonomy (GTDB): domain Bacteria; phylum Pseudomonadota; class Gammaproteobacteria; order Enterobacterales; family Pasteurellaceae; genus Haemophilus_D. Next base: position 91,747 of record NZ_LZOZ01000014.1, read on the forward strand.
GTCGAAAAGATTTCCTGGTATTGAATTATCCGAAAGAAATGGAGCGTGCCGTACCAGCTCAACGTCAAGCACCACTAGCCTTACTATCCATTTTGACTATGGTGGTACTGATGGTTTCAGGTGCTGTGCCGAATGTTGTGGCTGCCTTGATTGGTTGTTTAATGTTGGCTTATTTCCGTTGCGTGGATGCTAAAAGTGCTTATGACTCCATTCAATGGCCGAGCCTTATTCTGATTATCGGAATGATGCCATTTTCAACCGCACTTCAAAAAACAGGTGGAGTTGAGTTTGCGGTGAAATGGCTCACACAGATCATTGATGGATGGGGAATGTATCCTGTATTGATTGTACTCTTTGTATTTTGTGCATTAGTCGGATTGTTTATTTCGAATACAGCTACTGCAATTTTGATGGCTCCCATTGCGATTTCTCTTGCTCAGCAACTTAATGTGTCTCCCGTGCCATTTGCAATGGTTGTCGCGATTGCTGCTTCAGCTGCATTTATGACCCCAGTCTCTTCTCCAGTAAATACCATGGTGGTGGGACCAGGTGGCTACAAATTTGCTGACTTTATTAAGATCGGCGTACCTTTTACCTTAATTGTTATGCTGGTGACTGTTTTTATCGTGCCAATATTGTTTCCATTTTAAATGAAAATAGCGGTCAGTTTTGAGGTTAAGTTTTTACTGCTTTCGTAATTTATAAAGCATTTGCATTATGTACTTGGAATAGAAAATGAATATTTATTGCCTTATCTTTAATGACTATGAAACGTTAGATCTAATGGGACCTGTTGAGTTTTTAGCAAGAGTCCCTAATGTTAAACTTCACTATGTATCTCAAGTTGGGGGATTAATTCATAGTAAGCAAGAATTTCATATTGAAACAGAAAAACTAGAACATTTATTGCCTCATAGTGTGTTATTAGTTGTAGGAGGGCAAGGAACTCGTCAGTTAGTAAAAGATGAACAATTTATTAATCAGCTTGGTAAGTGGATTGATGAGTCAGAGGTTTGTTTAAGTGTTTGTACAGGTTCAGCATTATTGGCTTGTACGGGGCGATTAGATAGCTTAAAAGCGACTTCTAATAAAAAATCTTTTGAATGGGTAAAACAATGTCGTTCTACAGTGAAATGGCAACGCGTTGCAAGATGGGTGAAAGAGGGTAAGTTTTATACTTAATCAGGCGTTTCTGCTGGTATGGATATGGCACTTGGGTTTATTGCTGATTATTATGGCAATGACTTGGCTCAAGACATTGCTAACCACACCGAATATCATTGGCAAAAAGATCCTAGCGTAGATAATTTTGCTCGAATTTATGGATTTGAATAATAGATTTAGTTTTAGATTAAACAAAAGAGCGGTCAAAACTGACCGCCCTTTTTATATCTCAGCGAGATTATTTATTTAATTTCGCTTTGTAAGTTGGATTCATTAAGTTTTCTACAGAAAGGATATCATCCAATTGTTCTGCGGTTAATAAACCTTTTTCTAATACCACTTCACGTACGCCTTTACCGGTTTGAGCACAGATTTTACCCACTAAGTCGCCATTATGGTGACCGATAAATGGATTTAAGTAAGTCACGATACCGATTGAGTTAAATACATAGTTTTCACAAATTTCTTTGTTTACAGTAATACCGTCTACACATTTATCGCGTAAGTTCACGCAAGCATTGGTTAAGATGTCGATAGATTCAAACATTGCTTGCCCAATCACTGGTTCCATTACGTTTAATTGTAATTGACCCGCTTCAGATGCGAAAGTAACAGTAGTATCGTTACCAATTACTTTAAAGCAAACTTGGTTTACCACTTCTGGAATAACAGGATTCACTTTTGCAGGCATGATAGAAGAACCTGCTTGTAATTCAGGTAAGTTAATTTCTTTAATACCTGCACGTGGACCAGAAGAGAGTAAACGTAAGTCGTTACATACTTTAGATAGTTTTACTGCGGTACGTTTTAATGCACCGTGAACCATGACATAAGCGCCACAGTCAGATGTAGCTTCAATTAAGTTTTCTGCTGGTACGCAAGCTAATCCAGTTACTTCAGCAAGGTGTTTTACAACTAGTTCTGTATAGCCTTGTGGAGTATTTAAACCCGTACCGATTGCCGTTGCACCAAGGTTTACTTCAAGGAGTAACTCTGCGGTACGTTTTAAGTTACGCACTTCTTCTTCAAGTAATACGGCAAACGCTTTAAACTCTTGACCAACGGTCATAGGTACAGCATCTTGTAATTGGGTACGACCCATTTTTAAAATTTTAGCAAATTCTTTTGCTTTATTATCGAAACCATCATGTAAGTATTGGATTTTGTCGATAAGTTTCAAAATGCTGTTATATACCGCAATACGGAAACCGGTAGGATACGCATCGTTGGTAGATTGGCTAGCGTTCACGTGGTCCATTGGGTTAATAACATCATATTCACCTTTTTTATGACCAATTTTTTCAAGCGCGAGGTTAGCAACCACTTCGTTGGTATTCATATTGACAGAAGTACCCGCACCACCTTGATATACATCAGATGGGAACTGATCTAAGCATTTCCCCGTGGTAAGAATTTCATCACAAGCTGCCACAATCGCTTTTGCAATATCACTTGGAATTGCACCTAATTCACCATTCGCTAGGGCAGTTGCTTTTTTTACCATCACCATACCACGAACAAATTCCGGTACATCAGAAATGGTTACATTAGAAATATTGAAGTTTTCAACCGCTCTTAAGGTATGGATACCCCAGTATGCATCTGCTGGCACATCACGTTCACCTAATAAATCCACTTCTTTTCTGTATTGAGTCATTTTAATCACCTTTTTTGGTTGTTAATTAATTTGAGGTAATTATAGGAATTTACATAGAAAATAAATTTGACATGGATCACATTTCAAATAAGACGTATAAGAGATATTTTCATTTCTCGCATAAATTTTTTTAGGGGAAATTAATTCAGCTATATTAATTTTATGCTGATTTTAGTTGTTCAGCTATTTTCTCAAACAGTTTCTGGATGAGTTCAGCACGATGTCCTAATACTCGCACAATAAGTCCACCTTCATTTAATTGAGAAACACCAACAAGTAGCGATTTTTCGCTTTCTTGTTGTTGAAGTGTGTGGACGATTTGCTTAATTTCAGTTTGTGTTTTCTGTAAATTGAGATAAACCAATGAGCCTTGATGTGAAAAATCCTCCATTTGGCTTAATGCGGTCAATTTCATTTGTACTGGTTGCCATTGAATACAATCCAATACAAGCGGTTTAGTTTGCCCATTATTTTGCAAAAGCTGAACTTTCAGATGAGAAGAAAATTGACGAAATTCAAAACGTTCATTGTTTGCTACTCGACCAATAGCCACAATCTCTCCATAAATCAGAACGCTATTAGGTTGCATATTGATGAATGTTTTTTGCTTAAATGCAGAATTCTTATGCAATACTAATGGGTGGGGCAAATAAAATAAGCGGCTATTCTCTTCAAGCTGAATGAAGGTGTTTTGTTCAGCAAAATCGCCTTCATTCATTGCCTGAACACGAGTAAAAGCCTGTGTATTTAAAGAGAGAGCGGTCGATTCTTCAAGTGTTATTTGAATATTGATACGATCCCCAGATAAGAGTCCTGGCGAAGAAGACATCTGAATAGCATTAAGTCCATTCGTCCAAGCATCCGAATAAGCAGGCAACGTCATCACTTTGAAAGGGGGAGTAGCAAAATACTCCGCAAGCTGAGTTTTACCGCTTGAAGAAAGTTTAGTTGAGAGTTTTAGCGTACTGTTCATAATCGATTAAATTTGTAAAATTCCCTCTTAAAAGAAGAGGGAAGGATGATTTATCTCACTAATGCTTTCGGCTCTTCTACATTTTTCAATAAGGCGTATTTTTCAATCCAACCAATCACACCGTCTAAATTCTCTTTCTTCATTAAGTTGGTAAAGATAAATGGTTGACCATTACGCATACGACGAGCATCACGTTCCATGATGCTTAAGTCAGCACCAACGAATGGTGCAAGGTCAGTTTTGTTAATCACTAATAAATCAGAACGAGTAATACCAGGCCCACCTTTACGCGGAATTTTTTCGCCTTGTGCCACGTCGATCACAAAAATGGTCACATCCGCTAAATCTGGACTGAAAGTCGCCGAGAGGTTATCACCACCCGATTCGATAAACACAATTTCCACGTCTGGGAAACATGCAACCATTTCATCGACTGCTTCTAAGTTCATAGACGCATCTTCACGAATTGCTGTGTGTGGGCAACCGCCCGTTTCCACGCCCATAATACGCTCTGGCGGAAGTAGGCTGTTTTTCGTTAAAAATTCCGCATCTTCTTGGGTATAAATATCATTGGTGATCACCGCTACGCTATAACGGCTTGCCATTTCACGAGTTAGTTTTTCAATTAACGCGGTTTTGCCTGCGCCAACAGGGCCTGCTACGCCAATTTTAATGTAGTTACGCATAATGTTCCTTTTGTTGATTATCGTAGGGGCTCATTCTTATCACCTCTGCGATATGTAAAAATTTAATAAAAAATGACCGCTCTTACGACATATAAAGTCGCGTATAAAGCACTTCGTGCTGCATGGAGCGGATGTCATTTGCGAGAGTTGCTGCACCCAACCAATCAAGATTGGGCTCAAGGCTTAATTCGACAGCTTGCAAGAGCGCACTACGCAAATCAAACAGAATATCTTGCCCATCCATTTGGCTGAGCGGAATGAGTTTCACGCCATTGGTAATGGTACCAACTGCTGCATTGTAGTAGAACGCATAAAGAGTATCCGCTTTGCTGAGCCCCATCGCTTGCGCCACCATAGCAAACACAATCGGGAAATAGCCTTGCACGGTTTTATTCTGAATCGCTTGCTGAAATTGGCTCAGGATTGGGTGTTGTTCATAGCGGATAAAAATTTTTAATAACCGCACGCCGAGTTTAAAACTGCCTTCACGGCTTTCTCGCGCAATTTTGGTCGCAGATAGCGAATGGTCTAATTCACACAAGCGCTCAAAATCATTGGTAGCCATGGCTTCAAATGCGAGCGAAAGATAAGCGCCATCGTTATACACCCAGTTTTGCAAAAGTTCGGTTTGCACATATTCTTCTAGGCTTGTTTTTGTTGAAACAACGCCTTGCTGCACAAAAGTTTCTAAACCGTTTGAATGGTTAAAGCCCCCGATTGGCAAAGTCGGGTCAACCAAGTGCAACAACGCGCCTAAATCTGCCAGGCTTCGGTTTAATGTTGGTGCCAATTGCCGTCTCCATGATGGTGATAACCATGATGATCGTGCGAATGACTATGAGAATGCCCATGCCCCTGTGCAGAATTTGCTCTTAACGCTTGGCTTAAACGTCGTTCAGCTTTTTGTGGATGAAATCCCGCCGCTTGTAACCATTCGAACATCGGCTTATCGTAAGGTAATGTCACTTCATCACCATCTAAAAAGAGTGGCGAATGTTTATTACCGATTTCATAACAAGCGCGCGCCATTTCTGGCAAGGTTTTCGGAGACAGCACAATGACTTCACTCTGTAAAATTTCAATCGCAATCACTAATTCATCGCTGATAAACACAACATCATCGTGTTTTAAACGTTGCCCTTCTTTTAGCAAGCGAAAGGCAACTTCGCGCCCCGTATTTGTGGTTTTACGCAGAATATTCCGTTCGCTTTCATACCACTGCAATGCCACGCGTTCAATGGTTTGATGTGTAATCTTGCCTTCAGCTTGAAGGCTAGTTAAATTACCTAAAATGCTATCCATAATAGGCAGAATGGGGTTGAGGATTTTCATATTATTATTTTATTTCTTGGCATTGTAATTTTTTTTGATATTCTAAAATAGAATTATTTAAATTTTGATTATCCATAAATAAACTTCGGAGTTCTCTGTCTGTTGCTCTAAGCGAAGAGTCATCTGCAATTCTACGATTATTATTGTCGATACGTTTTCGAAGCTTATTAATTTCCTCTTGTATATTTACATTATTTTTACAAATATTAAGTTCCTTTTTAATATTATTTCCCCATGAATTCCATTGTGAAATAATATTATTTAACTCATTTATTTGCTTTTCTAAGCCATTTCTGTTCTTATTAATTTCCTGAATTTGAGACTTTAAGCTAAGGATTTCGCTATCTTTAGCGTCGAGAAGTTTTACTTTTTCTAAATTCTCTTTAGTTAGCTTAACTATTTCTGATTTACTTTCAAGACTAGCGATTTTATTATTTAAACTTTCTATCTTCGTGGTTAATGACGGTATTCTAAAACTTTCGTAACATATAGATACTATAGATGCGACTCCAAGAATCGAGATAACTCCTATTATATTTTGAGCAGAATGGGTTGCAAACCAAGATTGTTTTTTAGTAATAGCATTAGATTTAGATACATTTTTCTGGTTAGTCATATCTAGTTCCTTTTATAAAAGAGGTTTTGTTTCTCTTAAAACCTCATATTTTTCATTCATCTCCGCCGCCCAAGCGGTTAAATTTGGAAATTCTTTTGCAAGATCTAATCCAATTTTTTCTGCTCTAAACAAGAACCAATCAATGACTGCAACCGCCGTTAACGTACCAATGTTTAATTCCGTGCCAAACGGTTTTAAATCTTGCTCAAGTCTTGCAAAACTTTGACGGTTACGTTTGGTTAGTTGTTGATGGCGATCTGTCCACCATTCACTTTCAGGGCGAAGTATTTTTTCAGCCATCATCGGCACGGTATTTTCCATAATGCCATCGGCTAAATTATGCAACGCTAACGCTGCCCAGCGTGGTTTGCCACTTTCTGGAATGAGTTTAGGCTCTACCTTGCCTTTTTGGTCAAGATATTCGCAAATGAGCAAACTGCCATAAAGCCAATTACCACAATTACGTTCTAACGCTGGCACTCTACCCAGAGGATTTGCCTGATTATGCGCAGAGTTAGCATCAAATGATGAACCAATTTTAATCAGTTCTGTTTTGTCTAATAGTTGTTGATATTTCAACGTTACCAGCACTTTACGTACATACGGGCTGGTGGTGGAGTACCAAAGTTTCATTGTAAATTATCCTTAAAATTTGACCGCTCTTTTCTGCTTAGAACATAAAATATCGTTGTCCCAATGGCACCGTATCCACGGGTTCGCAAGTAATGAGCTCACCATCTACACGCACTTCATAGCGTTCTGGATCCACCGTGATTTCAGGTGTTGCGTTGTTATGAACGAGATCTTTTTTACCCACATTGCGGCAACCTTTCACAGCAATGGTTTCTTTGTGTAAACCGAATTTCGCACGAATATCGGCTTTTTCAGCGGCTTGTGAAACAAAGAATACCGCGGTTTGTGCTGTCGCTAAACCTTGTGCGCCGTACATTGGACGGTAGAATACAGGTTGCGGCGTTGGAATAGAGGCATTTGGGTCGCCCATTTTTGCGTAGCTAATAAAGCCTTTTTTAATTACCACTTCTGGTTTTACCCCAAAGAACATCGGTTTCCATAATACGATATCTGCAATTTTTCCCACTTCTAATGAACCAATATGATCCGCAATACCGTGTGCAATTGCTGGATTGATGGTGTATTTCGCGATATAGCGTTTAATGCGGAAGTTATCATTTCCTTCATCGCCTAACTCACCACGTTGCATTTTCATTTTATCTGCGGTTTGCCATGTACGAATAACGACTTCGCCAATACGTCCCATCGCTTGAGAGTCTGAACTCATAATTGAGAAGACGCCCATATCATGCAAAATATCTTCTGCAGCAATAGTTTCAGGACGGATACGGCTATCAGCAAATGCTACATCTTCCGGTACGCGTTTATCTAAGTGATGGCAAACCATCAACATATCTAAGTGTTCATCAATGGTGTTTTTGGTAAATGGACGAGTCGGGTTGGTTGAAGCGGGTAAAACGTTTGGATACATTGCCGCTTTAATGATATCTGGCGCATGGCCACCACCAGCTCCTTCAGTGTGGAAAGTGTGAATCACACGTCCATCAATTGCTTTCATGGTATCTTCTAAAAAGCCACTTTCATTTAGCGTGTCAGTGTGAATTGCCACTTGAATATCCATTTCATCTGCGACTTTTAAGGCAGAATCAATTACTGCAGGCGTTGCGCCCCAGTCTTCATGGATTTTTAAACCTAATGCCCCCGCTTCAATTTGTTCGCGTAGCGGATCAAAAGTTGAGCAGTTTCCTTTGCCGAAAAAACCGACGTTGACTGGTAAAGCTTCTGCCGCTTGGAACATACGTTCCATATACCATGCACCCGGTGTACAAGTGGTCGCGTGTGTACCATCAGCCGGGCCGGTTCCGCCACCAATTAAAGTCGTAACCCCACTTTCAATCGCATGTTGTGCTTGTTGAGGGCAAATAAAGTGAATGTGCGTATCGATACCGCCTGCGGTTGCAATTAAATGTGCACCATTATGCACTTCTGTGCTAGCACCGATAATCATATTGGGTGTGACGTTATCCATGGTTTCAGGGTTACCTGCTTGTCCGATGCCGACAATGCGGCCATCTCGAATACCAATATCGGCTTTGATAATGCCTAATTTCGCATCAATGATCATTACGTTGGTAATGACAAAATCCAACACATTTGGATTGTCGCGAGTTGCCGTACCACTTTGCGCCATGCCATCACGCACGCTTTTACCGCCACCAAATTTACACTCATCACCTTTGGTTAATAAATCTTGTTCAATGGTTGCCCATAAATTGGTATCGCCTAAACGGACTTTATCGCCAACGGTTGGGCCATAAGTTGCTACATATTGAGCTCTTGAAATTGTTAATGCCATTTTGCCCTACCTTATAATTTGCCATCAATTTGATTATGGAAGCCGTAAATGGTTTGCGAACCACCAAAAGCGACTAGTTCTACTGATTTTACTTCACCCGGTTCAAAACGTACGGCATTGCCAGACGGAATATTTAAGCGCATTCCACGTGCTAAAGTGCGGTCAAATTTAAGCGCATTATTGGTTTCAAAGAAATGGTAATGGGAACCGACTTGAATTGGGCGGTCGCCTGAATTGGTTACTTCGATTGTGACGGTTTTTCTGCCAACATTGGCAATAATATCGCCTTCAGCTAATTGGTATTCGCCTGGGATCATTTTTAATTCCTTAGTTGTAAATTTTTTCCGATTTTTAACCGCTTGTACTTATTATCTAATCGGGTTATGCACAGTAACAAGCTTCGTGCCATCTGGGAAAGTAGCTTCAATCTGTACTTCGTGCACCATTTCAGCAACACCTTCCATTACATCTTCAACGGTAAGCAACGTTGCACCATATTGCATGACTTCCGCCACACTCATGCCATCTCTTGCTGCTTCTTGTAAATGACTGGCAATGTACGAGATTGCCTCAGGATAGTTTAATTTTACGCCTCGCGCTTTGCGTTTTGCCGCAAGCTCACCGGCTAAAAAGAGCATCAATTTCTCTTGTTCTCTTGATGTTAAATGCATATCGTTATTCCTTTTTTTGTTTATTATGCAAGACGGGCTGAATTTTACGTAAAAAACGACAGAATAGGAAAAATATTTTATTCGATTTTTTTAATAATACCCCTTGAAATCATAAAAAACCTCCTTATATAGGGAAAGAGTTAACTAATTTTTAAGAAGGAAATTAATCATGAATATTCGTCCTTTACACGATCGTGTAATCATTAAACGTGAAGAAGTAGAAACTCGTTCAGCTGGCGGTATCGTATTAACTGGTTCAGCGGCGACTAAATCAACCCGTGCGAAAGTATTGGCAGTGGGTAAAGGTCGTATTTTGGAAAATGGCACCGTTCAACCTTTAGATGTAAAAGTTGGCGATACAGTCATTTTCAATGATGGTTATGGCGTGAAAAGTGAAAAAATCGATGGTGAAGAAGTGTTAATCATTTCTGAAAACGATATTTTGGCGATTGTGGAATAATTTAAATTAAGGAAAAAAGAAAATGGCAGCAAAAGACGTAAAATTTGGTAACGATGCACGCGTAAAAATGCTTAAAGGTGTGAATGTACTAGCTGATGCGGTAAAAGTTACCCTTGGCCCTAAAGGTCGTAATGTAATTTTAGATAAATCATTTGGTGCACCAACCATCACTAAAGATGGTGTATCTGTCGCACGTGAAATTGAATTAGAAGATAAATTTGAAAACATGGGTGCACAAATGGTGAAAGAGGTTGCCTCTAAAGCCAATGATGCAGCGGGTGACGGTACAACTACTGCAACAGTTCTTGCTCAAGCTATCGTAAATGAAGGCTTAAAAGCTGTGGCTGCAGGTATGAACCCAATGGATTTAAAACGTGGTATTGATAAAGCGGTAAGTGCGGTTGTTTCTGAGCTTAAAAATTTATCTAAACCTTGCGAAACCTCTAAAGAAATTGAGCAAGTAGGGACGATTTCTGCTAACTCTGACAGCATTGTGGGTCAATTAATTGCTCAAGCAATGGAAAAAGTGGGTAAAGAAGGCGTGATTACCGTAGAAGACGGTACCGGTCTTGACGATGAATTAGCGGTTGTGGAAGGGATGCAATTCGATCGTGGTTACTTATCACCTTATTTCATCAACAAACCAGAAACGGCAACTGTTGAATTAGACAACCCATACATTCTTTTAGTAGATAAAAAAGTATCAAATATCCGTGAATTACTTCCAGTATTAGAAGGTGTAGCGAAAGCGGGTAAACCATTATTAATTATCGCTGAAGATATTGAAGGTGAAGCACTTGCAACCTTAGTAGTGAACACTATGCGTGGTATCGTGAAAGTTGCAGCAGTGAAAGCACCTGGTTTTGGTGATCGTCGTAAAGCAATGTTGCAAGATATTGCGATCTTAACTGCTGGTACCGTAATTTCTGAAGAAATCGGTATGGAACTTGAAAAAGCGACATTAGAAGATTTAGGTCAAGCGAAACGTGTTGTTATCAACAAAGACAATACCACGATTATCGATGGTGTGGGTGATGAAGCACAAATCAAAGGTCGCGTAGCTCAAATTCGTCAGCAAATCGAAGAATCAACGTCTGATTATGACAAAGAAAAACTTCAAGAACGCGTAGCTAAACTTGCTGGCGGTGTGGCTGTCATCAAAGTTGGTGCAGCAACTGAAGTTGAAATGAAAGAGAAAAAAGATCGTGTAGATGATGCATTACACGCAACTCGTGCAGCGGTTGAAGAAGGTATCGTTGCAGGTGGTGGTGTAGCCTTAGTTCGTGCAGCAGGCAAAGTAGCTGCAACCTTAAAAGGTGATAACGAAGAACAAGATGTAGGTATTAAACTTGCATTACGAGCAATGGAAGCGCCACTTCGTCAAATCGTCACTAACGCAGGTGAAGAAGCATCTGTTGTGGCAAGTGCGGTTAAAAATGGCGAAGGAAACTTTGGTTATAACGCAGGTACTGAACAGTACGGTGATATGATCGAAATGGGTATTTTAGATCCAACTAAAGTAACTCGTTCTGCGTTACAATTCGCGGCTTCTGTAGCAGGTTTAATGATCACCACAGAATGTATGGTTACCGATCTTCCAAAAGATGATAAAGCTGATTTAGGTGCTGCCGGAATGGGCGGTATGGGAGGCATGGGCGGAATGATGTAATTCCACTTTGCGAAAGAAAGTGCGATCGTTTTTCTTTATAGAAATGCGATCGCATTTTTATTTGTGTGGTGCTACACTTTAATGGTTTTCGATGATTTTATAGGTATAACAATGACAATTTCCCAAACTGAACTTAATCAACAACTCAAATCTGCCGGTATTGGTATTAATGCAACAGAATTACATGGCTTTTTGAGCGGCTTAATTTGTGGTGGACTGAAAGACCAAAGCTGGTTACCACTTCTATATCAATTTAGTAACGATAACCACGCATATCCAATCGCATTAATTCAGCCGATTACCGAAATCTATGAACAAATTGGTAAAACCTTAGGGGACGTAGAAGGGTTTGATTTTGAATTGGGCTTAACAGAAGATGAGAGCGTGTTTGCACGTGCAGACAGTTTATCAGACTGGGCAAACCAATTTTTACTGGGTTTAGGTCTTGTTCAGACAGAATTGGATAAAGAAAAAGGCGAAATTGGCGAAGCGGTAGATGATTTACAAGATATTTGTCAGCTTGGTTATGATGAAGAAGATGATGAAGAAGAGCTTACCGAAGCCCTAGAAGAAATCATTGAATATGTTCGCACCATTGCAATGTTGTTTTACACCCATTTCAATGATGATGCACAAGAAATAAAACCGATATTACATTAAAAGGAGCGAAACATGGATCTCGCATATATGGCGGCATTACCGCAAGAGGAATTTACAGAACGTCGTCAAAAAGTATTCGCGCAAATGCAGCCAAATTCTGCCTTGTTGCTATTTTCCGAAATTGAAAAACGTCGTAATAACGACTGTGATTTTCCTTTCCGTCAAGACAGTTACTTCTGGTATTTAACAGGTTTTAATGAACCCAATGCTGCATTGTTATTGATTAAAACGGAAGATGCGGAAAAGGCGGTTGTATTTCTTCGTCCGCGAGATCCTTTGCTTGAAACCTGGAATGGTCGCCGATTAGGCGTTGAGCGAGCACCGCAAAAACTCAATGTTAATGAAGCGTATTCTATTGATGATTTCAAAACTGAATTTCCAAAATTAACGGAAAAATTGACCGCACTTTATCATGTGTCAGATCGTCATCCTTGGGGCGATAAATTAATAGCTGAAAGTGCGGTGAAATTTTACGCTGTTTTTGATTGGCAGCCGATGTTAAGTGAGATGCGCTTAATTAAATCACCAAATGAAATTCGATTAATGCAGCAAGCGGGACAAATTACAGCATTTGGACATATTAAAGCGATGCAAGTGACTCGTCCAAATCGTTTTGAATATGAAATTGAAAGTGAAATTTTGCATGAATTTAATCGTCATGGTGCAAGATTCCCGTCTTACAATTCGATTATTGCGGGAGGAGATAATGCCTGTATTTTGCACTACACCGAAAATGATCAATCATTAAAAGATGGCGATCTTGTGTTGATTGATGCTGGCTGTGAGTTTGCTATGTATGCAGGCGATATCACGCGTACGTTCCCTGTAAATGGTCAATTTACCCAGCCTCAACGTGATATTTACGAATTAGTTTTAAAAGCACAAAAGCGAGCTATTGAGCTATTAGTGCCAGGTAATTCAATTAAATTGGCAAATGATGAAGTGATTCGTATTAAAACTCAAGGCTTGGTTGATTTAGGCATTCTGAAAGGGGATGTAGATAAGCTGATTGAAGAAAAAGCCTATCGCCAATTTTATATGCATGGTTTAGGCCATTGGCTTGGTTTAGATGTGCACGATGTTGGTCGCTATGATGATGATCGTAGTCGCACGCTTGAAGTGGGGATGCTCATCACTGTTGAGCCAGGTATTTATATTTCAGAAGAGGCGGATGTGCCAGCTCAATATAAAGGCATTGGTGTGCGTATTGAAGATAACTTGTTGATGACTGAATACGGCAACAAAAATCTGACAGCAGCGGCACCAAAAGAAATCGATGACATTGAGAATTTAATGAAAAATTGAGAAAAATTCTCAAATTTGTGATCTAGTGCAAGTTTTTCCTGTAGCCAAAGTGCTACTATGCAGTTAGGTAAAAAAAGACCAATTAAATCAGTAAGGAGTCGATTATGTATAAACACGTTTTAGTGGCGGTAGATCTTTCTGATGAAAGTGAATTTCTACTCAAAAAAGCCGTGGGAATTGCAAAACGCAATGATGCGCAACTTTCCATTATCCATGTAGATGTAAACTTCTCGGATCTCTATACTGGTTTGATTGATGTCAATATGTCATCAATGCAAGATAGAATTTCGAGCGAAACACAAAAAGCGCTAATTAATTTAGCAGAACATGCTGGTTATCCAGTGAAAGAAAAATTGAGCGGCAGCGGTGATTTAGGTCAAGTTTTGACGGACGCTATTGATCAGTATGATGTAGATCTACTAGTGACAGGTCATCACCAAGATTTCTGGAGTAAATTAATGTCTTCAACACGTCAAGTGATGAATACCATTAAAATTGATATGTTGGTTGTGCCACTTCGCGACGAATAGTGATCAAAAATTATTTTAGCCCTATTAAAATAACGTAAATTTTAACCGCACTTCTCAATTAATGCAGTAGAGTGCGGTTTTCTTTTTAAGATCAGTGAAAAAGCCTTTTTCTCTAGGTCAAAATATGCAAGAATAGTGAGCTTATTTTATAAATCGTGATCGAGATAGAGACACAAGGTTTTATCAATGAAAACAACAGCAGAAATTAGACAGTCATTCCTTGATTTTTTCCATAGCAAGGGGCATCAGGTCGTCGCAAGTAGTTCGCTTGTGCCTGAAAACGATCCGACATTGCTTTTTACCAATGCCGGTATGAACCAATTTAAAGACGTGTTCCTTGGTATGGATAAACGTCCTTACTCACGTGCGACAACTGCACAACGTTGTGTGCGCGCAGGTGGTAAGCATAATGATTTAGAAAATGTCGGTTATACGGCGCGTCACCATACTTTCTTTGAAATGCTCGGCAACTTCAGTTTTGGCGACTATTTCAAACATGATGCGATTAATTTTGCGTGGGAGTATTTGACTTCTCCACAATGGCTCGGGTTACCAAAAGAAAAATTATGGGTAACCGTGTATGAAACTGATAATGAAGCTTATGATATTTGGCATAAAGAAGTTGGTGTGCCGGCAGAGCGTATTATTCGTATCGGTGATAACAAAGGTGCGCCTTATGCATCAGACAACTTCTGGGCAATGGGGGACACTGGTCCTTGTGGTCCATGTACTGAAATTTTCTACGATCACGGTGATCACATTTGGGGTGGCCCTCCAGGCTCACCTGAAGAAGATGGTGACCGTTATATCGAAATTTGGAATGTGGTATTCATGCAGTTTAACCGTCTAGCAGACGGTACCATGGAAAAATTACCGCGCCCATCGGTTGATACCGGGATGGGATTAGAGCGTATTTCTGCCGTATTACAGCACGTAAACTCTAACTATGAGATCGATATTTTCCAAAAATTAATTGCGAAAACGGCAGAAGTTGTAGGAACAACAGATTTAACAAATAAATCATTACGCGTAATTGCAGACCACATTCGTTCTTGCGCATACTTAATTGCAGATGGCGTAATTCCATCAAATGAAGGTCGCGGTTATGTATTACGTCGTATTATTCGTCGTGCAGTACGTCATGGCCACTTATTAGGGGCAAAAGAAGCCTTCTTCTATAAACTTGTGCCAACCTTAATTGAAGTCATGGCGGAAGCAGGCAAAGAAGTTAAAGAAAAACAAGCCAATGTCGAAAAATTACTTCGTTTAGAAGAAGAACAATTTGCTCGTACATTAGAGCGCGGATTAAGCTTATTAGATGATGCGCTAGCTCAAGTGAAAGATGGCGTGTTGTCAGGTGAAGTAGCCTTTAAACTTTATGATACTTATGGCTTCCCACTTGATTTAACTGCAGACGTATGTCGTGAGCGTGATATTGCAATTGATGAGGCAGGTTTTGAGCGTGAAATGGAAGCACAACGTTTACGCGCACAATCTGCAAGCCAATTCGGCATGGATTACAACAATGTTATTCGTGTAGAAGGCGAAACGAAATTTGAAGGTTATACTGAATCAGAATCTTTAGCCAAAGTAACCGCACTTTTCTATGATGGTAAATCAGTAGAGAGTATTACTGCAGGCCAGAGTGCTGTGGTAATTTTAGAAAACACGCCATTCTATGCGGAATCAGGTGGCCAAATTGGTGACAGCGGTTATTTAACCTCTCAAGGCATTCAGTTTAATGTAAAAGATACTCAAAAATATGGTCAAGTATTTGGTCATATTGGTGAATTAGAACAAGGCAGTTTAAAAGTTGGACAAACAGTCAATGCGGTTGTGGATGCAGCAAGACGTCATCAAACGTCACTTAACCATTCTGCAACACACTTATTACACGCAGCATTGCGTCAAGTTTTAGGTCACCATGTAGTGCAAAAAGGATCATTAGTATCCGATACAGCATTACGTTTTGACTTTGCTCATCCGGAAGCGATTACCAAAGCACAGCTTAACGAAATTGAAACGTTGGTAAACCAAAAAGTACGTGAGAATTATGTGGTTCAAACGGACGTAATGGATATCGAAGCGGCAAAAGCAAAAGGTGCAATGGCGTTATTCGGTGAAAAATATGCTGATGTGGTACGTGTTTTAACAATGGGTGATTTCTCCGTTGAACTTTGTGGTGGCATTCATGCTAAACGTACCGGTGATATCGGTTTATTTAAAATTGTGGCGGAAACTGCAGTTGCAGCAGGTGTTCGTCGTATTGAAGCGGTAACGGGTGAAAATGCAATTAATTGGTTACATAATCAACAACGCATTCTTGCTCAAAGTGCAGATTTATTTAAATCTGACGTTAACACCCTTGTTGAGAAAATTCAGCAACTTCAAGATAAAGCGAAGAAAGCAGAAAAAGAATTACAAGGATTAAAAGAAAAAGCCGCAATGCAAGCGGGGTCCGATTTAGTGAAAAGTGCGGTTAAAATTAATGATGTTTCTGTAATCGTACATCAACTAGACGGAATTGAAACTAAATCGTTACGTGTGATGGTTGATGATTTAAAAAATCAACTTGGTTCAGGCGTAATTGTATTTGCATCTATTTTAGATGATAAAGTCAACCTCGTCGTTGGCGTGACAAGCGATTTAACTACTAAAGTGAAGGCTGGTGAGCTAGTGAATTTAATGGCTCAGCAAGTTGGTGGGAAAGGCGGTGGTCGCCCTGATATGGCAATGGCAGGAGGCTCCCAACCAGAAAATGTGAATCTAGCATTAACTGTCGCACAAAACTGGTTAAGCAATAATCTGTAGTACAAGCAGGTCGGTGGGATGCCGATCTTTACTTGATTGATAGGGATATCTAATAAATGCAAACTAAGGAGATAAAAGATGTTAATCTTAACTCGAAAAGTTGGCGAAAGTGTTCTCATTGGAGACGATATTTCTATCACGGTTTTGAGTGTACGTGGAAACCAAGTCAAACTCGGTGTGCAAGCGCCTAAAGAAGTATCCGTTCACCGAGAGGAAATTTACCAACGAATTCTGCAGTCAAAAGATGAACATATAGATGGGGCATCTTAAGACCGACGAGTTTTATGAATGTTTTACATTCTATTTATAATTTAATTAACGTTTTTCAAAAAATTAAACCCATTGGTTTGCAAGATTTTAAAAATAACGGAATTTGAGTTATAAAGGTAGAGAAGGAACTTTTCCAACTTAAATCTATCAAAATTTAATAAATAATGACCGCACTTTTAGTATAGAAGTGTGGTCATTCCATATTAAAACAAAAAGGAAAATCAATGAAAGCAATTATTCCCGTAGCCGGTCTAGGCACCCGTATGTTGCCAGCAACAAAAGCGATTCCAAAAGAAATGTTAACGCTTGTGGATAAACCACTGATTCAATATGTTGTGAATGAGTGTGTCGCAGCAGGAATTAAAGAAATCGTGTTAGTTACACATTCTTCTAAAAATGCGATTGAAAACCACTTTGATACGTCTTTTGAGTTGGAAACCATGCTTGAGAAACGTGTTAAACGTCAACTTTTGGAAGAGGTTCGTTCTATTTGTCCTAAAGATGTAACCATCATGCACGTTCGTCAAGGCAATGCGAAAGGTTTAGGCCATGCCGTGTTATGTGGTCGTCCTGTCGTTGGAAACGAGCCGTTTGCAGTGGTGTTACCTGATGTGCTTTTAGCGGATTTTACGGCAAATCAAAAGAAAGAAAATCTTTCAGCAATGATTAAACGTTTTAAAGAAACACAAGCAAGCCAAATTATGGTAGCGTCTGTTGCTGCAGATGAAGTGAGTAGCTATGGTATCGCGGATTGTGGTGGTGTAGAGTTAAAAGGCGGTGATAGCGTTAAAATTGATAGTATTGTTGAAAAACCATCTGTTGATGAGGCGCCATCAAATCTTGCCGTTGTAGGTCGTTATGTGTTCTCTGCTGCGATTTGGGATTTATTAGAAAAAACACCAGTTGGTGTTGGCGATGAAATCCAATTAACGGATGCAATCGATATGCTTATTGAGAAAGAGACCGTTGAAGCATTTCATATGACAGGCAGAAGCTTTGACTGTGGTGACAAGATTGGCTATATGGAAGCTTTTGTAGAATATGGTCTTCGTCATGATAAATTAGGTAAAGAATTTAAAGCTTTCCTAAAAGATCTTGCAAAAACCTTATAATAGACTGAAGCCACCGAAAGGTGGTTTTTATTTATATATTTGGATTACACAATATAAAAGATAAAAAAAGAAGGCATCTAATGATGCCTTCTTCTTTTTCTATGAAACGAAATCTTAGTTATTTTTCGCTAATAAAGTGCGGTAGATAATACCACCTAAAATACCACCGATAATCGGCGCAACCCAGAATAACCATAATTGGTCGATTGCCCAAGAACCTTGAAATACCGCAACTGCAGTACTACGAGCCGGGTTTACAGAGGTATTTGATACAGGAATGCTGATTAAGTGGATTAACGTTAAGCCTAAACCAATTGCAATTGGCGCAAAACCTGCAGCTGCATTTTTATGAGTTGAACCCATGATGATTAATAAGAAGAATGCAGTCAATAATACTTCTGCTACGAATACCGCTTCTAAAGAATAACCTTCAGGAGAGTGTTCGCCGTAGCCATTAGATGCGAAACCGGCAGTCACATCAAAGCCCGCTTTACCTGATGCGATAAGATAAAGTGCTGCACCCGCTACTAAACCACCAACTACTTGAGAAATAATGTATGGAAGAGCATCTTTCGCAGAGAAACGACCGCCTGCCACTAAACCAAGTGTTACAGCTGGGTTAAAGTGACCACCAGAAATGTGACCTACAGCATAAGCCATGGTTAATACGGTTAAACCAAACGCAAATGCAACGCCTACATAACCGATACCTAGGTTGACAGAAGCGGCAAAGATTGCACTACCACAACCACCAAACACTAACCAAAATGTGCCGAAGAATTCAGCAAAAAGTTTTTTTGACATAATAGACCTCAATATTAAACATGTCGTTATCTTCAAATAACAATAATGTATTGCGAATGCAACAGGCATTTAGTCAAAGGTAATGATTTTTAGTTCTGCAAATTATTGTAAATGTTTGTAAGTGAATGTAAGGGAAATAGCATGCTATACTTTTAGCCGTCTAGATTGTCATTTTGCTTATTTTTCATTAAAATACGGATAAATTATCAGGTTATTTAAGGTGCATTATGGCAAACTGGGATGGCAAATATATTAGCCCTTATGCAGAGCATGGCAAAAAGAGCGAGCAAGTCAAAAAAATTACAGTGTCTATTCCAATTAAAGTATTGGAAATTTTGACGAACGAGCGCACGCGTCGTCAGCTGAAAAGTTTGCGCCATGCAACAAATAGTGAATTGCTTTGTGAGGCATTCTTGCATGCTTTTACGGGTCAACCATTACCGACTGATGCAGATTTAATGAAAGAACGCCATGATGAGATTCCTGAAAATGCCAAAGAGATCATGCGTGATTTAGGCATCGATCCTGAAAGCTGGGAATATTAATTTATCCTTTTAATCCTTCTAAAATACTGCATTCAGGGCAATCATTGCCCTGACAAGCGTTATGCCATCGTTCCAATTCCTCTACCATTTTTTGCAAGTGATGAATTTGCTCATTCAATGTTTTAATATGCTGCGTCGTAAGTGCTTTAACTTCTCGGCTACTACGATTGGGATTATCCTGTAATTGCAAAAGTTGGTGAATTTGTTGGAGTGAAAACCCAACCTCTCGAGAGTGACGAATAAAACGTAGTCGTTCTAAATCCTTTTCTTCATAGTGGCGATAGCCGGAAAGGCTTCGCTGTGCTGGTTTTAATAAGCCGGACTTCTCATAATCCCGAATTTGTTTACTTGATAAACCGACTAATTTTGCCACTTCACTGATGTTCATAAAAAATCCTTGACCTTAACCTTATGTTAAGGTTTATAGTAAGCTTAATTTCAATCTATATCAATAATTAAGGAGTAAATATGAAATCAATTACATTACATGTAACAGGGATGACTTGTGGTGGTTGTGTGAAAAGCGTCACAAGAGTGTTGGAAGAACTTAATGGCGTAGAAAAAGCCGTAGTAACACTTGATGATGGTAAAGCAGTGGTTACCTTTGATGAAAGTGCGGTCAGTATTCCACAATTAATTGAAACAATTGAAGACGCAGGTTTTGATGCAACAGAATAAAAAAATAGCCATTCAAATCGAGGGAATGACCTGTCAATCCTGTGCGAATCGGATTGAAAAGGTGTTGAATCGAAAAGATTTTGTCTCTGAAGCTGGCGTGAATTTTGCTGCGGAGGAAGCGCATGTGGCATTTGATTCATCTCAGGCTTCAGAACAAGATATTTTAACAACTATTCAAAAGGCTGGATTTAATGGCATTCTAAAACAAAATGTGTTGCCTAGCGCACCTAATGAAACGAAGATTAGTCCGCGTTTATGGTTGCTTTTGTTCATTAACATTCCTTTTTTAATCGGAATGATCGGGATGATGTTTAATCATCATTCTTGGATGATGCCACCAATGTGGCAATTTGTTCTTGCGAGCATTGTGCAACTTGGGTTAGCCATTCCTTTTTATAAAGGTGCGATTGGTAGTATTCGAGGTGGTTTGGCCAATATGGATGTACTGGTAAGTACTGGTACGTTGGCGATTTATCTCTATTCGGTCTTTATGCTGTTTTATCATCAGTCAATGGGGCATGATGGTGTATCTCATGTCTATTTTGAAGCATCGGTGATGGTCATTGGTTTTGTCAGCCTAGGGAAATTTCTTGAGGAAAGAACGAAGAAACAAAGCTTAAACAGTTTAGGGCTATTATTACAACTCACCCCAAAACAAGTCAGTGTTCAACGTGAAAATCGTTGGGAAACGATTCCTCTCGATCAAGTAAAAATAGGAGATATTTTACGAGCTAATCAAGGTGAACGTATTGCAGCTGATGGCGTAGTTGAACAGGGTAGTGGTTGGTGCGATGAGAGTCATTTAACCGGTGAATCTCAACCATTAGAAAAAATGTCTCAAAGTCCTGTGCTTGCGGGGGCAATGGTGACGCAAGGTAGCCTTATTTATCGAGCCAATCAACTCGGTCAGCAAACCCTATTGGGCGATATGATGAAAGCACTTTCCGAGGCGCAAGGTACAAAAGCACCGATTGCTCGTTTTGCCGATAAAGTTGCTGCTGTATTTGTGCCAGCCGTGTTATTGATTTCCGCGATAACATTTGGAGCAACCTGGTGGATAAAAGGTGATTGGGTTACCGCTTTAATTCATGCGGTTGCCGTGTTAGTTATCGCTTGTCCTTGTGCGTTAGGGCTTGCTACACCTGCTGCCATAATGGTGGGAATGGGGAAAGCAGTCAATGCAGGGATTTGGTTTAAAGATGCAGCATCCATGGAAGAGGCAGCGCATGTGGATACGGTGGTATTAGATAAAACAGGAACGATAACTCAAGGAAAGCTCAAAATTGCCGCTGTTTGGCAACCACAAAGTGCGGTCTATTCTGAGGAAGATTTATATCGCATTGCGGCTTCCGTTGAGCAAAATGCCAATCATCCTTTAGCTAAAGCGATAGTCCTGGCTGCACAGGAAAAATCACTTGAAATTCCGACCGCACTTTCGGTTCATTCAGAAGTGGGGCAGGGTATATCTGCTCACATTGAAGGAGTTGGTTTGGTTAAAGTGGGTAAGCCGACTTATTGTGACTTAACCTTACCAGATAATATGCCTCAAATTTGGCAAATCGCGAGTGTTGTTGCGGTATCTGTAGATAACAGTCCAATCGGTGCATTTGCGCTAGCAGACAGTCTAAAAGAGGATAGTTTGCAAGCGATTCAACGCTTACACCAACATAATATTGATGTGGTGATAATGAGTGGCGATCAGCAATCTGTCGTTGATTATGTTGCCCAGCAAGTAGGTGTGAAAACTGCACAGGGTAATTGCAGTCCACGTGACAAAGCAACTTATATTGAGAGATTACGTCAGCAAGGCAAAGTGGTCGCAATGGTTGGTGATGGTGTGAATGATGCACCAGCCTTAGCGATGGCTAATGTAAGCTTTGCGATGAAATCGGGTTCTGATGTTGCAGAGCAAACAGCATCGGCGACACTCATGCAGCATTCGGTGGATCAGTTAGTCGATGGATTAATGATTTCTCGTGCAACATTAAAAAATATTAAGCAAAACTTATTCTTTGCTTTAATTTACAATGTGTTAGGTATTCCACTTGCCGCATTGGGCTATTTAAGTCCTGTATTAGCGGGCGCAGCAATGGCGATGAGTTCACTTTCTGTGCTATCCAATGCATTGCGATTAAAACGAGTGAAAATTAGATAAGAAAAAGGCGATATGAAAATATCGCCTTTTATTTGAACTAACTTTGTTTCCATACTGGAAGTTGAATCGTGACGGCAAGTCCGCCTAAATTGCTGGATTCAGCCCATACTTTTCCATTGTGTTCATTCACAACATTATAGACAATCGTTAAACCTAATCCCGTTCCGCCAGTGGCTCTTGTTCTGGTTTCATCTACACGATAGAATGGCTTAAAGATTTTATCAAATTCTTCAGGTGGTAAGCCTAAGCCATTATCATCTACTCGAATTTGAAGGCAATTATCATCCTGCTCATTTTTATGTAAATCAATAGTTAAGAAAATACGATCTTTCGTGTATTTCAATGCATTACGAATGATGTTTTCAATTGCACTAGTCAGCAAACTTAGGTTGCCATGAATCATATGCTTTTCAGGATGTAAAATAGAGATATTCACATCACAAGTGATCTGGCGTTGTTCTGCTTCAAATAGGGCGTCTTTTATTACATCATCCCAAAGTTGGTCGATGGAAAATAAATTGTGTTCCATTTGAGAATGCATCTGTTGGCGAGAAATGAGCAACAATTCGCTGATCATTTTATCCATTCGTTGTATTTCTTTTTCAATGCGTTTTACTGGTTCAATATCACCTGTTTGATGACGAACTAGCGCAGTGGAAAGTTGTAAACGCGTTAATGGTGTTTTTAATTCGTGAGAAATAGACGATAGCAGATTGTGTTGATTTGAAATTAGATTATCAATTGCAATCGACATATTATTAAAGCTTTGACCTACTTCTCGTAATTCTGATGGACCATGGTTCGCTAACTTATTATCAACTTTGAAGTGCCCCAAAGCCACGTTATTCGCGGCTTTTTGCAAATTGGTAATCGGTTTGACGATGGTATGAGTGAACCACCAAAGCAAAGGTGTCGTAATAATTAACGTTAAGAGCAGTAAGATCCAAGGGTGATCAAGCATATAACGTAAAATTTCTTGTTGACCATTTGCTCGAGATACAAAGAATAATTCGGATGCTTGGTCGGAATCGCCAATATAGACTTTAAAAGGTCCTGCAATTTGGATATCTTTAAACGTTTTACGTTGTGGCTGGGCAAAGTTACTTGATTCTTGGGCGAACTGAGCAATATGCATTCTTTCTTCGCCTAAAGCGCCGAAGATGTCTTTTTCGGGCGTCATGATGACTGGACGAGCTGAGTCGAATTTATCAGTTGGAAGTACAGGAACGCCTGCGAGGATACCATTGATCCTATTGTTACGAATTGATTCAACGAGTTTCTTTTGATAGCTCGAGATTTCATTTTGATTTAAATCTGAGTATAAGCGGCTATCAAAATAAGGGAGTGCGACCAAAAGTGCGGTCATGGCAAAGAATGCCAACCAAAAGACAGTGAATGTGAGTATAGTGAGCTGATTTAAGTTGAATTTCTTGATAAGCATTATTCACAAACCAACAAGTAACCACGACCACGTAGCGTTTTCAGCCATGGTAAACCGTTGTCTCTTTCTGGGAGTTTTTTGCGTAAGTTTGACATATGCATATCAATTGAGCGGTCAAAAGGCGAAAGGTGTTTACCAAGCACATTCACGCTTAACTCTTCGCGAGAAACAATTTGTCCAGGACGAAGTACCAGTTTATGAAGTAGAGCAAATTCAGAGCCGGTTAGAGCAATCTCTTGACCTTTATAAGAGGCTTGTTGAAGACCCGAATGAAGCACTAAACCCGCAAATTCTAATTCATTTTCTTCTGATGAAAGTGCGGTCGAATTTTGAGAACTTTCTGATGGGCTAATGCGACGCAAAATAGCTTTAATGCGGGCAACCAACTCACGATCGTTAAATGGTTTTGGTAAATAGTCATCGGCACCAAGTTCTAAGCCCAGCACACGATCGATTTCTTCACCACGCGCAGTAAGCATCATTACAGGGACGTTTGATGTTTGACGAATTTTCTTGAGTGTTTCAATACCGTTTAATACAGGCATCATAACATCCAATAAGACTAATTGGTGACTTGAATTTAACTTGTCTAATGCTTCTTGACCATTATTCGCGACTTCGACTTCAAAACCAGTCAATCGTAAAACTTCTGCAAGTAAATCTGTTAGTTCAATATCATCATCAACTAATAGAATTTTTGACATTTTTATTCCCTTGTAATACAACGAACCTGCTTGATATGACAAGCAGGTATTGTTTTTTTATGACTACCAGAATTTCCACCAGCTTTTCTTACCTGCGTTTTCAGGTGTGCTGATGATAGTATTATTTTCGTCTTGTTTTTCCACTTCAGGTAATGGCTTATCTAATTCTGCACTACTTACTAAACCGTTTTGATCGAATTTCACTGTAAATGTGTGCTGCTCAGGTTTTTGGTAAGAGTGTTGTTGTAAGAATACGTAATACCAAGTTAAGTTACTATAAGGATCAATTAAAACCGGTGTGCCAAGTAAATATTGTACTTGTTGGGCGGTCATGCCTGGTTTTACTTGTGCCACAGTGGCCGCTTCTAAATAGTTACCTTGTGGTACATCAATACGATAAACTACTTTTTGTACAGTTGAACAAGAAGTTAAGCTTAATGCCAAAACAACTGCACCTAAAAATGTTCTTAATTGCATATTTTTTACCTTTTACTGCAAAGTTATGTCGAATGATACCGAAACTTTATGATCTTGCCAAATTAATTATCGCACTTTAATGCTTTTTGAAGTTGATCTTTCAAATTTGGTGGTATCCCTTTGATTGTTAAAGTATCTGTAAGTGGATCCCATTCAATACGATTATTCAATAAATCCGCATCAAAACTTAATGTCACCCCTTTACCGGAACCTGAAAATTTCGTTAATGTTTTTAAGGCTGAACGTACTGGTGGAATCGTTTCTTCCAAGCCGTAATCTTGCTCTTCTGTAAAGGTGACAAAAGGGCGCTTGTTTAGAGTCGGCAAATTAGCTGAAAGTTCAGTTAATGCGATCTCGTCGCCGCTTGCTAATTGACCTTTGCAGTATTCAAATACCTGCTTTTTAACCGCCTGAGTTTGTTCTTTGTTTAGTTCACCTTGTTCACAGTAGTCACTTACAGCTTGTAATAAGCATTGGTTTTGAACTTGTGGATTTAACCCTTCTTCAGCCCCCAAGAAATCCATAAAGAAGTCACTGATTTTACGACCAACACGACCTTTAATGAAGGTAAGGTAGCGGTTTGAGTTTGCGTTCACTTGCAAATCTGTTAAGTTGATACGTGCCGCAATATCAAATTGTGTGATATCTAAGTATTCTGTACGGCGAATTTCAAGATTTTCGTCAACTAACATACTGATACGGCTATCCAACAAAGCAATGAATAGGTAATCCGTCGCTAAAAAGTTATATTGGCATAGGATAAGGGTACCGCTGTCTGCAAAATTATATTTGCCCAATTCTTGCGCTAATAATTTCGTGGATTGTTGGCTGAAATTTAAAAAGTTGATTTCATTTTCTAATAAACGATTCAGATCTTGTGCAAAAATAGAGTTCTCTTGGAAGACACCAAATGCTTTACCTTTATTTTGATAACCTTGATGTAATTGCAACATCATTTGTTCGACTTCTGGCGTAATGGTAAGAAGCTCATCACGCAACACACTTTCCATGGTAGAGGTTTCATTTTCAGCGTGCTTAACTAATTGATGTAGCACGATTTGATTAACCGTAATGCTCATAATTTTTTCCTTCGTAAAATTTGCCTTAAATTATAACCGCACTTTTTATGCAAGAAAAAAGAAATTATTCAGATTGAGCAAATTATCGGGTATGATATGAGAAGTTTTTTTGTATTTAGAACAGGCTTAAACATTCCAAATGGCTCAACATTCAAAGTATTCCGATGGGCAAGTTAATGCCATCATTAACGATATGATTAGCGTGCTTGAAACTCACAAAGCGCCCGTTGATCTTTCTCTTATCGCTTTAGGTAATATGGCTAGTAATTTATTAACCACTAGCGTGCCAGCTGCACAGCGTGAAGCATTAGCACAAGCCTTTGCCAACTCTCTGATGAATTCGGTAAAAACAAAGTAAAATGTGGTGGTTTAAAAAAAGCAAATTTAACGGACGTGAATACCGTGAAGAAACCTCGCGAAAAATTTCGTGGGGACATTGGTTTGCTTTTTTTAACATTATCATCGCAATTCTTATTGGTAGTCGTTATGCCTTTCTCATTGATTGGCCAGACACCTTACTCGGTAAAATTTATTTCTTTATCAGCTTATTAGGGCATTTCAGCTTTTGTGTTTTTGCCTTGTATTTGCTAGTTATTTTCCCGCTGAGTTTCATCATCAAAAATCACCGCACTTTCCGTGGATTAACGGTGATTATCGCGACAATTTGCACTACTTTATTGCTGTTTGATACGGAAGTGTTTAACCGTTTTAATATCCACCTTTCGTCTATTGTTTGGAATTTGTTAGTGAATCCTGAAAAGGGCGATCTTTCACGGGATTGGCAAATTTTCTTTGCACCGATGCCGATTATTTTGCTAATCCAAATGCTTTTCTCTCGTTGGAGTTGGGAAAAATTACGTAGTTTAGAACGTCAAAAATGGCTGAAAAAAGTGGGATTAGTGCTGACATCTACTTTTGTGGCAACACATTTAATTTATGCTTGGGCGGATGCATTTTTATATCGTCCGATTACCATGCAACGCTCAAATTTTCCGCTTTCTTATCCAATGACTGCTCGAACCTTTTTGGAAAAACAAGGATTTATTAATGCAGAAACATACTCTCAGCGCTTAGAGCAAGAAGGGCGTTTAGATGCATTAAAACTTGATTATCCGAAAAAAGATCTTCAGTTTGAGCAAGTTGAGAACAAACCAAACATCCTCGTGATTACCGTTTCAGGCTTACGTTATGATGCGCTGACTAGTGAGAAAATGCCTAAATTGTTTGAATTTGCCACAAGCTCGACTCAATTTACGAATCATTACAGTAGCGGCAATACGAACAATGCCGGCTTAGTGGGCTTATTTTATGGACTGAATGCGAATTATACGGACAGTATTTTGAGTAATCACACACCGTCGGTATTAATTAAAAAGCTACAAGATGAGAAATATCAATTTGTCGCTTATTCGTCTACGGCATTTAAAGACAGTTTATTTAAACAAGCCTTGTTCCGTAATGTGAAATTGCCTAAAGTGAAAGCCTCTTCACCAAAAGACGCGAGAAATGGGGTTTTATCACTATTAAAAAATGATAAGCCTTGGTTTGCTTATGTGGATTTAGATATTACGGATAAAACGGAAGAAAATTACACCAAATCGCTTGCTGATATAGATCAACAGATTGATGAAACCTTAGCGTCAGTTTCTTTAGAGAATACGATAGTCATTATTACAGCAGAACATGGTACAACCTTTAATAAGCTGGATGAAAAAGAGCAAGAAAACTATTTTGGTCGTGATGAAATCCAAGTGCCGTTTATTGTTTACTGGAAAGATTTACCGGTGCAAGAAGTCTCTAAATTAACGAGTCATACTGATTTGTTACCGGCATTGATGTCATCAATCTTTAAAGTGAAAAATCCAGTTTCGGATTATGCACAAGGTCGCAATTTATTTGAGCTTAATGGCGATCCTTGGGTGTTAGCATCAAATTTCCGTTGGAATGTCATTATTCAGCCGGATGGCACACAGTATCATATTGATCGCAAAGGAAACTATAAGAAATTTGACCGCACTTATACTGAGCAATCTTCTAGCCGCCCACCGCTCGGCTTATTCTTAGAGGTTTTCAAACAAGAGCGTTCTTTTGTCAATAAATAGATAGCTTTTTTGTGCTTAAAATCTTATACTTTGCACCCAGTTGAAAGACTGAAAAGATGTTATTAATTAAAATCTGCGAATTTTTCATAACATTGTAAACAATTCACAATAGATCAGATCCTTATTGGGTTTGCTTTTCAATTAATACACTTCTCGTCTCTCTTTTCCTTTCTTTTTTGGCGGAGTTATTATGAGAAATCACGTTCGTAGCTTTAAAACGTTTATTCGAGACGAAATTATTAAAAAAGGCGGCTGGGTTAATGCCCATGCTCACGCAGATCGTGCTTTTACAATGACACCCGAAAAAATCGGTATTTATCACAATAGCAATCTTCAACAAAAATGGGATTTAGTGGATGAAGTGAAACGTACATCAAGTGTTGATGATTATTACGCCCGTTTCTGTCAATCGATTGAGCTGATGATTTCCCAAGGGGTGACGGCATTTGGTACTTTTGTGGATATCGACCCGATTTGTGAAGACCGAGCCATCATTGCTGCACATAAAGCTCGCGAAGTTTATAAGCATGACATTATTTTGAAATTTGCGAATCAGACCTTAAAAGGTGTGATTGAGCCAGAAGCTCGCAAATGGTTTGATATTGGCTCTGATATGGTCGATATGATTGGTGGCTTGCCTTATCGTGATGAGCTTGATTATGGTCGTGGTCTTGAAGCAATGGATATTTTGCTTGATGCAGCTAAGTCTCGCGGCATTATGTGTCATGTGCATGTGGATCAATTCAACTCTCCGAAAGAAAAAGAAACTGAGCAGCTTTGTGACAAAACCATCGAACACGGTATGGAAGGTCGAGTCGTGGCAATCCATGGTATTTCCATTGGTGCACATAGCAAAGAATACCGATATAAACTTTATGAAAAAATGCGTCAGGCCAAAATGATGATGATTGCTTGTCCAATGGCGTGGATTGATAGTAACCGAAAAGAAGATTTAATGCCTTTCCATAATGCACTGACACCTGCAGATGAAATGATTCCAGAAGGGATTACAGTCGCGTTAGGCACGGATAATATCTGTGATTATATGGTGCCACTTTGTGAAGGAGATTTATGGCAAGAACTAAGCTTACTTGCTGCTGGCTGTCGTTTCCCACATCTTGATGCAATGGTTGATATTGCGAGTATTAATGGACGCAAAGTGTTAGGTTTAGAGCCAGTTTAATCCAAAAATTAGATAGAAGTGCGGTCATAAAACGAAACGTTTTGTGGCCGTTTTTATTTATAAGATAAAACAGAACTAATGCTAATTTGACTGATTTAAAAAAGGACTTTAAGAAAAGTGGTGGGCGATACCGGTCTCGAACCAGTGACCCCCTCCTTGTAAGGGAGGTGCTCTCCCAACTGAGCTAATCGCCCGATGCACCTGAAAAGGTATTCGGATTTATTTAAACACTAAAATTAAGTGGTGGGCGATACCGGTCTCGAACCAGTGACCCCCTCCTTGTAAGGGAGGTGCTCTCCCAACTGAGCTAATCGCCCACATAAGAAAAGCGTTTAAATAATGGGAAAGTTTGAGCGGAAAGAACACTTTAGAAAAGTGGTGGGCGATACCGGTCTCGAACCAGTGACCCCCTCCTTGTAAGGGAGGTGCTCTCCCAACTGAGCTAATCGCCCGCTTGGTCAAACTTTTACAACATTAAAGCCAACTTTGGAAAAAGTGGTGGGCGATACCGGTCTCGAACCAGTGACCCCCTCCTTGTAAGGGAGGTGCTCTCCCAACTGAGCTAATCGCCCTTAATGTTGTGGATTGGCATTATAAGTATAATGAGATTTCAGTCAATATATTTTTATGAAAAAGCGTCTAGTTGTTGCAAAAATAGGCATAAAATCAGATTTTTTATTTAGAAGTCACGCAAGTCGTAGTAAAATAAAGGTAATTTTTGTAAATGAATAGGTTATTAAGAAAATGAAAATTGATCCTCCTTTTGAATTAGATCCGAATGTCAAAGTACGTACGCGTTTTGCCCCAAGTCCGACAGGTTATTTGCACGTAGGTGGCGCACGTACAGCCCTTTATTCTTGGTTATTTGCAAAACATAACAATGGTGAGTTTGTACTACGTATTGAAGATACTGATTTGGAGCGTTCTACACCAGAAGCAACAGCGGCAATCATTGAAGGGATGGAGTGGTTAAACCTTGCTTGGGAGCATGGTCCTTATTATCAAACCAAACGCTTTGATCGTTACAATCAAGTGATTGATGAAATGATTGAGCAAGGCTTGGCTTATCGTTGCTATTGCTCTAAAGAGCGCCTAGAAGAATTACGTCATACACAAGAGCAAAACAAAGAAAAACCACGTTATGACCGTCATTGTTTACATGATCATAATCATGCAGCAGAGGAGCCACATGTTGTACGTTTTAAAAACCCAACAGAAGGTTCAGTTGTGTTTGATGATGCAGTGCGTGGTCGTATTGAAATCAGCAACAGTGAATTAGATGATTTAATTATTCGTCGTACCGATGGTTCACCAACCTACAACTTCTGTGTGGTAGTGGATGACTGGGATATGGGCATTACTCACGTTGTGCGTGGTGAAGACCATATTAACAACACCCCGCGTCAAATTAATATCTTAAAAGCGTTAGGCGCACCAATTCCAGTATATGCGCACGTTTCCATGATTAATGGTGATGATGGTCAAAAACTCTCAAAACGTCATGGTGCGGTAAGTGTGATGCAATATCGTGATGACGGTTATTTACCTGAAGCCTTAATCAACTATCTTGTTCGTTTAGGTTGGGGTCATGGTGACCAAGAGATCTTTACACGTGAAGAAATGATTAAATTCTTCGAATTAGATCATGTGAGTAAGTCAGCGAGTGCATTTAACACTGAAAAATTATTGTGGTTAAATCACCATTACATTCGTGAGTTACCACCTGAATATGTGGCCAAACACCTTGCATGGCACTATAAAGATCAAGGTATTGATACTTCAAATGGTCCAGCGTTAACAGAAATCGTGACAATGCTTGCAGAACGTTGCAAAACTTTAAAAGAAATGGCATCAGCAAGCCGTTATTTCTTCGAAGAGTTTGAAAGCTTTGATGAAGCGGCAGTGAAGAAACACTTTAAAGCAGCAGCGATTGAACCACTTGAAAAAGTAAAAGAAAAATTGACCGCACTTTCTAGCTGGGATTTACATTCTACGCATGAAGCGATTGAACAAACCGCGGCTGAATTAGAAGTGGGTATGGGAAAAGTCGGGATGCCATTACGCGTAGCAGTAACAGGCTCAGGTCAATCACCTTCTATGGATGTGACATTAGTGGGTATCGGTCGTGAACGTGTGTTAGCGCGCATCCAACGTGCCATTGATTTTATTAAATCTCAAAACGCTTAATATTTAGGCTGATAAGCGGGATTTGATTATTTCAATATTGACAGTTTATCAGCCGAAATTTATCATAGCTCTTGCGTTATTTGGGGATATAGCTCAGTTGGGAGAGCGCTTGAATGGCATTCAAGAGGTCGTCGGTTCGATCCCGATTATCTCCACCAAATTTAAAACTTTGAAACTTAAAGTGAGTTTCAAGGTTTTTTCTTTATAACGAATCTACATTTCTTTTAGATAATTCAAGCCTAATCCATTCATTTGTCGCATAATCCAACTTTGTTTTTTACGAACTAACGCACTAGGCTTATTTACTTTATAGATGATAGGGTTTGGTAAAACCGCTGCGAGTAATGCCGCTTCTGATTGAGTTAAATTTTTTGCTGATTTTTTGAAGTAATAGCGACTAGCTGCTTCTACACCAAAGATACCATTACCAAATTCTGCGATGTTCAAATACACTTCTAAAATGCGTTCTTTGGACCAAAAGATTTCCATTAATGCTGTTGTGGGAACTTCTAATCCTTTGCGAAACCAACTTTGTCCATGCCAGAGAACGAGGTTTTTTGCTGTTTGTTGAGAAATCGTTGAGGCACCTCGGGTTCGGCGAGATTTTTCATTAAATTTAAAGGCCTTTTGAATCGCTTCAAAATCAAAGCCCCAGTGGTTTGGAAATTTTTGATCTTCAGCGGCAATCACTGCAAGTTGCATATTTGGTGAGATTTCATCAAGGCTCACCCAATCGTATTTGATTGAATAGCTGAAATCCAACTGTAATAAGTGCCCAATTTTTTGCTGTGCCATATAGGCAGAGAAGGGAACAGGGATAAAGCGGAAGCAAATGAAAAATGCCAGGATTGCGAGAGAAAAACGCCACGCAACCCGTTGCCAATTTTTTTTCCACCAAGATGGGTGAAAAAGAGGTAAAAGTGCGGTCAAAATTCGCTTAGTTTTTTGCAGCTTGCTCATCGAGTTGGCTTTTCACCCAGTTTATAAAATCCGGATCCATTGTTTTGAGCATATTAGAACCACGAGTAATGGTTGCCGCACTGGTATTGAGATTTTGTTGAATCTCTCGTTGTGAGAGATTTTTATCCAATAACTGCGCCACGATTTGTAAACGTAAACCCACTGCATCACGCTCATCTGGCGTGAGCAGAAGCGTTAATAAATCTTGTGCTTTTCCTTGTTCAAACGCGGCTTGCAAGGTCGCGAGGAAAGCATTCCATTGTTCTAAATTGCGACTAATATACATATCAACAATCCTATACTATTAAACTAGTGCGACTAGTATAGCCGATCGTATTCCTCTTTGCTAAAGGTTTGTAATTTTTCTTTGTCTTGTAGGTGTTGATAGTAAAAATCGTAAGTTAATACGTTTTGAACATAACCTCGCGTTTCAAAGAACGGAATAGAGGCAATAAATTCATCCATGGCCAATTTGCCATTGGCTCTCGCAAGCCATTTTTCTACACGGCTTGCTCCCGCATTATAGGCGGAGGCGATCAAAATGCGGTTATTAGGGTATTTAGCATTTAACTCATTTAAGTGAGCCGTACCGAGTAAAATATTATTAAGCGGTTTGAATAAATCTAACTCTCCATTATAAGGAAGTTGCTGATTTTCTGCCGTTTTTTGCGCGGTACTTGGTAATAGCTGCATTAATCCTCGCGCATTTGCGGAAGATTGTGCCATTGGATTCCAAGCACTTTCTTGGCGAGCAATTGCCATCGCAAAAGTTTTGGTTACACGATTATCCACAATCGCTTGAGGTTCCGTTTCGCTGAGATTCACATTACTGAGAGCAATATCAAAATATTGACTATAAGCATTTGGTAAACGTAATCCGATATAATCCCATGCTTTCGCAATAATCGACCCATCCACACCTAATTCAAACCAATTTTGTTCATTCGCATATTGGCTTAAAGCAATCTGTAGTTGTTCTTCTTGCGATAATTTTTCTAACAGAAAACGCCAACGTTGTTTGGCAGCGCCTAATCGATCTAATTGACGTAATTCAGCAATTTCTGCGAGCTCTGGTTGAAATTTTTTATATTCATGTGCCCAGTAGGGATCGGAAATACTCCGCGCGACATATAATTCTGCTTGACCGAAATCATATCCTGCGCCACGATTTTCAGGATATAATTTTGCTGTCGCTAACATTGGGTAGAATCCGCGTTCGTTGCTTAATTCAGAGAATATTTCTTTGGCTTTTGTGACATTCTCTTTTTCGAGTGCTTTCCCCATCCAATAACGCCATTCTTGTTTTTGCTTCGCTTCATTGGAAAGGGCATTCAACCAACCTAATAAATCCGTTTTTTGCCAAATAGCCGTACGCAAACGACGTTCAATGAGGTTATCGGCATTCAGTTTTAGGATTTCTTGATCGCGCCATTGCACAAAGTTGGGGCTTTCGTTATCAAAGAAACGGCTAATAAAGGCGATTTTCCAATCACGTAATTCAGTTTCGTTTAATTGCCAAGTCTTCGCCCATTGCTCGTAAGGGGTGAAGGTTGGCTCATTCATATTTTCTGGAATAGTACGCAGATAACGAGCAAAACCGAGCACTACGACAAATTTATTGGTGATTTTATTCGTATTACCATCGATTAATGGCAATTTCTCAGCGAGTGTTTTCAAATTGGCTGGATTTTTTAAGAGATCCTGATAGAGCGCTAAATGAGCGGCTACTTGCTCATCTTCTTTAGCGTTCTCAATTTTTTCTAACTCTTTAGCGAGTATTTCTAATCCTTTCGCATCATTTTTACTGAAGAGCATTTCAGCTTTTTGATAGATTTTTTCTGGAGTACGGCCACCCTGTGAATACCAAGCTGTCCAGAGTTGAGCATCATTAGGAAGCTCTGCATTGTTGAGCCAAAGCTGTTCATACTCAGACAAAATAGCCGATTTATCCTTGTCGTTTGATTGGTTTTCTGCCGTTTGACTAGTATTGGATGCTTCTATTTGATATTTAGCCGTAAGTACAGCAATTTGTCTTTCCAAATTATTTGGCGTGAGTTTGGCAAGTGCTTGAGTATCTTCAGCATTGATTAACAAAGTAAAAATACTTTGTTCTAATTTTCCACGTAGAAAATGGGAGGAATGTTGCTGAATAAATTGTTCAATGTCTGTTCTCAATGCATTCACTTCTTCACGAGGCGTATCGCGATTAACGGTTTTTACACGTGCATCTAAATAAGCCACTATAGCATCAGTTTGCAATGGATAACCTTTTAAAGAATCAATAAGCCCAAGAAATAATTTGGCATTATTAGAAACATGATTATTTTTGACCGCACTTTTAAGTAGCGACTCTAATTGCAGAAAAGTCGCGCGTTGTTCAATCAGCTTTAATTCATGAGCGTGCTGTTGTTGTGCCCATTTGGCTTGTTCTTCAGCAAGGTTAATTTGTGGCGCAGTTTCATTTTTGCTTTTATGAGCATGCTGATTAGCCAAAGCTGAGCCTGAAAGTGCGGTTAAAATCAATAACGAAATTGTCGTGTGTTTAAGTGCTCGCATAGGAGATTCCATATAAAGAGAAAGACGGATATTTAGATCCGTCTTTGAGTGTAGAGTTAGTTTTATTTAGAAAACTTTTTTGAAAGGCTTCACAATCACATCACTGTAAACGCCAGCTTCAACATAAGGATCTTGTGCTGCCCAGTCTTTTGCTGCAGACAGGCTTTCGAATTGAGCAATCACAGTCGAGCCTGTAAAGCCAGCTTCACCTGGATTTTCATCGTCAATGGTTGGATTGGGACCGGCGGTTAATAAACGACCTTCTGCTTGTAATTGTTTTAAGCGAGCGAGATGCTGCTCACGTACAGCAAGGCGTTTTTCTAAAGTGCCAGGAATATCTTGGGCAAAAATCACGTAATACATCATTTTTCCTTTTAACAACTTAATTGTAATTCTTCGATGGTGGCTAACGCACGTTCTAGTTCAAGATTACCTTCACGTGGAATAGAGCGGGATTTGCCGTCTTTTCCTACGGCGACAAAGGTAAATACAGCATCTGTCACGCAGTAACGTTCCCCAATTGGTTCACTGGCAACTTTTTTCACCCATACTTCTACCTTGATTTTAATAGAAGAACGACCCACACTGAGACATTGGCCGTAACAACACACCACGTCACCGACGGCGATAGGTTTGATGAAGTTCATACTTTCTACGGCAACGGTGACAACGCGACCATGAGCAATTTCTTTTGCTAGAATTGCTCCGCCCATATCCATTTGTGACATAATCCAGCCACCGAAAATATCACCGTTCGCGTTGGTATCTGAAGGCATCGCTAAGGTACGTAATAATAATACGCCTTTAGATTGACGACTGTTTTTATCGATAAGATTTGAAACCATTATTTGTCCCCGTCATTTTTTTGATCATCTTTAGGTAAGTAACGGTAAATATAAGCACCGCTGACAATTGTTGCAACAAAGGTCATACCAAGTAAACCAAAAGATTTGAAATCAACCCAAGCATCTTCAGACATATTTTGGCTGATATAAATATTTACCAGCATACACAGAATAAAAAATCCTGCCCAGCCTACATTTAATTTGTTCCACACATTATCCGGTAATTGGATTTCTTTGCCTAATAACTTTTTCACCAGTGGCGTATTGAATTGGAATTGTGCAACCAATAAAACAATGGCGAAGAGGGCATTAATAATCGTGACTTTCCATTGTAGATATTTGATTTCATTGAAATAAGCAGTAAGCAAACCAAAAAAGACGACAGCAATTGCCATGATTTTTTGTTGTTTCTCAATCATGCCATATTTCAGTTTTAGTACAACCATCTGAATGATGGTCGCGATCACTAAGACAATCGCCGCCTCACGCACCTCAAACATTTTGTAGGTGATGAAAAAGAGAACAAGAGGAATAAATTCAAGAAGTTGCTTCATATTATGCCTTCATAAATAAACTGTAAAAACGGTAAGTAAATACCAAAATAAATAGTTGAAATAATGCTACCAAAATGCCAAAAATCACACTTAGAAATGATGTACCTAGGATTGCACCAACGCTATTCACTAATAAAGGTAGAAGTAAATAAGTGATCAAAGCATAAATAATCAATATGCCATTACGTTTAACACCCGCACGCCACACTTGTAAAGCACTTTGCCCGATAGATTGATTGGATGCAATGTAATGCACAGGCGATAAGCATAGGCGAACAAAGAAAAATAAACCAAATACCATTGAAACAAAGGCTAGAGGGGAGTGCGCATTTTTGCTTAAAAATGAACTCACAACATCAACCATGCCAAAGAGAAGTGGCAAGCTCATAAAAATATCTAAAACCACCACACCTAAAAAACGACGCAATGTCAGCATGAGACCTTGATTAATCGGATTTTGATTTTGCTGACTAATATGATGAATAGTTGCAATACCGAAGGTTGCAATAAAAGACATTAACAATTGTTGGAATACAAAAGATCCAATCAGTGCAGTTGGCTCCACTTTGCTTAAGGCATTAATAATATCTTGTTGAGATGGATTAGGATTATTACCCAAACTTGGCAGAGGGACGCTTACTAATTGATTAATCAATTGTGCGACGACAAAAATCCCAATGAAAATCAGCACGCTTTTTCGCTGATTACGCATAAAGTTGAGGCTATCTTGAAAAATCTGAGTAAAGTTAATTTGCATCTTATTTTCTCGGTAAAAAAAGTGAGGTAATTATACAAGCTTTGACATCAAAAAACTAAAAATACGAAAAATTGTTCTAGATTAAAAATTATTAATAATTATTTTTTGAAAAATTGATTAAGATCACATTTTTAATACTAAAAAATGGGTATCATATATTTACCCATAATTTGTATGGGAATTGATCTTAAAGAAAATGACTAAGGAGTCAAAATGAAAAAAACAGCATTAGCATTGGGATTGAGCACAGCATTATTAGCAGGTTTTGCAAACGCACATCAGCAAGGTGATGTTATTGTTAGAGCGGGTGGTGTTCTTGTGGATACTCACACGACCACAAATAGCGATGTCTTCAAATTTAAAGTGAACAACAATACTCAATTGGGTTTAACCGGTACTTATATGTTCACTGATAACATCGGGGTAGAATTACTTGCGGCGACTCCTTTCAGTCATGAAATTAAGTTAGGTTCTGCCTTAGTAGGTAAAACTAAACATTTACCACCAAGTGTATATGCTCAATACTATTTCTTTGATAAAGATGCTAGCGTACGTCCTTATGTAGGTGCGGGTCTTAACTACACGACATTTTTCAGTGAAAAAGCTAAGTTAGCTGGCGTATCTGATCTTAGATTAAAAGATTCAGTTGGCCCAATTGCGAACGTGGGTATCGATATTAAACTGACTGACAACCTTTATCTCAATGCGGCAATGTGGTATGCGAACATTAAAACCAAAGCGCGTTTTAATTTAGCTGGTGAAAATCATACGGTGAAGGTGAAACTTGACCCTACAGTATATTTCGTAGGTTTAGGTTATCGTTTCTAATAGAACCTTGCTCTGAAAAAAAGCGGTACACAATGTGTATCGCTTTTTATTTCACTTTATTCAGCGGCATAGCCAGATATGGGTAAAGGGGAGTCGTCTAAATATGCTATACCGTTTTCGAGTTTTAATCGCTCTTCAATAAACCATTTAATCACTAAAGGATAAATATTATATTCCTGTTCACGTGTACGAAACTCAATCTCCTCGACGGTATCACCAGGGAAAATCGGCACTTTAGCTTGTAACACAATGGCGCCGCCATCGATCTCTTCATTGACAAAATGTACGGTTGTACCATGTTCACTCTCGCCATTCTCAAGTGCTCTTTGATAAGTGTGTATCCCGGGATATTTTGGCAGAAGAGAAGGGTGAATATTTAAAATTTTCCCCGCAAAACGTTGTGTGAATGGTTTGGTTAAGATTTTCATGTAACCGGCTAACACAATGAGATCAACACAGAGATCTTCTAAATAATCACCGATAGCCTTATCCATATCGAGATTAGAGGAAAAATCTTGGCGCAAAAAAACTCGGCTAGGAATGCCCGCACTTTTAGCGCGTTCTAAGCCAAATGAATCGATTTTATTACTGATGACAGTCACAATTTTTCCTGGAATAAACCCAGTTTGACAAGCCTCAATTATTGCTTGAAGATTCGATCCTTGCCCTGAAATCAGGACGGCAATTTTTTTCATATTATTCTACATAAAAGAAGGGCGAACCTTTCATTCTGAAATTTTCGCCCTGAAATGGAAAAGAGAAATTATTTGATGATAACCTGTGGTTCGTCATCTGTCGCACTTTCGATATGACCGATTAACCAGGCATTTTCACCCGATTGTTTTAAAATCGCTAAGGCGGTTTCTACTTCTGATTGTGGTAATGCAATCACCATACCAACGCCACAGTTGAACGTACGGTACATTTCATAGGTTTCGATGTTGCCTTTTTCTTGTAACCATTTGAACACGGGCTGCCATTCCCAACTGCTTTCATCGATAACAGCTTTGGTATTTTTCGGTAATACACGAGGGATATTTTCCCAGAAACCGCCACCCGTTAAGTGTGCAATAGCATGAACTTCCGTTTGTTTAATTAAAGCGAGAACAGATTTTACATAGATTTTTGTCGGCGCAAGCACTTGTTCACTTAATGGGCGACCATTTAATTGTTCAGTGGCTGGGTTTACGTCTGCAACATCAATGACTTTACGAATTAAAGAATAACCGTTTGAATGTGGGCCACTAGAACCAAGCGCGATTAAAGCATCACCTGTTTTAACTTGACTGCCATCAATGATTTCTGATTTTTCAACCACACCCACACAGAAACCGGCAAGGTCATAATCGCCAGCGTGGTACATACCCGGCATTTCAGCGGTTTCACCACCCACTAATGCACAACCCGATTGCACACAGCCTTCAGCGATACCTTTTACCACATCAGAGGCAACATCTACGTCAAGTTTGCCCGTGGCGTAGTAATCTAAGAAGAATAATGGTTCGGCACCTTGCACGACTAAATCGTTAACACACATTGCAACCAAATCAATACCGATGGTATCGTGTTTTTTTAAGTCAATGGCTAAGCGTAATTTTGTGCCCACACCGTCTGTGCCGGAAACAAGGATAGGTTCTTTATATTTGCCCGGAATGGCACATAATGCACCAAACCCACCTAATCCCCCGATGACTTCAGGGCGAGTTGTCCGTTTTACGTGTGGTTTAATACGTTCAACTAATTCGTTACCGGCATTAATATCCACGCCTGCATCTTTATAACTTAATGATGGTTTGCTCACAATGTTGTCCTATATTTTTAGGTTAAATGATAAAACGGCGTGATTGTATCAGATTAAGCAAACGTTTGCGATAGTGATTTAATCAGGATTTAAGCAAAAAAATGACCGCACTTTATTTTGCATGATAAAGTGCGGTCAATTTCAAAAGTGTTTTTAGCGATTCGCTAATTCGAAAATTATCGCTTCAGCTTGGCAGCTAAATGTAAAACGAGCCGTTAAATTGGCGCCATTTTCAGTTTCTGTGATTTCACTTTTAATGTCGCAAGGATCGCTTTCTGTTTTGCGTGCTTTTTCAACGAAACGATTAAGTGCCGCTTCAGCTTCAGCTTTATTCGCATAGGTTTGATGAATATCAACAGAGCAATCTGAACCGTCAATAATCGTACCCACATCAACACAACTACAAGTGAGAGATTCTTCTGCTTTGCATGTTACTGTCATAGGATTTCCTTATTTTAAAATTAAGATTGATCATATTTTAGCACTTTTGAGCCACCTGCAAAAGTAACTACATTTTTTTAATTTAAATATCATTTGTTTACCACTGGTCGGAACACTTAAAAATTAGTATGAAATAATTTGCACTCCATTTATTGGAGTTTTAGAATCTCGCGGATTTTTTAATTATTATTAATAACAAAGGTTCCAAATGACAAAATTTAATAAAACGCTATTAGCAATGACCACATTGTTAGTAGCAAGCGGTGCAAATGCAGCCGCATTCCAATTAGCAGAAGTTTCTACATCAGGTCTTGGTCGTGCTTATGCCGGTGAAGCAGCAATTGCTGATAATGCTGCAGTAGTTGCCACTAACCCTGCATTAATGAGCTTATTCAAAACTAATCAATTCTCTGTGGGCGGCGTTTATGTGGATTCTAAAATTCATATGAGTGGTCCAGTTACAGTGACTTCTCCACTGAATCAAACCCCAAAAAATCCAACAGGTACTTTAGCAACAGGTTCTGCACATTATAATAATGTTGTTCCTGGTTCATTGATTCCGAATATGTATTTTGTGGCACCAATCAATGATAAATTTGCCATTGGTGGTGGAATGAACGTGAATTTTGGATTGAAAAGCGAATACAGTAATACCTATGATGCAGGCGTATTTGGTGGTACCACAGATTTAAGTGCAATTAATTTAAATTTAAGTGGATCATATAAAGTAACGCAAGGGTTAAGTGCCGGATTCGGACTAAATGCGATTTATGCTAAAGCTGAAGTTCAACGTAGAGCTGGAATTTTATCTGATGCTGCCAAAAATCCAGATGTAATGACTGTTATGCTTCCTAATCTTAAAAAAATGGGACTATCTACTCTAAATAATACAGCAGCATCATTGAAAAGATTGCGAGCACTGGAGAAAGATAGCACTATTACACATTTACAAGATAAAAATGCATGGGGTTTCGGTTGGAATGCAGGTTTAATGTATGAGTTCAACGAAAATAACCGTGTAGGTTTAGCTTATCATTCAAAAGTTGATATTGATTTTGAAGATGATGCAGCGATTGGAAATGGGCGTACAGGTCCTGGTGGATTAACATTACATTTACCAGATTATTTAGAATTATCAGGTTTCCACCAAGTTACAGATAATTTGGCATTGCACTATAGCTACAAATTTACACATTGGAGTCGTTTCAAAGAGTTACACGCGACATTTGATGATGGAGAGTTAGCTTTCCATAAAGATGAAAAATACCGTAGCAACTCTCGTTATGCATTAGGTGCAACCTATAATGTAAATGATAAATTAACGCTCCGTGCCGGTATTGCTTATGATGAAGCGGCTGCGCCAACAGAGCATGCAAGTGCATCTATTCCAGATACTGATCGTATGTGGTATAGCGTAGGGGCAACTTATAAATTTACCCCGAATCTTTCTATTGATACGGGATTTGCGCACTTACGTGGTAAAAAACTTAACTTTACCGAGAAACAATCAATTGGCAACTTAGCGACTGTTACAGCAAACTATACGTCTAAAGCAAGTGCTAACCTTTACGGTTTAAACTTAAACTACAGTTTCTAATTTGTTAAAAATTTAGCATAATACGCAGCACACCGAATGTATGTTCGGTGTGCTTTTTTCTTATATCAATCCATAAAAACGAGAGAAAAATGACCGCACTTTTTTATGCTTATATGGATTCACCAATTGGTCGGTTATTAATGCTTTCTGATGGTGAACATCTTACAAATTTAGATTGTGAGTTAGAACAAACCATGCCAAATCCAAATTGGATTTTACGAGAAGATTTACCGCTTTTTGAAAAAGTGCGGTGCGCTTTAATGCGTTATTTTAATGGCGATCCAGAAAGTTTCTCCGATATTCCTTTATCGCCTAAAGGTACCGCATTTCAACAAGCGATTTGGAAAGCATTACGTCAAATTCCTTATGGTAAAACGGCGAGTTATGGCGGGTTAGCAGAAAGCATTAATAATCCCAAGGCGGTGCGTGCCGTTGGTGGTGCAGTAGGGAGTAATCCCATTAGTATTATCATTCCATGTCATCGTGTATTAGGAAAAAAATGTGAAATCACTGGTTTTGGTGGTGGATTGCCAGCAAAACGCTTTTTATTGAAACTAGAAAATATTCCTTACATCGACAAAGGCGTAGAATACGTTAAACCGAAATTATTGAAGAAATACCACGAATGATCCCACAAACCGAACAAGCCTTATTAGAAAAAGCGCAATCTATTGCGGGGTTAACCTTTGGCGAACTTGCAGATGAATTAAATATTCCCGTTCCGCCTGATTTAAAACGCGATAAAGGTTGGGTTGGAATGTTGCTTGAAACCGCATTGGGGGCGACTGCCGGCAGTAAAGCAGAGCAGGACTTTTCCCATTTAGGCATTGAATTAAAAACGTTGCCCATTAATGCAGAAGGTTTTCCGTTGGAAACCACGTTTGTGAGTCTTGCGCCTTTGGTTCAAAATTCGGGCGTGAATTGGGAAAATTCGCACGTTCGCCATAAATTATCGAAAGTTTTGTGGATTCCTATTGAAGGCAGTCGAGATATCCCTTTGCGTGAGCGCCATATTGGCCAACCTATCTTATGGCAACCTTCGGCTGAACAAGAACATCAATTACGCCAAGATTGGGAAGAGTTGATGGATTATATTGTGCTCGGGAAGTTAGATCAGATTACGGCGCGTATTGGTGAAGTCATGCAACTGCGTCCAAAAGGTGCAAACAGCAAAGCTATCACAAAAGGCATTGGTAAAAATGGGGAAGTGATTGATACCTTACCGCTGGGGTTTTATTTACGGAAAGAATTTACGGCAGGCATTTTAAACGCTTTTCTTAATCATAAAAATGGGTGACTCATCACCCATTTTTTATTTCTCTAAGTTCTGAAAAACACGGAAAAAACCCACCGCACTTTGTAAAGTCTCACCATAAAAAATGAGTGGAACACGATTTCGTTGCCAAGGCGGAACACCGAGCTCTTGCCAGATTTTTTTCATGGTTTCGGCAGGGCGATTATGTTGGCGTTTTACTTTGCCAGTATAAGCAAATCGTATTTGAATCGGCTCTTGTGTATCAGCAAGTTGAACCTGTTTTTCGTTCCAATTGACTAAAATGCCTTTCGCGTTGTGGGCTGCACAAATTGTTCCAAGATTATCAGGTAAGGTAATCTGTTGATTTAACGGCATATCAAGGCAAGTTTGCGACAAATCAGCGAGTTTTCCGGTTAAATAGAGACATTGTTGATAACGACGAATAATATGCTCCCCAAGTTGAAATTGTGGGGATGCATCCGCTTTGGCCTGAATAACATCATCAATAATATGCATTAATTGAACCTGCGTTGGCATGGCAATTTGATTTTTAGCCAACCACATACGCAAAAGTGAGGTTTGTTTTTGCGATGAATAGTCTAGAAAGTTTATGAGCGAAAACTGTTTTTGATCCTCAAGAATGTGCTGCTCAAAGCAGGTCTGTAATAATTCATTAATCAGTTGTTGTTGCTCAAAACAATGTTGTGCGGCATGCTGAACTGCATGATCAAAATGTCTCCAGCGTTGGCGTATTTCAGGCAAAATTTGGTTACGTAAGAAATTGCGATCGTAATGATTGTCTTGATTGCTTTCGTCTTCGACCCAAGACAGAGTTTCTCGCTGAACGTAATCTTCTAATTCATAGCGGCTAAAAGAAAGGAGTGGGCGTAGAATAGGCATTCCGAATAATTGGCTTTCTTTTTGCATAGCACCTAAACCTTGTAATCCAGCTCCGCGTTTTAGCGCCAGGAAAAAAGTCTCAGTTTGATCATTTAAATGATGTGCAGTGACCAGATATTCATCTGGCTGAATATGTTTTAAAATCGCCCGATAACGAGCTTCTCTTGCGCCCGCTTCAATGCCATTGTGCATTTCCACTTTGACTTTTTCAATAATAAGTGGAATGGCAAATTGCTCACAGAGTTGTTGGCAATGAGTCGTCCAAGTATCCGCATTCGGGCTTAATCCGTGATGGATATGAATAGCTCGCAGACTTAAGTGCGGTCGTTTTTCGCTGAGTTTTTTAACTAAAGAAAGCAGTGCAGTTGAATCCAAACCACCGCTAAAAGCGATGAGAAGCTTATTGGCGGTGGTTGGGATTTGAGCTTGGAATAATGAAAAAAGATCCATTAGGCAACTTTAACAGCTTTGTAGTTTGTGCTTGGATTTAAGATCTCAAAAC
This sequence comes from Haemophilus sp. CCUG 60358, assembly GCF_001679485.1. GTDB lineage: Bacteria > Pseudomonadota > Gammaproteobacteria > Enterobacterales > Pasteurellaceae > Haemophilus_D. The sequence goes on from NZ_LZOZ01000014.1 coordinate 136,403, forward strand.
GTGCAGCAATAGGTTGGAGTTCGTAAGATTTCAAATCAAACGTAGTTTTCATTACACCCGCCACAGCATTATTCATTTTTTCAAAAGCTTCAACATCGTTGCCACAGTTTAAGTAATGTGCCAAGAAAGTCCCCGCAATTAAATCACCCACACCAACAGGTTCAAAGTTAAATTTATAAAGCGGACGGCTTAAATGCCATACACCTTCAGGTGTCGCCATAATAATTTCAAAGGTATCAGGATCATTTAATTTACCCGCTTTACCTAAGTGTTTAACCAACACTTTTTTCACACCTTTAGCCACTAATGCATTGGCGGCTTTCAGCACATCGTCAAACGTATTGATAGGGAAGTCAGAAAGCGTACGAAGTTCGGAAAGATTTGGGGTCATGATATCCGCACGTGGAATGGCTTTTTCAATTAAGCGTTCACGTACACCATCGGCGACCACGCAGACTTTTTCGGCATTTGGCATAACAGGATCGCACAAGTAAAGTGCATTTGGGTTACGTGCTTTGATTTTCTCTAAAGCATAGATAATTTTGTCAACTTGTTCAGCTGAACCTAAATAGCCAGAAAGCAACGCATCACATTCTTGCAGTTTTCCAATGGCATCTAAACCGTTGGCGATTTCACCAATTTGCTCTTGTGGAATCACCATCCCCGTCCATTTGCCATATTGGGTATGGTTAGAGAATTGCACGGTATTGAGTGCCCATACATCCACGCCTAATAGCTGCATTGGGAAGGTGGCAGATTTATTACCGGCAAAACCATAAACTACGTGAGATTGGATTGCTAATACGTTTTTCATTTTGAGTTCTCCTTTTATATTATTTTAGGCATTGATGCTGTTTCTTGCATCCATGCTACATTTTTTTCAAAACACAAAAAAGAGCGGTTAAACTAACCGCTCTTTTTCTATTTTATTAACAATAACCATAAGACATTAAACGTTCGTAACGTCTTTCTAATAAGCCATCTTTGTCGAAGGTATCGAGTTCGTTGAGTTCTTCAAGGAGGCATTGTTTTAAATTACGTGCCATTTCATGATAATTACGATGCGCACCACCTAATGGCTCTTGAACGATATTATCAATTAAACCTAACTCTTTTAAACGAGCGGCTGTTAAGCCCATGACTTCGGCTGCGGTTGACGCTTTTTCTGCGCTTTTCCATAAGATAGAAGCACAGCCTTCTGGTGAAATAACGGAATAAGTTGAATATTGCAACATATTTACTTTGTCGCCGACACCAATGGCTAATGCACCACCAGAGCCGCCTTCACCGATTACCGTACAGATAACAGGCACTTTTAAGGTAGACATTTCACGTAAGTTACGAGCAATGGCTTCAGATTGACCACGTTCTTCCGCACCGATGCCCGGGTAAGCCCCAGGTGTGTCGATAAAGGTAATAATAGGTAAGTTAAAACGCTCAGCCATTTGCATTAAACGTAATGCTTTACGATAGCCTTCAGGTGCTGGCATACCAAAGTTACGTGTTACTTTGTCTTTTACTGTACGACCTTTTTGGTGACCGATAATCATCACTGCGCGACCATCTAAACGAGCAAGACCACCTACGATTGCTTTATCATCTGCAAAGGCACGATCGCCTGCAAGTTCTTGGAAATCAGTGAAAATATGTTCGATATAATCAAGCGTGTATGGACGATTTGGGTGACGTGCCATACGAGAAACCTGCCATGCATCAAGATTTGCAAAGGTTTTTTGGGTTAATTCATCGCTTTTCTTTTGTAAGCGTTTAATTTCATCGTGTAAATCAATTTTGTCATCAGATGCTGAACGTAGTGCTTCAATTTTGGCTTCAAGTTCAGCAATAGGTAATTCAAAATCTAAATATTCTTGGCTCATTTCTTATCCTAAAATATCGTCAAAAGTTGCCCGCACTTTATCAAGATTTAAGGTGCGGTGCAAATGGTTTTCACTGGTTGGAGCGGATTATAAATATTCCTTTTTTAGTAATGATAACAAAAACAAAAATGCGGAACAAATCACGACAGAAGGCCCCGCAGCGGTATCATAAAAGGCGGAAAGGAATAACCCGCCAACGACGGAAAGCATACTGATTAAAATCGCAATAAACACCATTTGTTCAGGTGTTTTGGCAAAACGTCTTGCTGTTGCGGCGGGAATAATTAAGAGTGATGTAATAATCAGAGCCCCAACAAACTTCATACTTAATGCGATCGTCAGTGCGGTCAAAATCATTAAAATAAATCGCATTTTTTTAATGTTAATGCCTTCCACTTGAGCCAGTTCAGGCGAAACTGTGGTGGAGAGTAAGGCTTGCCAGAAGTAAAGTAGTGTGCCTAATATAATGACGACACCCGCGCCAATGTAAGGTAAGTCGTTAAAATTAATGGCAAGCAAATCTCCAAAAAGATAACTCATTAAGTCTACGCGGACATTTTTAAGTAAGCCAACCGTGACTACACCAAGGGAAAGACAACTGTGTGCGATAATTCCTAAAAGGGTATCCACTGAAAATTGCGTGTTACTTTCGAGCCACACCATTAATACGGCGAGAATAATCGTCAAAATTACAATGGCAACATAAGGATTAATTTGTAGGAAAATGCCTAACGCCACACCGAGTAAGGCAGAGTGGGAAAGGGTATCACCAAAATAAGCCATTTTACGCCACACCACAAAAGCACCCAGTGGTGCGGTAATTAAGGAAAGCAGTAATCCCGTAAGCAAGGCGGGAAATAAAATCTCAAACATGATTTTTCCTTATTGTTGGCATTCAGATGGATTGGCACTGCAACTACAAACATCACCGTGCATATTATGATGATGATTATGATGGTGCGTATAAAAGCCCACATTTTGTGAGATTTGGTTGCCCCAAAGGCGTATAAATGTTGGATCATTCGATAAACTTTCGGGTGTGCCGGCACAGCGAATATGTTGATTGATGCACAACACTTCTTTACTGTCCGCCATCACGATATGCAAATCATGGGAAACCATTAAAACCGCACAATTTAAGGCTTGTTGAGTACGGTGAATCAGCTGATAAAGTTCAGCTTGACCATTAATATCGACCCCTTGAGTTGGTTCATCTAGCACCAGTAAATTGGGTTTGTTCAAAATCGCACGAGCTAATAACACGCGTTGCATTTCCCCACCTGAGAGTTTTTGCATATTATTTTTTCTCAAATGAGTGATAGAGAGTTGCTCAAGTGCGGTTGATATTTCTTGCGTTTTAACACCTTTTTTGAGTGCCAGAAAACGCTCAACCGTCATTGGTAAGCTGTGATCGAGGTGAATTTTTTGTGGGACATAGCCAATTCTGACATTGGTGCTATAAATCACCTCACCGGATGTCGGCGGTTGTAATTTTAATAAGGTTTTCAAGAGGGTCGATTTCCCCCCACCATTTGGGCCTACAATGGTGATAATTGAATTAGGATAAATGCTGAAATTAATATCCCGTAATGCTGTCTTTTGTTCAAAGACCACATTGATATTTTTCAGCGTAATTAATGGTGTTGGTTGGGCTGGTTGAATGGCGTGAATCTGCATAATCCCCCCTTTAAAAATGGCTCACTAAAATAGCTCATTTCCTTGTTTTTCTCAAGAAATTCTGACTATGCCTAATATTTAGGCATAAGATTTGACATTTTTAGGGTAAAATGAATTTTTTTTAGAGTTTGTAGTCTGAAGAGCGAAAAGCTTTTTATTCATTTTAAAGGTATCTATTTTGCAACACGTTAAATTAGCTAGAGATCGACGGAAACGAAAATCCCGTATAAAAGCGGCGATTTTTTTTGCCGCACTTTTGCTTATTTTAACGGGTATTTTCCTCGCTTTTAAAGATACCGCTGATTATGATCCTTCTTTGCAAAGTAATCTTGAGCCAGAGATGGTGGATAACGTTCAATATCAATCCCTTACACCTGAAAAAACAGAATCAGATAAGCAACAAACTCAAGCAGGCGAACATCCTGAAACTAAGCAGAATGCGAATACGGAAGATGCGACTTCTTACGATGATGATCTTCAAGCCAAAGATGATGAAGTAGATGAAATTAAACCACAGTTTGATGAGCTAACTGATTTGCCAAAAGATGCACAAGATGCGCTCAGTGGCATTTTAGATGTAGCTGATCAGGCATTGCGTATTACCGATCAATTTAGTCATACCGTGGTGCGTGGCGACTCTTTAAAAGACGTGTTAGAGCTTTCTGGTTTAGAAGATGATACGGCGAAAAATTTAATTGCCGAATATCCTGAATTAAAAAACTTACGCGCCGGTCAGCAGTTCTATTGGATTTTAGATAAAGAAGATCAGCTGGAGTATTTAAACTGGTTGGTGTCTGAAAAAGAAGAACGTATTTATGAACGCACGGAAGACGGTAAGTTTAAACGCCAAATTCTAGAGAAGAAAAGTATCTGGAAGAAAGAAGTGCTAAAAGGCACGATTAACGGATCCTTTGCTTCAAGTTTACGTGATTTAGGTTTGGATGGTCGTCAAATCAGCCAATTAAGTTCTGCGTTACAGTGGCAGGTGAGTCTCCAAAAACTCAGTAAAGGGACTAAATTTGCGATTTTAGTGTCTCGCGAATATTTAGGCGATAAATTAACGGGGCAAGGTAACGTTGAAGCGATTCATATTATAGCCGATGGTAAGAGTTATTATGGTATTCAAGCGGCGAATGGTCGTTACTACGATAAGCAAGGTGAAACTCTTGGTAAAGGCTTTGCGCGTTATCCATTACAACGCCAAGCACGTATTTCGTCACCATTTAACCCAAATCGCCGCCATCCAGTAACGGGACGTGTTCGCCCACATAAAGGGGTAGACTTTGCTGTCGCACCAGGTACACCAGTTATTGCGCCAGCAGAAGGTGTGGTGGAAAAAGTGGCTTACCAAGCCGGTGGTGCAGGACGTTATGTTGTGATACGTCATGGTCGTGAATATCAAACGGTGTATATGCATTTAAGTCGTGCTTTAGTTCGAGCAGGGCAAGCGGTGAAGAAAGGGGAACGTATTGCATTAACAGGGAATACGGGTATTTCAACGGGGCCTCACTTGCACTACGAGTTTCATATCAATGAGCGAGCGGTGAACCCGCTTACGGTGAAATTACCAGGTACCAGCAGCGGTATGGCAACTGCAGAGCGTAAGCAATTCTTAGTCCGAGCGAAAGAAGTTGAAAGAACATTAAAATTATAGTGAATAAAATGCGGTCAAATTTGACCGCATTTTTTATAGGCCTAAAAAATTAGCTGAAAACTGACCGCACTTCATCTTTTCTCTTTTTCCTCAATATGCTATTCTCTTTGCATTTTAGAATTATTCTCATTTTTATGATTAAGAGACGTTATCTGATTTTTCTTTTGATAGTGCTTTCCTTTATTTCACTTTTTCTCGGGGTAAGTACCGTTAATTTGCAAGGGTTACTGAATTTTGAAGGTAATCAATGGCAGATCTTTTTAATTAGTCGCGTGCCTCGTTTAATTAGTATCTTAATTGCTGGCGCATCCCTAAGTATTTGTGGTTTAGTGATGCAGCAACTCAGTCGAAACCGATTTGTTTCTCCCACCACTGCGGGCACCATGGATAGTGCAAGATTAGGGATTTTAATGGCGATGCTGTTTTTCCCAACGGCTTCGATGTTGTTAAAAACCACTATTGCAGTCATCGTGTCTTTCCTTGGAACATTGTTATTTATGACGATTCTGTCCCGTTTGAAATTCAAGGACACGATTTTTGTGCCTTTAGTGGGTATTATGTTCGGTAATATCATCAGTTCAATTACTGCCTTCATCGCTTACAAAGAAGATTTATTGCAAAACTTATCCGGGTGGCTACAAGGGGACTTTTCTCTTGTGATGTCAGGCCGTTATGAATTGTTGTATTTCAGTATTCCTACACTCATCGTGGCTTATTTATTTGCGCATCGTTTTTCTATTGTTGGGATGGGGAAAGATTTTGCGGTTAATCTAGGTCTAAATTACAACCAAGTACTTTATCTCGGTCTGCTCATTGTGGCAGTGGTGTCTTCGATTATTATCGTATCTGTTGGCGTGATCCCTTTCTTAGGGTTAATTATCCCGAATATCGTCACACTTTATTTGGGTGATAACTTGAAGAAAGTGTTATCTCATACCGCCTTATTAGGTGCGGTATTTGTCTTATTCTGCGATATTTTAGGGCGAAGTGTAATTTATCCTTATGAGATTTCTATTAATGCCGTAGTTGGTGTATTTGGCAGTGGTATCTTCTTATTTTTATTATTAAAGCGGTATAGAAATGGCTAAGAAATCTTCTTCTCAACTGATTGTATTGTTGTTGTTAGCCATTTTTTCTCTTGCACTTTATTTAGGCTACAACTTACCAAACCGTTGGCAATATGCCTTGGAAAATCGTGCCTTATCCTTAATTGCGATTGTGATTACAGGTGCGGCAATTGCACTCGCTACGATGATTTTTCAAACGGTTGTGAATAACCGAATTCTCACGCCGAGTATTTTGGGTTTAGATTCGCTGTATTTGCTGATTCAAACAACGATTATTTTCCTTTTTGGTTCAAGCACATTGCTTTCCATGAATTCGATTGCATTGTTTGTCTTGTGTACGGGATTAATGATGGCGTTCTCATTAGTGCTTTATCACTTCCTATTTAAGAAAGAAAACCAAAATATTTTCTTCTTATTGCTTGTTGGGATTATTTTCGGCACCTTCTTTGGTAGCTTAACGACATTTATGGAAGTGTTGATTGACCCAAATGAATTCCAGATCGCACAAGATATTGGCTTTGCAAGTTTCAACCGAATCAATACACAAATCTTGTGGGTCGCATTGGCCATTTTAGTCGCGACCATTGTTTTCAGTTTGAAATATTGGCATTGCTTTGATGTGTTGGCGTTAGGGCGAGAAAATGCCATTAACTTAGGTATCGATTATCAAAAGACCTTAAAAGTCCTATTAATTCTTGTAGCAATTTTAACGTCAGTTTCGACCGCACTTGTTGGCCCACTGACTTTCCTTGGGTTATTAGTGATGAACGTGACCTTTGAATTTATTCGTGATTATCGTCACAAGGTACTCATTCCTGCCGGAATGTTAATTTCCATCATTACCTTGGTTTTAGGGCAATTATTAGTGACCCATATTTTTACGTTCCGCACGACATTAAGCATCATCGTTAATTTTGTCGGCGGTGTGTACTTTATTTATTTGTTATTAAGAGCAAACAAAAAATGGCAATAGAAATTCGCAATATTACTAAAAGTTACGGAAGCAAAAAGGTGGTGGATAATGTGTCCGTTACCATTCCTACGGGGAAAATTACGTCTTTTATCGGGCCGAATGGCGCGGGGAAGAGTACGGTGCTGTCTATTATGAGCCGTTTGTTGAATGCTGATAGTGGCGAGATCTATCTCAACGGTGAATTGCTCAATCGTAAGAAAAGTAGCGATATTGCGAAACAACTTGCGATTTTAAAGCAAACGAACAACATTAATTTGCGTCTAACTATTGAAGATTTAGTCGCTTTTGGGCGTTTTCCTTATTGCAAAGGAAACTTAACCCAAACTGACCGCACTTTTATTGATAATGCCATTGCCTATATGAATTTAGATGATATTCGTCACCAATATATCGATAGTTTAAGTGGTGGTCAGCGACAACGTGCTTATATTGCAATGACGCTTGCACAAGATACCGATTATATTTTGTTGGATGAACCATTAAATAATCTGGATATGAAGCATTCTGTGCAGATCATGCAAGTTTTGCGTAAATTAGCGACAGAACTCAACAAAACCGTGGTGATTGTGATTCATGATATTAATTTCGCCTCTTGTTATTCAGACTACATTGTTGCCATGAAAAATGGAAAATTAGTGCACCAAGGCGAGATTAACCACATTATGCAATCAACCATATTACAAGATATTTATGACATGACGATTCCGATTCAGGATATCGACGACCGTAAAATTGCCGTTTATTTTAGATAAGTAAGGAAATCTTTATGAAAAAAACATTATCAACGTTAGCACTTTCACTCTTTGCATTTACCGGTATTGCACAAGCTGCAGATATTACCGTTGAAAATGCCGCTGGAAAACAGGTTGTACCACAAAATCCACAACGTGTGGTGGTTCTCGATTTTGGTGCAGCTGATACGCTTCGTGCATTAGGTGTGCAAGATAAAATTGTGGGCTTCCCACAAAGCGGAAAAATTCCAAACTATCTTTCAGAATTTGCAGACAAAAAATATAAAAATGTTGGTGATTTGAAAGAACAATCATTGGAGCAAATTAACGAACTTAATCCGGATTTGATCATTGCGTCTAAACGTCAAGAAAAAATGATCGACAAATTTAAAGAAATCGCACCAGTATTTAATGTTGAAAATGACTACACAAATTATTATCCAAGTTTTCAACAAAATGTGACCGCACTTGGACAGATCTTTGACAAAGAAAATGTAGCAAAAGAGAAATTATCAGCGTTAGACAGTAAAGTCGCGCAAGTTGCGAAAGACGCACAAAGCAAAACGGCACTATTGGTGTTGGTTAATGAAAGTAAAATCAGTGCTTTTGGTGATGGTTCTCGTTATGGCATGGTGTTTCAAAAATTTGGTTTTAAACCGATTGATGACAGCATCAAATCGTCTACGCATGGACAAAGCGTTGGTTTTGAATATATCTTAGAAAAAAATCCAGACTTTTTACTCGTAGTGGATCGTACAGCGGCCATTACAGAAAAAGCTAACAATGCGCAAAAAGTATTGGATAACGATATCATCAAACAAACTAAAGCGTATAAAGATGGACACATTGTGTACCTTGATGCAGCCAATTGGTATCTTGCGTTTGGTGGTTTAGAAAGTATGGAAATCATTGCACAAGAACTTGATCGTGCAGTGAAAAAATAATACGAAAAATGATTTAAAAGGGCAGTCAAGGATTGCCCTTTTTATATGTAAATTAATCTTTACACATGTCAATAAACTTCCTATCATATCGGCATCACTTAATAAAACAGAGCTTATTTTATGCTGACATTTAATCCACAAGATCCGTTCTCTTGCTTTGTCACTCAAAGCCTCTCCATGAAAAGTGCGGTCGAAAATGCACAACGTTTTGCGATGTTTGATGTGCCGCTTTTAATTCAGGGCGAAACGGGCACGGGTAAAGATTTATTAGCCAAAGCTTGCCATTTTGCGAGTTTGCGCCGTGAGAAAAAATTCATTGCAGTAAACTGTGCAGGCCTGCCGGATGAAGATGCGGAAAGCGAAATGTTTGGGCGTAAAGTGGGTGACAGTGAAACCATCGGTTTTTTTGAATATGCTCACGAAGGCACGGTGTTGTTAGATGGCGTTGCCGAGCTTTCATTAAGTTTACAGGCAAAATTATTGCGCTTTTTAACGGATGGTTCTTTCCGTCGAGTGGGTGAAGAAAAAGAACATCATGCAAATGTTCGGGTGATTTGTACGTCACAAGAACCGATGGAAAAGCTGTTAGAACAAGGGAAATTGCGCAGTGATTTATTCCATCGCTTAAATGTCTTAGCACTAAATGTACCGCCATTGCGTGAGCGAGTTGAAGATATTCAGCCTTTAACGGAAAGTTTTTTACAAGACATTAGCACGCAGCTTAAGATTCCAATGCCGCAATATGATGGTGATTTTTTGAATTATTTGAAAGGGCAGCCTTGGAAAGGTAATGTGCGAGAGCTTTACAATGTGTTGTATCGTGCCTGTTCTTTAGCGAAAAATAATCAGCTTGATATTGAAAGTTTAAATTTAAAACCCGTACAAAGTGCGGTCATTTCTGCGGATGATTTTGGTGAGCAAACCCTGGATGAGATCATGGGACAATATGAGGCGAGTGTATTGCGTGCTTTTTATGCTCAGTATCCAAGTACGCGAAAATTGGCACAACGATTAGGCGTATCACACACGGCGATCGCCAATAAATTAAAACAATACGGTATTAGTAAATAATTTCTGACAGTTTAGGGAATTGTTTACAAAGTTTGAGCCATTCGACTTTATCAATTTGTACATTGAGGATAAATTCACCTTCATCCGAAATTTGTTCGTGACGAATGCTATCTAATTGATAGAGCGCGTGGCGAATTTTGCCCTCTTGCGGAAGCAGCGTGAGGGTGAAAGAAAGTATCTCATTTTTCAACCGCACTTTAATGGCTTCAAGTAGCAGATCTAATCCTTCACCTGAATGTGCTGAAAGGTAAACGGCAACTGGATTATTCTCGTCATCATATTCAATGTGGGGCGCTACATTTTCCAATAAATCGATTTTGTTATACACCAACAATACCGGTACTTTGTTAGCCTTAATTTCTTCCAATACTAAATTCACCGCTTCAATATTTTCGATCTTTCGAGCGTCTGCTGCATCAATAACATGCAAGAGTAAACTGGCTTCTACCGTTTCTTGCAACGTAGATTTAAAAGCGGACACTAAATCATGGGGGAGTTGGCGAACAAAACCAACGGTATCGGCGAGAATGGCTGTACCAACATCTTGAATTTGTAAACGCCTTAATGTGGGATCGAGAGTGGCAAAAAGCTGATCCGCGGCATAGACATTGGCTTGTGTGATGAAATTGAATAGTGTCGATTTTCCCGCATTGGTATAACCCACTAAGGAAATGGTCGGAATATCCGCTTTTTGTCGGGTTTGGCGATTTTGATTGCGTTGTTTTTCGACTTTTGCCAAACGATTTTGCAACTGTGCAATACGCACCTTGATTAAACGGCGATCCATTTCTAATTGCGTTTCCCCTGGACCACGTAATCCAACTGCACCTTTTTGCTGATCTAAACCTGTTTTTCGGCGAACTAATCGAGTGGATAAATGCTTAAGCTGAGCTAATTCAACTTGTAATTTCCCTTCGTGTGATCGAGCTCGTTGGGCAAAGATATCTAAAATTACCCCAGTGCGATCTACAATGCGGCATTGGCAGATGCTTTCCAAATTACGGGTTTGTGCAGGGGTTAATTGATGATTCACCAAAACAACATCGGCATCTAAGGCTTTTACTGCATCCGCAATTTCTTGTGCTTTTCCTTCACCGATAAAATATTTCGCTTGTGGCGTCGCTCGGCTCGTGGTGATGATTTGTAAAATCTCAACATTGGCAGATTCTGCTAAAAGTTGGAATTCTTGCAGATCTTCAATGTTTTTATTTTGAGAAAAGAAAACATGCACGACGACAGCTTTATCTTTTTCCGATTGGCTATTGTCGCCTGTTTTAGATGACGAAAGTGCGGTTGAAATTTCTGGTGAATTTTCAACCGCACTTAAATTGATGAAATCATTCATTGAACAGAATTATTCTGCTTGTGTTTCTACTTCCGCTGCAGCGTCAGACGTTTGTGCTGCATGATGACCGCCGTTATTATTGTGGTGAGAAACAGAACGTGCTGGAACCACAGTTGAAATAGCGTGTTTGTACACCATTTGATTAACAGTGTTTTTTAATAAAATCACGAATTGGTCGAATGATTCGATTTGACCCTGTAATTTAATCCCATTAACGAGATAAATCGAAACAGGAATACGTTCACGGCGTAACGCATTCAAATAAGGATCTTGTAATGATTGTCCTTTTGCCATTTTGCTATCCTTTGTTGTTATATGTTAATTAATGATAGAAACGAGTTGTCTCCATCGCCAAATATAGCAATAAACATTTTTCTTGTCTATGGGTTTATCTCTTTGCTTTCACGCAGTTTTTTCAGAATTGTTTTCATTTTTTCATCTAGTTGTGCATTGAAACGTAATGTTTCGCCCGTTTTAGGGTGTTCAAATCGAATAGAAAATGCATGTAAAAACAAACGATTGAGTCCGAGATCTTGCATATATTTATCGAATTCTTTATCACCGTATTTATCATCCAGCGCGATTGGGTGACCTGCATATTGAGTATGAACTCGGATCTGATGGGTTCTTCCCGTTACAGGCGACGCTTTTACTAAGGTCGCATTTTGATAGCGTTCTTCAATGGCAAATCGGGTTTCTGAAGGTTTACCTTGCTCACTGACTTTAACGATGCGTTCACCACTGGCCAATTCATTTTTCAATAAAGGCGCTTGTACAACTTTTACATGAGATTGCCATTGTCCACGTACGAGTGCGAGATAATCTTTTTGTACCGTTTTAACACGAAGTTGTTCGTGTAAGTTGCGTAAGGCAGAGCGTTTCTTCGCTACTAATAAGATACCTGATGTATCTCTGTCTAAACGATGAACCAATTCCAAAAAACGGGCTTCAGGACGTAATGCACGCAAGGCTTCAATCACACCAAAATTCAAGCCGCTCCCACCATGAACTGCAATGCCAGAAGGTTTGTTCAATACTAATAAACAGTCATCTTCAAAAATAATATGGCTTTCAAGGGAGGCGACTTTGTTCAAGTTTTTAGAAATTGGGGCAGTATTTTTTTCAGAAACACGAACTGGTGGCACACGCACCACATCACCATTTTGCAATTTATATTCAGGTTTGATTCGTCCTTTGTTCACACGAACTTCGCCTTTACGCAGAATGCGATAAATCAAACTTTTTGGCACACCTTTTAATTTTGCCAATAAATAATTATCAATGCGTTGTCCTGCTTCATCCTCAGAAACGGTGAGCATTTTGACGGATTGATTGATGATTTTTTCTTGTTTTTCAGTCATTGAATCTGTCCTTTAAAAATTGGGCTGAATCATATCACAATATCCCTGGTGATAATAGCAAGAATGCCTTGCTAATTTAGCCCTGAATGTGGATAATAGAGCGTCTTTCTGCGCCTAAAATTTGGCATTTAGAAAGCGATTTTGTATGTTGGTCAAAACTCAATGCAGCGAATGGCATAAGACATTGATAATCAACATATTTTTCTTGAAGGTTAATGCTTCCTTGCAATGCGTAATTAACACACCGCATTGTTTTACGAAAATTGTCTTAGATAACAATTGAGTATGCTATCAATGCACCCAGCAACACACAGTCGTGAGATTGACTGTTCGCGAGAAACACGAGGTCGATGGCTAAGGTCAGTAAATCTGTAAAGTGCGGTTAATTTTCAAGGTATTTTAGATAATTCAAACGAGAAATTGACAATGAAAAGAATGTTAATCAATGCGACTCAAAAAGAAGAGTTGCGCGTTGCGTTGGTCGATGGTCAGCGTTTATTCGACTTGGATATTGAAAGTCCGGGTCATGAACAGAAAAAAGCGAATATTTACAAAGGGAAAATCACTCGCGTAGAGCCGAGTTTAGAAGCTGCCTTTGTGGATTATGGTGCAGAGCGCCATGGCTTCCTTCCTTTAAAAGAAATTGCCCGCGAATATTTCCCTGCTGATTATGTGTTCCAAGGTCGTCCAAATATCCGTGATATTTTGACTGAAGGTCAAGAAGTGATTGTTCAGGTGAACAAGGAAGAACGCGGCAATAAAGGCGCAGCCTTAACCACTTTTGTTTCCCTTGCCGGTAGTTATTTGGTGATTATGCCAAACAATCCTCGTGCAGGTGGTATCTCTCGCCGTATTGAAGGTGATGAACGTATCGAATTAAAAGAAGCATTGAGTTCTTTAGATGTACCGGAAGGCGTTGGCCTTATCGTGCGTACTGCAGGTGTAGGTAAATCACCAGAAGAATTACAATGGGACTTGAAAGTACTTTTACATCATTGGGAAGCGATCAAACAAGCTTCACAAAGCCGTCCGGCACCGTTCTTAATTCACCAAGAAAGTGATGTGATCGTTCGTGCGATCCGTGATTACTTGCGTCGTGATATCGGTGAGATCTTAATTGATAGCCCGAAAGTATTTGAAAAAGCAAAAGCGCACATCAAACTTGTGCGCCCAGATTTCATCAATCGTGTAAAATTGTATCAAGGCGAAGTGCCGTTATTTAGCCACTACCAAATTGAGTCACAAATTGAATCAGCCTTCCAACGTGAAGTGCGTTTACCTTCTGGCGGTTCAATTGTCATTGATGTGACAGAAGCGTTAACGGCGATCGATATCAACTCGGCGCGTTCAACGCGTGGTGGTGACATTGAAGAAACCGCATTAAATACGAATCTTGAAGCCGCAGATGAAATTGCTCGTCAATTACGTTTACGTGACTTAGGTGGGTTAGTGGTCATAGATTTCATTGATATGACACCTGTTCGTCACCAGCGTGAAGTAGAAAACCGTATTCGTGATGCCGTGCGTCAAGACCGTGCACGTATTCAAATCAGCCGTATTTCTCGCTTCGGCTTGTTGGAAATGTCACGTCAGCGTTTAAGCCTATCATTAGGTGAGTCTTCTCACCATGTTTGCCCACGCTGTCAAGGTACAGGTAAAGTGCGTGATAACGAAAGCTTATCACTTTCAATCTTACGTTTAATCGAAGAAGAAGCGTTAAAAGAAAATACCAAACAAGTACACACTATCGTGCCTGTACAAATTGCGTCTTACTTACTTAACGAAAAACGTAAAGCAGTAAGCAGCATCGAAAAACGCCATGATGTAGAGATTATTGTGGTACCAAATGAAGCGATGGAAACCCCGCACTTCAGTGTGTTCCGCGTACGTGAAGGTGAAGAACTTAATGAATTAAGCTACAACTTAGCAAAATTCCATGAAGCACAAGAAGATGCTTTCGTACCTGAAGAGTCTCTTGTTTCTCGCAATATCGAAACTGCAGCAGTGACCTCTGAGCAAGTGATGGAAAGTGCCGCAGTATCTCTATCGATCCCAACGGCTGCACCAGCACCGGTTGAGCGTAAATCGGAAGAACCGTCATTGTTTGCAAAAATTGTTGCCGCAATTAAAGGTTTATTTGCTTCTGAACCAAAAGAAGAAGAGAAAAACCAAAACAACCGCAACAATCGTAACAACAACCGTAATAATCGTCGCAATCAAGAACGTCGTAATAATCGCCGTTCTCGCAACAACGAAAACAACGATAATGCGAAAAATACAGATGAAGAAAATGCGCGTCCAACTCGCGAGCGTGTAAATAATCGTCGCAATCGTCGTAACGCGAATGAAGAAGTGACATCTGAAAGTGCGGTTAATTTTGCTAATGTTTCTGATGATAATCGTCAAGAAGAAAAAGCAGAGAAACCGGTAGCAGAGCGTCGTCAACGTCGTGATTTACGTAAACGTGTTCGTATTGATGACAATGCAACTGATGTAAACGAGAATGTTATTGAAGCGGTTGAAGTACCCGTTGTTGAGACTGTTCAAAATGAAGTGGTTGAAAACAATGTTGCTGATAATGCTGAAGATAAACCACGTCAAGAACGTCAGCGTCGTACTCCACGTCATTTACGTACATCGAATAATCAACGCCGTCGTCGTAATGAAGTGAAGTCACCAATGCCATTATTTGCGGCAGTTGCTTCGCCTGAATTAGCAAGCGGTAAAGTATGCATCGATTATTCTGCTGTGAATGCACCGAAAGAAAATAATTTCTTATCGGTGGATGAATTGCTTGAGCAAGAAAAAACGAAAAAAGGTGTGATTACGCCTGCAACAGGTATTGTCGTGGAAGAGAAATCAGTTGAAGCACAACCAGCGTTAGATTTCATTACTCAACCGGCAAATGAAGCGGTTCAACAGAAAGTGCAAGAATCATTAGAACGCTTGCATCATAAATCAGAACCTGTTGCTAAAGTTGCAACGACAGAAGTTGAACTACAAGAGAAAACAGAGTTTGTTCGCTCTTATGTGTTCACTGGTCGTGCAGGTACCATTTCAGCGGTACAACACACTAAAGCAGCGATGACATTAGCTAAAGCACCAGATGAAGAGTCTAAACCATTCCCAATTGTAGAATGGACGGAGTCTCGCTATTACTTTAACGGTAAAGGCGCTGCAGGCCATCATAGTGCAATTAGTCATATTTATTCTGAAGCGACACAAGCGAAAGCAGAGTAATATCTCAATAATAAAGACGGAGCCAGTAGGTTCCGTTTTTTATTTTGTGTATTTTTTAAACATTGTGATTTAAAAGTAGTCAGTCAGATAATTTTTTTATTTTCTTGCTTGACGGGGTGGGGGAAAAAACGTATTATTCACCTCGCTTAAATCACGGAGGAATGGTCGAGTGGTTGAAGGCACCGGTCTTGAAAACCGGCGAGGGTTTACGCCCTCCGTGAGTTCGAATCTCACTTCCTCCGCCATCAAATTCAAAAAATCCCTAAGTCGAAAGATTTAGGGATTTTTGCTTTTCAGTCTATTAAAAAATATCTTATTTTTTGACCGCACTTTCTTGGGCTTCTTTAAAGGCAAGGTATTCTTCTAAGGTCTCAATCGCCTCTAAACATTTTTGACGGCGCGTTAAATAAATTGCCGCAGTTTGCTTATGCATATCTCGTTGAATATCTGTTTGTGCCGTATCCGCTTGTGCTTTAGCTTCTTCGTATTTTTCCGTGAGTTGCTGCAAGGCTTCATAATACTTTTCTAGACGCTCTCTAGGAGGGAGACGATGAATGCTATGTTGTGATTTACTACTTGCAACTTGTGGCTCTGCTATTTTCGGCTGAATGGGCTTTTTATGCTTGCGATTCATGGCTTCGGTCAAGGCAGTACATTGCCCTAAAAGATGTTCTGCCATAAATACAATTTGTTCTTCATTTTGATGAGTAATTTTACATAGCTTAGTTAAGCTTTGTTGGATTTCTTTGAGATAAAAACCGACGGTTTCAAAATCTTCGGTAAATAAAGTGCGGTTAAATTTCGCGTTGATTTTTTTATCAGAGTCAGTTTGATAGGCTTGAGTCAGTTGCTGTACTTTTTGCTCGAGCGTATTGAGTAATGATTGAATAGACATAAAAAATCCCCGCATAATGTATGCAGGGATTATAACGATTAAAGGGTCATGGCTGCAATCCAACCGAACGCTAATAATGGGATATTGTAGTGAATAAAGGTTGGCACAACAGAATCCCAAATGTGGTCGTGTTTACCATCTATATTCAAACCGGATGTTGGCCCAAGTGTTGAGTCAGAAGCCGGTGAACCCGCATCTCCTAATGCTGCTGCTACACCTACGATAGCGACTGTCGCAAGTGGTGAGAAGCCAAAAGAGAGACAAAGTGGTACATAAATTGAGGTGATAATTGGTACAGTTGAGAAAGAAGAACCAATACCCATGGTAATCAATAACCCAACGAGTAACATTAAGAATGCCGCAACGCCTTTACTTTGAATCGCACCAGTTGAAAGTGCATCAACTAACTCTTTCACACCGCTTGTGGTATTAATCACATTAGCGAAACCAGAAGCAGCAATCATAACAAAGCCGATCATCGCCATTAAACGTAAGCCTTGTTGGAAAATGTCATTACTTTCTTTGAGTTTGAAGATACCGAATACACCGAAAATGATTAAACCAACTAAACCACCAATAATTGTAGAGCTTGTGAAAAGCTGTGTGGCAAAAGTCGCGACAATAGCAACCGCACTTGCGGTAATTTGAATAGGTTTAATGTTCGCAATGTGTTGTTCAATTTCAGTTGTAGTTGGTTCTGCCGTTGTCACAACATACTCGCGCGGTTTGCGATAGGTAACAAATACGGCGGTGAGTAAACCAAGAATCATACCAATAACAGGGATAAGCATAGCAAAAGAAACTTCACCAACACTAGTTTGTAAACCAAGTGGTGCACCAGCAAGATTGATATTTTTTACTAAAACGCTTTCGATAAAGATTTTCCCGAAACCGACAGGTAAGATCATATAGGTTGCCGTTAAACCAAAGGTAATAATACAAGCCACTGCACGACGGTCGATTTTTAAACGGTTAAAAATAGAAAGTAACGGTGGCACAACAATCGGGATAAACGCAATGTGCACTGGGAGTAAGTTTTGGGATGAAATGGCGAATAAAAGTAAAATGCTCAGTAGTGTATATTTAAACCAAGCTAAATTTTTGCCGGTTGGTGTTTTATTCATTCGGGTAATGATTTTATAGGCAAGCAAATCAGTGATACCAGATTTTGAAATTGCAATGGCAAATGCGCCTAACATGGCGTAGTTCATCG
This sequence comes from Haemophilus sp. CCUG 60358, assembly GCF_001679485.1. Taxonomy (GTDB): domain Bacteria; phylum Pseudomonadota; class Gammaproteobacteria; order Enterobacterales; family Pasteurellaceae; genus Haemophilus_D. The sequence goes on from NZ_LZOZ01000014.1 coordinate 154,451, forward strand.
CTACTTCAGCTCCACCACCTAAACCACCTGTAAAGGCTTCAATGGTTTTTCCTAAACCTAAGTCACCACACAAGCCTGCAGTCAGAGCGGAAATCACAAGTGCGATAACCACGTTTACGCGCAGCAAGCTTAACGCCAGTAGCACGACAATTGAAATAACAACGGGATTCGATAACATATTGTTGTTCCTTATTGATTAATTAAAAGAAAAAGGTCGCATAAAAGAAAATTGATTTAAGGTTAAATGTCGCATAGTAATAAACTCCTGTAAATTAATAATAAAACAAAACCCCTCGAAAGTTGCCTTCCGAGGGGTAAGATTTTTTTGATCTTTATCTTGTCAGCTCGGAAGAAATCTTCCAAGCACGCCAACAGCCTGAAAGATTATTCAGTTGAATGGCGATGATGGTGACGAAGGATAAAGTTCATTGGAAACTCTCTTATTTAGATAACTAAATTGAATTACTTTTTAAAATACGGTAAACCAGAAATGATTGCAAGTTTTTTTTCTAAAAAATTTTAAAAATTAAAGTGCGGTCTGATTTTCATCTGTTTTTTCCGCTTCATCTGTTTGAGCAATATGCGGGAATCCCCCGAGATCTTTTAAATGATTCACCATATAGCAAAATAATTCTGCTGTGCGTTCGGTATCATATAGCGCAGAGTGTGCTTGTTTGCCATCAAAAGGAATTTTTGCCGCTTGGCACGCTTTGACGAGTACCGTTTGCCCAAACATAAAACCGGCAAGCGTTGCCGTATCAAACATCCCAAAAGGGTGGAATGGATTGCGTTTTACACCCGTACGTTCTGCCGCAGCCATGACAAAGCTTTGGTCAAAAGCCGCATTATGTGCCACGATGATAGAACGCTGACATTCCGCATCTTTTTGTCCACGACGCACCATTTGGAATAACCCTGTGATGGCATCTAATTCAGATACGGCACCACGCAATGGATTGTGAATATCAATCCCATTAAATTTGAGTGATTCCGGATTAATATTCGCGCCCTCAAATGGCTCAATATGAAAATGGCATTTTTGATCAGGTTGTAAATTGCCATTCTCATCCATTTTTAAGGTGATAGCAGCAAGCTCTAAAAGTGCATCTTTTTTGGCATCAAATCCCGCTGTTTCCACATCAATAATGACAGGGAAGTAGCCGCGAAAACGATTTTTTAATTGGTGGTGATAAGGAATTTCTTGAGAATTGGACATATTGTATCCTTTAAAATAAATAACGCAGGTAACCCTGCGTTATAAAAGAGCGAAAAAATCAACCGCACTTTTAATTAATTGCCTAGACCAGATTTTGAGCTTTTATTTTCGATAAATTCAATTTTATAGCCATCTGGATCTTCAACGAAAGCAATAACGGTTGTACCACCTTTAACAGGGCCTGGTTCGCGAGTCACTTTACCACCACTAGCACGAACTGCTTCACAAATAGCATAAATATCATCAACGCCGATAGCAATATGTCCATACGCAGTGCCCTGTTCATATTTATCTACGCCCCAGTTGTATGTTAATTCAATTTCTGCAGCGCTTTCGCCATCTTCGTAACCTAAAAATGCAAGCGTATATTTATATTCTGGGTTTTCACTCGTACGCAATAAACGCATACCTAAAACATCTTGATAAAATTTAATAGAGCGATCTAAATCACCTACTCGAAGCATTGTGTGTAAAATTTGCATGTTGTTCTCCCCCCATTATCTTTAGGTTAAAAATTCTACCATAAAATGCAATGTGGCGCGAATTAATCTTCGAAACTCGGGTAAATTACATTACATTTTTTAAGTTATTTATTTACCTTACTATTATGCTAAGATAATACTAATCTTTTTATAAAAAGGAAAAAATGAATGAATACAGCTGGCCTTTTTAATCTTTCTTGGCAACGTTATTTAAATTTACTGTTTTTATTATTAACCGTAGGGTTTTTAACGAGTGGAGTAGTCACGTTAATTGCAGCTAATTTAGATTATTTTTCTGATTTAGCCAAAATTTATGGCTTACAAACATTGCTTGTGGTGACAGTGGTATTAGGTATTTATTGCTTTATTCGAGAGAGTCGTCGACAAGCCAAAGAAAAACTAAAGTGGAAGACATATAGTATCTTTTTTGTTGTTTCAGTCTTGATTGGCGGTTTATTTGCCTTAGTCGGCCAAACCTATCAAACGGGGGCTGATGTATGGCAGTTATTTGCTGTTTGGACACTTTGCCAACTTCCATTTTTATTATTATTTCCGAATGTGGCCTCTGCATTATTATTTGCCGCCACCGCCAATGTTGCGTTTTATTTATTTAATGAACAAAACGCCTATAACTCAATGTGTTATGCCGTGCTGATTAATGCTGGATTGCTTGTGATATCGGAATTATTCAGTAAAGCTTTTCATGACCAACATTGGCGCATTTTACCCAAAGTATTTCTAGTACTGACTTTTGCCAGTTTATTCGGTTTAATAGTAATTTATGATGTGTACTTTTATGCTTATGCTTGGGGTGAGCTTGGTCGTTCACCACTCAGTTCTTTGCTAATTGCTATTCCTGCCTTAATCGCACTTTATGTATATCACAAATATCGCTTTGATTTTATTAATTTAATTATTTCAGTCATAGCCTTGCTTGGCGCTTATTGCTTTTTGGCATCTCTTTTGATTCGTGATGTATTGGCATCTCTTTTGATTCGTGGTGTAGAAGAGGGGGTGGTTTTAGGATTGATTGGCTTTATTTTCACTGTCATGGCAATCAAGTGGTTAGTGAAACGCTATCAACAAGAATATCCAAATAATAAGAAATCCCATTGGGCGATTTCAATACTATGGATGATAGCTTTATTGATAGCTTTCGTGACTATAGGTGTTTGGTTATTTTTATTTTTAGGTTTAGATGCGTCTAGTGCATTCATTGTTGGTATTCTTTTATTTGGTATAGCTTGGTTGATTACTTTAAATAAAGATAAAAATGAATACACTATAATTTTAGCAGGTTTATTTTTTCTAATCGCAAACAGTTTTTTAGGATTCTATTTGCTTGTTAAATTTGATGATTTTTTTTCTTTTATTAGGATATGAATTTAGCGAGGATTCAAATTTCGGTATTTTTATCTCCGCACTAATTTTTACCGTCATTATTATCGTTAGCTACAAATTGATGCCGAATTCTTTAGTGAGGATTCTACTGGTTACCCAGCTTCTCGTGTATTGGCAAATTTCCTATAATCTATATTTCCATAGTTACAGCTTGAATAACGCATGGTTTAACACATGGTTTAATAACACATGGTTTAATAAAATCCAGCTCCTGAGTTCGATTGTACTCTTTTATTGGGTCATGCGACCTCATCAATCAGCGCGAATTCATTTAAAGCCTATTGCCTGGGGAACAGTATTATTCTCTCTATGGATCTCTGTGCCGTCGTATATGACGATTCCTTGGGTAGATTATGGCCTTATTGATACAGATGTTTCAAGTGATGTCATGCCAGCAGACGCGATGAGTCTTGATAATGTGTTGCAAGTTTTAAGTGGACAATTTTGGTCACACTTCCAGTTTGATGTTAGCCATATCTTATATCTGCTTATCTGTGCATTACCATTAATTGTCTATGCACTAATGAATAAGCATAGTGAATCCAAACACACAGAAGCAGTGTTAATTTTATTAGTATTAACCTTGTTTGCATTAGGCTTTGTTGGGATACCCGTCATTTTATATTTAACAGCGTTATTATTGCTTGTTTATTGGACGGACAGCCGTGCGTTCTTCGGTCTTTTGGTATTTGCCTTTGTTGTTTATTTAGGTGGGTTCTATTACCAATTGAGCATCCCATTACTCTATAAAGGGGTATTGCTAGTAAGCTTTGCCGTTATTTTTGCGATTGTTACTTTATTCTTGCATGCACGTTATAAAGCGCCTTCACAAAGTGCGGTCGAAAACCATTCTGTTTTTAAAGCACCGATTTGGCTTGTTGGCGTCTTTGTGATTGCATTATTGGGGGCGGTGAACTATAAAGTGCAGCAATTTGAAGATGTGCTGGCTACCGGTAAGCCTATTGTTTTAAAAATCGCCCCTGTGGATCCTCGTTCATTGATGCAAGGCGATTATATGATATTGAATTACGCTATTTTATCTGAGTTTCAGCAAAGTCAGGTTTTACCTGAATCAAATGAATCCCTTGAAAGCAATGAATCTATTGATACTCTTGAATCTAATGAAACCACTGAAACCACAGGTATAGATGAATCAAGTCCTTCGGGAAACAAAGCTTATCTCCTTGTTCATCTTGATAAAAATCATGTTGCGACATTTTGTGAGGCGCAATCAGAAATACCAACAGATTTTAAACATTGCACACCAAATGTTTATTTGCCAATTCGTTATAATGGTAGTTGGCTTCCTAAATTACCAAGCCAAGATTATTTCTTTGCAGAAGGAAAAGGTGAATATTATGCACAAGCAGAATATGCAGAATATCGCTTTAAAGACGGTATTTTGTTGCTAGCTCGTTTATTAGATAAGGATTTAAAAGGGCTATAAAGCATTGGTGACAAATAAGGGCGTATTTGATACGCCCTTATTTTTTAGATGATTGATTGGGTTATGATTATTTTACCGCGATCATCGAGCCAAAATTAAAACATTGGAACCATAATTCGACGTGTGAAAATCCGATGTTTTTTAACCGCTCTTTGTGGATGTCAATCGAGTCAGTACGCATTACATTTTCAAGTGCGGTGCGTTTTTGGCTCACTTCAAGCTCACTGTAACCGTTAGCACGTTTGAATTGGTGGTGGAGGTCAATAAGCAACTCATTCACTTTTTCATCTTCAAAACGGAATTTTTCAGAGAGCACCAATACACCATTTGGGTTTAAACCTTGGTAGATTTTGGTGAGCAAGGCTACACGATCTTCTGGTGGTAAAAATTGCAATGTGAAGTTGAGCACTACCATTGAGGCGTTCTTAATTTCAATTTGACGAATATCATCGCAAAGAATTTCTACGGGTACATCACTATGATAAGCCGCAACGTGCTGACGGCAGCGTTCCACCATTGGCAAAGAATTATCGACACCGATAATTTTCACATTCGGTTGTTTAATATTACGTCGCATAGAAAGAGCTGCCGCACCGCGTGAACAGCCCAAATCATAGACTTGGCTGTCTGCAGTCACAAAACGCTCAGCCAACATACCAATCGCCGTGATAATGTTGGAGTAGCCCGGAATCGAGCGTTGAATCATATCGGGGAACACTTCCGCCACGCTTTCATCAAAAGTAAAATCGCCCAGTTTTTCGATCGGGGCTGCAAAAATTGTATCTTTCATCATGATTGAGTTCTGTTGTTGTATTGAGAGGGCATTTATTTAGATAAAATGCAAAAAACTGCGGTCATTTTAGTGAAAGTTTTTAAAGGATCAAATAAATTTCGCTTTTCAATTTAAAAGGCATGTCTTTTTCCGTATAATCAACGTGTTAATTATCCATTTTTAGAAAAATGAAAGGAATATAGAAATGATGCGTACACATTATTGCGGTGCATTAAACCGCAACCATATTGGACAAGAAGTAACATTAAGCGGTTGGGTTCACCGTCGTCGCGATTTAGGCGGTTTAATTTTTATTGATATGCGTGATCGTGATGGTGTCGTACAAGTTTGTTTTGACCCGAAATATCAAGAAGCGTTAACTGCTGCTTCAAGCTTACGTAATGAATTTTGTATTCAAATTAAAGGTGAAGTGATCGCGCGTCCTGATAATCAAGTTAATAAAAATATGGCGACAGGCGAAGTAGAAGTATTGGCGAAAGAATTACGTATCTACAACGCTTCTGACGTTTTACCATTAGACTTCAACCAAAATAACACCGAAGAACAACGTTTAAAATATCGCTATTTAGATTTACGTCGTCCAGAAATGGCACAACGTTTGAAAACCCGTGCAAAAATCACCAGCTTTGTGCGTCGTTTTATGGATGACAATGGTTTCCTTGATATTGAAACCCCAATGCTTACCAAAGCAACGCCAGAAGGTGCGCGTGACTATTTAGTGCCAAGTCGTGTGCATAAAGGCAAATTCTATGCATTACCTCAATCACCACAGCTTTTCAAACAGCTTTTAATGATGTCTGGTTTTGATCGTTATTATCAAATCGTGAAATGTTTCCGTGATGAAGATTTACGCGCAGATCGTCAGCCTGAATTTACTCAAATCGATGTGGAAACTTCTTTCTTAACTGCGCCAGAAGTACGTGAGATCATGGAACGCATGGTACACGGTTTATGGCAAAACATCATTGGTGTGGATTTAGGTAAATTCCCACAAATGACCTGGCAAGAAGCGATGACTCGTTTTGGCTCAGATAAACCAGATTTGCGTAACCCGCTTGAACTAGTCGATGTGGCAGACATCGTTAAAGATGTTGAATTTAAAGTATTTAATGAGCCTGCAAACAATCCAAACGGCCGTGTGGCAGTCATTCGTGTACCAAATGGTACAGAAATCACTCGTAAACAAATTGATGAATATACACAATTTGTAGGCATCTACGGTGCGAAAGGTTTGGCTTGGGCGAAAGTGAATGACATTAATGCAGGCCTTGAAGGCGTACAAAGCCCGATCGCGAAATTCTTAAATGAAGAGATATGGAAAGCATTAGCTGAACGTGTGAAAGCTCAAACTGGCGATATTTTATTCTTCGGTGCGGACAAATGGCAAACTACTACAGACGCAATGGGCGCGTTGCGTTTGAAATTAGGTCGTGATCTTGGCTTAACTCGTTTAGACGAATGGCAACCGCTTTGGGTAATTGATTTCCCAATGTTTGAACGTGACGATGAAGGTAATCTTGCTGCAATGCATCACCCATTCACCTCACCAAAAGATTTTAGCCCGGAACAATTAGAAGCGAATCCGACAAGTGCGGTCGCTAATGCTTACGATATGGTGATCAATGGTTATGAAGTTGGTGGCGGTTCCGTGCGTATTTTCGATCCGAAAATGCAACAAACCGTCTTCCGTATTCTTGGTATTAACGAACAAGAACAACGTGAAAAATTTGGTTTCTTATTAGATGCATTAAAATTCGGTACACCGCCACATGCAGGTTTAGCATTTGGTTTAGACCGTTTAACCATGCTTTTAACAGGCACTGAAAATATCCGTGATGTGATTGCATTCCCGAAAACAACAGCAGCAGCGTGTTTAATGACAGAGGCACCAAGTTTTGCGAATCCGCAGGCGTTAGCGGAGTTGAGTATTGCAGTGACTAAAGCTGAATAATAGAAAAGTTATTAGGGCGTATTTAATACGCCCTTTGTTTTGGTGATTTATGCAGAATTTTAGTCCTTTATTACAGTTCTATGCGAATCAAATTCCAGATACACATGGGCGTTATATTAAGGATATTTGGGAATTTAACCATCAAAAATTAGAATATACACATAATTTTATCCAATAGATTTTTCCTTTAGAGGTGATGTCGAGATACCATCCTTCACCGATTTTAACAAAGCAGGATAGATTGGATTTTGCTCATTCTGATTTATTAAAGCAACATCAACAGAAATCCTTGGATGTAATGCTTGATTTTTGGGGGATGGTGCGTGATGGATTAAATATTGTTGAAAAAGGTATTTTGACTAAGAAAGAATATACTTGGTTAAAACCTCATGACCATAATCAATTAAGGATGACTCGAACAATCCATAGCCTTGCACTGTGTGATCAGCCAGAGTTAGCGCTCTCACTACAACAAGCATTGTTAGTTATCGCAGATAAATATGGCAATGTGAATCCCAAAATATTTGACTATTGGCTGAATGCAACATTGGTACCTTCATTAGATAGATAACAAAGAATACATATTTGCAATAAAGTGCGGTCAAAAATTCAACTGATTTTGACCGCACTTTCTTTTTATTGAAAAAATTTTATTCACTTAAATACATCACTTTTTTGGTATGAATATGATGTAGTTTTATTTGTTTTGAAGTTATATCCTGAAATTTCAAAATAATTAGATTTTTACTCTTTTATTCTTCTTTAAATGGAACTTTATTTACTTTACTCAAGGATAAAATTCTATTATAAATAAGACCTTTTTCGATTTATGATTAATTTATAAGAGAACATTTTATGAGTGAAGTTTCAACTCCAGTAGAAAAATCAACGTGGGCGAGTAAATTCTCTGCCTTAGGCCCGGGCATCGTGATGGCATCAGCAGCTGTTGGTGGTTCGCATATTATTGCATCTACCCAAGCTGGTGCGATCTATGGTTGGGAATTAGTGAGTATTGTTATTCTTGCTAACTTATTTAAATATCCTTTCTTCCGTTTCGGTGTTCAATATACCCTAGATACCGGTAATACCTTGTTAGAAGGTTACCGTCAAAAAGGGAAATTCTATCTTTGGTTATTCCTTGCTTTAAACGTTTTTGCTACAGTGATTAATACCGCGGCAGTAGGATTATTAACAGCTGCAATTTTAACGTTTATTACACCAATTCCACTTCCAATGCCAGTATTAAGCTCATTAGTGATTCTTGTGACAACCGGCATTTTATTGTTAGGGAAATACCGTTTATTAGATAGTTTATCGAAAATCATCATGATTGCTTTAACGGTAACAACCGTGAGCGCTGTCGTGATTGCTTTTATGCGTAATGGTATCAATGGCGTAGCCACACCTGATTTTGTAGCACCTTCTCCATGGGAATTAAGTAAATTAGCGTTTTTAGTGGCCTTAATGGGCTGGATGCCTGCACCAATTGAAATTTCTGCTGTTAACTCTATGTGGGTGGTGGCAAAACGTCGTCTAACGAAAGTATCTTATGAAGATGGTTTATTTGACTTCAACGTGGGTTATATCGGTACAGCAATTTTAGCTGTCGTATTTTTAGCGCTTGGTGCATTGGTGCAATATGGTTCTCCTGAAACCGTAGAGATGGTGGGCGGAAAATATATCGCACAACTTATCAATATGTATGCAAGTACTATTGGTGAATGGTCTCGCTTATTAATTGCAGTCATTGCGTTCATGTGTATGTTTGGTACAACAATTACAGTAATTGATGGTTACTCTCGTACCAATGTTGAATCTTTGCGTATCTTATTCGGTAAACAAGAAAGCTCTGTGAGAATTCTTAATATCGGTATGATTTTTGCGGCGTTATCTGGTTTAGCGATTATTTTCTACTTTAATAATGCAGTAGGCCCAATGCTGAAATTCGCGATGATTGCTTCATTTGTTTCTGCACCAATCTTTGCTTGGTTGAATTTATCTCTGACTAAGCACGCGAAACACAGTGTAAAAGGCGGATTATTGTGGTTATCCCTTATCGGTTTATTCTACTTAACAGCCTTTGCAGGCTTGTTTATCGCCCAACAAGCTGGCTGGTTAAACTAAAATAATTGAGATAATTACCGCACTTTAGTTTTAAAGTGCGGTAATTTTTTTGAAAGTTTTTAGTAGAAAAGGTATGATGCTGCCCATTCTCAATTATGTAGATGACGAGCTTGAAATATAAAAATAATCAATCGGTTCTCGTGGTAATTTATGCGGAAAGCACGCATCGTGTTCTTATGCTTCAACGCCAAGATGATTCCACTTTTTGGCAATCCGTTACGGGGACATTGGAAACCAACGAAACACCAAGAGAAACAGCAATTCGAGAAGTTTGGGAAGAAGTTGGATTAAAAATAGAAGAAAATTCGACCGCACTTTTTGATTGTAAAGAGAGTATAGAATTTGAAATTTTCCCGCATTTCCGCTATAAATACGCACCGAATGTAACTCACTGTCATGAACATTGGTTTTTATTGGCAGTTGAGCAGGAATTTAAACCGATATTAAGTGAGCATTTGGCGTATCAATGGGTTTCACCAGAACATGCGATCCAAATGACGAAATCGCCGAATAATGCCGAGGCCATCAAAAAATATTTGATGAACGGCTTTCCTCTAAAAGAGGATTTAATTTAAAAACGTTTTTAAGATAAGAAGGAAAACAACATGGCAGGCCATAGTAAGTGGGCAAATATTAAACACCGTAAAGCAGCACAAGATGCGCAACGCGGTAAAATTTTTACAAAATTAATTCGTGAATTAGTGACTGCTGCAAAAATTGGTGGCGGTGATGTCAGTGCTAACCCGCGTCTACGTGCGGCAGTAGATAAAGCCTTATCGAGCAATATGACTCGCGACACCATTAACCGTGCGATTGAACGCGGTGTGGGTGGTGGTGATGACACCAATATGGAAACAAGAATTTACGAAGGTTATGGTCCGGGTGGAACTGCTGTGATGGTTGAGTGTCTAAGTGACAACGCAAACCGAACCATCTCACAGGTTCGCCCAAGTTTCACTAAATGTGGTGGTAACTTAGGGACTGAAGGTTCTGTAGGCTACTTATTCAGCAAAAAAGGCTTGATTTTAATTAGCCAAGGTGAAGAAGATGCGTTAATGGAGGCGGCAATTGAAGCCGGTGCAGATGATGTTCAACCACAAGATGATGGATCATTTGAAATCTATACTGCGTGGGAAGATTTAGGTTCTGTGCGCGATGCAATCGAAGCAGCAGGATTTAAAATTGATAATGCAGAAGTGACAATGATTCCATCAACAACGGTTGATCTTGATCTTGAAACTGCGCCTAAATTGTTGCGTTTAATTGACATGTTAGAAGACTGTGACGATGTACAAAACGTATATCATAACGGTGAAATTAGTGATGAAGTTGCAGCTCAGCTGTAATTTTAAGGAGATTTAGAATGAAATTAGCTAAAGTATTACCTGCAATGGCCGCTCTTGTTGTTTTATCTGCGTGTGCAAGCGATGCACCAAAAATGGAAAACAAAGCGGAACAAATGGCCACCCCTACTGTAACGGATAAAACGGTAGTTTATACTTGTAACAAGAAAACTGTAACTGCAGTTTATCAATTCGAAAACCAAGAGCCAACAGCAGCAATGGTGATGGTGGGTAACAAAGTTATCGCGAAAGATTTTGCTCGTGATGCAGATCAAAAAGACTTCACTTCATTTACTTCAGGCAAATATGTTTGGAACGTAGATAGTGGTTTAACTTTAGATAAATTTGATTCTGTTGTGCCAGTAAATCTTTTAATTAAAGGCAAAAAAGCAGACAAAATTGTTGTGAAAAACTGTGATGTAGATGCAAAAGCAACTGCAAAAGCAAACCAATAATTAACGCTAAAAACGGCCGGCATTGACCGGCCGTTTATTTTTGAGAATTTATGAGTATTATTTTAGGCATTGACCCAGGTTCTCGTGTAACGGGCTATGGTGTGATTAGGCAAAGTGGTCGCCATTTAGAATATCTCGGCAGTGGCGCAATCCGCACACAAGTAGAAGACCTGCCTACACGCTTAAAACGAATTTATGCTGGCGTGACAGAAATCATCACACAATTTCAGCCCGATATGTTTGCCATTGAACAAGTGTTTATGGCTAAAAATGCGGATTCAGCTTTAAAACTCGGGCAAGCACGTGGTACGGCGATTGTGGCAGCCGTGAACCATGATTTACCGGTATTTGAATATGCCGCTCGTTTGGTGAAACAGACTGTCGTTGGGATTGGTTCTGCAGATAAAGTTCAAGTTCAAGACATGGTGACACGAATTTTGAAGCTCTCAGATAAACCACAAGCTGATGCGGCAGATGCTTTAGCCATTGCGATCACTCATGCTCATACCATTCAACATTCCTTGCATATTGCAAGCTCGGTCAAAACCACAGAAACACACGAAAAAATGACCGCACTTTTAAAAACAAGGTACAGTCGAGGTCGATTTAGATTAAAAATTTAACTGGATTAATATCCAGTTTTATTTTATTCTATGCAAAATTTTTTTTACATGGAAATCTTATGATCGGTCGTTTAAAAGGCATCTTATTAGAAAAACAACCTCCTGAAATATTGCTTGATGTTCAAGGCGTCGGTTACGAATTATTATTACCAATGACCAGTTTTTATGACTTACCTGAAATCGGGCAAGAAACTACTTTATTTACCCATCTTGTTGTGCGTGAAGATGCTCATCTTCTTTTTGGATTCGCCCAAAAAACTGACCGCACTTTATTCCGTGAATTAATTAAAACCAATGGTGTTGGCCCTAAATTGGCACTTGCGATTTTATCTGCAATGTCAGTAGAGCAGTTTGCTTATGCTATTGAACGAGAAGAACTGTCAAAATTAGTTAAAATTCCTGGTGTGGGCAAGAAGACGGCTGAACGTTTATTAGTAGAGTTAAAAGGGAAGTTTAAAGATGTTCGCCAAAGTGATTTCTTTGTGGAGAGCAAGCATATTCCGTCAACTTCAGAATTACGTCAAGCGGAGAGCTCAGCTGATGAAGCGGTTGCTGCGCTGATTGCGTTAGGCTATAAACCAACCGATGCTGAAAAAATGGTGAAAAAAGTCGCTAAAGCTGACTTGAGCAGTGAGCAATTAATTCGCGAAGCTTTAAAAGCCGCATTATAAAGATTAAACAGATATGATCGAAGCAGATAGAATTATTAGCAGTCAGGCAAAGATGGATGAAGATGTCATCGATCGTGCGATTCGTCCAAAGCTTTTAGCGGACTATGTGGGACAGCCGCAAGTGCGAGAGCAAATGGATATTTTTATTAAGGCGGCAAAATTGCGTCAAGATGCCTTAGATCATCTTTTGATCTTCGGCCCTCCAGGTTTAGGAAAAACGACGCTAGCTAATATTGTGGCAAATGAAATGGGTGTGAATATTCGCACAACGTCAGGCCCTGTTCTTGAAAAAGCAGGGGATTTGGCAGCAATGCTGACAAATCTTGAACCCCATGATGTGTTGTTTATTGATGAAATTCACCGTCTTTCCCCTGCGATTGAAGAAGTGCTTTATCCAGCAATGGAAGATTATCAGCTGGATATTATGATCGGTGAAGGACCTGCTGCACGCTCAATTAAATTAGATTTGCCACCTTTCACATTAATTGGTGCAACAACTCGAGCGGGTTCTTTAACTTCACCACTACGTGATCGTTTCGGTATCGTTCAACGTTTAGAATTTTATTCCGTTGAAGATTTAACTTCTATTGTGACAAGAAGTGCCTCTTGCTTAAATCTCGAATTAGAAGATAAAGCCGCTTTTGAAGTGGCTCGTCGTTCACGTGGCACCCCTCGTATTGCAAACCGTTTATTGCGTCGCGTTCGAGATTTTGCTGATGTGCGTAATGATGGCATTATTTCAGCAGACATTGCGAAACAAGCGCTTTCAATGTTGGATGTAGATGATGCGGGCTTTGATTATTTAGATAGAAAATTGCTTACCGCTGTGATTGAACGTTTTGATGGTGGGCCAGTTGGGTTAGATAACTTGGCTGCAGCAATAGGTGAAGAACGAGACACTATCGAGGATGTTTTAGAACCTTACTTGATTCAACAAGGATTTTTACAGCGTACGCCTCGAGGCCGAATTGCGACCTCGTTAACTTATCGACACTTCGGACTTCAGAAGCCGTCAGAATAAGAGATAGAAAAAAGGACATATTGATATCAATATGTCCTTTCTTTTTGAAACCTGCTTAGTTAGTTCCTTCAGTATAGCTCTTCATGCTATTTAATCTTGCTAAACCCACATCACAGCTTTTTTGTTGAGTCGCTAATTCCATCTCGAGAATTTGCTGTTTGCTTTGATTAAGTTTACTTTTGATTTTACCTACTTGAGTATGAGTGCCAGGCTGTTTTTCTGCTTGAGCAATCAAATTTTCTGTTTCTTTAAATAACTGTGTACATTGTTGTGGAAGAGCAGCTTTGTTTTCTGTAAGAGGTGCTGCGGTAGCAGATAATGCCATAGAACCGAAAAGTGCGGTCAAAATTACGCAAATTTTTTTCATTGTAAATCCCTACAAATCTCTCCAAATATTATTAGGCTAAAAAATAGCAAAATCTTGCAGCCCTGTCTAGTGATTATTTTGTCCATTTTTTTTAAATAAAGTTTCCTTGTGATAGATAAATTTTTCCATTTTGAGCAAAAAATACAGAATTTGATGTGGATCAATTTTGTCATTGTTATGCAAAATAGGGTATTTTGTAACTTATATCAAAAAATGTGATCAAGATAACGGTTTTTTCTGTTTTTTATCCTCATAAATAGTAGTAGAATATGACAAATATTTTGAATATTTATATTGTAATCGGTTACTGTATTCTGTTTTGAGAATAGAAAAGGCAATTATTACGTAAATAATTCAATATTTCTTAACAATTTGTGTTGAGTAGTTTGGGGTGGTTATTTTGGGGTATCCTTGGTAATCACAAAGTGAAAATCTTGTAGATTTATACAAGGAGTTGAGATGTTAGACGTTGTTGATCTCTCACGCTTGCAGTTTGCGTTAACTGCGTTATATCACTTCATTTTTGTACCATTAACATTAGGTTTATCTTTCGTTCTTGTGATCATGGAAACCATTTATGTTAAAACGGGCAAAGAAGTATATAAAGATATGACAAAATTCTGGGGTAAGTTATTTGGTATTAACTTTGCTCTAGGGGTGACGACCGGTATTATCATGGAGTTCCAATTCGGGACAAACTGGTCGTATTATTCTCACTATGTAGGTGATATTTTCGGTGCGCCATTAGCTATCGAAGCATTACTTGCGTTCTTCTTAGAATCCACTTTCGTGGGTCTATTCTTCTTCGGTTGGGATCGTTTAACTAAAGGTAAACACTTACTCGCAACTTACTGTGTAGCCTTTGGTTCAAACCTTTCAGCAATGTGGATTTTAGTGGCAAACGGTTGGATGCAAAACCCAGTAGCGGCAGAATTTAACTTTGAAACCGTTCGTATGGAAATGACCAGCTTCTTAGATCTTTGGTTAAATCCAGTTGCGCAAAGTAAATTCTTACACACATTAACAGCCGGTTATACAACCGGTGCAATGTTTGTATTAGGTATCAGCGCATTCTATTTATTAAAAGGCCGCGATATCGGTTTTGCTAAACGTTCATTCTCTGTAGCGGCAACTTTTGGTTTTATCGCTGCATCAGCTGTATTAATTATGGGTGATGAATCAGGTTATGACATTGGTAAAGCACAACCTGTGAAATTGGCTGCAATGGAAGCTGAGTTTGATACTCATGCAGCACCTGCACCATTCCACCCAGTGGCGATTCCAAATACTGCAGAAATGAAAAATGATTTTGCGATTGAAATCCCATATTTAGGTGGTTTAATTGCAACGCGTTCTTTAGACACTGAAATCGTTGGTTTGAAAGAAATTCAAGCAAAAAATGAAGGTCGTGTTCGTAACGGTATGGTTGCTTATGATTTATTCACACAATTAAAAGCAGAGAAAAAATCAGCAGGCCAAGTAAATCCAGAAACTAAAGCAAAATTTGATGAAGTCAAAGGTGATTTAGGTTTCGGTTTATTATTAAAACGTTACACAGATAAAGTTGTTGATGCAACGGATGAACAAATTAAACAAGCGGCACGTGATACTATTCCAAACGTAGGTCCTAACTTCTGGGCATTCCGTGGTATGTTAGCGGCTGGTGGTTTAATTATCTTATTAGCTTTCGGCGCATTTGTTCAGAATTTACGTAACAAAGTGACTTCTTCTCGCTTATTACTTAAAGCATTGCTTTGGGGTATCCCATTGCCAATCTTAGCGATTGAATTTGGTTGGTTCTTAGCTGAATTTGGTCGTCAACCATGGGCGATTTATGAAGTATTACCGGTAGGTGTGTCTGCCTCTAACTTGAGTGTAGGTGACTTATGGTTCTCTATCGGTTTAATTTGTGTACTTTACTTCTTCTTCATTATTGCGGAAATGTATTTGATGTTTAAATATGCACGTTTAGGTCCAAGTGCATTGAAAACCGGCAAATACTATTTTGAGCAATCATCTAAATAAGCAGGAGATGGATTATGCTTGATTATGAAATTCTACGTATTATTTGGTGGGTGCTAGTTATTGTATTACTTATCGGTTTCGCTGTAACAGATGGATTCGATATGGGCGTGACCGCACTTTTACCAGTAGCAGGTAAGAAAGAAGTAGAAAAACGAATTATGATTAACTCTATTGCTCCACACTGGGATGGTAACCAAGTTTGGTTATTAACCGCTGGTGGTGCAATCTTTGCGGCATGGCCGATTGTTTACTCTGTGGCGTTTTCAGGCTTCTATATTGCCTTATTCCTCGTGTTAGCCGCGTTATTTTTCCGTCCAATTGGTTTTGAATATCGTGCGAAAATTGATAATCCAACATGGCGTGCTGTGTGGGATTGGGGCTTGTTTGCGGGTGGTTTTGTACCTGCATTAGTATTCGGTGTAGCATTTGGTAATTTATTACAAGGTGTACCATTCGAATTAAATGAGCTTTCACAAGCTACTTACACAGGTTCTTTCTTTGCATTATTAAATCCATTCGCATTACTTTGCGGTGTGTTAAGCCTTGCAATGCTAGTGACTCACGGTGCGAACTGGTTACAAATGAAAACCACTGCAGCATTGCGTGATCGTGCAAGAGCAATTACACAAATCGGTGCATTAGTGACATTAATTACTTTTGTACTTGCAGGTGTGTGGCTTTCTTTCAAAGATGGTTATGTTGTGACTAGCGCAGTGGATCACTTTGCTGCATCAGCCCCAGCTTCAGGTAAACAAGTGGCAGTTGAAGCAGGTGCATGGTTTAAAAACTTCAATGAAAATCCAGCTTTATGGGCATTCCCAGCATTAGCAGTAGTTGGTGCATTATTGAATGTGGTTGCATCTAAAGCAAATCGTTGTGGTTTCGCGTTCTTCTTCTCTGTATTAACCATGGCTGGTGTAATTATCACTGCGGCAGTATCAATGTTCCCATTTGTAATGCCTTCAAGTACTCATCCAGAACAAAGCTTGTTAATGTGGGATGCAACGTCAAGTGAATTAACATTAACCTTAATGTTCTACTTGGCACTAGTATTTGTTACCATCTCATTGCTTTACACCATTTGGTCATACTACAAAATGTTTGGTCGCTTGGATGAAAGCTTTGTTGAAGACAACAAAAACTCATTATACTAAGGAGAAACAATATGTTATATGCAATTTGGGTAGTGGGTGTGTTGGCTGCAGTTATGGTGAGTGCTAAATTAACCATTGGTAAAGAAAAGTCAGGTAAATTTGACGAGTAATGATGATTAATTCACTCTATCAATTAAGTAATAAGGGTTCCTTGCGAACCCTTTCGTTTATTTTATCGTTATTTTTAACTGCGGCTTTCTTTTTAAATTTAAGTCAATTTTCGACCGCACTTCGAACTGCTCATCCTGCTTGGATTCTCGCAATCTTTTGGGGATTGATTAATTTATGGATCCACGGCATTGGATTTGATATTCGTCGGGCAATATGGCAGCTTGTTTTCTTGCCATTTATTGGTTATTTCACCACAATAATCGCCATTGTTCAGCATTGGTTATTATAAGAATGATAGACAAATATTATTATTTGGATCTTGCACATCTTATGAACAGGTTCTAAAATAAGCGGCTTGTTATGGCTGATAATTTGAGCATTATTTTGAATAACCAATGTTTTACCTTTCCGGTTCGTATTTATTATGAGGACACGGATGCAGGCGGAGTAGTGTATCACGCACGTTACTTACATTTCTTTGAACGCGCGAGAACAGAATATTTAAGAACGCTTAATTTTTCCCAACAATCATTATTGCAGGAACAACAAGTTGCTTTTGTGGTCAAAACCATGTCTATTGACTATTGTATTCCGGCAAAATTGGATGATTATCTTATTGTCGAAACTGAAATAATGGCAGTGAAAGGGGCGACAATCCTCTTTGAACAGCGGTTAGTTCGTGAGACGATGGTGTTATCAAAGGCTACTGTTAAGGTAGCCTGTGTTGATCTAGGCAAAATGAAACCTGTCGCAATTCCTGAAGAATTAAAAGCGGCATTTTTAAAGTAAATAACTTTTCGGAGTATGCAATGACTGCAGAATTGAACTTTTTAGATCTTTTTCTAAAAGCGAGTATCGTTGTTCAACTTGTAATTGTGATCTTAATTTCGTTCTCAATTATTTCTTGGGCAATCATCATTCAACGTAGCCGTATTTTGACGAGCGCGTTAAAAGAAGCGAACACTTTTGAAGATCGTTTCTGGTCTGGTGAAGATTTAAATAAACTTTATGATGGTTTATCTAATCGTCGTGAAGTATTAACAGGTAGCGAACAAATTTTCTTTGTCGGCTTTAAAGAATTCTCTCGCTTAAAACAAGTGAATGTGAATGCACCAGAAGCAATCATCAAAGGTACGACTCGTGCGATGAACCTTGCGATGAATCGTGAAGTAGAAGCACTTGAAAGTCGAGTACCTTTCTTAGCAACAGTGGCTTCTGTAAGTCCATATATTGGTTTATTTGGTACCGTTTGGGGGATCATGCACGCATTTATGGCATTAAGTGGTGCGAAACAAGCAACATTACAAATGGTTGCTCCAGGTATCGCAGAAGCCTTGATCGCAACCGCAATCGGTTTGTTTGCGGCGATTCCAGCTGTAATGGCGTATAACCGTTTAAGCTTACGTGTAAATGCGATTGAACAAAATTATGGTAACTTCATTGATGAATTCACCACAATTTTACATCGTCAAGCTTTTGGTAAAGCGCCCCATTAAAAATAAATGAAAAATTGACCGCACTTAATAAATAAAACGAAAAGTGCGGTGGATTTTAGCGAAGTTTTAGAGGAAATTATGGCTCGTCGTCAGCGTAAAGACATTAAATCTGAAATTAACATCGTGCCATTTCTCGATGTTCTTTTAGTTTTAGTGTTAATTTTTATGGCAACCGCGCCGATTATCAGTCAGAGCGTTCAAGTGGAACTCCCTGATTCGGTGCAAAGTCAAAATGTATCAAATGAAGATAAAACACCGGTTATTTTAGAAGTAGCAGGTATTGGGCAGTATTCGATTTCGATTGGTGGTCAACGCCAAGAAGGCCTTAACGAAGAAATGGTAACCCAATTATCAAAACAAGAATTTGATAAAGACAATAACACAATGTTCTTAGTGGGCGGAGCAAAAGATGTACCTTATGAAGAAGTGATTAAAGCACTGAATTTACTACATCTTGCCGGCATTAAGTCTGTGGGTTTAATGACCAACCCAATTTAAGAATAAGTAGGTAAAACCGTGCAGAATAATCGACGAAAAAAACGTGCAAATGAGTTTGTCATCTCTATTGCGATGCACCTTGCATTGTTTGGTTTGTTGATTTGGAGCTCTCTTTATCAAACCGTTGAAATAATGGGTGGTGGAGAAGGTGAAGGTGATGCCATGGGAGCTGTGATGGTCGATACTGGCAGCGCAGCACAGGAATGGGGACGTATTCAACAGCAGAAAAAAGGTCAAACTGATAAACAGAAGAAACCTGAGCCTGTAGTTGAAGAGAAAAAACCAGAGCCTGAACCTGAACCAAATCAGCAAGAAATTGCGAAACAAGAAGAGATTAAGCGTCAGCAGGAAATTCAACGTCAAAAAGAACTTGAAAAACAAAAGCAGCAAGAAATTGAAAAGCAAAAGCAAAAACAGCAACAAGAGCTTGCTCGTCAAGAGGCGTTAGAAAAGCAGAAACAAGCTGAAGAAGCGAAAGCAAAACAAGCCGCTGAAGCAGCGAAGTTAAAAGCTGATGCGGAAGCGAAACGTTTAGCAGCAGCTGCTAAACAGGCTGAGGAAGAAGCAAAAGCTAAAGCACAAGCTGAAGCTCAAAAAGCAAAAGAAAAAGCTGAAGCTGATGCAAAAGCGAAGGCTGAGGCAAAAGCGAAAGCCGATGCTGAAGCAAAAGCGAAGGCCAAGGCAGAAGCAGATGCTAAAGCGAAAGCTGAGGCGGATGCCAAGGCTAAGGCAAAAGCTGAAGCCGATGCAAAAGCGAAAGCCGATGCAGAGGCGAAAGCGAAGGCTGAAGCAAAAGCTAAAGCGGATGCAGAAGCGAAAGCGAAGGCTGATGCGAAGGCAAAAGCTGACGCAGCAAAACGTAAAGCAGATCAAGCAGCTTTAGATGATTTCATGAGCGGCGGTGATGTCGGTGGTGGTAGTGCATCTAAAGGTGGTAATGCAAATAAAGGTGGTACACAAGGTAGTGGTGCAGGACTTGGTGCTGGAGATGGTGGTAAAGTTGGTGACCAATATGCTGGTGTCATTAAACGTGAAATTCAACGCCGTTTCTTAAAAGACCCAAGCTTTGCCGGTAAAGTTTGTAGTATTAAAATCCAGCTCGGTCGAGATGGTACTATTTTAGGCTACCAACGCGTTTCTGGACCTGATGATATTTGTACTGCAGCATTAAGTGCGGTAGCTAGAACGAAAAAAGTTCCAGCAGCACCATCTGATGCTATTTATGATAAATATAAAGCGCCGACTATCGATTTTGATATCAATGCTCGATAATCGGTTTTAAGAAAGTAACAACGTTAAAATAAGGTGATTAAATGAAATTGATCAAACGTGTTATGGGGCTATTTGTGGTGATGTTTGCATTTGCAAGCACAGCAATGGCTGAAGATGAAGTTCGAATTGTGATTGATGAAGGTGTTGATGGCGCTCGTCCTATCGCAGTTGTTCCTTTCGCAGGTTCTGCACCTGAAAATATTGGTCAAATTGTTGCAGATGACTTACGTAATAGTGGTAAATTTAACCCAATTCCAGTAAGCCAAATGCCACAACAACCAACGACTGCAGCAGAAGTGAAACCGGAAGCTTGGACTGCTTTAGGTATTGATGCTGTTGTAGTAGGTCAAGTGACATCAACTGGTAGCGGTTATAACATTTCTTACCAATTGGTTGATACGGTAGGTGCATCAGGTACACCTGGTGCGGTGCTTGCACAAAATAGCTATACAGTGACAAATAAATGGTTACGCTATGGTGCACATACTGTGAGTGATGAAGTATTTGAAAAATTAACCGGTATTCGTGGTGCTTTCAGAACTCGTATCGCTTATGTGGTGCAAAAAAATGGTGGCTCACAACCTTATGAAGTTCGTGTAGCAGATTATGATGGTTACAATCAATTCATCGTAAATCGTAGCTCACAACCAATTATGTCTCCAGCATGGTCTCCAGACGGTAAACGTTTAGCTTACGTATCTTTTGAGAACAAAAAATCTCAACTTGTTGTACAAGACTTAGGTTCAGGTTCTCGTAAAGTGGTCGCCTCTTTCCCAGGACATAACGGTGCGCCAGCATTCTCTCCAGACGGTTCTAAACTTGCCTTTGCTTCTTCACAAGATGGTTTATTAAACATCTATGTAATGGGCTCAAATGGTGGTACACCGACTCAATTAACTCGTGGTGCGGGCAATAATACAGAACCATCATGGTCCCCAGATGGTAGCTCAATTCTCTTTACTTCAGATAGAAGTGGTTCACCACAAGTTTATCGCATGAGCGCAAGCGGTGGTGGTGCGTCACCAGTTGGTGGTCGCGGTAGTGCGCAAATCAGTAGTGATGGTAAAACACTTGTGATGATCAACGGTAATAACAACGTGGTTAAACAAGATCTCACCAGCGGTAGTTCTGAAGTATTAAGTACATCTTTCTTAGGTGAAAGCCCAAGTATTTCTCCTAATGGTATCATGATCATTTACAGCTCTACACAAGGGCTAGGAAAGGTGTTACAATTAGTTTCTGCAGATGGTCGCTTTAAAGCGAGTCTTCCAGGAAGTAATGGCCAAGTGAAATTTCCAGCTTGGTCTCCATACTTGACTAAATAAAAAACTCATTGAGGAGAAATCTAATGAACAAATTTGTTAAATCATTATTAGTTGCTGGTTCAGTAGCTGCATTAGCAGCATGTAGCTCATCAAACAACGATGCAGCAGGCAACGGTGCTAACAACGGTCAAACTTTCGGTGGTTACTCTGTTGAAGATCTTCAACAACGTTACAACACCGTTTACTTCGGTTTCGACAAATTCAACATCGAAGGTGAATACGTTCAAATCTTAGATGCTCACGCTGCATACTTAAATGCAACTCCAGCTTCTAAAGTTATTGTTGAAGGTAACACTGACGAACGTGGTACTCCAGAGTACAACATCGCTTTAGGTCAACGTCGTGCTGATGCAGTTAAAGGTTTCTTAGCTGGTAAAGGTGTTGACGCTGGTAAAGTATCAACTGTTTCTTACGGTGAAGAAAAACCTGCAGTGTTAGGTCACGATGAAGCAGCATACTCTAAAAACCGTCGTGCAGTGTTAGCATACTAATTTTAGAGAATTTTGATTCTTAGAAAAAGGGAGAGTAGAAATACTCTCCTTTTTTATTTGTTCTAAGATCTTGTCAGAAATTGACGAGTATTCACGCAATTAACACAATTTCTTCAGATTTTTCTTGCGTCAGAAAATAAAATCGGTAATATACGCACCTGTTACGAAATGATGTGGGTCGTTAGCTCAGTCGGTAGAGCAGCGGACTTTTAATCCGTTGGTCGAAGGTTCGAATCCTTCACGACCCACCACTTTTATTTCGAAGAATTCCCAAATGGGTCGTTAGCTCAGTCGGTAGAGCAGCGGACTTTTAATCCGTTGGTCGAAGGTTCGAATCCTTCACGACCCACCATCTATTTAAAGATCATTATTTAACCGGTTGGGTTGTTAGCTCAGTTGGTAGAGCAGCGGACTCTTAATCCGTTGGTCGAGAGTTCGAGCCTCTCACAGCCCACCAGTCAACATCTTATTTCTCCTGTTTGTTAAAAAATTTACAAAAAATTAAAATATTTTCAAAATTCTTGACTATATTTAGCGGTTATTATGGTAGAATATCCACAAAGTTAAGTCGGGCATAAAATGTTACAAAATATTCGAATTGTTTTGGTTGAAACATCACATAGCGGGAACATCGGTTCAGCGGCGCGTGCGATGAAAACAATGGGATTATCCAATCTTTATTTGGTCTCACCAAAATCAGTGGATGAGCAATCTATTGCATTAGCAGCAGGCGCTGATGATATCGTGCGTAATGCCCACATTGCTGATACTTTTGAACAAGCAATAGAAGATTGCTCATTAGTGATTGGTACGAGTGCAAGATTACGTCATTTACAGAGTACGCTGATTGAGCCAAGAGAGTGTGCAGAGAAAGCCAGTGCACATCAAGGGCAAGTAGCGATCGTGTTCGGTCGTGAGCGTGTTGGGCTCACAAATGAAGAATTACTTAAATGTCATTATCATTTAAATATCCCTGCCAATCCCGAATATTCTTCGCTCAATTTAGCGATGGCAGTACAGTTGGTAAGTTATGAAATGCGAATGGCATTTTTAACAAAAAATAAAACGGAAAGTACACTTTCAACGATAGAAGATATCTATCCAACAGCACAAGAAATGGAATATTTTTTTGCTCACATGGAACAAATTTATAAGACTCTTGGTTTTATTCAAAATCAAGGGGTTATGCAAAAATTAAGACGGCTTTATAACCGTTCTTCTTTGGAAAAAAATGAATTAAATATTTTGCGTGGAATGTTAAGTGCGGTTGAAAAACGCCTTGATCTGCAAAAAGAGTAAAATTGACTATCATAGTCAGATATGTAAACTATCTAAATGATGATTAATAGGGATGCTTTATGAAGCTTACATCTAAAGGTCGATATGCGGTTACCGCAATTCTAGATATCGCATTACATGCTGGAACAGCTCCAGTTTGTTTGGCAGATATTTCAGAACGCCAAAGTATTTCACTTTCGTATCTTGAGCAATTATTCGCAAAATTGCGCCGAGGTGGATTAGTAAAAAGTGTTCGCGGTCCAGGTGGTGGTTATCGTTTAGCATTGCCAGCGGATCAAATTTCTATCGGTATGGTGATCTCTGCCGTTAATGAGAACATTAATGTCACAAGATGTCTTGGCAAAGGAAATTGCAAAGGTGGCGTTGAATGTTTAACTCATTCTTTATGGCAAGATTTAAGTGATCGAATTTCTGATTTTTTAGATGAGATTACATTAGCTGAGTTGGTAGAGAAAAAATCAGGGAAGCACAAAGTTCATAAAGATTTTGATGAGTTGATTGTTGTTAACCAGTAATAGGAAAGTAGATTAAAGTGCGGTCAAATTGATAGCATTTTTTGTAGTTTTTAGGAGTGAAAATGAAATTACCAATTTATTTAGATTATGCAGCAACATGTCCAGTGGATGAACGTGTGGCTAAAAAAATGATGGAATATTTAACCATTGATGGTGTATTCGGTAATCCAGCATCTCGTTCACATAAATTTGGCTGGCAAGCTGAAGAAGCTGTTGATATTGCACGTAATCAAATTGCGGATTTGATTGGCGCAGACTCACGTGAGATCGTGTTTACTTCTGGCGCAACAGAAGCAGATAACCTTGCAATTAAAGGTGCAGCGCACTTTTATCAAACAAAAGGTAAGCACATTATTACTTGCAAAACTGAACACAAAGCCGTATTGGATACTTGCCGTCAGTTAGAGCGTGAAGGCTTTGAAGTCACTTATTTAGATCCTGAAGAAGATGGTTTAATCGATCTTGAGAAATTTAAAGCGGCATTGCGTCCAGACACAATTGTTGTGTCAATTATGCATGTGAATAATGAGATTGGCGTGATTCAAGATATTAAAGCAATTGGTGAGCTTTGCCGTGCAAATAAAACCATTTTCCACGTAGATGCAACACAAAGTGTCGGTAAAGTCGAAATCAATCTCGCGGAATTACAGGTTGATTTAATGTCAATGTCTAGCCACAAATTATACGGACCAAAAGGGATTGGCGCATTATATGTTTGTCGTAAACCGCGTGTTCGTTTAGAAGCGATTATCCATGGTGGTGGTCACGAGCGTGGTATGCGTTCAGGAACATTACCGGTACACCAAATCGTTGGTATGGGTGAAGCTTATCGTATTGCAAAAGAAGAAATGGATACTGAAATGCCACGTATCCGAGCATTGCGTGATCGTTTATACAATGGTCTTAAAGACATTGAAGAAACCTATGTAAATGGATCAATGGAACACCGCGTAGCAAATAATTTAAACATCAGCTTTAACTATGTTGAAGGTGAGTCGTTAATGATGGCATTACGTGATATCGCAGTATCTTCTGGTTCCGCGTGTACGTCTGCAAGTTTAGAGCCATCTTATGTATTACGTGCATTAGGTCGTAATGATGAATTAGCACATAGCTCAATTCGTTTCACGCTTGGTCGTTGGACCACTGAAGAAGAAATTGATTACACCATTAATTTAATGCATGGTGCAGTAGCGAAACTTCGTGAATTATCGCCACTTTGGGATATGTTCAAAGAAGGCATTGATTTAAACACTATTGAGTGGGCAGCCCACTAATTTTCAAGGCGGCTTGACCGCCTGATAGCAACTTATTTAGGAAAGGAAAATAATATGGCATACAGCGAAAAAGTTATCGATCATTACGAAAATCCACGCAATGTTGGTTCAATGGACAAAAAAGATAATTCTGTGGGAACCGGAATGGTGGGTGCGCCAGCTTGCGGTGATGTTATGCAGTTACAAATTAAAGTAAATGATAGTGGCATTATTGAAGATGCAAAATTCAAAACTTATGGTTGTGGTTCTGCGATCGCTTCTAGCTCTTTAATTACCGAATGGGTAAAAGGCAAATCTTTAGATGAAGCGGGTGCAATTAAAAACAGCCAAATTGCGGAAGAACTTGAATTACCGCCAGTAAAAGTACACTGTTCAATCTTAGCAGAAGACGCAATTAAAGCCGCTATTGCTGACTACAAAAATAAACAAGGTAAGTAATCAAAGTGCGGTTGAAAATGACCGCACTTTATCAATTTAAGGATCAGAATATGTCTATAACACTCACTGAAAAAGCGGCACAACGAGTTCGTACTTTTCTTGAAAATCGTGGAAAAGGCATCGGTTTACGCTTAGGTGTGAAAACATCAGGTTGTTCGGGTTTAGGCTATGTGCTTGAATTCGTTGATGTGCTCAATGATGACGATCTTGTTTTTGAGCAGCATGGCGTGAAAGTGGTAGTTGATCCAAAAAGCTTGGTTTATTTAGATGGCATCGAGCTAGATTATGTCAAAGAAGGCTTGAACGAAGGCTTTAAATATAACAATCCAAATGTGAAAGAATCATGTGGATGTGGTGAAAGTTTCCATGTTTAAGGAATAAAGATGACAAATCCTTTTGCTATTTTTGATTTGCCCGTTGCTTTCAATGTTGATCAAGCGCTTTTGTCTGAACGCTATTTAGTACTTCAAAAGAGTTTGCATCCAGATAATTTTGTTACGGCAGATGCGCAAGAACAACGCATTGCAATGCAAAAATCCACAGAAGTTAATGATGCATTAAAAACCTTGAAAGACCCGATTTTACGCGCAGAAGCGATTATTTCGTTAAATACAGGTAAAACACAGGATTTAGAGCAAAAAAGTACGCAAGATGTCACATTTTTAATGCAGCAATTAGAATGGCGAGAAGAGCTAGAAAATATTGAGCAAAGCCAGGATGAAAATGCACTAGAATCTTTTGCAAAACGAGTCAAAAAAGAAACAAAAGAAATGTTGACCGCACTTGAAGCACAGCTTAATGAGCAACAATGGTCACCTGCTGAACAGTTCTGCGATAAATTACGTTTTCTAAAAAAATTGGCGGATGAAATTAGCCAAGTAGAAGAACGTCTATTTGAATTATAATCTTGAGGGCGTTTAATACGCCCTTTTCGCTATTGATAAATGGGCAGCTGCCCTCATACTAATGAAATCCGATTATGCAAACTTTAGAACAACTGACTGATGCCTCAAAATCTGCGTGGGGAGCAATTTCTCAATGGATTGAGCGTGCTCGTAATCATTGTGAAGTAATTAAAAAAGATCAATCCAGTGCAGAACGTGAACTTTTCACCATGCAAATGCCCACTTCTTCTCCAATGGGCGCGGTCATTTATGAAACTGGTGGCATTTTAATCCATCATGGTTGGTTGCGTATATTGGGGTCAGGCAGTTTTAAATTACCACGTGGATTAATGGACTGGAATTTCAGCAAATCCTTTAATCAATCAGGTGATAAACCAAAATATTTGCTCGTTGCAGATGATGTCATTGGCGGTTATTTTGCCTTAAATGGTGGTTCTTTAGGGGATAATCTTGGCAAGATTTACTATTTTTCACCAAAAGACTTAACTTGGCATGATTTAAATTTTACCTATACGGATTTCTTAGCTTGGGCATTAAATGGTGACATTGAAGCATTTTACCAAAATCTGTTTTGGCAAAATTGGCAAGAAGATGTAAAACAACTCGATGGTAATCACATGATTGTTTTTACACCAGAGCTTTCAGAAGATAAGACGACTGATATTAATCAGCGTGAACGACGCGAAGTCAACATTGAAACCCATTACAACGCAAGTTTCACCGAACAAGATAAATTTGCACAAGCTTATTCTGTCGCATAATGAGCCCTTAACGAATTAATTATTAGAGATAAAAAGAGATATGGCATTACTCCAAATTGCAGAGCCAGGACAAACGGCTGCACCCCATCAACATCGTCTTGCAGTAGGGATTGATTTAGGTACAACAAACTCTTTAGTTGCCGCTGTACGTAGCGGTCAAGCCACCATTTTGAATGATGAACAAGACAGAAGCCTTGTGCCTTCAGTTGTGTATTATGGTGAAAATGAAAAACTTGTGGGTACTGAAGCATTTGCAAAAGCTGCAATTGATCCTAAGAATACGATTATTTCGGTTAAACGTTTGATTGGTCGTAGTCTTGCCGATGTGCAATCTCGTTATACAAACTTGCCCTATGAGTTTGTGGCAAGTGAAAATGGGTTACCATTATTGGTCACGCATCAAGGCAAAAAAAGCCCAATTGAAGTCTCTGCGGATATTTTATCTCGTTTAAATCATATTGCAGAACAGCGCTTTGCAGGAGAGCTTTCTGGCGTGGTGATTACTGTTCCCGCGTATTTTGATGATGCTCAACGCCAAAGTACGAAGGATGCAGCACGTCTTGCAGGGTTGAATGTATTACGTTTATTAAATGAACCCACTGCAGCAGCAGTCGCTTATGGCTTAGATAGCGGAAAAGAGGGCGTCATCGCTGTTTATGACTTAGGTGGCGGTACCTTTGATATCTCAATTTTACGCTTATCTAAAGGCGTATTTGAAGTTTTAGCAACAGGTGGGGATACCGCTTTAGGTGGTGATGATTTTGACCATTTAATTGCAGATTGGATTGTTGAACAAGCGGGTATTCAACCACAAAATGTAAATGAGCAGCGTGAGCTTTTAAGCTTAGCGACTCAGACTAAAATTGCTTTAACGAGTGAGCAAAGTGCGGTCATTTCTTGGCGTGGATTTGAAGGTGAGTTAAGTCGTGAGCAATTTAATGAATTAATCCACTCATTAGTAAAACGTTCGTTATTAACCTGTCGTCGTGCATTGAAAGATGCGCATGTTGAAGCTGAAGACGTGCAAGAAGTGGTTATGGTTGGAGGCTCAACTCGCGTGCCTTACGTACGTGAGCAAGTGGGCGAATTCTTCGGTAAAACCCCATTAACCTCGATTGACCCAGATAAAGTCGTGGCCTTAGGTGCAGCAATTCAAGCGGATATTTTAGTGGGCAACAAGAATGACAGTGATATGTTGTTACTCGATGTGGTGCCGCTTTCTTTAGGTATTGAAACCATGGGCGGTTTAGTGGAGAAAATTATTCCACGTAACACCACGATTCCAGTGGCTCGCGCGCAAGAATTTACCACCTTTAAAGATGGTCAAACTGCGATGACGGTACATGTGGTACAAGGTGAACGTGAGCTGGTGGGTGATTGCCGTTCTTTAGGTCGTTTTACATTGCGAGGCATTCCGCCAATGGTAGCAGGTGCGGCACATATTCGTGTAACTTATCAAGTGGATGCAGATGGCTTATTAAGTGTAACCGCCATGGAAAAATCCACAAAAGTCCAAGCATCGATTCAAATTAAGCCTTCTTATGGCTTAACAGATGAAGAAGTAACGGCAATGATTAAAGCTTCTTTTGATAATGCACAAGATGATATGCAAGCCCGTGAATTAGCTGAGCAGCGCGTTGAGGCTGATCGTGTGATTGAAAGCGTGATTGTAGCATTACAACAAGATGGGGCTGACTTATTAACCGAAGCCGAATTCCACCAAATTGAAAATGCATTGAGACAACTAATGGATGTAAAAGAAGGCGCAGATCGTCATGCTATCGTTCAAGGAATCAAAGCCCTTGATGTCGCGACTCAAGAATTTGCGGCAAGACGAATGAATAAATCCATTAATCAAGCGCTGACAGGTAAATTTGTATCTGACATTGAGCAATAAAGTGCGGTTATAAATTAACGAGTTTTTTATATTGAGGAAAGTAATATGCCAAAAGTGATTTTTTTACCGAATGAAGAATTCTGCCCAGAGGGTATGGTGGTTGATGCGGCAGCTGGCGACAACTTATTAGAAGTGGCACATAATGCGGGCGTTGAAATTCACCACGCTTGCGATGGTTCTTGTGCTTGTACAACATGCCATGTAGTTATTCGTGAAGGGTTTGATTCATTAAATGAAGCCAGCGATCAAGAAGAAGACATGTTGGATAAAGCATGGGGCTTAGAAATGGATAGCCGCCTTTCTTGCCAATGTGTCGTGGGTGATGAAGATTTAGTGGTGGAAATCCCTAAATATAATATTAACCATGCGAATGAGGCAGCCCACTAATGAAATGGACCGATGCCCAACTTATTGCAGAAGAACTTTATGATCGTAATCCAGATTTAGATCCTAAAACGGTACGTTTCACGGATTTGCATAAGTGGATTTGTGAACTAGACGGTTTTGATGATGATCCAATGAAATCTAACGAGAGTATTCTGGAAGCGATTTTGTTGAAATGGTTAGATGAATACGAGTAATCGATTCGATTAAAAAAGCGAGCTGAGAGGCTCGCTTTTTGTTTTGAGAATTTACCTCAAAATAAAACCGCACTTTATTACTAAAGTGCGGTTATTTTTATCGTTGTTTTTAATTATTTTTTCTTCGCATATTTTAAGGAGTCGATAGCAACCGCGAGGATGATAATACTACCTTTAATGATATATTGCCAGTAAGGGTTTACACCGATATAAGTTAAACCGTAGTTAATAACGGTGAAGATAATAACACCTGTGATTACGCCGATAACAGTACCCACACCACCAGCGAAAGATACACCACCTACTACGCAGGCAGCAATCGCATCTAATTCATACATGAAACCGAGGTTGTTGGTAGCACTACCGATACGACCAGCTTCTAACATACCACCGAATGCATAGAACATACCTGCAATCATGTAAATCACAACAAGGTTACGTGCTACGTTTACGCCAGATACTTTTGCTGCTTCAGGGTTACCACCGATAGCAAAGATATTTTTACCGAAGCGTGTTTTATTCCACATTACCCAAACTAAGAATGCACAAATTGCAGCATAAATAGTGATATAGGATAATTTGAACGAACCAAGTCTGAAGAAGCCTTGTGCGAAGTTAGAGAAAGATTCACTGAAACCAGCAATTGGTGAACCACCTACGCCATCATAATAAAGTGAGTTGAAACCGTAAACGATGATCATGGTACCCATAGTTGCAATGAACGGGGTTACATTGAGATAAGCGATAACTAAACCATTCACTAAGCCGATTACAGCACCTACCGCACAAACAGTCAGGATAACTACTGGAATAGGAATTTCACCTAAATCTGGGAACACGCGGTTCATGTTTTCCATAGATTGTAAGAGAGTAGCAGAAATAACCGCTGCTAAACCTACTTGGCGACCGGCTGATAAGTCGGTACCTTGAGTGATAAGCAAGCCTGCAACACCTAGGGCAATAATGAGACGGACGGATGATTGAGTTAAAATGTTGCTAAAGTTGCGAACATTCAAGAATGTTGGATCTTGTGCGATGATGATGCCAAGTAAAATCAACAACACAAAATAAATCGCATTTTGTTTTAAGAAATCGAATGATTTATTTTTTGGTAAGGCACTCATAATTTGTTCCTTTATGATTTATAAATATTTTGCGGCAAGTTGCAAAATTTCTTCTTGAGACGTTTTTGCCGTTTCAACGATGCCGGCAACACGACCATTACTCATGACCAAAATTCGGTCTGTTACGCCTAATAGTTCCGGCATTTCTGATGAAATCATAATGATGCCTTTATCTTTTTTAGCGAGTTCTTGAATGAGCTGATAAATTTCAAATTTTGCCCCAATATCAATACCACGAGTTGGTTCGTCGAGCATTAAGATATCTGGTTGGGTTAAAAGCCAACGGCCGATAATCACTTTTTGTTGGTTACCACCAGAAAGCGATCCAATCGTTGTTTTGTGAGAAGGTGTTTTCACGTTCATCGCATCAATCACCCATTGTGTATCGCTTGCCATTTTTTTGTTGCTAAGCAATTTCCATGGGGTGAGGTAAGATTTCATATTTGAAATCAAAGAGTTAAATTCAATGCTTAGGTTTGAATAAATCCCGGTTGAACGACGTTCCTCAGTTACCAAAGCAAAACCGTGGTTAATCGCCTCAAGTGCGGTATGATTTTTCACGATTTTTCCGTTGAGTTTGATCGTCCCTTCTTTTAATTCGCGTACACCAAAAATGGCTTCCACAATATCGGTTCGTTTTGCACCAACAAGACCTGCAATACCTAAAATTTCACCTTTGCGTAAATTAAAGGAAACATCTTGAATAGAAGGTTGGTTCACCGCAGTTAAATGTTCCACTTCAAGTGTGATTTCTTTTGGTACGTTAGTTCTTTCAGGGAAACGTTGTGTTAATTCACGGCCTACCATCATTGAAACAATTTCTTCCATGGTGGTGCCTTTAACTTCAACGGTATTGATCCATTTACCATCACGAAGAATGGTGATTTCATCACAAATTTTGAAGATTTCATCCATTTTGTGTGAAATATAGATAATGCCACAACCGCGATCTTTTAATTTTTGAATAATTTTGAAAAGATGTTCCACTTCTTTTTCTGAAAGTGAGGATGTTGGCTCATCCATAATTACGATTTTAGCGTTATAAGAGAAAGCTTTCGCAATTTCGATCATCTGCATTTGTGAAACGGAAAGTTTGGCCACTTTTTCTTTTGGATCAACATCAATATCCAATTCATCGAAAATCGCTTTGGTATCACGATACATTTTGGCGTGATCCACAAAAGGACCTTTAAGTGGGTAGCGACCCAACCATAGGTTATCCATTACACTGGTTTGACGCACCAAGTTAAGTTCTTGGTGAACCATTGAAATCCCATTTTCAAGGGCTTCTTTTGATGTTTTAAAATCAACAGGTTTGCCTAAGAATAAAATTTCACCTTCGTCTTTTGCATAAATTCCGAAGAGGCATTTTAATAATGTAGATTTACCCGCCCCGTTTTCACCCATCAAGGCGTGAACAGAGTGAGAACGAACTGTTAGATTGGCGTGATCAAGGGCTTTTACACCGGGGAAAGACTTACTGACATCCGTCATTGTCAGTAGTACATCACTGTCTTGGGTTTGAGTTGTCATATCCAACCTCATCAAAAAGGGGGAAAGGGAATTTGGGTTTCCTTTCCCCCTAAAATTAAAGAAAAGCAATAGATTTTCTTATTTTAAGAATTCACTTAGGTTATCTTTATCTACACCAACATAAGGGATACGTACCACACGGTTTTCTAATTTCCATTGTGTACCTTCTGTTGCTGCTTTACCGTTAGCAAGGTTTGCAGAAAGTTGAACAACTGCTTTACCTTGGTTAACGCCATCGTTTAACACGGTACCAGCAATTTCGCCTTTCTTGATTAATTGAAGTACTTCCGGTAATGCATCCACACCAAAGATTGGTAATTTTTTACCGTGTGCTTTGGTTGCTTCTAATGCACCTAATGCCATACCGTCATTGTTTGAAATAATCATTTCAATTTCGTTAGCTTTAGAGCTAGATAACCATGCATCCACTTTATCTTTAGCCATTGCTGCATCCCACATACCGGTATCAATAAATAATTGTTCGGTTTGGATACCTTTAGCATTTAATTGCTCAATCACATATTTAGTACGTGCTTCTGCGTCTGGGTGACCTGGTTCACCTTTTAATAATACATATTGGATTTTACCGTCTTTGTTTAAGTCGAAGGCTGGCATTGCTTTCCATTGTTTAGCAATTAAGTCACCCTGGATTAAACCAGATTCTTTCGGGTCTGTACCAACATAGTAAGCGTGATCGTAGCTACCAATTGCTTTTGCACCTGGGTCTTTATTGAAGAAAACAACAGGAATGTCATCTTGTTTAGCTTTCTTGATAACAGTTGAAGCTGCTGCTGGGTCTACTAAGTTAATCGCTAAAGCTTTTACACCTTTAGAAAGCAAACCATCCACTTGGTCATTTTGAATAGATTGTGCATTTTGAGAGTCATTCATTAATAACTCAATGCCGCCAAGCGCTTTCGCTTCTTTATCGATTTCTTTACGCATTAATGACATGAAGTTGTCATCATATTTATAAATGGTAACACCAATGCGGTTATCGGCTGCGAAACCTGAAGTTGCTGAACCTAAACCGATTGCTAAAGCGACCGCACTTAATACTGCTGTTTTTTTCATAAAAACGCTCCTATGTAGAGAAAGAGATTTTATTGTTGATTTTTTATATATCAAATAGAGGAATGTTGCGTACATCTATTGCAACTGAATTCATCATAACGAAATCAAAACTGTTAATCTGTGATCAAACTCACATAAATGAAAACGATTACATAGCAATGTTTAAATTTGTGATCTCCATCACGGTTTTATTGCATTTTCCACGGAAAAACGTCTCACCAATGTTGGATTAAATTGAACAACAGTAGGTGTGACAATAGACGAATCGACTAAACTTAACGCTAGTTTTGCCGCATAATTTGCCATTAAATCAATTGGATATCGAATCGTAGTGAGTTTTGGGATTAAATATCGAGCAATTGGCATATCATCAAATCCCACAATGGAAAATTGTTTCGGGACTTTGATATTGTTTTCATTTAAAACGGAAATTGCCCCCGCTGCCATTGTATCGTTATAGGCCACCACTGCGGTTAAATTGGAGTTGTAGCTCAATAAATCAATCATGGCTTTTTCACCGCCTTCAAAATCAGGCGAATTATGCACAATGGCTTGTTCTACAATGGGGAAGTTATGCGCTTCTAAGGCCTCTAAGTAGCCTTCCTTGCGCTCAGTTTCATCTAAAATACCGTGGTTGGAACCAATGTAGGCGATGTGCTTATGACCATAACGAATCAGTATTTCAGTGGCAAGATAGGTACCTTGGCGGTTATCAAGGCTGACGCAACGATTTTCATAACCCGCAATCACGCGGTTAATTACCACCATACCGGGTACATTTTCTAAATAATGTTGTAACTCTTCGTCAGAAAGGGCTTTGGAATGAACAACCAAACAGCTACAACGCTTGCGTAGCAAGGTATCAATGGCTTCACGCTCTTTTTCTGCATGATGGTATCCAATGCCGATCAAAATCGTTTTTTGATGCTCTTCAGCGACTTTATCGACCGATTTAACCAAGATAGCAAAGAACGGATCCGTTACATCGGTAACCACCACGCCAATGGTATCAGTATTTTGTACTGCCAGAGCTTGTGCGTTTGCATTGGGTTGATAATTTAAGACTTCCATTGCACGTTGTACCGAATAACGGGTTTTTTCACTCACAGATGGGGAGCGATTAATCACCCGGGAAACAGTGGCAACCGACACGCAAGCTAATTCAGCAACATCTCGAATTGTAGGCATAACAGGGCTCTCATTCATTTTTTCATAGCAATTATCATAGTAAATTTGAATAAAATTGAAAGCGGTTACTTTCAAAAATGCTACATTCGTCACAAAAAACTGATTGGATGAGCGGCTTATTTCCTGATTTTGTGATAATGATCACGGTTTATTTTTTTTAATTTGTTATCTTATGAGAAAATTTTTTGTAATCGTTTACATTTTGGAGCAAAAATATGAGCGAAACCGTATTTGAACCGACAGATCATCCACATCGTCGTTATAATCCGTTAATTGACCAATGGGTTTTAGTCTCGCCACATCGTGCTAAACGTCCATGGCAGGGGCAACAAGAAAAAGTGAGTGAGGAACAAAAGCCAAGCCACGATCCAAATTGTTATCTTTGCCCGCGTAATAAACGTATCACTGGCGAACCTAATCCGGATTACCATAAACCTTATGTATTCAAAAATGATTTCTCGGCTTTATTAGAAGATACACCAGCGCCAGAGCAATCAGCCGATCCTCTTTTCCAAATGAGCCAAGCTCGTGGTGAAAGCCGTGTTATTTGTTTTTCACCAGATCACAGCAAAACCTTGCCATTATTGACCGCACTTGAAATTGAAGAAGTGATTAAAGTGTGGCAAGAGCAATTGCGTGAACTGGGTCAAAAATATCAGTGGGTACAGATTTTCGAAAATAAAGGCGCGGCAATGGGATGTTCCAATCCACATCCGCACGGACAAATTTGGGCAAATAGCTTTTTACCGAATGAAGTTGCACGCGAAGATGTTGCTCAACGAAATTATTATGAAAAACACGGTTCGGTACTTTTAGTGGATTACGTTCAAAAAGAATTAGAGAAAAAAGAACGTATTGTGGTGGAAACCGAGCATTGGGTTGCGGTGGTGCCTTATTGGGCGGTGTGGCCGTTTGAAACCCTGTTGTTGCCTAAATTGCATGTAAAACGCTTAACAGAATTAACTGAAGCTCAAGCTAAAGATCTTGCCGTGATATTGAAAAAATTGGCAACGAAATACGATAACTTATTTGAAACGTCTTTCCCTTATTCGATGGGCTTCCATGCTGCACCATTTAATGGTGAAGATAACGAACATTGGCAGCTTCATGCACATTTTTATCCACCATTATTGCGTTCAGCTACGGTACGAAAATTTATGGTGGGCTATGAAATGCTAGGTGAAAGCCAACGTGACCTCACCGCTGAACAAGCCGCAGAAAGATTACGAGCGTTAAGCGAAGTACATTATAAAGAACGTTAAGAAATCTTTTCCCTCTTGAATTAAGAGGGAGTGTGAAAGATAAAGGAAAATAATATGACTCCAGTCCAAAAATCCCAACACATTTTTACGCAAAAATATAATAAGCAACCTGAACTGACCGTGTATGCACCAGGTCGTGTAAATATTATCGGCGAACATACCGACTACAATGATGGCTTTGTGATGCCTTGTGCAATCAATTATGGTACAGCCATTGCGGGCTCAAAACGTGCTGATCATATTTGGAATGTTTATGCAGCAGATCTTGATCTTGAGGATACCTTTTCTCTTGATGAGGATTTCCCTCAAAGTGAGCAAAAATGGGCGAATTATGTGCGTGGTGTCGTGAAATTTATTCAAGAACGTTGCCCACAATTTAAACAAGGCGCTGATTTGGTCATTTCAGGAAATGTGCCTCATTCTTCTGGTTTAAGTTCTTCTGCAGCTCTTGAAGTAGCGACGGGTAAGTTCTGCCAACAGCTTAGTGATTTACCTTTAACACATACCGAGATTGCTTTAATTGGTCAAAAAGCTGAAAACAAATTTGTAGGTGCAAATTGCGGGAACATGGATCAATTAATTTCCGCTTTAGGGCAAAAAGATCATCTCTTAATGATTGATTGCCGTAGCTTAGATACACAGCCAACGCCTGTGCCGAAAGATGTCGCTGTTATTATTGTGAACTCAAATGTACCGCATGATTTGGTGACGGGCGAATACAATACACGCCGTTGGCAATGTGAGAAGGCTGCAGAATTCTTTGGTGTAAAAGCGTTACGTGATGTGTCAGTAGAAGAATTCCAAAAAAGAGAAGCAGAATTGACCGCACTTAATTCTTTAGTGGCGAAACGTGCACGCCATGTGGTGACTGAAAATCAACGTGTGCTTGATGCGGTTGAAGCGTTAAAACATAACGATTTAACAAAATTAGGCGAGTTAATGGGGCAATCTCACGAGTCCATGCGTGACGATTTTGAGATTACCGTACCGCAAATCGATTATCTTGTTGAACTTGCTCAATTAGTGATTGGTAAAACCGGTGGTGCGAGAATGACAGGCGGTGGTTTTGGTGGCTGCATTGTTGCCCTTGCACCTCATGATAAAGTTGAAGAAGTGCGTAAAATTATTGCCGATAATTATGAGAAACAAACGGGTTTAAAAGAAGATTTCTACGTTTGCACAGCCTCACAAGGAGTGAGTCTATGCTAGAAAAAACGGCGTTCAATGCATCAGATGGACAGCCTTATCAACTTGTTCAACTCACCAATTCAAATGGCATGATGGTGCAATTTATGGATTGGGGAGCCACTTGGCTTTCTTGTAAAGTCCCGGTGAATGGTGAGTTGCGAGAAGTGTTACTCGGCTGCAAAGTGGAAGATTATCCTCATCAAACTGCTTATTTTGGCGCAAGCGTAGGACGCTATGCGAACCGTATTGCTAACGCCCAATTTGAATTAGGTGAGCAAACAATCCAGCTGGTTGCGAATCAAGGCAATCATCAATTACATGGTGGTAAAGAAGGTTTTGATAAACGTCGTTGGAAAGTGGAAGAGTGCGGTCAGAATTTTGTGCGTTTTTCCCTTGTGTCTCCCGATGGTGATCAAGGTTTTGAAGGTAATGTACAAGTCAATGTGATTTATACATTAACCGATGAAAATAGCGTAAAAATTGAATATGAAGCAGAAAGCTATAAAGATACCGCACTTAACTTAACGAACCACGCTTATTTCAATTTGGAAAATGCTGAGCAGGGTAGTGATGTGAGAAATCATACATTACGCCTCAATGCGGATTTCTATTTACCGGTTGATGGCGAAGGCATCCCAAATTCACCACTTAAGCATGTGGTGAATACCAGCTTTGATTTTCGTGTTGCAAAACCAATTGCACAAGATTTTCAGCAAGGCGATCAAGTGGTGACAAAAGGTTACGATCATTCTTTTATCGTCAATAAAGCATGGCAAAAGCCTTGTGTATTATTGACTTCCCCTAATGA
The DNA here is from genome assembly GCF_001679485.1 of Haemophilus sp. CCUG 60358. Classification (GTDB taxonomy): domain Bacteria; phylum Pseudomonadota; class Gammaproteobacteria; order Enterobacterales; family Pasteurellaceae; genus Haemophilus_D. The sequence goes on from NZ_LZOZ01000014.1 coordinate 192,567, forward strand.
AGATTTAAGCCTTGAAGTGCTCACATCCCAAGCAGCATTACAGGTATATACAGGAAACTATCTTGCCGGCACTCCAACTCGTGAAGGTAGCACTTATCAAGATTTCAGTGGCATCGCACTTGAAACTCAATGCCTTCCCGATACCCCTAACCATCCCGAATGGCAAAATTATGGCGGTATTCAAAAAGCAGGTGAACGCTATTACCAGTGGACAGAATTTAGGTTTAAATAGGTAATCCTTGAAAGTGCGGTTAAAAAATATTGTATTTTTAACCGCATTTTTTATTCTTATGAATAGAGTATTTAAGGTATATTTGAATGTATTAGGTAATAGCTTATTGATAATCTCAGAATACTAATGCTCATTTGTTGATATGTTAGTTCAATTGGGAAATAAAAATGATCAGATATAGTGAACAAGACTTTATAAATGAAATTAGATCCATGGTAAGTAATAATGCATCAGAACAGGAGATTTCTTATAGAGCCTTAGAATTAATGAATTCATCAATTGATTGGAGAGAGGAGTTTCGTGATTTTGCATTGGATCTGATTAGTATAATAGAACCTGGTTTTTATATGACAAATGATGAAATATTAGAAAATCTTAATTTGTTGGATAAAAAATATTATCCATAAAATGAATATTGGAAAATATCACCCCTGTGTAGAAGTAGAAGGATACAAAGAACCTAAAGTAACAGTTTACCTACTCATGAAATAGGAACTAATTATGGATTTTAAATTTTATTGGTATATATCGTCTACATGGAAAGACGGGGTTTTGAGACCTCGTTGCTCAATGTTAAATGTAGATGAGGCTTTAAATATAGTTAATTTTTTAATTGATGATGAGGGATTAGGTATAAGCCATTTACAAAAATGGATAAAAAATGGTCTTGAAGAGATTGATAAAATATCTAAACAAGAAATTCTTGAATATGATATGTGGGGGCAAACCTTAGGTGCGCTAATCTCGTTAGATAAAGTAACTATTTATTGGGGGGATGAAGAATATCCTGATGATTATCTTGAGTTTGACCAATTTAAGATTATTTTATCTAAGTGGTATGACTTCTTACTATCTGAACCCAACATAAGTAATGAAGTTTATTTTTCAGTTTAGATTAGAGGTTTTTATGACTGTCATTCTCGGTGGACATTCCGCCTTAGGCAATATCCGTGTTGGTCGGATATTGTACACCTATCCAAATAGTGTATATCTTGCACAGATTTCCGCTTTATCTTACGTTGCATCGTGGAATTATGATTGATGTGTTGAGGTTATGGCTGATTTTCCGAAGTCAAGAACCAGAGGAAGGGTTAACGCAACGACTAGAGTTTTAAAGTAAAAGTGCGGTTAAAAATTACCAAGTTTTTAACCGCACTTTATTTTCAGCCATTTAGCTTAAGTTTTTTGCGATTTTGGTTAAAATGTGCTACTTTTCACACCGTCAATCCGACTGTAACACATTTAATTTTATGAACGAAGAACATTCGAGTAATCAAACTGAAACAACTAAAAAATCTTTTTTCCAATCACTTATTGGCCGCTTTTTCCAAGGTGAGTTGAAAAACCGTGAAGAACTCGTCGAAGTGATTCGCGATTCAGAACAAAACGATTTAATCGATCAAAACACTCGTGAGATGATTGAAGGGGTAATGGAAATCGCAGAGCTTCGCGTTCGCGATATCATGATTCCTCGCTCGCAAATTGTATTTATTGAATCGAATCAAGATCTCGATGCCTGCTTGAATACCATTATTGAATCTGCCCACTCTCGTTTTCCTGTGATTGCAGATACGGATGACCGCGATAATATTGAAGGTATTTTGCACGCAAAAGATTTGCTTAAGTTTTTACGTGAAGATGCGGAAGAGTTCGAGCTTTCCAAGTTGTTACGTCCAGTTGTGATTGTGCCGGAAAGTAAACGTGTTGATCGTATGTTAAAAGATTTTCGCTCTGAGCGTTTCCATATGGCAATTGTGGTAGATGAGTTTGGTGCAGTATCAGGTTTAGTGACCATCGAAGATATTCTCGAACAAATTGTTGGTGATATTGAAGACGAATTTGATGAGGAAGATGTCGCGGATATTCGTCAGCTTTCTCGTCACACTTATGCGGTACGTGCGTTAACGGATATTGATGATTTTAATGCCCAATTTAATACGCATTTTGATGATGAAGAAGTGGATACCATTGGTGGTTTAATCATGCAAGCCTTTGGGTATTTGCCTAAACGCGGTGAAGAAATTACCTTAGAAAATATTCAATTTAAAGTCACTTCTGCCGATAGTCGCCGTTTAATTCAGGTACGCGTAACCGTGCCAGATGAACATTTATCGGATATGGAAGGTGTAGAAGAACAAGCTGAGTAAGTTACTCAGTTTGACCGTATTCTTAGCCCCCTCTTTGCTAAAGAGGGGGAATATTTTTTTGTAGTATGGATAAAATGAATAAATTAATCGTTTATCTTATGGCCCTGATTTCTGGTGTGATTGGCGTATTTGCCTTTTCGCCGTTTGATTATTGGGGATTAGCCTATGTATCGTTGGGCGGCTTGCTTTTTGTAGCGAAAAATGCCAAAAAATCAACCGCACTTTTGGCCACCTTTTTGTGGTCGATGGGCTTTTTCTGTTTTGGTGTAAGTTGGTTAAATGTCAGCATTCATCAATTTGGTGGGGCATCCCTTGGTGTGAGCTATCTCTTGGTGGGCTTACTTTCGGCTTACCTTGCACTTTATCCAATGCTTTTCACTTATTTAGTGCAGCGTTTTCAGGTGCAAAGTGCAGTCATTTTTGCCGCGATTTGGACATTGACTGAATTCTTGCGTGGATGGGTGTTTACCGGTTTTCCTTGGTTACAATTTGGTTATACCCAAATCGACAGTCCATTTTTCGGCATCGCGCCGATCTTTGGTGTCACGGGGCTAACATTTTTTACCGTTTGGGCAAGTGCGGTCATTTTTAATCTTGTTTTTTCACTATCGAAAAAACAATGGAATTTAGTCGGTGTGAATGCATTGCTATTATTGGTTGTGGGTGGATTAAGTGCTTATGCAGGTAAGGTGAATTTTGTTCAACCAAAAGGAGATAAAGGATTAACCGTCACCCTTGCACAAGGTAATATTGAGCAAAATTTAAAATGGGATCCTGAATACCTTTATGCCACGGTAGATATCTATCAAAAACAAATTTTGGGGCATTTAGGCACGTCTGATTTGATTATTTTACCCGAGTCAGCATTGCCTACTCTTGAAAATGCCATTACGCCATTTTTTGAAGCTTTAGATAAAGTTGCGAAAGAGAAAAATACGGAAGTGATGATTGGTACCGTATATCGCGATGAGCAAAGTGGTAAATTATTAAATTCCATTGTGACGGCAGGGAATCCTGATTTCCCTTATGAATTAACAACAAAAAATCGTTACAGCAAACATCATCTCGTACCATTTGGTGAATATGTGCCGTTAGAAAGTTTGTTACGTCCACTTAATTCCGTATTTAATTTGCCAATGTCAGCGTTCCAAAGTGGCGATGCGGTACAGCCATCTTTTATGGCAAAACAACATGCTTTTGCGCCAGCGATTTGTTATGAAATTATTTTTGGTGAGCAACTTCGTGAAAATCTGAAAAAAGAAACAGATTATTTGCTGACTATTTCTAATGATGCATGGTTTGGTGATAGTATTGGCCCTTGGCAGCATTTACAAATGGCTAGAATGCGCGCGCTCGAATTAGGTAAACCATTAATTCGTGCAACGAATACAGGGATTTCAGTGTTTATTGATGCAAAAGGCAACATTGAAGCGAAAGCGCCTCAATTTGAGGAAACAACGCTGACCCATAAAATGGTGCCAACAGAAGGCAAAACGCCTTATGCAGCATTAGGTAATTTACCTATTTATGTGTTGTCATTGATTTTTGTGTTATTACGTGGCTTTACGACGTTATTAAAACGCCGCTTGAACCTTTCACAAAAATAGCAGTCAAAACGACCGCACTTTTTTAACGTGAGAGAAAAATAAATTTCTTCTTATAAAACCAATGAGATTTTAATGAATAAAAATCTAATCGAAGTCAAAAACCTGACCTTCAAACGAGGTGAGCGTGTGATTTACGATAACCTGAATTTAAAAGTCCAACAGGGCAAAATTACGGCCATTATGGGGCCATCAGGGATCGGGAAAACCACGCTACTAAAATTAATCGGTGGTCAGTTGCATCCTGAACAGGGCGAGATTTTGTTTGATGGACAAGATATTTGTCGTCTTTCAAATCGTGATCTTTACGAAGTGCGTAAACGCATGGGAATGTTATTCCAATCAGGTGCATTATTTACGGATATTTCAACGTTTGATAACGTGGCATTTCCGATTCGCGAGCATACCCGTTTACCGGAAAGTTTAATTCGTCAAATTGTGTTGATGAAATTAGAAGCGGTGGGCTTACGCGGTGCGGCAGATTTAATGCCTTCGGAGCTTTCTGGTGGGATGGCGCGTCGTGCCGCATTGGCTCGAGCGATTGCACTTGATCCGGATTTAATTATGTTTGATGAGCCGTTTACAGGGCAAGATCCAATCAGCATGGGCGTAATCGTGAGTTTAATTAAACGCTTGAATGAAGCACTGAATTTAACCTCTATTGTGGTTTCCCATGATGTGCAGGAAGTATTAAGCATTGCGGATTATGCCTATATCATTGCGGATAAACATGTGATTGCCGAAGGAACATCAGAACAACTGCTCGCGAGCCAAGATCCGCAAGTGGTGCAGTTCTTAAAAGGTGAAGCAGATGGTCCGGTAAAATTCCATTATCCGGCAGGTGATTATGTGGAGGAATTATTTAAATGATTGTTGATATGATTTCTTCACTTGGACGAAGCGTAATCAAATTTTTCCGCGCATTAGGCCGCTCAGGCTTTATGCTGTTTGGTGCATTAGTGGGTAAGCCACAAATTCGTCAACATTTTCCTTTATTAGTGAAGCAATTACACGTATTAGGTGTACAGTCTTTATTAATTATCCTGCTTTCAGGTTTATTTATTGGAATGGTGTTAGGGTTGCAAGGTTATGTGGTATTAGTCGATTTTTCAGCAGAAACCAGCCTTGGACAACTTGTAGCGCTGTCTTTATTACGTGAATTAGGCCCAGTAGTGACCGCACTTTTATTCGCGGGTCGAGCAGGTTCTGCGTTAACAGCTGAAATTGGCTTAATGAAAGCCACAGAACAACTTTCCAGCCTTGAAATGATGGCGGTCGATCCATTACGTCGAGTGATTGCACCACGCTTTTGGGCTGGGCTGATTGCGATGCCAATTCTTGCGCTTCTCTTTACCGCGATTGGTATTTGGGGCGGTGCGCTTGTCGGCGTAGATTGGAAAGGTGTCGATGCTGGTAGCTTTTGGTCTGTGATGCAAAATGCCGTCAGCTGGAGCTATGACATTCTAAACGGATTTATTAAAAGCGTATTTTTCGCCATTGCCGTGGTGTGGATTGCGTTATTCAATGGTTATGATTGTATTCCGACATCAGAAGGTATCAGTCAAGCCACAACCAGAACAGTTGTCCACGCATCACTTGTGGTTCTTGGACTCGATTTCATCTTAACTGCCATTATGTTTGGGGCAGGCTAAAAGGGTATTTTTATGCGACAAACAATTAAATATGAATTTTGGGTAGGGCTATTTTTACTACTTGGTATCGCCGCGTTAGTGTTTTTAGGCTTACGTGTAGCGAATGTGCAAGGTTTTGGTGAAACAAAATCTTACACAGTGACTGCAACTTTTGACAATATTGGTGGACTAAAAGTCCGTGCACCACTTAAACTTGGTGGGGTAGTCATTGGTCGCGTGTCTGACATTACGTTAGACGAAAAATCTTACTTGCCAAAAGTCAGTATTGCGATTAATGAAGAATATAACGAAATTCCGGAAAACAGTTCGTTATCGATCAAAACATCGGGATTGTTGGGCGAGCAATATATCGCCTTAAGTATGGGCTTTGATGATGGTGAAACCGCGATGTTAAAAAACGGTAGCCAAATTCAAGACACTAAATCCGCAATGGTATTGGAAGATTTAATCGGCCAGTTCCTTTACGGTGATAAAAAAGCAGACGGTAATGCTGACAAAGCAGAATCAGATGTAAAATAATAATCTTTATTTAGGAGATTTATGATGAAATTTACTCAGTTTAAAAAATGGTTTAGCGTAATGGCATTTGCAGTGACCGCACTTTTTGTGACTCAAACTGTACGTGCAGAAACAAGCCCTTATGTGTTGATGCAACAAGCATCAGATAAGTTATTTGCCGATATCAAAAACAATCAGGCAAAAATTAAAAAGGATCCAAACTATTTACGTACCATCGTGCGTAACGATTTATTACCTTACGTGCAAGTAAACTATGCAGGTTCTTTGGTGTTAGGTTCACACTTTAAATCAACCACACCAGAACAACGTGAAAAATTCTTTAAAGCATTCAGCGATTTTATCGAACAAGCTTACGCACAAGTATTAACTGCTTACACCGATCAAAATATTCAAATTGAACCGGCTAAAGAAGTGGGCGACAAAAACCTTGTGAGCATTCGTGTAAACATCATGCAAAATGGTGGACAAGCGCCAATTAAATTAGATTTCAAATGGCGTAAAAACAGTAAAACGGGCGAATGGCAAGCTTATGATATGGTTGCTGAAGGCGTGAGCATGGTTGTCACCAAACAAAATGAATGGAGCGGTATCTTACGTCAACAAGGTATTGATGCATTAACTGCTCAAATTCAAAAATCTGCTGCTGCACCAGTGACATTGAGCAAATAAGCGAATGACTGCGTTAAAGTGGGATTTAATCCAAAATAATGATAAGATAGCTCTCCAATTATCGGGGGAGCTATCCCGCAACACGTTGTTACCATTATGGCAACAACGTGCTTCTTTTTTATCAGAAAAGCTGGAGAATCAAAGTACCATTGAATTTGATTTAACGAATATTAAACGAATTGATTCGGCTGGTTTTGCATTATTGTGTGATTTTCTACATGATAGTGAGCAGTTACCAAATAAAAAAGTGCGGTTGATAAATCCGCCAGAACAGTTATTAACCCTTGCTGATTTAGTGAATTTATCTCATTGGATTGGCACTTTTATTGATCATCATTAAAACGGAAATCCTAATGGAACTGCAAGAAATTGAACGTATTTTAAAAGAAAGCCTGAATGTAGATGAGGTTTATGCTCAAGGTGAAAATGCACACTTTGGTGTGATTGTAGTGAGCGATGAGATCGCTGCACTTTCTAAATTAAAACAACAACAAACTATCTACGCGCCATTAATGCCTTATTTCCAAACTGGCGAAATTCATGCTTTAACCATTAAAACCTATACCACTGCAAAGTGGAAAATGGATCGTCTATTACATCAAGCAAGCTAGGATTTTCTATGGAAAAATTTCGTGTTTATGGCGGGCAATCTCGCTTAAGTGGTACTGTAACCATCTCTGGTGCAAAAAATGCTGCACTTCCTATTCTTTTTGCCGCAATTTTGGCGACTGAGCCGGTTAAATTAACAAATGTGCCGGAACTCAAAGATATTGATACCACCTTAAAGATCTTACGTAAACTTGGCGTTGTGGCAGAGCGCGATGCTGAAGGTGCAGTATTACTAGATTGCTCTAAAATTGATCACTTCGTTGCGCCGTATGAATTAGTAAAAACTATGCGTGCCTCTATTTGGGCATTAGCACCGTTAGTAGCTCGTTTTCATCAAGGTCAAGTTTCTTTACCTGGTGGTTGTTCAATTGGTGCACGTCCGGTTGATCTTCATATTAGTGGCTTAGAAAAACTCGGCGCAACGATTGAGCTTGATGAAGGTTATGTAAAAGCAGTTGTCGCAGAGCGTCTTGTAGGTACACGTATTGTGATGGAAAAAGTGAGCGTGGGCGCAACCTTATCCATTATGATGGCCGCGACACTTGCGAAAGGTACTACAACGATTGAAAACGCAGCGCGCGAGCCAGAAATTGTTGATACAGCAGATTTCCTCAACAAAATGGGCGCGAAAATTACAGGTGCAGGTACTGATCACATTGTCGTTGAAGGTGTTGACTGCTTAACAGGCTGCGAGCACAACATTGTGCCAGATCGTATTGAAACTGGTACATTCTTAATTGCGGGTGCCATTTCTGGTGGTCGAGTAGTATGTAAAAATACCAAAGCGGATACCATGGATGCGGTGATTGATAAACTTCGTGAAGCAGGCGCGGAAGTTGAAGTAACAGAAGATAGCATTACATTAGATATGCATGGCAATCGTCCGAAAGCCGTCAATATTCGTACTGCACCACACCCAGGTTTCCCAACAGATATGCAAGCTCAGTTCACCTTGTTAAACATGGTGGCAGAAGGTACCAGTATCATTACTGAAACCATCTTTGAAAACCGCTTTATGCACATTCCAGAATTAATTCGTATGGGCGGTAAAGCTGAAATTGAAGGTAACACGGCAGTTTGTCACGGTGTTGAGCATCTTTCTAGTGCAGAAGTGATGGCAACAGATTTACGTGCATCAATCAGCCTTGTATTAGCGGGTTGTATCGCAAGTGGTGAAACTATCGTAGATCGTATTTATCATATCGATCGTGGTTATGAGCACGTTGAAGATAAACTTCGTTGCTTAGGTGCGAAGATTGAACGTTTCTCTGAAAAGAGCGAAGAAGTTTAATTAAATCCAGATAAAAAAGAGCGGTCAATTTTGACCGCTTTTTTATTTTCTATTCATTATTTTTTTGAATAATCTCTCGCCCCAAAAATGGCTGTACCAATACGCACCATGGTCGAGCCGCATTTGATGGCACTTTGCATGTCATCGGTCATCCCCATTGAAAGCGTATCAATTTGCTGATGAGGCAAAGCGGCTTTAAGTTGTTCAAATAATTGTTCCATCTGGCTAAAAGCCGCTTCTTGTTCAGCAACATTATCTGTTGGTGCAGGGATCGCCATCAGGCCACGTAAACGTAAGTGCGGTAGATTTTCAATGTGTTTTGCAAGCTCAAGCATTTCACTCGGTTGAATACCTGATTTACTGGCTTCATCACTGATATTAATTTGAATTAAAACGTTCAAAGGCGCTTTATTGGCAGGACGTTGTTCATTTAAACGATCGGCAATTTTGGCACGTTCTAAGGTTTGCATCCAATCGAAATGTTCTGCTACAAGACGGGTTTTATTAGATTGTAGTGGCCCAATAAAATGCCATTCAATTTGAATATTCTGTGCTTCAAAATACTGAATTTTATCTACGCCTTCTTGAACGTAGTTCTCCCCAAATGCTTTTTGTCCGGCTTGATAGGCTTCTAAAATTGCTTCATTAGGTTTTGTTTTAGAAACAGCTAATAAAGTGACCGCACTTTCAGGGCGATGAGCGAGTTGAGTGGATGTTTGGATTTGTTGATGAATGGTTTCGAGAGCTTGTTGAATTGTCATCATTTCCTTCCTGACCAATGTAAAACTCGTTTTATTCTACACCAAAGTAATGATTTTTAGAAAAAATCTTCATTTTTTCGATTTTATGTTTGACAAGCTCGCGCTTTTTCGGTATTTCTAAACACATCTTTTTTTCAAGGTAAAAATACAATGAAAAATAACCGTACTTTCACTATTACCACCATTATTATGACCATTACGACAATTAATGGGGCGGGTTAGTGCGTAGCAAACAGGATCAGGAAAACCCGCATTCAGTCTAGTGCGGGTTTTTTAATATTTAAAAATCACAACATCTTGAGGATATTATCATGCGCGTATTAAAATTTGGTGGCACTTCATTAGCCAACCCTGAGCGTTTCTCGCAAGCAGCTCAATTAATCGAAAAAGCTCATTTAGAAGAACAAGCAGCCGGTGTGTTATCCGCTCCTGCTAAAATTACTAATCATCTTGTAGCCCTCTCTGAAAAAGCCGCATTAAACCAACCAACCGATACCCACTTTAACGAAGCCATTGAAATTTTCTATAACATCATTAATGGTTTGCACGCTGAAAATAATAAATTTGATCTTGCGGGGACCAAAGCATTAATTGATGCAGAATTTGCCCAAATTAAAGGTTTATTAGAAGAAATCCGCCAAGCTGGCAAAGTAGAAGATAAGGTTAAAGCAACCATCGACTGCCGTGGTGAAAAATTATCGATTGCCATGATGAAAGCGTGGTTTGAAGCACGTGGATACAATGTTCATATTGTTGATCCAGTTAAACAATTATTAGCGCAGGGCGGTTACTTAGAATCTTCAGTTGATATTGAAGAATCTATAAAACGCGTTGATGCGAAAAGTATCGGAAAGGATAAAGTTGTCTTAATGGCAGGTTTTACCGCTTGTAATGACAAAGGCGAATTAGTGTTATTAGGTCGTAACGGTTCTGATTATTCAGCCGCTTGTTTAGCCGCTTGTTTAGATGCGTCTGTTTGCGAAATCTGGACTGATGTAGACGGCGTTTATACTTGTGATCCACGTTTAGTACCAGATGCACGTTTATTACCAAGCCTTTCTTATCGTGAAGCAATGGAGCTTTCTTATTTTGGTGCGAAAGTGATCCATCCGCGTACAATTGGTCCATTATTACCAAAACAAATTCCATGTGTAATTAAAAATACGGGTAATTCATCTGCGCCAGGTTCTGTAATTGATGGCCATGTAAAATCTGAAGAGTTACAGGTTAAAGGAATTACTAACCTTGATAATGTGGCGATGTTTAACGTTTCAGGACCAGGTATGCAAGGTATGGTGGGAATGGCCGCTCGTGTCTTCTCTGCCATGTCGAAAGCAGGGATTTCGGTCATTTTAATCACGCAGTCTTCTTCTGAATACAGCATCAGTTTCTGCGTACCAGTGAAATCAGCAGATGCAGCGAAAGCGATTTTAGAACAAGAATTTGCTGCAGAATTAAAAGCCCATGAATTAGAACCGATTGAAGTTGCAAAAGATCTTTCTATTATCTCTGTTGTGGGCGATGGCATGAAACAAGCTAAAGGTATTGCGGCTCGTTTCTTCTCTGCATTGGCTCAAGCGAATATCAGCCTAGTAGCAATTGCACAAGGTTCTTCTGAGCGTTCAATTTCAGCGGTAGTGGCGCAAAATAAAGCGATTGAAGCTGTGAAAGCGACTCACCAAGCCCTTTTTAATAATAAAAAGGTCGTCGATATGTTTTTAGTCGGCGTCGGTGGTGTTGGCGGTGAATTGATTGAACAAATTAAACAACAAAAAGAATACCTTGCAAAGAAGGATATTGAAATCCGTGTTTGTGCCTTAGCAAATTCAACCAAAATGCTTTTAAACGAAAATGGATTGAATTTAGATAATTGGAAAGCCGATCTTGAAAATGCAACCCAACCTTCTGATTTCGATGTGTTGTTATCTTTCATTAAATTACATCACGTAGTGAATCCAGTCTTTGTCGATTGTACAACGGCTGAATCGGTCGCAGGACTTTATGCGCGAGCGTTAAAAGAAGGCTTCCATGTGGTAACCCCAAACAAAAAAGCGAATACCCGTGAATTAGCCTATTACCATGAATTACGTCGTAATGCACAAGCAAGCCAACATAAATTCTTATACGAAACTAACGTAGGGGCAGGCTTACCGGTTATCGAAAACTTACAGAACTTATTGGCTGCAGGTGATGAACTTGAGTATTTTGAAGGCATTTTATCGGGCTCACTTTCTTTCATCTTCGGCAAATTAGAAGAAGGACTTTCTCTTTCAGAAGTGACCGCACTTGCACGTGAAAAAGGCTTTACAGAACCAGATCCTCGTGATGATTTATCGGGGCAAGATGTGGCACGTAAATTGCTTATTTTAGCGCGTGAAGCGGGTCTAGAACTTGAGCTTTCCGATGTGGAAGTGGAAGGCGTGTTACCGAAAGGCTTCTCAGAAGGCAAATCTGCTGATGAATTTATGGCGATGTTGCCACAATTAGACGCGGAATTTAAAGCACGCGTTGAAGCCGCGAAAGCGGAAGGCAAAGTATTGCGCTACGTAGGCCAAATTAAAGATGGCCACTGCAAAGTGTCAATCATTGCCGTGGATCAAAATAACCCATTGTATAAGGTGAAAGACGGTGAAAACGCCCTTGCGTTCTACACTCGTTATTATCAACCAATTCCGTTGCTATTACGTGGTTACGGTGCGGGTAATGCCGTGACTGCAGCAGGTATCTTTGCGGATATTTTAAGAACATTACATCACTAAAAAGGACATAATATGTTAAGAATTTATGCTCCCGCATCGAGTGCAAATATTAGTGTAGGGTTTGACACATTAGGCGCAGCCATTTCACCAATTGATGGTTCATTATTAGGTGATGTCGTACAGATTGACTCTATTCCAAGTGGTTTTGAGCTAGAAAGTGCGGGCTATTTTGTGCGTAAATTGCCAAAGGAACCACAAAAAAATATCGTGTATCAGGCCTATGTACTGTTTAGTGAGCAATTAAAATTACGTAATGTGAGAGTCAAACCATTGCGTTTGACCCTTGAGAAAAATATGCCTATTGGTTCGGGATTAGGCTCAAGTGCGTGCTCAATCGTAGCTGCATTAGTGGCATTAAATAAATTCCACGATGAACCATTCTCAAAAATGGAATTGTTAGAAATGATGGGGGAGCTAGAAGGTCGTATTTCAGGTTCGATCCATTATGATAATGTGGCACCTTGTTACTTAGGCGGTGTGCAATTTATGGTACAATCCCTCGGTAACATTTGCCAAAAACTGCCATTTTTTGATAATTGGTATTGGGTCTTAGCTTATCCAGGCATTGAGGTTTCAACCGCTGAAGCGCGCGCAATTTTACCGAAAAGCTACACACGTCAAGATGTGATCTCTCATGGTCGTCATTTAGGTGGCTTTGTGCATGCATGTCACACTCATCAAGAAAACCTTGCTGCGATGATGATGAAAGATGTGATTGCAGAACCTTATCGTGAGGCTTTATTACCCAACTTCGCAGAAGTGAAACAAGCTACGCGTGATTTAGGAGCATTAGCGACGGGGATTTCAGGCTCTGGTCCAACGATTTTCTCTATTGCACCCGATTTACAAACAGCAACAAAACTGGCGACTTATTTAGAAAATCATTATTTACAAAACAATGAAGGCTTTGTTCATGTTTGTAAGGTCGATAATGACGGTGCGAGAGAACTCGGTTAAATAACAAATCGCTTCATCCCATCTTTTATAAGAGGGGAATAACATTTTATTAAAACTCTATAATTAACGGATATACAATGAATTTGTACAACATCAAACACCCTGAAGAACAAGTGAATTTTGCGCAAGCAGTACGTCAAGGACTTGGCAAAGATCAAGGTTTGTTCTTTCCTGAAACGATCCCCTCTTTAACCAATATTGATGAGTTATTAGCCTTACCATTAGTTGAGCGTAGTCAAAAAATTCTTGGTGCATTAATCGGTGAAGAATTGCCGAAAGCCACGCTAGATGCAATGGTAAAAAATGCATTTACTTTTCCTGCGCCGTTAGAAAAAGTAGAAGACAATATTTATGCCCTTGAATTATTCCATGGTCCAACTTTAGCATTTAAAGACTTTGGTGGTCGTTTTATGGCACAGGCGCTCGCAGCGGTGCGAGGTGATGGCAAAATTACCATTTTAACGGCAACATCTGGTGATACCGGTGCGGCAGTTGCCCACGCGTTTTATGGGTTAGAAAACATCAATGTGGTGATTTTATACCCGAAAGGCAAAATCAGCCCATTACAAGAAAAATTATTCTGTACTTTAGGTGGAAATATTCGCACTGTGGCGATTAATGGTGATTTCGATGCTTGCCAAGCGTTAGTTAAACAAGCGTTTGATGATGCAGAACTGCGTCAAGCGATTGGTTTAAACTCAGCAAATTCCATCAACATTAGCCGTTTATTGGCGCAAGTTTGTTATTACTTTGAAGCGGTAGCTCAATTACCAAAAGAAAAACGTGATAATGTCGTGGTTTCTGTACCAAGTGGTAACTTTGGTAACTTAACCGCAGGGTTAATCGCGAAAACATTAGGTTTACCAATTAAACGCTTTATTGCTTCAACCAATGCGAACGATACGGTGCCACGCTATTTAGAATCAGGTAATTGGGCACCTAAAGCGACTGTAGCCACGCTTTCTAATGCGATGGATGTAAGTCGTCCGAACAACTGGCCACGTGTAGAAGAACTATTCAAACGTAATGGCTGGAATTTAAGTGATTTAGGTTCAGGTATGTTAAGCGATGGCGAAACAGAAGAAACCTTAAAAGCGATGTACGCAAAAGGTTATTTATGTGAACCACACGGTGCGATCGCCTATCAAGTATTGAAAGACCAACTTAAAGCGGATGAAACCGGTATTTTCTTATGTACGGCACATCCTGCGAAATTTAAAGAGTCTGTAGAGCGTATTCTTTCGCTCGATCTTCCATTGCCAGAAGCGTTGGATAAACATAATAAATTGCCATTACTTTCTGATGAAATGGATGACAATTTTGCACAATTACGTGCATATTTGTTGAAATAATAAAAAAGTGCGGTTGGTTTTGACCGCACTTTTGTTTTATTACTCAAAAGGGCGGGATAAACGCCCTTTATTTTTAGGAGTTAATCTTCTTTTCCTAAGATTTGATTCACTTCACTCTTATAGAGTACGGCTTTAGCACCGAAGATAGCCTGTACGCCACCGCCGACTTCAAGCACATCAATCGCGCCTAATTTTTTCAATGTGGCTTTATCAACGGCTTTCACGTCCTTAACAGAAACACGTAAGCGAGTAATGCACGCATCCACGTTTTCAATATTTTCAGCACTACCTAATGCTGCAATAATTTTATGTGCATTTTCTGTAAGTGAGCTAGTTTCTTGTTCTACATTTTCTTCGGTTTCTTCATCGCGTCCTGGCGTCATCACATTAAAGATGCGAATCAAGAAAACGAAAGAGAAATAATAGAGCAGAGCCCAAGGAATACCGACGAAAATGACACGCAACCAATGGGTGTTTTCATCACCTTGTAAGATACCAAAGAGCAAGAAATCAATAAAACCACCAGAGAAAGTATTCCCGATAGAGATATTTAAATAATCGGCAATAAAGAAAGACACACCATCTAAGAATGCGTGGAACACATAAAGCCATGGTGCAACAAACAAGAACATAAATTCGATCGGTTCTGTAATGCCGGTAATGAATGATGTTAGGGCTGCACCAAGGAACAAACCGCCAATTTGTGCACGACGTTTTTTCGGTACACAGTGATACATAGCTAAACAGGCTGCTGGTAAGCCAAACATCATGGTATCAAAACGGCCAGCAAAGAAACGGGTTCCTTCAGTAAATAAACCATGGTGATTTGGATCCGCTAATTGAGCGAAAAAGATTTTTTGTGCACCGACAATCATCTCGCCATTAACCATTTCCACACCGCCTAATTCAGAATACCAAAACAGTGGGTAAATCATGTGATGTAAGCCAACCGCACCAGATAATCGCATTAAGAAACCGTATAAGAATGTTCCAAAGGTTCCCATGGAGGCGATGCTTTTACCTGCCGATACGAGCCATTGTTGGAAAGTTGGCCAAATGAGGAAGAAAACTAATCCAACAAAAATAGCTGAAAAAGCAGTCACAATTGGCACAAAGCGAGAGCCGCCAAAGAAACCTAATACTTGTGGTAATTGGATGTTGTGATAGCGATTGTGTAATTTAACGGTAATCAAGCCCATCACCAATGCTCCAATCACACCCGTATCGATGCTTTTTACATCAGGAGAGAAAATCGGAATTAATGCAGCAATGGTACCTGTCATAATGAGATAACCAACAACCGCAGCGAGAGCGGCAACGCCTTTGTCACGTTTGGCTAAGCCGATACCTAAACCAATACACAACAATAAGGCTAAATTAGCGAACACCACGCTACCGGCTGCTGACATAATCTGAAACAGACCCTGTAGTGCCTCATTATTTAAAATTGGATAGGCTTGCACTGTTGCTTTATTGGAAAGCGCACCACCGATCCCGAGCAAAAGACCTGCAGCAGGTAAAATAGCAATCGGCAACATGAATGCCTTACCGACTTGTTGAAGTTGTTTAAACATAGAACCTCCTGTGATTACTTTTTTGAAATGTAACGTATTTGAAGGGAAAAATCTGTGAAACCGCTCACAGTTTCAATCTAACACCTTGCTTTGATGAGTTTTAGCTTATGTTGGCGTGTGGTGGATTTCCTTTTATAATGCAATCAAACTTGCGTGTTTATTCATTATTTTTATGACAACTTTTATTGCTTACGCCAATATTCAACAACCTTTTCCTTTTAATGAAATTCCTAGGGAACTCGTCCCTGAGAATTTGCATATGGAACCGAAGGGGAATTCTAGGATAACGCAACGACATCAATGTCGTCGATTGGCGCATTTTTTACTTTGGCAGTTGCTAAAAACAGCGGAAAAATCAACCGCACTTTTAGGGCGAATTTATCGTACACAAAGTGACAGACCACAATTTCCCGTCGAGAATATTGATTTTAATATTAGTCACTCTGGTGATTGGGTTGCTGTATTGCTGCATATTAATGAATCAGAAAAAAGTGCGGTCGGTATTGATATTGAATTTCCCAAACAACGGAATTTTTCTGCTCTCATGGCGCATTTTGCGCCACAAGCAGAACAAGATTGGTTTGATAAACAGCCTGACGAAGAGCAGGCCTTTTATCGTTGTTGGTGTTTGCGTGAAGCTGTATTGAAATCACAGGGCGTAGGAATAGTGAAGTTATCAAGTGTGACGCATTTGCCAGAACAACTGCAGATCTTTTCAGATTATTGTCCGAAAGGTAAGTTGATTTTTACAGATGAATTGCCTTTTTACTTTGCGGCATTTATAAATCAGTCAAAAATTCAACCGCACTTTTATCACTGGAGTGGAAAAAATTTACTCGAAAAAAATATAAAAAAATCCTTGATTTACCAAGTAAATGAATAAAAGAAAATCCTTGAAAATATTCAAGGATTTTTTATTTTATAAAACTTGATTCGCCACTTGTATTTTCATAGACTAACCCCATTTATTTCGATAAACTCATTAAAATTTTTAGACAAATGGAGAACGTAATGTCGCAAAACGGTCCAGATCAAGATCCTTGGGGTAAACCGGGGCAGAGCAGCGGTCCAAAACAGTCAGATAATTCATCAGATAAGCAAAATGAAAATGGCTGGGGCTCGCGAGACAATAAAAATCAGGAGCAATCACCACCAGATATTGAAGAAGTATTCAATAATCTGTTGAAAAAATTAGGTGGGGGTAATAAAAAAGACGGTTCAAATAATACTTCGCCGAATATCCCTTCATTCAATTTAGGTAAAATTTTACCGATCGCCGCGGTGATTGGGGGAATTATTTGGGGGGCAAGCGGTTTTTACACCATTAAAGAAGCGGAACGTGGTGTGACGTTACGTTTTGGTGAGTTTCATTCTACCGTTCAACCAGGTTTGAACTGGAAACCGACTTTCATTGATAAAGTGGTTCCAGTGAATGTAGAACAAGTTCGAGAGCTTAAAACGCAAGGTGCAATGTTAACCAAAGATGAAAACATGGTTAAAGTGGAAATGACCGTACAATATCGCGTGCAAAATCCAGAAAAATACTTGTTTAGCGTGAGCAATGCAGATAATAGTCTTGGACAAGCGACGGACAGTGCGCTTCGTTATGTGATCGGTCATATGACCATGAATGATATTCTGACAACGGGTCGAGCAGTGGTGCGTGAAAATACTTGGAAAGCGTTGAACGATATTATCAAACCTTATGACATGGGCCTTGAAGTTATTGATGTGAACTTCCAATCTGCGCGTCCACCAGAAGAAGTAAAAGATGCCTTCGATGATGCGATTAAAGCACAGGAAGACGAACAACGTTACATTCGTGAAGCAGAAGCTTATGCTCGTGAGAAAGAGCCAATCGCTCGCGGTGACGCACAGCGTATTATAGAAGAAGCGACTGCTTACAAAGATCGTGTTGTGCTTGATGCGCAAGGGGAAGTGGAACGTTTACAACGTCTTCTGCCTGAATTTAAAGCTGCGCCTGATTTGTTAAAAGAGCGTCTTTATATTCAAACCATGGAAAAAGTCATGGCAAATACGCCGAAAGTCATGTTAGATGCGAATAATGGTAACAATTTAACCGTATTACCATTAGAACAATTAATGGGTAAAAAAGCGGCTCAACCGACTACTACAACGCCTGAAAGTGCGATCAGTTCTGCACCTGTTTCAACACAGGAACGTCGTATAGAAACACAAACGGCTCAACCAGTTCAATCAAATGAAGGCATTCGCCAAGGGAGATTTAACTAATGCGTAAATTTTTACTTCCGATTATTGTGGTGATTGCCGCGGTGCTATATTCCAGCGTCGTGGTTGTAACTGAAGGCACTCGTGGCATCATGTTGCGTTTTAACAAAGTACAACGTGATGCAGAAAACAAAGTTGTGGTGTATGAGCCTGGTTTGCATTTCAAATTGCCTTTAATTGATAGCATTAAAGTGCTTGATGCGCGTATTCGTACCCTTGATGGTTCAGCTACTCGTTTTGTGACAGTCGAGAAAAAAGACTTGTTGGTGGATTCCTATGTAAAATGGAAAATCAGCGATTTCGGTCGTTTCTATACTGCAACGGGTGGTGGCGATTATAACCAAGCTGCAAGCTTATTAAGCCGTAAAGTGAATGATCGTTTGCGTTCAGAAATTGGTACTCGTACGATTAAAGATATCGTTTCAGGTACACGTGGTGAATTAATGGCGGGGGCGAAAAAAGCGTTAAATTCAGGGCAGGATAGTACCTCTGAATTAGGGATTGAAGTCGTCGATGTTCGCGTAAAACAAATCAATTTACCGGATGAAGTCTCTTCTTCGATTTACCAACGTATGCGTGCAGAACGTGATGCCGTTGCCCGTGAACACCGTTCTCAAGGTAAAGAAAAAGCGGCGTTCATCCAAGCAGACGTGGATCGTAAAGTGACCTTGATCTTAGCGAATGCAAATAAAACTGCACAAGAATTACGTGGTAATGGTGATGCGGCAGCAGCGAAATTGTATTCTCAAGCTTTTGCTCAAGAACCACAGTTTTATAGCTTTATTCGTAGCTTAAAAGCCTATGAAAGCAGCTTCGAAGGTTCAGGTAATATGATGATCTTGAAACCAGACAGTGATTTCTTCCGCTTTATGCAAGCGCCAAAGAAATAAGCAAGAGATAATGAAACGTAAAGTGCGGTTAGAAATAACCGCATTTTTTATTGCTTAATTTTAAGGGAGTTTTCACTTATAAGGTAAAAAGACCTTTAATGCAATCAATTGAATCCATAGCCAAAGTTAATTAAATCCATACAAAATATAAGCCAATTTTTTGGCATAATCACCTTGCTTTTTAAGCTTTTTCTTTCTTTTTATATTTTATTGATCATTTGGAGGATTAGATGAAAAAACTGATTATTGGCGGAGCAGCCATTGCAGTATTGAGTTATTTGGGGGTTGTGGGGTATCTACATCAATTTGATAAAGAGAACGCGACCCAACTTTTAATGGAAAATCACTATACGGGCGAACAAGAAAAAGTGGCAAAAGCGTTGTTTGATAACAGCTGCCAATATTGCCATAGTCCAAACACACCTCTTCCATTTTATTCAAAATTTCCGATTGTGGGTGACCAAATGCAATCGGATATTCAGAATGGGCTTAGAGCCTTCCGCTTAGATCGTTTAGTTGAAGGCTTAAAAGATCCGAGCAAATTATCCCAAGCTGATTTAGCAAAATTACAACGTGTACTTGAAAATAACGAAATGCCAATTGCTAAATTCAGACATCTTCACTGGGGAAGTAAACCAGATGATCAAGAAAAAGTGGCGTTGCTTAACTGGATTCGTGAAGCACGTAAAATGTCTTTACCAAAAGAAACACCAAATGTTGATGCCGATCGTTTAGTTCAACCGATTCCAGACAGTATTGCGACTGATGAAGCAAAAGTCGCGTTAGGTCATGATCTTTACTTTGATGGACGTTTATCAGGTGATGGTTCTATTCAATGCCATACTTGTCACCAATTAGACAAAGGTGGTGTGGATAGACTTGATACTTCAACGGGTATTGATGGTAAAAAAGGCCCAATTAACGCACCAACTGTGTTCAATGCTGCATTCAACTTTGTTCAATTCTGGGATGGTCGAGCGGCAGATTTAGCGGATCAAGCGAAAGGTCCTCCAACAAACCCAGTAGAAATGGGCTCGCACTCTTGGGATGACATCGTGGCACGTTTTGAAATGGATGAAGAATTCAAAAAAGAATTCTTAAAAGAATATCCACAAGTGACGAAAGAAACCTTAACTCATGCGATTGGTGAATATGAAAAAACATTAATTACGCCAAATAGTGGTTTCGACCGTTATTTGAAAGGGGATAAAACAGCCTTGACTGAGCAACAAGTTCGCGGTTATGAGTTATTCAAACAACATAAATGCGATACTTGTCATACTGGCGTAGCAATGGGCGGACAATCTTACGAATACATGGGACTCTACGGCGATTACTTTAAAGATCGTGGTACGCCATTAACTGATGCAGATGAAGGTCGCTTTGCACAAACTAAAGATCCATTTGATATGCATCGCTTTAAAGTGCCAACTTTACGCAACATCGCACTTACTGCACCATATTTCCATGATGCATCAGCAAAAGAGTTAAAAGATGCCGTGAGTGCAATGTTGAAATACCAAAGTAACGTGCAACAGCCTGCTCAAAAAGATGTAGAGGACATCACCTCTTTCTTAGAAAGTTTGACAGGTGAATTTAAAGGTGAAAAATTAAAATAATCTTTAAATGGCTAAATAGGAACGACCGCAAGTGCGGTCGTTTTTTTATGTGTTTTATTTTGAGATTTACTATAAAGCAAAACGATGAGTTTCTTTTCCCTTATTTTATGCTAAGTGTTTATCCTTTGTTTCCGTAATAAACCAAAGTCCAATCAAACTTAATACAGCATTTAAGGTTAGATAAATTCCAACACCTTTTAAGCCGTAATTGACATTCAGTGGTAACGCAATAATTGCTGCTACACTGGCACCGAATAAGCCTGAAATATTGTAGGTCAACGATGCACCGGAATAACGAGCATGTGTTGGAAATAATTCAGGTAATAAACTCGCAAGGGGGCCGTATCCCATGCCAATTAACCCCATTCCTATCATCAAGAACCAAAATAAACTGGTAGTTGTTCCATTATCGAGAAAATATGGCAAGGCTAAGCCGAAAATAGCCACGCCAAAGGTTGTCCAAATTAACCAAATTCTTCGTCCAACGATATCGATATATTTGCCTGAAATAGCAATTGTAATGGCTAATGAAATCGCACTGCACATTAATAAAGCAGTAAAAATTTGTGGTGAGAAACCTAATCCCATTGCATAACCGGCTTCCGATACGGTAGGGGCAGATTTTGCATAAATTTGACTGAAAGCGATCATAATATAAAAGAGCACATAGCCAGCAATGCAGATTAACATGCCTAAGAAGAACGCTTTGAAATGAGTAACGATTACTTCCATCATCGGTAAACCTTTAGGTTTAGGCTTGTTCAGGGCTGCAAGAAATATTGGTGCTTCCGTAAGCTTTAATCGAACATACAAACCAATTGCAATTAATACAAAAGAGGAAAGAAATGGAATTCGCCATGCCCAGTTAGTCATTGCTGCTTGTCCAAAAAGCGCGGTAATGAGTAAAAAGACACCATTGGCAAGTAGTAATCCTAGAGGAGCGCCTAATTGTGGAAAAGTGCCATACCAACCACGTTTCCCTTCAGGTGCATTTTCGATTGCCACTAATGCAGCGCCGCCCCATTCGCCACCTAAACCAATGCCTTGCCCGATACGGCACAAGCAAAGTAAGATAGTCGCCCATATTCCGATACTGTCATAAGTTGGTAATAAGCCGATCACTACGGTTGAGATCCCCATTACTAACAGGCTCATAACAAAGGTATTTTTTCTTCCTAAGCGATCGCCAAAATGTCCGAATAATACCGCACCTAGAGGACGAGCAATAAAAGTCAGTGCTAGTGTAGAAAGCGCAGCAATTTGTCCCGAAAGTGGGTCAGCAGCGTGGAAAAATTGATGATTGAAAACGAGCACCGCAGCCATGGTATAAATATAGTTATCGAAATATTCAATAGCGGTGCCAATCATTGTTGCCATTGCTACACGTTTCAAACTATTTGGCTTATTCAGTGGTTGCATCCGCTTGCTTCCTTTAATGCTTTGGTGCTTGCCTTTATATCTTTGGCTTGACTGATTGCGGTTATTACCGCGATACCATCTGCGCCGTATTTTCGCAACGTTTTCACATGCTCCAATTTCACGCCACCAATAGCTACAAGTGGTTTTGTGATACCTGCTTTTCTCAAGGTTTGAATAAACGCCATTCCTAGAGTAGGTTTAGGATTTTCTTTTGACTGAGTCGGAAAAATTGGACCAATACCGAAATAATCGATTTCAGATAATTC
The DNA here is from genome assembly GCF_001679485.1 of Haemophilus sp. CCUG 60358. GTDB lineage: Bacteria > Pseudomonadota > Gammaproteobacteria > Enterobacterales > Pasteurellaceae > Haemophilus_D. Next base: position 215,137 of record NZ_LZOZ01000014.1, read on the forward strand.
CTCTCCGATTTTGGCTTCGTCTAAACGGTTGACGGACCAACCAATAATGAGTGGTTTATGGGTTCTTGCTCGAATCGTTTTTACGGGCGTATCACTTTGTCCAACATGAATGCCATCCGCTTCAATTTCTAAAGCTAAATCAACGTTATCATCGACAATAAATGGCACATTATATTGACGACATAAGTCTCTGCACTTAATGGCTAAGGCTCGTTGTTCTGTTGGAGAATTTTCTAATGAGAATTTGCCTTTATCGCGAAATTGAAAACAGGTAATACCACCTTCTAAAGCTTGTTTTAGTACAAAGAGCAAGTTTTCTGCAGGATTATCACCTAAATGTCGGCAATCTTGTGTACCTGCCACAAAATAGAGCGGTAAAATTTCTTGAATATTGTTCATCTTTCAATCCTTAAAGGCGACTGTAAGCCCAATGATTTGTTGGTCCATGTCCATGACCAATATTCAATGGGTGAGAAATAGCTGCCGTAATAAAATCTTTGGCTGTTTTGACCGCACTTTTTAGAGGTGCCCCTTTGGCTAATTCTGCCGTTAAGCAAGCTGAAAAAGTACAACCTGTGCCATGAGTATGTGGCGTATCAAAACGCGGGCTTTCTAAAACAAAATGTTCACCATTTTGTAAAAGGATCCAATCTTGGCATTGCTGATTTTGTGAATTGAGCGAATGTCCGCCTTTAATAATCACATTCTTTGCGCCTTGTTTCTGCAAGTCTAACGCAGCTTGTTGAATGCTGGCTGTATCAGAAATCTTAAAACCAGTTAAAGCTTCTGTCTCAGGAATATTTGGCGTAATCACATCGGCAAGTGGCAATAAATGTTTGATTAATGCGGATACCGCTTGTTGTTGCAATAAAGGGGCTCCACCTTTTGCAATCATGACAGGATCGATAACCAATGTGCCGAATGGACGATTTTTTAAGAAATCAGCAACGCATTCGATAATATCTGCTGTGCCAAGCATGCCAATTTTGGCACTTGCAATTTGAAAGTCATTTTTTACCGCTTCTAGCTGTGCCTGAATTGTTTTCAGTGGAATAGGGTGAATATCAAATACGCCAAGTGTGTTTTGAGCAGTGACAGCAGTAATCACCGAAGTTCCAAATACACCTTGCATTTGAAAGGTTTTCAAATCTGCTTGAATACCAGCGCCACCACCGCTGTCCGAACCAGCAATAGTCAATGTTTGTGGAATGTTAGACATATTTCACCTCCGCGTTTTGTTCTATTAAATCTGGTGTTAAGGCTGCCAATTCATCAAGTAAGCGAATTTGGAATTGACCGACTTGCGTGGTTAAGTTTTTAGCGGCAATCTCCCCTGCAACGGTGTAAGCGGCACAGGCTTCGATTGTTGCTGAAAAATGTTTTCCTTCATCAACGGCTAAAAATGCTGCACATACTGCACTTAATAAACACCCCGATGCGGTGACTTTGGGGAATAATGGCGTACCGTTATGGATGGTAGATGTTTGATTTCCATCACTGATGATATCGACTTCGCCACTAATTAACACAGTGCAACCATAGCGTTGTGCAACACGTTGAGCGACTTCTTGTAGATTCGTTTTACCTTGTCCTGCATCCACGCCTTTTGCTTGCCAGTCTTCACCAGCAATCGTAGCTAGCTCACCTGCATTACCACGAATTAAGGCAAATTTCACTTCAGACAGTAACTGACGGATAGTTTCCCGTCGGTAGCTAGTGGCACCCACTCCTACAGGATCAAGCACCACAGGAATGCCTATTGAATTAGCGGTTTTACCTGCTAATAACATAGCCTCTCGCTCTTTACCGATAAGCGTGCCGATATTGATTACCAATGCTTGGCTGATTTTGGGCACTTCAACCATTTCCTCTATGTTGGCTGACATCAATGGTGATGCACCTAATGCGAGTAAACCATTGGCACTAAAATTTGCCGCGACAATATTGGTTATGTTATGAATCAACGGATTCTGTTCACGAATTTTTGATAAATAAACTGATTTCATTTTATACTTTCATTTTTATGCTAAATCTAATCCCATTTGCCAAAATCCGATTTCCATTCGGGTAGCCGTAGTAAAAATTTGTTGGATATAAGCGAATTGGGAATAATCAAGTGGCTCACAAAGTGCGGTAAGAAAATCAACCGTTTCTTGTGCTGCTTGTTGATATTCAGTGGAAGAATATGCATCAATCCACGCTTGATAAGGATTGTTTGATAGCTTTGGATAATTTTCTGTAATGTAACCTGCTACTTGAGCATAACCTAAAGCACAAGGCGTCACGGCTGCATATAGCTCTGGTAAGCCGCCCGTTATTCCACAATCAAGCAGGTAACGTGTATAGGAAATACATGCTGAACTTTCTGGAGTTTCTAATATTTCCTGCTCACTAATTTCCCATTGACGGCAGTAATCCAAATGTAATTGGATTTCTTGGCAAAGAATGTCGAGCGTTTTACGTGGCATTTCCATCTCAGTGAAATTTTTTGCCTTGAAGACGCCCAAGGCAAAAGCACGGCTGTAATGGAAAAGATAGATGTAATCTTGCTTTAAGTAGTGCTGAAAACAAGCTTTGGGCAAGGTGCCTTTTGCGAGTTGTTGCACAAATTCATGCTCAACATATTGCTTCCAATAAGGTTGCGCTTGCTGAATGAGTTGTTCAATCATCATTTTCCCTTACTGTAATTCGATGGCATAGTCTTTCAATTCAAGTGCTTTTGGAATCAAGCCTTTTTGATGCATAAATTCCGCCATTTGTTGATAACGTTTGGCATCCAATTGACGGGGTTTCGTTGCTAATAAAGGTAGGGTATCTTTCCACGCTAATTGATTTAATTCTGTATTGAGTTCTTTTGGCTTATAGTTCGTAAAAGCTTGCCATGCTTCATCTGGATGGCTTTGTAGATAGGTTGTGGCTTGTTCAAGTGCGGTCAAAAAATCGGAAATTTTTTTAGATGCAAGATTGTTTTTGTTAGCCACTAAAATCAATTCATCATAAACCGGCACGCCATATTGTTCTGGGAAAAATGCTAGGCCTTCTTGTTTTTCTAAATGAATCTGATTCAGTTCGAAATTACGAAATGCTCCGATGACCGCATCGACTTGTCCTGTTAAAAGAGAAGGGGAAAGTGACCAATTCACATTCACCAATTTTACGTCTTGGTTGTTGAGCCCGATGGCGTGGAGCATGGTATCGAGTAATACATCCTCAAAGCCACTGACTGAATAGCCTACTTTTTTCCCTTTCAGATCGGCAAGCGTTTTGATGTTGCTATTTTTAAGCACCACAACGCTATTTAATGGGCTGGAAATCAGAGAGCCAACACGCACTAAAGGTAATCCTTCAGCAACTTGTTGATAAAGTTGAGGTTGATAATTAATGGCTAAATCCACTTTTCCAGCGGCAACTAATTTAGGCGGTAGCGATGGATCAGCCGGTTCGATAATGTCGACGTCTAAGTTATTTTTTTCAAAAAAGCCTTTTTGTTGCGCCACAATGATTGCGGCGTGATCAGGGTTTACATACCAATCAAGCATTAAGCTGATTTTCTCTTTTGCCAAGCTGGAAAAGCTGGCAGTGAATCCCATTAAAAGACTGAAATAACATATGATTTTCTTCATTTTTGTCTCCTTGTGTCATGAAGTGTTAAACGTGCCAAATAAAACGGCGTAGTAGCCAATCGATGCTGAAATATAAACAAAGTGAAATCGCGACTAAGATCAGCAACGCAGCGAACATTAAATCCACCTGCATACGAGCGTTGGCGTGGATCATTAAATAGCCAAGCCCTTCTGATGAACCCACCCATTCTCCGATTACAGCGCCAATTGGGGCGACTGAAACGGCAATACGAAACCCCGATGCAAATGCAGGCAATGCAGCAGGTAATCGCACTTTAAGTAATAAACGCAAAGGGGATGGTTTTAACGTTTTGGCGAGGTCGAGCCAAGCTTGAGGTGTATTGCGTAAGCCATCGTAACAAGCTGCGGTTACAGGAAAATAGATAATGAGAATAGCCATAACAATTTTTGATGGCATTCCATAACCTAGCCAAAGTACGAGTATCGGAGCGATAGCAAAAACAGGAATTGCTTGAGAAATTACTAAAATTGGTAACAGTAAGGACGATGTTTTAGGTGAAAAAGAGAGTAACAGGGCTGATGACAATCCGAAAATAAAACCCAGTAGCAGCCCTAAGCCAATTTCAATTAAGGTGATTTGTGTATGTTGCCAAAGTAGTTCTGAATGAGAAGTTAATTGCAGCCATACAGCTTGCGGAGGAGGAAATATGTAATGGGGAAAATCACCAAATACGCCAATAAGTTGCCAAAGACCAAGCAATATAATTCCAATAAAGAGCGGTTTAAGAAGGCTAAGTTTCATCTTTTTCCCTCTAATAACTCGTTCAATAATTGCTGCTGGAGCATCCACAAATTTTCTTGGTTAAGTTCTCGTGGTGCTTTACCTTCAGGTTTTATGACATCAGATAATGCTGGCTGATTAGGCTGCGGTGAGCGTAATACAAAAATACGCTGGCTTAAGCGTAATGCTTCTTGAGGATCATGTGTAACCAATAACACTGATTTATCTTTTAATAGTTCATAAGCCAAGTTTTGTAATTGGTAACGACTAATCGCATCAAGGGCAGAGAAGGGCTCGTCAAGTAAAACTAAATCAGCATTTTGCATTAAAACTCGTGCTAGGGCGACGCGTTGTTTTTGTCCTCCAGATAATTGATAACAGTTTTTATGAAGATGTTCTGACATGCCTACTTGTTCAAGTAGTGCTTTTGCTTGAAGAGTTGTTTTTGCAGATTTATTCCCGAATAGTACGTTTTCTAATTGGACGTTATCAATAATTGAAAGCCAGGGATAAAGAGTATCTTTTTGTGGTAGCCATGCCACTCGAATATTAGGATGAAAGATGATATTACCTTGAATCCTCCCTTGTATTTCAAGCCCTGCAATTAATCTTAAAAGCGTTGATTTACCTACACCAGAGCAGCCAAGTAGACTCACCCACTCATTAGGCAAAAGCGTTAAGTCAAGGTGTTTAAATAGTACCTGCTTAGCAAAAGCAAGACTAAGATCCTGAATATGCACCATAGTATTAACCTTACTGATTAATAACTAAAGGCTTTGAGAAAAAAGAATTGAAAATAGATATGAAGAATGAAAAGTATTTTGGCATATTAGTTTCCTACGTCAGTGCTAACTGTTTCAGGTTCACGGGTATCATCTCAGCCACTTTGTGGCACCCCGACTAAATTTGGATAGATTCTATATCTCAATTCAGAATAAAACAAGAACAAAATTGTATTAACTGCAGTTTCGGTTTCTCTTTAGTTTTGTGAAAGTTACTTAACTGGTGAGAGTGAAAGAAGATAAAACAGATTAGAAGAATGAGAGAAAACAATAATTTCCAATATAACAATAATTAAAAGTTAAAGTTAAGTATTGGACTAGGTACTGATTATTGGTTTGGAATTAGATGGTGCCCGAAGCCAGACTTGAACTGGCACGCCTCGAAAGGCGAGGGATTTTAAATCCCATAATAAGCTTTGTGAAAACAATAACTTAATTGATTTTCAACGTGTTAAGATAGTAAATAAAAGTATATAAAGGCAAATATAAAACATTGTCGCCAGTTGATCGCCACTAAAAATAAGGAAAAGTACAAGGGATTTTTTAAAAAACAATCCCTTTTTACTGTGCAGGATTAGAAAGCGGATTGAATTTGACCGCACTTTCTAAATGCGATGGGGCGAAATGTGCATAACGCATTGTCATTTCGATAGTTGAATGTCCGAGGATTTCTTTCAACACTAAAATATTCCCACCGTTCATCATAAAATGGCTGGCGAAAGTATGGCGCAAAACGTGGGTTAGTTGCCCTTTGGGTAATTCAATTTCGGCACGTAAAACCGCATTTTCAAAGGATTCGTAAGCATCATTGAATAATCTGCCACGCTTTTTCGGTAGCATATCGAACAATTCTTTACTGATAGGCACAGTGCGGTTTTTCTTTGATTTTGTGTTCGTGAAGGTGATTTTATATGGCATAACTTGTGATTGGGTCAGCGTTTCAGCTTCACTCCAACGTGCACCAGTTGCTAGGCAAATTCGGACAATTAGGCCCAAATCAGGATTGCGAGAGTTATCGCACTCAACTAATAAGCGATAAATATCACGCTCATACAAAAAAGCTAGTTCCGTATCCCGTTCTTTGAACAAGCGCACACCATCAAGGGGATTCTCAGCCGTCCACTTACGCAATGATTTCAGTTCGTTAAACACTGCTCGCAAGTAGGCGTGTTCACGGTTTACTGTGGATTCTTTCGGGGGCTTGTTTTTGTTTGCGGAAAACTCACCATCAAGGCGGCGTTTGCGGTAGTCGGCAAAAATTTCTGCATTAAATTCATTGGCAGGCGGATCGCCTAAGTTCGCGCACAAGTTCTTTAGTTTGGCTAAACGAGCCTCACCGTCCGACAACGTTTTACCGTGCACATCAAACCATTCCTGCACATAAAAACTTAACGCAGGCAAATCGCTTGATTCTAAAACTTGTACAGAATCAACCGCACTTGTCGTTTGTTCTTTGGCTTGATTGTAAAAACGTAGCGCATCGCCTTTAGTTAAAAACCATTTGCGTGATCGCTTGCCGTTTACATAAACTTCCGCAAGCCATTTCCCATTTTTTGTGTCTTTACGAACTGCCATTACTATAATTTGAAGTTTTTTATTAGATTATTTGATTCATCAAAAACAGATTGAATTAATTTATCTACAGATTTTTTATCATCTAATTCATGAGATAGTATTTTGTATGCAGTTATGTTTACCAGTCTGCCATATAAGAGTTCATTCTTCTTTAATAAATCAGCTAATTCATCATTCTTATTAATAACTAAAGAATCAATTTCTAAATCTATATTCATCTGCATTAACTGACTTGCATACCTGTCACATATTTCCAAAAAATTTATACCAAGCCTAATTTCATAACGTAACGAAAGTACCTTTTGGTTTAATTTTTTTAACGACTCTAATAATTTTACTTCTAGATCAAAAATCTTCTGTTTCTTCCATGAATCAAAACCTAGGCAAGCTAGAATGATGGCCACAATAGAACATAAAGAAGATATAAAAGATGGGTTAGCAACACAAAAAGCAACACATGCAACAGAAAACGCCATCACAAATGGATAAACCAATAACCACAATAAAAAATCTTTTATGGGAGATTTTGATTCTTCTTCGAAAAATCGCTTTATCATTTATTATTTAACCCACTGTGATTCAGAAATAATTTTAACTTTATGATTGCGTTCTGCTTGATATTCTTTTGCAATCATAATTTTTTTGCCGTAACTTTGTTGCAACCAATCACGAGAATTAAACATTCCAACAATCAAATAATCTAAATCAAGGCGAAAATCATCGATAACGGTTGCACCTTGAGAAATCGCTAATTCAGAGCATTTCTTTCTTGAACCGTATTTGAATTTTCCGGTTAGTTGCACTACCTTTCCATTCAAATTTAGTTCATCAACTAAATCAAAGAATGATTCGCCCAACGCCATGCCATCGGCATTGCCTTCAGTGTCAGAACCACAAAAATCAACCAACAACCTTTTCAATCTTTCAAAGCCATTTGATGATAGGTTTTCAACATCGTTTTCTTCAAAAAATGAATAGAATTTACTTATAATTGGATCATCTTGTAAAAACGCATTTTCATCTAACCAATCAGCCAAACAACGAACTTCTTCAATAGCAATATGACCATCGGCAATTAATCCTTTGCATAAGCCTTGAAATTCATTTGTAATGATAATTGAACTATTCTTATTTACATCACGAACAGTGCAATCAGCAATAGCTTTATCCAGTTGTTCACCGATCTTATCTTGTAAATGCTCAAGTGCGGTTAATAATTCATCTAGGATTTTGCCTTGTGGTTCACCATCGGGGAAAGATAAAAATATTTGAGTAAATTTGCGAGCTTCGTTATAGATTTCGAGGGAAAGGGGATCAAGATAAACAGATGATTCAATCTCTAATAACCAAGTGTCTAAAAATAAGGCTTCGTCTTTGTTCATCGTTAAATCACAATAAAAACCCTCAATCATGCCATACAGAACAGTTAAGAATTTTATATTCGTTCTTTTGTAATTGGTCATCATTTAGACTTTCTCCATCTTCAAAATCACCTTCCCCACCACATCAATATCACTTAATTCACATTCAAAACTGAACTTGCCTCCGTCCACACGGATTTTTCCTGCAGGTAGCACGGTGATATAACGGATAAGATGGGAGTTTTCGACGATGACGAAGTATTCGCCATCCACTAAATTGCCGTAATCGCTAGTCGCAAAGTAGGTGTGATTGTCTTCTAAAATACAAAACACTTTGTCATAACTTTCACGGCTGTCTAAATTCGGTAAGTAAGGCAAAAGAAAGGGTTTATTTTCCATTATGAAAGATTTTCCGCTTTCTAGTTTTATTGTATGAAAATATTTCAGGTCTTCCGAATTATCGAAAATCGGCTCATTTCCATAGGCCACATAATCCAATCTTGCCCCTGTTTCTTTCACGCAACGAATGACTAATTCCGCAGGAAAAAAACTACGAGAAACCCAAGTGCTAAACGTGCTGGGCGAGATCCCGAGGTGTTCGCCTAAATCTTTTCTTTTTGCAAATCCATATGCTTTTTGAATGCGGTCAATGACATCCTTTCCGCCAATCAATTCTAATTTATTCATAAAATGAGCCATAAATTCATATTGACATTCTCAAATGAGCCATAATATTATAATTACGCAAATGAGCCATAAATCAATATATACCAATATTTAACAAGGGGAAGTTTAAGCAATGAACAGCCAAAATGCAATTTGTATAAATGTACAGATCCACGCGCCTTACGTCACATTAAAGAAATATGCCGAGCTTACCGGGCTTTCGTTAGACAAAGTGCGAAAGATGAGAGCGTCAGGCGAACTGCCTATTGCAGATAAAAAAGCGGAAAGGGGGTCAGTATTAGTGAATTTAATCGCGATTGCCAAACAAGCGGCGAAACAAGAATAAAAAACCGCACAAAAGTGCGGTTAGTTTCCAGAAGATTTTAGTTATAAGGGGAAGACAATGACTAAAACATCAACCTTTAAATTCTTTGTTCAAGAGAAAGTCGAAAGTGGAGAAATTTCCATTGAACGAATCAAAGAAATCACTGCTGTAATTAATCAACCTAATCCCGTTTCGCCAAACGCTCAACAAACGGAACAAGCACATCAAGCAATTCGGGCGATTTTTGAGACGTTGAATCAATCAGCATGTGAAGTTCGTTCTCCACATCATCAAGCAAATCAGGGTGGCGAGAAAGTCCACGCAACAAGCAACCCATCACACGTTCTTGAAGTGCCAGTTGTAAATGTTGCTGATGAATTTGTGCTTGCATATCTTGAAGAGTTTTTTGCATCTGATCGTTCATCTTCTGAAATCCTTAAATTAAGTGATCGTTTATTTATTTTAGGGAAAGCATACAACAAATCAGGTAAATAAAAAAGCGAGGGCGCGGCAATGTATGTATCTGAAAACGAAAGTGCGGTAGAAAAATGGCACCGAGAAAATGGCATTCCTATGTCGAAAGCAAGAAATAGCGAAGAAACTTTGCATGAAATGGGCTTGAGTAAATATCCCACTGAACGTGCTTTTAATCATCTTTCCGATGAGCAAAAAGGCATGTTAAAAGCGTTAGCAGATATTGAACCCTTTGAAGATTACATCTCGCCCGATCTGACTGGCGATAAGTTATGGCATTACAACGAAAAAGGCATTGATAAATTAACCAAAGCCTTTCACGCCATGTCAGCACTTCGTACGCCTTTTCCGCGCGCTTTAACGCGTCGTGATTTTTACAATATCGACCCACATACAAGGGGGCAATAATGGAAAATAAACTAAATCAACCAAGTACAGAAAATTGCCTAAGTGCCGCACGAAAATGGCGAAATAAATATTGGGCTTATCGCACAAAATGGGAGTTATTTAAAAGACAACAAAATGAAGTTGCCGCCAGTGCCATCTATCACAAGATGGTGATCGCATTAGATAACGTAGGGTATTTAACCAAGAAAGCTGAAGAGTTGGCTCATTAAGGAGATTTTATTATGCAAGAACATTTTATCGAATTATCAAATCGCTACAGCATTAAGTTAAGCGAAACAGAGAAGTACATTATTTACAAAATTGAACTACAAGAAAATGGCACTTATGAACGAGTAGGCGGGAAAGTTTGTAAAGACTTATTCGCGGTGGTTGATACGCTCATTCTTTGTGAATTGATGGGTGATGATATAAATGCGCTATCTGATGTCGCTAAAAAATTAAAAGAAATCTACGCCGAAGTAAAACGTATCACTGAAATTCAAGAAACTTATGCGCAGGCATAAACCCTTTTTTATCTATATCTATTAATTTAATTCATACAAAATAAATATTTATGACTGAATTTAATCTAGAGCAAGCATTACAAGGTGCGCCAGTCCGTCTTAACAACGGTTTTAAAGCTTATATTTTTGCGGATGTGAGCTTGCTTGCTATTAATGAACCATACCCACTGATTGGCGGATATGCCTATTCGATCAGTTCATTTTACGACAATCAAGAACATCAACGATTTGAAGAATGCCGTTGGGCAAAAGACGGCAAATGTGATCGTTTAAGCGCATTAGGGTCGATTGCTGGGATGTGGGAAGATTAGCTATGCAATCAATGTGGGAACAGCAACGTGATAACACCGTCAGTGCCAAAAATGCACACATGGCGGCGGTTGCCTGTGAACGCCATCAAGCGGCAGAGAATGGGCATAAATTTGACCGCTCTTTTCTGCCTTTTGACGAAAGCTGTTACACACCACTGCAGTTGGAGTTGTTTGCCACTAATCCAGCTGATTTTGAGTTCATCGAAAATAAACTTAAAAGCTTACCACGCCAACGTCAGCGAGAATATTTCCGTAAACTTTACATTAAAGCCTATCGTTCTGTAAAAGACGATGGGTCAATTGCATTTGCCCTCGGCAATAAACAACGTCGATACGCCAATGATTATTTACGCGATATCTTAGATGTGCGTTTACAAAAAGTCTTTTCACAATACAACGTGAACGTCGATTTTTTGCAAGCGTTCATCAACACGCCGCAATGGTTGCTGTCCGTTAAAGATGAAATGCAACAAGCCGTGCAGTTCTCCACCGTGCCAACACGTGAAGAGCTAGCAAAACACTACAATGAGTTGCATTACAGCGGATTCCGTTTTCAAGTATTTGGCATCCAACAAAAGCAGAAGCAGCTACCTTTCTACTTAATCACCGAAAGTAAGTTGAAAGCAATGGCATACCAAATCGCCACAGCGTTCACTCAATTCCAATTTGATTGCACCCACTTTTTAAAAAATGGCATTGAAAACGACAACGAGAGCGATATTCAAGGCTATTTCTATCAGCTCTATAAATGGTGTGGTGAAATTGCCCTTTCTGCCGGTTTCAAAATTCCTCACTGGGAAAAAATCGAAAATGACAAACGCATCAAAGCCGAACGCATTGATAGCACTTTAATTCGCCTTACGTGCGAAAAATGGTGGTTTAAGCAAATGCGAGACGTACAAAAACGTATGGTCGAGCATATCGCTATTGCCTGTGGCGAGGTGCGCGCCAATGCCGCCAGTTATATTTCCAATCAAAGTTTCCAGGAATGGCAACTCCAGCAACGCAAGAATCACGATTACTTGCGCGCCATGATTATTGAAAACATCGACAACCCAGAAGAACAGGTCGAGCTTTTCGATATGTTCTTAAAATCATCCTCCAACCCCGCATTACGCCGAAATGAAATGATGGTGCGCTTGCGTGGCTTGGAAGAATGGGCAGAAGAAAACAACAATGAAGCCTTATTTTTGACGCTTACTGCGCCATCATCATTCCACGCAGGAAACGGCAATAAAAAATGGTCGGGCGTCAATCCACGAGATACGCAAAACTATTTAAACAAAGTGTGGCAACAGTTCCGTGCGTTATTGTCGAAACGTAATATTAAATTTTACGGTATGCGAGTGGCAGAGCCGCACAAAGACGGCACACCACACTGGCATGCGTTATTTTATGTTCAAGCAGAACATAAAGAGGAAGTCATCCGCTTATTTAAACAAAAAGCCCTAGAGTTAGACGGCAATGAGAAAGGCGCAGCAGAACACCGTTGCAAGGTGGAAGAATGCGATAAAACAAAAGGTAGCGCAACGGCTTACATTGCAAAATACATTGCGAAAAATATTGACGGTTTCGCCCTTGCAGGCGAAGTCTCAGATGAAGACCCAACACTAAGCCTACACGACAACGCATTGCGCGTTCGTGCATGGGCGAGCCGTTGGAACATTCGTCAGTTCCAATTCTACGGGGGCGCATCAATTTCTGTTTGGCGTGAATTGCGCCGATTAATCAGCGGTCAAGCAGATGATGAAATTATCAATAAAGCCCAAGCAGCCGCAGGCATCGCGAATGACTATGCGGCATATATGGAAATTCAAGGTGGTGCGCTTGCTAAACGTACTGATCAACCTATCAAGCTCGATTATGAAACTAAACCTGCTAATAAATATGGCGAACAACGCAAAGCCATTATTGGTTTAGCAAATAGATTCAGCTTAAAACAAGTCATTTCACGCACCAAAAAATGGCAAATTAAAAAACGCCCACAAGATTTTGCACAACGCGCAGAATCTATGGTTGAGCGTAGCTCAACCGCTAACAATAGCGCACGCAGTGCGCCTTGGACTTGTGTCAGTAACTGTAACCGCTCAATTATTGAGCAGAAGATCAAGTTACTGACACAATCGATCTGCGCACCACTTAGCGCACAAAAATTAGACTATTTATTCAAGTACAAACGGCTAATCATAGATAAATATACAGCCATAGAACTCACCGAAAATGATGTGCAGTTAGTGAAACGGAATCAAAACATGATGACGTCGCTTTCCCCTGTGCCAAGAAACCTTCAAAAGCTCAAAGATTTTCATAAAAGCCAACGTATTCAATAGGAGAAAACGCAATGAATAAAAGAAAACAGAAACAAATCCGCCGAATCTTAGCGGCAAAACGCACGGAAAAGTGCGGTCAAATTAATGCGGAATTGCAAGAAACTATCGAATATTTAGAAAAACGCGTTCACTTATTAAGAGCGAAACTATCTATTCAGAGAATTAATTTAAAAGCCTATGTTTTAGAACAAGCGATTAATATCAAGCGCCAAATCGTAACCGAACGATTCGGCAATGTATTGTTAGGGCTTGCCAGTGGAATGATTGGTGGGATTATTGGGATGTTTATGTGGGTGTTGTGTATCCTTTAGGAGATGTATGAATTACAGAATTTGTAAAGAACAACCTAAAGAATGGGATGGGGAACATTATTTTACATGTGAACATTCGCTTAATAGCCGTTCAAAAATCTATTTTTTAATGCATTGTAATATATTAAAGAAAATGCCAGATGGAAGACTAAAAATTAAAGTATTTGGTTATCGCTGGTCACATCCAAACGGCGAAAAAATTAGATATGTGGATAATTTGAGGGTTGTGAAAGCAAGTGAATATACATAGGGTTTAAATAATCATGAAAAAATCAATGATACTTTTTGCAATATTAGTGGCTTTTCCTTGTTTGGCAGAAAAATATATTGTGCCGTTTTCTGGTGGCATTTTTGGCAAACATTCGAATTATCCAGATGTAATAATCAATGAAATATGTATTCACAATGTTGGTTATTTAGTCACAGATAACGGTCATGTCGTTGTGGCAGTGGATAAAAATAATAATCCGCTTGTTTGTGAAATTAAAGACAAGTCAAAGGAAAAATAAAATGAACAAATCTAACACCAAAAAATCAGATATTGAGGATTAAAAAATGGAAAAAGAAATTACAGACAAAGAAAGACTTGATTTTATTGAGAAATATTGGTTTCAGGTTCGTGATGGCGGTGTTGAATTTTGCTTTAACGAAATGTGGTTTACCGATGGGCATAGCCTAAGAGATGCTATAGATAAAGAGATAAAAGATATAAAAAAATATAGAGACTAAAAATGAATAAATCCAACACCAAAAAATCAGATAAAGACTTATGGGCCACACCTTGGTGGGTATTTCATTATGCAGAACAATATTTCAACATCAAATTTGATCTAGATGCTTGCGCCATGGAACACAACACCAAAGTGAAAAACTTTATCAGCCCAGAACAAGACACGCTAACAGCAGATTGGCAAGGACGTTATTGTTGGATGAATCCGCCTTATAGTAACCCGTTGCCGTTTGTGTTGCGCGCCATCCAGCAAAGCGTGTTACATAACAAGACGGTGGTAATGTTGCTTAATGTAGATGGTTCGACAAAATGGTTTGATATGTGTGTACGCAACGCAAAAGAAATCGTGTATATCACTAATTCACGAATCCCTTTCATCAACAACGAAACTGGCGAAGAAACAGACCAAAATAACAAGCCACAAATGCTTGTACTATTTGAGCCCAAAGCCCCTTACGGCAGTTTGAAGTCGTCTTATGTTTCATTGCATACGATGAAAGAATTAAATAATAAAAAATAACCCGTATAACTCTAAAAAACTTGAAAATTAAAGATTGAGGAGTTATAATAACTCCGTAAGTTAATAAGAAAGAGGGTAAATGAATAGTGCAAAAATAATTAAACAAATTGAGGATGACGGTTGGTATCTTGTAAATGTTGTCGGTAGTCACCATCAATTTAAGCATCCAACAAAGAAAGGACGAGTTACAGTTCCACATCCCAAAAAGGATTTACCAATAAAAACGGTAAAATCAATATTAAAGCAAGCGGGGATTTAAAAATCCCCCTTTATTGAAACTATTTTTGATTATTCAATTTTTTATAATAAGTAAGGAAAGATTATGTTATACCCAATCGGAATAGAAATGGGCGATGAAAATCACGCATACGGTGTGGTTGTGCCTGATGTACCAGGCTGTTTTTCAGCGGGTGATACATTAGAAGAAGCATTCATCAACGCAAAAGAGGCAATTGCTTTCCATATTGAAGGCATGTTAGAAGATGGAGAGGAAATCCCACAGCCAACATCATTACAAGAGCACGTTAAAAATCCAGAGTATGAAGGCTTTACGTTTAGTTTTGTGGATGTAGATTTAACGCATCTAATGGGGAAAGCCGAAAAAATCAATGTAACCTTGCCTAGTCTTCTAATTAAACGCATTGATAGCTTTGTAGCTACGCATCCAGAATATAAAAACAGAAGCAACTTTTTGGCACAGATTGCCACAAATAAGTTACTTGCTGCATAAAAATAAAAGCCGCTATTTCTAGCGGCTTTTTTCATCATCTAATATCTTTCTCAAATTGGCTTTTTCTTCGTCCGATAATTTACCCAAAACAAGCTCAAGCAATTTGTCTTTTGTCAGCTTACTGGCGCGTGTGGTATGCCCAAATTCCATATTCATGACAAAACGATGACCGCACAGGGGATTCTTGCATGCACAATAATATCGAGTAAATTCACTGTGTATGCGTTCAGATCTTTCAATTACTGATTTTGAATTGCAAACAGTGCAGTAAATATCTGTTGTTCTTGCCATTTTCCCCAAAGCCATCACAAAAATAACTGCAAATAATTATATCAATGAATGGCTTTTTGTACAGGTTAAAAACAAAGATTTATTTTGCGAAATTTTGTTCGCGGAACTTAATTTTTAATAAGTTTTTGATTTCTGGATCTTGATTTATTGTTTCTGCAATAATCTCTTGTAATGGCATTACTTCATCATAGTGATACACTTCACGATATTTCAAGGGGTCGCCTAATCCTGCCGTATTTGTTGGGATAATGCCGCTTAAACCTGCAGGGAATCGGTGTGCGGTTAGCACATCTTGTGCTGAGATGTTTTTGATATTCGCAAATTCATCTTTTGTCCCAGTGTCGCCAATAGGAATCACTTTTAACCCGTCAGGATGACCGCCAGCAATATTCACAAACATGGAACGGAAGTTTCCAACTCCCTTAGATTCACTGATCTTTCTTGCGATCTCTTCTTCCATTTCTTCGGTTAAGTCGGGATCCGTGGAGTACAAAATAAAGCCCATATGCGCACCATTGCTGAAATAGCGGCGTCGGAATACAGTCGCATCAGAATTTAGCAATGCCGATTGAATACCGCCTACATAATCGGGCGATCCATAGACTTGTTGCATGGGATCGTAAAGTTTAATAAAAATAATATCTCTAGCATCATAGCGATAGATTTCTTGTGCTGTATCATAAAGCGATTTTTTCATTAAATAGGAATAGCCGCCATCTTTACGCACGCGTAAATAAAGGCTAGATAACGGCACAAGACGCACCACTTGCCCAAACCCATTACGCACTTTTAAAAGCCCCACATCACCAAACTGAATTAAGTTAAGGCAAAGTGCGCGCATATCCATACGAGATAATGCTTTACCACCTTCGTAGAGGGCGCTCACCATATTGGCACGACTATGCAGAATCCCACCATGTTGTGCATTTTGATGAGGTAGTTTAGCCAGTGCATGACGATTCACTGGGGGTAAATAGCAGTTATAATTTTCATCAAAGCCAATACCGACATAATCCAATGCTGGCGAGGCTGTGATCTCACTCAAGGAAAAAGTGCGGTCATTTATCGGTGCAATAAAAATCCCTTTTTTACTGTCTTTTTTTACATTAGTTTCCACTTAATACACTCCATCCACGACGTTTGCGCGGTTTATCACTTAAAGATTTTTTATTAATAGCATTACAAATTGCAAAAAACACATCGGCATGTTGTGTTTTGACTGTACGTTCAGCAGTGAACGTCATCGTATTGCCAGATTTGGTTGATTGGTGTTTAATCATTAAAAAGCTCGGTACAATATCTAATTCGCTTTCGCTCCACTCAATTTGCCCATGCTCAACTAAATCATGCACTTTCAGCACCATACCTGTTTTACTTTCGGGGTTGTAAATAATGGCAGTGGCGGCACGGCGGGCAAATTCTTTCACTAATTCATAAACTCCATAACCGACACCCGTCGCATCTATGCCGATGTAGGTCATATTGTATTTTTCATAAAGGGCGCGAATTTGATTAGCTTGATAGACATAGGAAAGTCCATTCCATTGATAGCGTTCAAGCAGACGATATTTTTCACCGGGTAACGCAGGCGGGGCAATAATTACAAAACTAGCCCCATCGCCACTGTGTGCGGGGTCGAATCCGCCCCAAACTTCACGATCACCAAAAGGGCGATCCGCTTTCGGATTAAAGTCTTTCCATTTCGAAATATCTACACCACATTTTAAAAGTTGATGAATGGTGAAAATAGAATCTGCATCATCAATCCAAACGCACATATAAAGCTGATTGAAGGCATATTTGCTATAGCGTTGTTTCAGTTTATCAATATTAAATAACGTATCGGCACCGCCTTTTAGTGCATCTTCAATCGTCACCACATAACGCCACTGACCATCGGGGCAAAGTCGCCCACCGTCGCGCAATTCTGTAAAGGTCGGGAATGGAATGTTTTTGCGTTTAGGGTCTCCATCTCGCCAGTTGTCGCCACTCCAGAACGAATAAGATTCGTGGAATTTTGAAGACGGTGTGCTGAAATAGGTTTCGCGCCATTTCGCGTGTGTTGCCATCGCAGAGGCCACATCATTGAATTGTTGGAAATCTCGAATCCATGCGTATTCATCGCCGTACACGTGACCACTGTTACCTTGTGACGTGTTTTTGTTGGTCGATAAAAAATGCAGTTCAGCACCATTGCTTAAAATAATCGGGTTGCCGGTTAGCTCAACGGCGAAATATTCGCGCGCCATTTTTACAATATAATTTTTGAAAATTTCCGCTTGTCGTTTACTTGCCGACAAGAATATTTGATTGTCACCGCTAAAAATCGCATCTTCTAATGCCTCAAAACTGAAATAATAGGTCGCCCCAATTTGGCGCGATTTCAGAATATTGCGCACATCATTGTGCTTGTTAGCACGAATATGTTTTTGATAATCAAACAACGAATCAATAAAAGGCTGGCACATTTCGGGGGTGACGTGGGAAATATCATTTTTAACCCGTTTTTTCTTCTTGCGTTCATCGCCGTCACCACTATCAGCAAAGGCGCGCTCATTGCCAGAAACGTCCGCAGAATTGACCGCACTTTTTGCTGTCACTTTAGCTACCGTTGCGGCACGTTGCTTTTTATACTGAATATCTTTATCGATCAGGGCTTCTAGTTCTTTTATTTCCTGAACGCTTTTATTTTCACGCTCTGTCAGCGTGATAATTCGCAACGCGATTAATTCTTCAATCCCGCTTTCGCTGATTAAATTGCGCCAGTTGTATTTTTCCGCCCAATAGTAAATCGGGCGTGTGCTATTTAAACCTAATTCTTCAGCGATCTCTTTCGGCGTGTATTTTTTTAAATACAAAAACTTTGCCGCATAAATCACTTCGTCATCGTAGCGTTTTGTTTTTCTTTTTCTTAGCTTGGATTCCGTCATCTTTTATCTTGCTGTTGTTTTGTTGGACGTATTGTGGCAACAAAAACAGCAAAAATTTAATGGCAACATTTGGATATGTTCGGATAGGAGTTATTTCAGTCCTATATCCGAATATATCCAAGTTTTGATCCGTGATTTTGAAAAAAAGATCGGCAAAAATGGCGGCACTTACGCAAACAAAGCGAAACACAGGCATTTCTAAAATGAACAAATCAAAACTAAAAACTGATTTTATTTGTATCGCCACATCGGGCTACACCGTGGACGGTCGCCAAATCACCGCCCAAGAGTTGCACGAAATGGCAGAAACCTACGACCCAGAACATTACACTGCGAATCTATGGCCAGAACATCGTCGTTGGTTCAATATGGGGCAGGTCATTGAGCTAAAAGCCGAAGAAAACGAAAAAGGCGAAACTCAACTTTTTGCCATCATCGCACCCAATAAAGAATTAATCGAATACAACCGTGCAGGACAATACTTATTCACCAGTATTGAAATTACCCCGAATTTCCGCAACAGCGGAAAAGCCTACTTATCAGGTTTAGGTGTAACAGATTCCCCGGCATCCGTAGGTACCACAGAATTAAAATTTTTCAATGTTGAACAAAAAGGCAGTGTTTGCGGTGAATTTATCAAAGTAGATTTTTCTGCAAAAGAAGATGTTGAAGAAGAAAAGGCATTACGCACCTTAGCGAATGTTTTTAAAAAGTTATTTTCATCTTCCACCCAAACGGAAGAACAACCAACTCCCAATAACAACAATAATAAAGAGGACGATGCAATGAACGATAAACAGTTCGAGCAACTAATTGATGCGGTGAATGGTTTAGGCACAAAAATTGACAATCATTTTTCAGTCAAACCTGAAACCAAAGAACCGGAAAACAAACCAGAAGAAAAGAAAGATGAACAGCCGCAAAGCGTAACAGCAGAGCAGTTCAATCAACTTTTAACAACGGTTCAGGCGTTGGATAAAAAATTCAACGAATTAAGCCAAGAACAAACCGAAGTGCCAAATGGCACACCAGTGGAAACTAAAACATTTAATGTGGCGGTGTAAACAATGAAATTAGAAACAGAAAAAGTATTTAAGCAGTTTTTACAAGATGTTGCTGGTTATTACGGTGCAGACGTAACCCGTTTAGAAAATGGTCAGTCTTTTGCGATTGAAACGCCAAAAGAAACCCACTTACTAGGCAACATCCAAAAACAAGCGGACTTCTTGAAAAAAATTAACTACGTGCAAGTAGATGATGCAAAAGGCCAATTAATCTTTGGTGCAACAGAGGGCATTATTACTGGTCGCAAAGAAAACGCACGTCATTATGGTAGTGTTGATCCATCAGGCTATGGCTATGAATGCGTTGAAACAGATTCTGGCGTATTGATCCCTTGGGCTCGCGTAGATCAATGGGGGCATCTTGCGCCACAATTCGCGCAAATGTGGGCGGATTATGTGCAACGCCAAATCGCGCTTGATGAAATCATGATTGGTTTTTATGGCGAAAGCGTGGGTAAAACGACAAAAGACCCACAAGGCAAAGATGTAAACAAAGGTTGGATGCAGTTTGCCCGCGAAAACAAACCTACCCAAGTTTTAACTAAGGGTAAAGTTGATGGTGTAATCCGCATTTTTGGTGAAAATGCAGATTATAAAAATTTAGATGAATTAGCCTACGATTTAAAACAAGGGTTGCACGAACGTCATCGTGATGCGGGGGATCTAGTATTCTTGGTTGGTGCAGATTTAGTGGCTAAAGAGGCTAGCGTAGTCTATCGCGGTAACAGCTTGATCGCGACAGAAAAAGCTGCACTCACCACCCACGATCTGATGAAAACCTTCGGCGGTATGCCAGCAATGATTGTACCTAATATGCCAGGTCGCGCAGCGATTGTGACAAGTTTAGATAACTTATCCATTTACACGCAAAAAGGTTCAATTCGTCGTAGTTTCCGTGATGATCAAGATTCAAAAGCGATTAAAGATAGCTATTACCGCAATCAGGCTTACGCCGTGGAAGACTTAGGCAAATTCGCCGCAATCGAATTTAAAAACGTGAAATTAGATACCGAAGAATAGGAACTAATCCAAATGGGAATGCGAGATTTTCAACGCCAAATGCAGGCATTAGCAGACATTAATCAAGTATCAGGGAGCAATACACAACAAAGTGCGGTTACGACTCACGGTAATGATTATGCCGTGCTTGAAATCGCCTTACAAAATGATGTGAACGCAGTACGCGCATTCCCGACACGTGCCGAAAAATTAGACTATAAACGCAACCGATTTTTGCCAAAGTGGTTGCCGTTTGTGAATGAATATTTAGATAAAGGGGCAATTTATCAGAATGATTACTTGGTTTATTGCATTGTGTATTTGTTTGACATTGCTGATTTTGACCGAGCCTTGTCACTGGCTGAAAAAGCAATTCAGCAAAATCAATCTATGCCACAAGGGTGGCAAACCACATTGCCAAACTTTGTCGCAGACCAAATTTACAACTGGACAGATAAAACCGCCGCAGCGGGTCAATCCGTGGAGCCATATTTTACACAAACTTTTAAAAACGTGGCGACTCTGTGGAAGTTGCACGAAATTGTCACGGCGAAGTGGCTCAAATTAGCGGCGGCACTGCTTTTACGCAGTTCACAAGGCAAAGTACAAGCCAGTGGCATTGATGATGCCGAAACACTTGTGCTGGCTATTCAATTATGTAACCGCGCTTTCCAACTCAATCAGAAAGCTGGTGTAAAAAATATGATTGAGCGTTGTGTCATGCGTTTAAACGCATTGGCAAAATCGGGCGATTACGACCCGAACAGTCTTCCCCAAGTGGCGGGCTTGAGTTTGGAAAAACAGCAAATTGATTTTGATCTTGTTATTGAAAAACTTACCGCCCGCCCACTCCAAAATAACGAGGAAGGCAATGTTTAACGGCAGAACACAAGATTACGATGATACAGTCATCACCAATAACGGCTTTTGGTCGGATATTTATGTTGAAGAGTTTCAAAAGCAACGCGCCATTCCATTACAAATTCCTGTGGAAATGGTGAAAACGGCACTCATTGCCGCCATGCAAGGCGTTAATTTAGATCTTGCCGAGGTTGAAGAAAATCACCGTAAAAGTGCGGTCAATTCTGTGCAAGAAATTTCAACACAGTGGATTAATGGCGAAAATTATGCCGAAACCTTGTACAAAAAAGCGGTATTTGCCCGCGCCAAAGCGGAGTTACTCCCAGAATTTAACACCCTTTCAGGACGTGAAATTCACCAAAACCGCGAATACGTGGCCGAGCAAAAAAGCCTATTGGCAGAAGCAACCCACGCTATCCGCACATTGAAAGGTAAAAAGCGGGGATCGGTATGGCTGCTGTAAAGAAAATGCTGTATCAGCAACTGACGGAGTTTTTACTCACAAAATTGCCGAAACGTTATCACGGGAATTTTTACAGCTGGATTGAAGACGGCAAATTATTGAATGAAGGGCGACAAGTGACCGAAAACGGCATTGAAGTCTGTCATCTTTCTTATAACGGTATCTTTCACTTTGAAGCCTTACCATTTAATGAAATTTCTCCCGCTTATTTAATGGCGCATATTCAAGTGTGGGTAAACGAAAACGATCCAATGCGTGATGTATTGGATGAAAGTGAAATCCCATTTGATTTAGACATTATCGACGATAACACGGCAGATTTAATCTTTACTATCGCTTTCCGTGAGCCACTGACAGCAATGGAAGATAGCGAGGGCGAATTAAAAATTGATGGTGTGAATTATCGTTTAGATGAAATTGAAGTTTTCACGGCCGAAGAAATTGACGTTGTCGTAAGGGTTGAACATGAATATCCGAATGGGGATTGATAAAGAAGACTTAAAGAAGTTCTTGAAAGATCTTGAAATCATCAGTTTGCCCGATAAGAAAAAACGTGAAATTTTAATCCGCTCTTTGCAAATGATTAAACGCCAAGCAGTGAAAAGTGCGGCAAACCAACGTAACCCAATGGGCGGAAGTTGGAAGAAACGAAAAAACGGCACAGCAAAAATGCTACGCCGAATTGCAAAGTTAGCCAATAGTAAAGCAGAAAAAGCACAAGGCGCATTGTTTTATAAACAAAAACGAACAGGCGAAATTGCGCAAGAACACCAAGAAGGAATTCCGCACTTATTTAAAAAAACGGAATTTACTGGCAAAAATAAAGGTGGCATAGGGGCAGACCCTTGCACCCTTCGCCAAGCAAAGAAATTAAAAGATTTAGGTTATACCGTGGCAAACGGTAAAACAAAAAACGGCAAGGCCAAACGCCGCAAGCCGACATTAAGCGAAATCCGCAGCACCTTATCACGTGCGAAAGCCAGTTTGATTATTCGTAAACTGGAAGAAAAGAACGGTATGAATCCAAGTAGACATTTAACGCAATGGATAATTCCAACGGAAAAACGCTCATTCTTAGATACACGTGAAGAAGAAAACGCCAAGATTATCCTGGCGGAAATTCAAAAATATACTCAAAAACAACAATAAGAGGACAGTAAAGAATGTTCCCATCTGTACAAATTAACGCCCTTAATCAGTTAAGTGGCGAAACCAAGGAAATTGAACGTCACGCATTATTTGTTGGCGTAGGCACCGTTAATCCAGGAAAGTTATTGGCATTAACGCCCGATTCTGATTTTGACAAAGTATTTGGCGAAACCGATACCGACTTAAAAAAACAAGTGCGTGCGGCCATGCTTAATGCTGGGCAAAACTGGTTCGCACACGTGTATATCGCACAAGAAGACGGCTATGACTTTGTCGAATGTGTGAAAAAAGCCAATCAAACCGCCTCTTTTGAATATTGTGTCAATACCAGATATTTAGGCGTAGATAAAGCAAGTATTGGGAAATTGCAAGAATGCTACGTAGAACTACTTGCTAAATTCGGTCGTCGTACTTTCTTTATCCAGGCTGTACAAGGTATTAATCATGATCAATCTGATGGCGAAACATGGGATCAATATGTGCAGAAACTTACCACTTTGCAACAAACCATTGTCGCCGATCACGTTTGCCTTGTGCCTTTACTATTCGGCAATGAGGCGGGCGTATTGGCAGGGCGATTGGCAAATCGTGCCGTGACGGTGGCAGATAGCCCTGCACGGGTACAAACAGGCGCGTTAGTGAGCCTAGGCAGTGCCGAAAAACCGTTAGACAAAGATGGCAATGAGCTTACCCTTGCGCATTTAAAATCACTTGAAACTGCACGTTATTCTGTGCCGATGTGGTATCCAGACTATGACGGTTACTACTGGGCGGACGGTCGCACATTAGACGTGGAAGGCGGCGATTATCAAGTGATCGAAAACGTCCGAGTAGTGGATAAAGTCGCGCGTAAAGTACGTTTATTGGCTATCACAAAAATTGCTGACCGCTCTTTTAACTCCACAACATCAAGTACCGCATATCACCAAGGATATTTTGCCAAACCGATGCGCGATATGAGCAAATCTGCGACCATCAACGGCAAGGATTTTCCTGGCGAATGTATGCCACCAAAAGATGATGCCATCACGATTGTGTGGCAAAGCAAAACCAAGGTGACGATTTACATCAAAGTGCGCCCTTACGATTGCCCGAAAGATATTACGGCAAACATTTTCTTAGATTTAGAAACCTTAGGAGATTAATAAATGGAACGAATCAGCGGAATGAGTTTTGATTTCTACATGATGGGCTTTCCGATCCACGTGGAATCAGTGAATCTATCCATTAGTGATAATAGTGCTGTGGCTTTAACCCGTGGTATTCCTGATGGTTGGGTAAGCGGTGATGTAGCTGCAGAAGGTGAAATTGAGCTCGATTCAAAAAACTTTCAAAAATTATCACAGGCTGCAGCAAGTGCAGGCAGTTATCGTAGCTTGCCGGAAGTAGATTTTACCTTCTTCGCGATGCGAGGCGGTGTGCGCGACAAAGTGGAAACCTACGGTAACAAAATTATTTTAACTGACGTGCTAAACATCGACCCCAAAGGCGGTGCGAAAAGCACAAAAAAATTGAAATATTTTGTCACAAGCCCGGATTTCGTGCGCATTAATGGTGTGCCTTATTTATCCGACGAAGATACACGTGATCTTATCGGTTAACCGAATTTAGGTGCTGGCCGTTCTGACGTACAACAATTATAAAAAAGCAAGTGCGGTCAGTTTCCTAAATGCTTTAAGGTGATTTTTATTATGAATAACAGAATGGATAGTACTCAGCCTTTTGTTGCATCTATCGTTGCTTTTGTATCAGGACTTACATTGAATGAGTGGGCAGCAATATTCGGTATTTTATTTGGTGCGGCTTCGGTTTGGATTGCTTACCGAAAATACAAAGAAGACGTGCAAGCACGTAAAGATGAATTAGCCTACAAAATGTTGGCGGCGAAAATTGAGGCGAAAAAATTAGGAATTAGTGATGAGTAAAAAATTTGGTGCAATGATTTTATGTTCTGCGGCGGCTGTTGCTACTGCTTTTTTTGCTCAACAAAAAGATTTATCGGAAGAATTACAAAACAAAGTCAGCCCACAAGCCGTTTACATGATTGTTAATTTGGAAGGCTGTGTGCGCAATCCATATAAATGCCCTGCCGATGTATGGACTAATGGTGTTGGAAATACACATAACGTGGATAAAACCAAGATTTTAACTATTGATGAAGTGGCAGCTGATTTACGCCAAAACATTAAAGAGGCAGAAAACTGCATTAATGCTGATTTTAATGGGCGCAAGATGAATCAAGGGCAATATGATGCCATGGTGTCTTTAGCCTTTAATTTAGGCTGTAGCAATATCAAGCGGTATTACAGTAAAAAACATGGTATGACATTACCTACAACGATTTATCGTGCGGCAAAAGCGCAAGACTGGTCATTAATGTGTAATCACATTTCTGATTTCAACAAATCGGGCGGTCGAGTATTAAAAGGCTTACAAATGCGCCGCACAAAAGAAAAGGCAATTTGTCTGGGGGAATAATGCATTTTAAATTATTGTTTATTGGTGCATTTTTTATTGTGTTTGTTGGTTGTATTGGATCGACACTGCACTATAAAAAACAGGCAGAAACCACCGCACTTTTATTAAAACAAAGTGAACAAACTATCGAACAAAATAAAGTGATGTTGCAACGTTACGAAATGCAAAATGCAGAATTAACAGCGCAACTCAATCAAGCTAACAAAAAAGCCGAACAACGCCGGCAACAACTAAAGGACGTGCTAAACAATGCAGAAAATAAAATTTGGACTTATGGCCGCGTGCCTGATGATGTTGCTGGCGTGCTCAACCACAGAGCCACAAGTAAATAATTTACAGCTAATTTGCCCACAAACAACCGAATGTAGACCGTTAAACGTAAACATTCGCACCAATGGAGATTTGGCAGATAGTTTAAATCAGGCGTTAGACCGCCTTGAAATATGCACCACGGCTTACACAGCGATGAACAAGTGCATCACAGATTTCAACAACCAAAACAGAAACCAAAAGGGAAACTAAAAATGGAAAAAAACAACGCCCAAACTTTGTTAAATAAACTTACTGGCAATCTTAAAGACTCAGTCAAAGTCAATGTCGAAGGGTTTGAATTTACGTTTGTCCGCGACAATAGCGCATATGATCAAATGATGAATGACATTACGACTGACAATAAAGTGACCCCAATCAAAGATTATCTACTTACAATTGTGGCTCGTGAGCAAAAAGAAGATTTATTAGCAATTATTAATGTTCCGGGTCTTGCGGGGTTACTTGCAGGAAAAGTGAATGAGGTATTAGTACCGAAAATTAATATTACGGTAAAAAACTAGCCTCGCGTGTGGATAGCATAGAGCGCAATGGCTTATCGCAAGCTATTGCGCTACGAATGCACTATTTACCACACGCAGATAACAGCGACTACAATCTAGCGCGCGCAATGTGGTTACATAAACAGTATTTCGAACAACAGGCAAATGCCGTGGCAAGCGGTATAGCCAAGGTATTTTAGGATTAAATAATGGCAATTCAGGGGCTTGAGTACATCATCAGCTTAAATGATCAGCTTTCCGCACCACTTAAAGGCGTGATGAAAACCATTGATGATTTAGGCAAACGTGGTGAAGATGCGATGCGCCGAATTGGTTTAGGCGCAGCAGGTGTTATCGCCACGGGTGCAGCGATGAAAAACGCCCTAGATCCTGCCATTGATTTTACGCGTGCATTGAATGAAGTTAAAGCCACTGGGCGAGATCAAACGGGTTTAGATAAAATCACTGATTTCGCCCTTGATTTTTCCGCCACTTATGGGGGCGCAGCAACGGACGTAGTGAATTCTACAAATGAAATTGCGCGCGCCATTGATGGTTTAAATGACAGTGAACTCATCGCCTTTTCCAGAGGGTCTAACATCCTTGCAAAAGCCACTGGATCAGATGTTAAAGCCATGGGGTCGTATATTTCCCAGCTATACGGAATTTTTGGTGATGAGGCGGCCAAAATTGGTAAAGAAAAATGGGTTGAACAAATTTCAGCACAAGCCACTGTGACTGCGAATAAATTCAAGTCATCTGGCGAATCATTAATGCAGGCTTACACAAATTTAGGTTCGTCAGCGAAAGACCACGGCATTAAAACTGCAGAGCAATTTGCCGTTATTGGTAACTTGCAAAATGTATTTGAAGGCGGATTGGCCGGTACAAAATACGCTGCCTTTTTAAGTGGCGCGGTAAAAGCACAATCAAAACTGGGTTTATCTTTCCTCGATTCTCAAGGCAAGATGTTGCCTATGATTGATATTTTGGAAAAAATCAAAGGCAAGTATGGTGAGTTAAATTCCGAAAATCTTTATGAACTGCAAAAAGCCTTCGGTACGAAAGAGGCGGCACAAGTGATCAACAATCTTCTACCGAAGATTGATTCACTCAAAGCGGATATTGCAGAAATCGACAAAATGAAAACCCTTGATGATGCCATGGCTATATCAAAAACTGTGACAGATTCGTGGATGCGTTTTCAGGCTATTTTTCAAAACATTAAAATTGCCATTGGCACACAGATTCTTGCAAAACTTGAGCCTGTGATGAATCGTCTTGCTGACATGGGGCAAGAATTTACAAATTGGTTGCGGACTTACAAGAATATTGCCCGTTGGATTGGCTATGCCGTGGGGGCATTAATTGGATTCACCGGTTTAACAGCCGCACTTACCTTGATGAGTGGTATTGTTTCGGCAATTGGTGTGGCATTTTCTTTCTTAGTCAGCCCAGTTATGTTAGTCGTAAGTGCTGTGATTGGGTTAGGTATTGTAATTTATAAATTCCGTTCTCAATTTATGGCATTTATAGCTGGCTTTATCGAAGGATTTAAAATGGCTGGCGTATCTTTCGCGCCGTTGTTTTCTGCCTTTGAGATTGTATGGAGTGCATTGCAACGCATCGGCTCAACTATTGGGCAAATTATTGGCTTATTCGGTAGTGCATCCGATTCGGCATATAGTTTCCAACAATTCGGCGTAGATATGGGCTATGCGTTAGGTACCGTATTTAATATCGTGCTTAATGCCGTGGAATTAGTCGCTCGTTCCTTCGGGTTTATGGCAGATGTGTTTGCTATTTCTATCGGTGCAATGATTGACGGATGGAATGCGATAACCGCACTTTGGGACAGTAACAAACCAATTGAAAGTTTCTTAAATATCGCATCGGAGTTGGGAAAGATTTTCTCAAGAGCTTTTAAAGGTATTGTAAATGCATTTACGGATGTCATTAATTTCATTATTGAAAAAGCGAACAATTTGCCAGGTATCAATATTCCGTTGATCCCTAAATGGGAAGACAGCGCTTTACCAATGAAGGGTAGTGCGACAGCTGTCGGTGCATCAATCGGTGCGCAAGCGTTACAAATGCAAAATCAAATTGGGACGTTGAATACCACATCGCCAAAATTTGAATTGAGCGAGCAAACGAAACCGCAATTTACCAAAATGCCAAGCGGATCGGTCAGCAAAGCTATTACACAAAACCAACAAACCACGAAAACGATTAATTACGGCGGTGTCACCATCAATAGCAATGATGGAAATAAAGTATGGCAAGAAATGCGCAATCGTGAACAGTTGGCCGCGGGGTGATAAATGGAAAAGCTTTATCTTGATTTATTGATTACAGGAGAAGACATTACGCTAGATAGCGGCAATCAGCCGTTAATTTGCGATAACCGAATATCTATTGCGCAAGATATTAAACACGCCATTTTAGAAAGTGGATTGGCGACACAACTTATCGCAGAGCGTTCGCGCATTTTACGTCGCGATATTATTTTGCAAATGGTGTTATTGGTTGAAGAAGATGTGCGCTTGATTCCAGGTACCGTTTCCATTAGCGAAGAACGTTTAGGACAGTTATTTATTACCGCTGAAACTTATGAATTTGGGCGACTTGATGAATTGGAGTTACGTTTAAATGAGTGAAAATTTTAAACAAATGTTAGCTGAAAGCGGATTGCCCACAGAAGAAACGCAAATCCGTCAAGAATTTGAACGCTTAACCGCAGAAGAAGGATTGATTACTAACACAAGCAGAATGAGTCCATTCTGGCGATTAATCACTGCCATTGCTGTTAAGCCTGTGAAGTGGCTGACAGATCATTTAATCGCTGAAATTCTTCCGAATTTATTTGTAAAAACTGCAAAAGATAGTTGGTTACAAATTCAAGCGTGGGCAGTGGGTTTAGATTTTAAAGCAGCAACAAAAGCAGAAGGGGTTGTGCATTTTACAAAAGAAAGCGATGTGACCGATCTTACCATTAAAGCAGGCACAGTGATTCAAACGGAACGTATTAATGATGTGATTTTCCGTTTGATGGTGACGAAAGATACCCTTATTCCTAAAGGTGTGTTGCGTGCGCCAGTGCCAGTAATCGCAGAGCAGGCTGGCGCAAATTTCAATTTGGCTGCAGGTTATTACCGTATTTTGCCAGAATCTATCGCAGGGGTAAGTGCGGTAGAAAATTTAGAAAATTGGCTCACCTCACCAGGCGCAGATCGTGAAACAAATGACGAGTTACGAGAACGCTATCGTACGCAGTTTTCCAGCGTTGGACAGCATCATATTGACAGCGTTTACAAAGGCATGATCGCCAAAGTTGCCGCCTTATCGGTGGACAGAATTTATTTTAAACACGATGCGCCACGTGGGCCAGGTACGGCAAACGCTTATTTGTTATTAGACACAGGCGTAACCAGTCAGCCCTTTATTGATAAAGTCAATCGACATGTGCGTGATGAGGGTTTTCACGGCCACGGTGATGATTTGATTTGCTACGCCATGCCGGAAACTAAACATAATTTAACGTGCGCCATTTACTTCCAACCATCTATTTTTGTCGGCGATGTGCGTAAACAAGAAATCGTGCAACAAGTGGAAAATATGATCCGCTGCGCATTTCGCGAAAATAATAATTATGGTGTAACAAGGACTTACCCTTTTAGCCGTTTTAGCTGGTCGAAATTAGGCGAGGAAATCCACGACAAGATCAGCGAAATTTCCTCTATCGTGTGGGGGCAAAGTGACATTCAAAGCGATTTATCTATTCCGCGTATTCAGCAGTTATCTGTCACAGTCCAAAAGTAAGGGGCAAAAATGAAAATAAAATTGCCCTTCTGGATGGATAAAGGTGAACTTAACAAAGTCGCCGTGCTGTTTGGCAAATGGTGGGATTACGTTTTAAGTGCGGTCAAATTTCCTTTCAATATTTTAGATGAAGAACACTGCAGTGAACGCATTTTAAATTTAATCGCCTATCAACGCGACGTAGAACGATTTGAGGGCGAGCCGTTAGAACTCTTCCGCAAGCGTGTGAAATATGCCTTTTTAAATGCGAAAGATGCGGGCAGTAAAGCGGGCTTTATCCGCATTTTTGAACGCTTAGGCATTGGCTACGTAGAAATTGAAGAACGGTTCGATAGGGAAAATTGGGATGTGATCAAAATTCGAATCAGTGATTCCCAGTTAGCGAAGAAAACAGAATTACTCAATTTGATCATTCGAAAATATGGCCGCACTTGTCGCCGTTACACCTTTGAAGTGATTACGAAAGAAAGCGTGACGATTCACCATGGCGAATTTAATCACGATTATCAAAGTTTTTATGTAAAAGTAAACTGATAATAACAACAATAAGAGGTTTATTTATGGCTAGTTTAATTACGCCACAATTTGAACGCTACGTTGCAGAACAAACTATTGCACGTGGCACAGTGCAGTTTGATGAATTTATTTTCGCCAATATTCCAGGGTTAAATGAGAACAATCTTGCGCAATATCTCACTATGCCAACATCGGCACAAATTGTACACCGCCAAGCGGTATCACAAAGTGGCGTGATTAATGAAAATGCCGTTGTGTATTCGGTGACGATTGGAACAGAAGTAGGCGATTTTGATTTTAATTTCATCGGTTTGATCAATAAATCAAAAAATATGCTTGCCGTTGCCGTACAAACTGCACCGGTGAAAAAAACACGCAATAAAAATGCCGTGCAAGGCAACAGCATTACGCGCAACATCCTTTTGGAGTTTTCAGGTGCAAAAGCCTTAACCGGCATTAATGTGAACGCAAACACATGGCAAATTGATTTTACTGTGCGCTTACATGGACTTGATGAAAAAATCCGTTTAACCAATCGTGATCTGTATGGCAGAGCAGTATTTTTCGATGATAGTTTTCTGGTTAAACGTAAAACAGGCAATCAATTTACTATTCAACCAGGCAATGCTTATGTTGAAGGTGTTCGTATGGATTTATCCGTACTTTATAACCTCACAGCAAACAATTTGCCATGTTCAGTTTACGCCGATCTAGTGCATCATTGCACCGTAACGGGAGAATACCAAACCGAAATTAAGTATCTCACGCAATCAAAAGCGGATTATGTAGATACTGCAAGCCGCCAACATTATGTACAAATTCTGGCGGATATTGACAGCCAAGGCAATGTGACAGATCGCCGCTTGCTTTCGCCGTTTTTGGGTATGAATCCGCTTACATTAGATGACACAACCGAAAATACCAAAGATAAACGGGGTCATACGCACAAGTTACCTATCGCAAGTTTAGTTAAAAAGGGGATTGTAAAATTATTTTCAGGCTATGATTCAGATGCCGAAGATATGGCTGCAACCCCGAAAGCAATTAAAGGCTTAAAAGCATTAATTGATGCAATTACGCGTAATTTGGGTAATTACATTCCAAACAGTAAAAAATCCTCTGCGGTAAATAGTAATAGTGCAGAAACCGTCGCAACCAGTGCAGCGGCCAAAACCGCTTATGATAAAGGTGCGGAAGCCAAAACGGCAGCGGATAAAGCAAACCAAAATGCTGAAGGTCGAGTACCGAAAACAGGTGACACTACTATAAACGGTACATTGAGGGCTAAAAATATATCTGGGGGATGGAGCGCTTATCAATTTGAGACATCACAGGGTTATTGGCAGTTAGAGGCACACCCAAATTCGCACGAAGCGGCTAATCGTCGTTTTAATATGATGTTTATCCCTAATATAGGCGATCGTGTCTATCTATCATTCCCCGCACTAGGAAATAACGGCGAAGTTGTTGCCTATCAAAGCTGGGCGATAAATAAAGCTGGTGATTCTATGACTGGCATTTTGTATTCCGTCGGCATCTCATCTAAACATTATGGGTATGGTAACTATGCTAATCAATATACCAGCGGCGCACCGTTTTTAGTTAATGCCGAGGGATCTCAAGATCGTGATACATATCATCCATTTGTTAAAGGGTTGGTGCGGTCAAAAGGACGTTATGGCGCTGGATTTTCGTTCGGTTACACGACCAAGCAAGGCGCTGGCGATGGATTCGGCAGAGGGATAATTAACCTTATCGAAGATAATGGGACAAGTAAAAACTGGAGCTTCGAACACAGTGGAGATTTTGTCTCGCCAGGAGACGTAAAAACATCATTGGGGAAATCTTTAAATAATGCAATCTACAAAGATGAAGGAACTCATGACATTGCACTATCTTGGGTTTCAGATGGATTAAAAGTCCGTCTAGATAAAACTGATTTGGGGCGAGTCGCCTTTAAACATGATATAGCTAAGGAGCAACTTGTCTGGCAAGGTGAAATGCGTAATGAGCTCACCGTGACTTTACCTGTTGATAGAGGAATCCTTTTTGTCTGTGTTACAAAATCATGGGGGGCAGGAACTATCGTTGATATGTGGTTATCTGCACCGATAGAACATTGTAATAATACACGAATAGGTGACCAAGATGCAGGTGGCTCAGCAGGTGACTATAACTTTTCTATGGCGATTAAATTAACCAGAAATGGAAGAAATTTAACCCTTACACCAGAAAATGCAAGGAAGCCTATTATTAAGAAAATTGTAGTAGTGGGGGCCTAAATGAAAGCTTGGTTTTTAAAGACTGATATTAGTCAATATGTGATTTTTCCAGAACCGGAAGATAAAACAAAATATCACGAAATTGAAATAGCAAATATCGAGGAATTGATAAATAAAAAATTAGTTAAGAGCAATGGCAAAATGATTTTAGTCAATGCTCCAGAGAGCGAGTTTTATGAGTGGAATGGAAAAGATTGGGAAATTCCTCAAGAAAAACTGACCGTACTTTTTACACAACAAAAAGAAGGCTTACTCAATAAGTTAGCGGACAAAGCTGACCAACTTAAAAATAGCCTACTGGCAGGGTATCCACAGACGGAAATTGAAAGTTTTTACCGTCAAGAAAAAGAGGCTCTCGCATGGCAAGCCGACCACAACACCCCTACACCGATGCTTTCACAAATTGCTCGTGTACGTGGTGTACCACTGGATATGCTAATTAGCAAAGTGATTGAAAAATCCGCTCAGTTTGCTGTGGCGATTGGAATCATTATTGGGCAACGTCAGGCATTTGAAGACCGCTTGGTCGCTTTAAAAACGCCCGATGATTTAACCGCACTTGAACAGGAGATTGAACAATGGCAATTCCAAACAAATTAAAACGCTATGGCTATCACGTGGTCATTGCCATAGACCAACTGTTTAACGCCTTAACAGGTGGCGCAGCAGATGAAACTCTTTCCAGCCGCACTTATCGAGGCGCGGTATTCGCGGAAAACCCGAAAAAACGCTGGCGTGTGTTGTATCGTGTCATCAACGGCATTTTTTTTGACCGCAATCACTGTAAAATGGCCTATGAAAGCGAGATTTCAGGCAAACAACATGATGAACGCTTTAAGGCGGTGCAGCGTGGGTGAGATTATTTTTAACTGGATTCGCGGCGATGACGAAGCAGAAACCCTCGTTTTTACTGAAGAAAACGGCGAACCCTTAGATTTTACAGGCAGTCGGTTTGATTGCGATATCGTGCCCTTATGGAGTGCAAGCGAGAAGATTCATCTATCGACGGACAACCAAGGCATTCTTATCAGTGGAAATGAAGTCAGCCTCATTATCGCCCATGAACAGACAGAAAATGTAACGTGGAAAGAGGCAAGATTTGACCTGCAACAAACCACGCCAGACGGCAAAATTAAAACGTGGTGTAACGGCAAAGTGCGGTTACAACACGATATTACGCGGAGAGTATGATGCAAACTATCCAAGTAAAACCCAAACAAACCGTGCAAATCCAGGTTAAGCCTTGTGTAAAGCTGGCAAGCCTTGCACTGTTTGATAAAGCACTTTTAACAATTTACAACCAAGCTAAAGAGGACTACAAAAATGGAAAAATTAGAAATTAACCAACAAGACCAAGCTTTTATCTATCAACTTGGAAAAGACATTGCCCACTTACAAGAGACGGTGGCAGCCTTACAAGTCTCCGCTACCGCTCAACAGGGGACAAAAACCCAATGGGTGCAGAAAGTGACGTTAAAACCGGGGTCAACCGAATCTCAGATAATAAATGTGAAAGTTAATCCTGAATTAGTGGGGAAAGGGGGTATGGCATTATTTGCCAACGCTACTATGGAAAACGCCTATTTCAAAGAAATTTACGAAATGCCTGCGGATGCATCATATTTCCCAATTTATCTCATTGCGTTTGTAGACCCTGCACAGGTGGATTTTGTGAGTGAGGTGGGTTAGAGATTCTTTCATTCTTAATTATCATAATATTGAATCATTAATATCGTAGATTTTTATATGTGGAAACAACAAAAACTAAAATTATCCCCACAGGCAAAAACAACATTACAAAACGCACAAAAGGGGATTATTTCCCCTTTTTCGCTATCTGTAAGTGGTACTAAGTTAGGTGTGCATAATTGGTCGCACGGCATCAAAGAAAAATCAAATCACTATTTGTCACCCGAAAATGCCGTGAAAGCACTAGCGGCAAAGTTGGTTGATTATGCCGATCCGAATCGCCCTAAAGGTGTGCAGGATGTCGTGGTCATTATGGTGACAAGTAGCAATATTGATCAGTTTATTGCAGAGTTGGAAAAAGTGCGTGAGCTATTGCCAGAGCCAACATTTAAGCAAGCGCTAGACTATGCGAAATCAAGTAAAGATTTACAAGAAACAAAAATGATAAAAACGCCAACTATGGCAAGTCCATCATTTTCCAATAGTGCCGATATTACGCCAAGTTCAGCCCGCACGATGCAAAGTATTTTACGCAATGCGACATCTGCAGCGGTTGCTGCGCAAACTAAAGATCCGATGGCGATGATAGAAGCGTTAAAGGCCGCTAAAAAAGAACGCGATAAAGCCAATAATGAAAAAGTCGAAAAAATGCTGAACACATCGGCGAATGTGTATGCGTTTTCCGTTTCGGATTATCTCGAAGTGGCGGAAACAAAAATCAAATTGAATGTGCCTACAGCGGGTAATGTGTTTACTGCTTGTGTGATGTTTATTGGCACAGATTTAACCAATATTAGAGGAATGTTGCAAAATGCCGAAACGTAATCCCAGTGTACAACTTGCACTAAATGGCACGCCAATTTATTTAAACAATATTTTAATGTCGGTTTCAGTCAAACGCGAAGAAAAAGACATGAGCGGTCAAAAATCCAGTACAAAAAAATCAGATAAAGGCGTAAAAGCTAAAGAATTAAACGTTACTGGATTTATCCCATAC
Organism: Haemophilus sp. CCUG 60358; assembly: GCF_001679485.1. Lineage (GTDB taxonomy): Bacteria > Pseudomonadota > Gammaproteobacteria > Enterobacterales > Pasteurellaceae > Haemophilus_D. The sequence continues at coordinate 250,881 of NZ_LZOZ01000014.1, forward strand.
AGTCAAAAAGAATGGCTCACCAAATTATTTAACTTAGCAGAATCTGAAGACGGCAAAGGCGAGCAAAGCAAATACCGTGTGTCTTGTACCATTGCCGAGGCGGTGAATATGCGAGAAGTACAATTTAGTGGCGAAGTGTCAGCAATAGAACAAAGCGGACAATTAGGGTGGGCTATATCATTCACCTTGCGCGAAGTTAATTCAGTGGCCGAGAAAAAAGACCAACGCAAGAAAAAACCGAAAGCCAAGGCACAAGGTGAAAAAGCACCAACAGCGAATAAAAGTGCGGGTGAAAATTCGGGGAAATCTGGAGAAGAAAATAAGTCGGACGAAAGAAAAGGCTGGGCAAAAGATTTAGATGATTGGATTGGTTCATAAATGAAAATTATAAAAACATGCATTATCGATGATGAAGAATTGGAACTTGCTGATGAACTTATCGTTTTAGAACTTAATAATACAGGGCGTGGATTTGTCACGGTTCGCACAGATAAAGATTGTATCGGCAAAAGCGCAGTTTTTGAGATGGGAGAATATGATCACTATTACAAATGGTTTGACGGTATTGTTGAGCGTGAACAAAGTGCGGAAAACGGCTATAAAAAATTATTTATTCGCGAAAAAGTGGCCGTGTTTGAAAAGCCGTTAAATTGCTCTCATCGCCATATTACTTTGCGCGATTTATGCGCGTGGATTACAAGCCAAACAAAAATCCCAGTAAAGGTGCCGCAAGTGGATTATGCGGATACGCCGATTTCGTTATTCACTCATAATGGCAGTGGTTATCAGCTTTTAGCCAATATTGGGCGACAATATCAAATAGCAGATTATATGTGGCAACAATCGCCAGACGGTTCTTTGTTTGTTGGTTCGCATAAAGATTCACGCTGGGCAGGCAAGAATATTGAGTTTGACGAAAGCATGACATTAACAAGCGGTAGCAATGATATGACAATTCCTATCACAGCCGCTATTCGACCTGGTGCAATCATTAATGGCAATAAAATTCAGAAAGTGGAATTGCATGGCGATGATTATGTACTTTCGTGGGAAAATCTAGGCAAAGACGGCAAGCCCGAACAAAAAAGCCCAGAACGCCGACAAATGGAAAAAACATTCCCGGAACTGGCGGGCGGGTATCATTTGCCGAAGTATGCGAAAGTAGTTGGTATTGCAGATCCATCAAGCGGTGGCGATATTTCCGATCCGTTCCGTCCAAAGTATGCCGTTGAGCTGCAGCTACTGGACGAAAACGGAAACGAGGATAAAACTGTGCCGGTTTATCCTGCAGTACCGTTACCTGTAACAAGTACAGGTTCACAAGGCGGAGATTTTGCTTTTCCTGAAGTGGGAACGATGGTTGAAGTAGGTTTCGCTTATGGGCGAAGCGATCAGCCTTTTGTACGCACTATGTTAGCGCAAGGAAAAACAGTACCGAGTATTGCACCTGGAGAACAACTCAAACAGCAACGCCCCGAAGTGTATGAACGCACCGATGCTGCAGGCAATAAGATTCGCGAAACCGATCAGAAGATTACAGATAAATCATTTGAACGCTATATCGAAACCGACAGCGAAGTAAAACAAATTGGCACGTCAAATGTGACGATTGATTCTGATAAAACTGAAACTATTGGCGGAAATAAAACTGTTAGCGTGTTGGGCAGTATCAATGACACGACAGCAAGTAATCGAACTGTAGGGACAGGTGGCACGCTACAAGAAAAAATAGTCGGATTGGCTCAACGTGTTTCAGACGAAAAGAATAAATTTGTGGCGCCGCTAAGTTATATGGGTACTGAAGGGCAAAACATATTTAGACTTTTGGAAGATACCATTCAACTATTAGGCGAGGTGGCAAGCACAGTGGCAACTCATACTCATAGAGGATCGCCACCGCCAGATCAAGCAAGCACATTCAACCAGCAGGCGAACAAAGCAAAAGTAATCAAAGGTAAACTCACGCCGATTATTGAATAACATATTTACATTTAAACAAAGCGGTCTATTGACCGCTATTTTTTTTGAAAATTTATAAAAAAATGCTTGCATTTAAATTTAAATTGTCCTATTATTAGGACGTAGAAAGGAAGCCCACAGGGGGCGCCTGAAATAAGCCTAAAGGAGGCAATTATGACAACTCAAACTATCCAAATCAAAAAACCTCAATTAATCGGTTCAGAAAAACAAATCAAATGGGCTAATGATATTATTGATAATATCATTAAAATCCTTGGTGAAATTGAAATCCCTCAAGGCGCAACCGCAGAACAAATTGCGCACGTACAAAAAATTATTGATACATTCTTTGGCCGTCAAGAATCTTGGGTTTGGATTGATAAATATAGTCGCTTTACAAGTACAACTCCAAAACAAACAATCTTTGCAGTCGTGATGGTTGATGGCGGAAAAAAATAATAACAAGCCTCGAAAGAGGCTTTATTTTAAGGAGAATCAAAAATGAATTATAAAGAAATCATGTATTCAATAGGGCAATTAGTTCGCTGCGTTTATGGCGTTGATATTCCGGTAAATATTCAAAACACTATCATTCGGTTTCCAGCAAAAGGAATCGGATTAATGAATCAACGTGGAGATATAATTAAATCAAATTCACAAGATGAAATTATGCGTTTGATGGATAAGATACCTAGTGACTTAACCGACCCTAAAGACAAAATGGGTTTTGATGCGCAAGGCTCGTTTTGGTTAGGATATTATCACTATGCAAAATTGACGGATGACATCAAAAATTATGGAGCAGATGAATTAGCCGAATGCGGGAAGGCACTTTATGGCGACCAATGGCAAACAAACCTCGCAAAAGAACTAGGGTTATCAGATGCGCGTAGAATAAGATTTTGGCTAACAAATGAAAGAAAAATACCAACAGGGGTTTGGGCTGATATTTTTGTACTTCTAAATAAGAAGAAAATGAAGATTGAAACTATCATCAATAAAGTTTCAGTATGATTTCAAAGGCGGGATTCTCCCGCTTTTTTTATTTCAACGAAATCAATTTCGTCGGCATTTATCACGTAAAATCTAAGTTATTGTTTAAAAAATAAATTTACTCAATAAACCATATCAAAAGAATCTCACGGAATTTTTTCACGTAAAAATACAAGGCACGGAAAATCCACTTCCTCCCCCGCCGAATTTGCGTTAAAAATTTACATTTTTTCAGTTAATTTTCAGCTGGTAGAATTAGGTAAGTAGTTGAAGTAAAAGAGATCATTTTACTGAAAGAATAGAGATCTTAACTGTAAAATTTACGGGGTTTTACAGTGTTTTTCACTTAAAAGAGATCTTTAAATTGATATAGAGTTTTTTAACTATATGATTTTCATTATATTTATAAGTTTTACGTGGGATTTTTTTAGAGAAAACTGTTTCAGTTAAAAGCTCTGGCGATCATCGCCACAGGATAAAATATAATAGCAATAACTAAATAAAATCTGCTGCCAGTTTATCGCCACTTAACCGCCAGTATTAAAAATTAGGTGTGAATTTTTGATATAAAAAAAGCCGCTTAGTGCGACTATCTTTTTGATTTTTAATTGTTTTTAATGGTGCCCGAAGCCAGACTTGAACTGGCACGCCTCGAAAGGCGAGGGATTTTAAATCCCTTGTGTCTACCGATTCCACCACTCGGGCATTGAGTGATTAACTAACTGCGTGGTTATGGAGGCGTGTCCCGGAGTCGAACCGAGCTACATGGATTTGCAATCCAGTGCATAACCGCTTTGCTAACACGCCGTTAGTTTGGAGCGGGAAACGAGGCTCGAACTCGCGACCCCGACCTTGGCAAGGTCGTGCTCTACCAACTGAGCTATTCCCGCATACGCTGTTAGTGCGGTGCATTTTACGGGAATTTAAAATTCTGTCAATCGAAGATCTTAAAAAAAAATTCAAATGTTGAAAAAATCTTCGTTTCGGTTGAAATTACAGCAAAATTTAGCACAAGAATATAATTTTTACAGAGTTTTCAATTTCTACTTTTATCATGAGAGGCTTTATGACAAAATTGGAACGTTTTGCTCGCCATTAAATAAAGAAAAGTGCGGTCAAGTTTTTGCATGTTTTAGAGGTAAATTATGACACAACAATATTCTATCGATACATTATTAGCCCAAGCGGGGAATCGCAGTGATGAGCGCACAGGTGCGGTTTCAACACCAATTTATCTTTCAACAGCTTATGGCCATCATGGGATTGGTGAAAGTACTGGCTTTGATTATACCCGCACGAAAAACCCAACGCGTAGTGTTTTGGAAGATACAGTTGCAAAATTAGAGAATGGTGACCGTGGTTTTGCTTTTGCTTCAGGTATGGCGGCAATTCAAGTGCTGATGAACCTATTTAAAGGCCCTGATGAATGGATTGTATCAAGTGATGTATATGGTGGAACTTATCGTTTATTAGATTTTGCCTATAAAAATAACAACAGCGTAAAACCCGTTTATGTGAATACCGCTTCTTTAGCTGAAATTGAAGCCGCGATTACAGCGAATACAAAAGCGATTTTTATTGAAACCCCATCGAATCCATTAATGGAAGAGTGTGATGTGGCAGAAATTGCGAAATTAGCGAAAAAACACAACTTGTTAATGATTGTGGATAATACCTTCTTAACCCCAGTGCTATCTCGTCCATTAGATTTAGGCGCAGATATTGTCATTCATAGCGGTACAAAATATATTGCGGGTCATAATGATAGTTTAGTGGGCTTGATTATTGCGAAAGGACAAGAGCTTTGTGATCGTATCGCCTATATTCAAAATGGTGCAGGTGCCGTACTTTCGCCATTTGATTCTTGGTTAACCGTGCGTGGTATGAAAACCCTTTCATTACGTATGAAACGCCATCAAGATAATGCGAAGGCGATTGCAGAATTTTTACGTCAACAGCCACAAATTGATAGTGTGTTATATCCAAACAAAGGCGGTATGCTATCTTTCCGTTTGAAAGATGAAAATTGGGTAAATACTTTCTTGAAATCAATTAAATTGATTACCTTTGCTGAAAGTCTAGGGGGAACAGAAAGCTTTATTACCTATCCTGCAACCCAAACTCATATGGATATTCCAGAAGCAGAACGCGTCGCTCGTGGTATTACAAACACATTATTGCGTTTTTCTGTTGGTTTAGAAGATGTGGAAGACATCAAAGCCGATTTATTACAGGCGTTTGCACAACTTAAATAATTAGTTTTTATCAATCGGACTAATCTGTGCAATTCAATATGCCTTGTGCTATTATGCATAACATCAATTAACGTTAGGTGTTGATTCGTCAGCACCTTATTAAATAAGGAAACAAAAATGAGCGAAGTATTACATATTAATGATGCAGATTTTGAAACTGCCGTTGTGCAATCTGATATCCCAGTATTAGTGGATTTCTGGGCACCTTGGTGTGGTCCTTGCAAAATGATTGCGCCAATTTTAGATGAAATTGCACCTGAATTTGCAGGTAAAGCAAAAATCGTTAAAATCAACGTCGATGACAACCAATTAGTTGCAGGTCAATTTGGTATACGTAGTATCCCAACTTTACTACTTTTCAAAAATGGCCAACTTGTTGCAACACAAGTCGGTGCGTTACCAAAAAATCAATTAGCGGCGTTTATTAATCAACACCTATAATTGAGTTATTAAACATAAAGAGCGGTCAAAAATAGTGATGTTTTTGACCGCTCTTATTTTTTCTCTCGCCAATAAGTGGCAAAACGAGGTTTTCCTGAATTAGTTAATCCACGATATTTATAGGTGATTGTGGAGCCAATAGGTGGTGGATTTTCGCGCTCACTCAGATTAAATCCTGAACCAATTTTGAATTTTCCACGATGATTTTCACAGGTGAGCGATCCGAGTATATTCTCAAATTGTCCTTTCCCTTTGTGATGTGCTATCACTGTGCACTCTTCATCATAAGTGCTTTTTAACTTTAAAATTTGTGTACTGCGTTTTCTTTCGTAAGGCGCATTAGGATTACGTAATACAATCCCTTCACCTTTTTTCGCTTCCACTTCATACAAATACTCGAATAAATGTGTTTTATCTCGTATCGGAATTTGCGGAATAATCTTGATATAAGGTGTAGGGTGATCTTTCAAATAATCTTCTAAGGTTTTGAGACGTTCAAAGAGATTGCCTGATGCATTAGGCACATCGAAAACATAAAGTATCAATTTTGTCCAATTATCATCTTTAAAGGATTTCGTGATAGAGGCAATCTCTTCAAATTGATTACGTTCACTAAATATCTCACCATCAATGGCAAAAGGCGGAAATTGAGCGGTAAAATAGGTAGGCGCGGGCAAGGGGAGTCCTTGACGACTTAATAATGTTTTGCCATCCCAATAACCTCGTACCCCATCTAATTTTTCAGACATTACCCAACCTTGAATATCTTGGTTCTCATAGGTGCTTAATAGCATTAAATCACGCTCATTCGCCCAGGTTATTTGGCTGAATAGGAGGCAAAGTAATAAGTAAATCGCTCTCATGATGTTTCCTTTTTAAATTTATTGAGTTTAAAAAGTGCGGTCATTTTTTACAGCGTTTTTAATTGAATCTGTGATTCGTATCGCAAAATAATGAGAAGTAAGCTGAAAAATAGAGAGATAAGAAAGAGCTGTGGATTATTTGAAATGAACGCTATACAATGCCAACGCGATTTCGAATTTTAATTTTTAAGGAGAATAAAATGTATTTTGATCAAATTAAAGCTGAGCTTGTGGAAGCACAAGACGTACTAAATAAGTTTGTTTCAGATGATAACAACATCAAACTCATTGAAAAAGCGGCTAAATTGTTAGCAGAAAGCTTTAAAAATGGCGGAAAAGTATTATCTTGCGGTAATGGTGGTTCTCACTGTGATGCTATGCATTTTGCTGAAGAACTAACTGGTCGTTATCGTGAAAATCGTCCTGGTTATCCTGCAATTGCGATTTCTGATGTAAGTCATTTAAGCTGTGTAAGTAATGACTTTGGTTATGAATATGTATTCTCTCGCTTTGTTGAGGCCGTGGGTAAAGAAGGCGACGTTTTATTTGGATTATCGACATCGGGCAATTCTAAAAATATCTTAAATGCGATTGATGCCGCGAAAGCAAAAGGCATGAAAGTGATTGCGATGACAGGTAAAGATGGCGGTAAAATGGCAGGCTTAGCGGATGTTGAAATTCGTGTGCCACACTTTGGTTATGCAGATCGTATTCAAGAAATTCACATCAAAGTGATCCATATTTTAATGATGCTAGTTGAATTTGAAATGGCGAAAGAGGCTTAATACGCGATAAGTGCGGTTTAAAATTCAATGATTTAAAGATCCCAAAAAGTTTTTTGGGATTTTTTATAAAAAATGCTTGCATAAATAATCACTAAAAAGTAATATTTATTCATTCTTACAAGTCAATCAAGGACAGCAGTAAACTTAAAATGGCGATTAGTGTTAAAAATTTGAATTTCTTTTATGGTTCATCACAGGCATTGTTTGATATCAATCTTGATGCACAGGAAGGCGATACTGTGGTGTTACTCGGGCCAAGTGGTGCTGGGAAAAGTACGTTAATCCGTACACTAAATTTATTAGAAGTGCCAACTTCTGGTGAATTGCATATTGCGAATAACCATTTTGATTTATCTCAAGCGAATAATAATCCGAAAGCTATTCGTCAACTTCGTCAAGATGTAGGCATGGTATTTCAGCAATACAATCTTTGGCCACATTTAACAGTGATTGAAAACCTAATTGAAGCGCCGAAAAAAGTGTTAGGCATTAGCGAGGAAGAAGCGAAAAAAGATGCATTAGAACTTTTAAAACGTTTACGTTTGGAAGAGCATGCCGATCGTTTCCCGCTTCACTTATCTGGCGGTCAGCAACAACGTGTTGCCATTGCTCGTGCATTAATGATGAAACCGCAAGTGTTGTTGTTTGATGAACCAACGGCAGCACTGGATCCTGAGATTACAGCTCAAGTTGTTGATATCATTAAAGAACTTCAACAAACAGGCATTACTCAAGTGATTGTAACCCACGAAGTGAACGTGGCACAAAAAGTGGCGACAAAGGTCGTTTATATGGAACAAGGTAAGATTATTGAAATGGGCAGTGCAGATTGCTTTGATAATCCCAAAACCGAACAATTTAAACAATATCTTTCACACTCAGAATAAGGAAACACAACATGAAAAAATTACTTTTAAGCGCAATGTTAATGGGCTCAGCTTTTGTTGCGAATGCACAAGAAATCACTTTCGCGATGGAGCCGAGCTACCCACCATTTGAAACAACGAATGAAAAAGGCGAAATTATCGGTTTTGATGTGGATGTCGCGAATGCAATTTGTAAGGAAATTCAAGCAACTTGTCACTTTAAAAGCCAAGCATTTGATGCGTTAATTCCAGGCTTAAAATCTAAACGTTTTGATGCTTCAATTTCTGCGATTGATATTACGGAAGCGCGCGCAAAACAAGTGGCTTTCTCTAATGCTTACTATGATAGTTCAGCAAGCTATGTAGCTTTAAAAGGTAAAGCAGATTTAGCTTCAGCAAAAACAGTTGGTGTTCAAAACGGAACAACATTCCAACAATATACTGCTGCAGAAAGCAAACAATATAATGCAAAAGCTTATGCCAGCCTTCAAGATGCGATCTTAGACTTAAAAAATGGTCGTATTGATATCATCTTCGGTGATACCGCCGTATTGTCTGATATGATTTCTAAAGAGCCTGAAATTCAATTTGTAGGCGACAAAGTGACCGACAAAAAATATTTCGGTAACGGTTTAGGTATCGCGGTGAATAAATCAAGTAAAGAATTGCTAGAAAGCTTAAATAAAGGTTTAGAAACCGTGAAAGCAAATGGTGAATACCAAAAAATCTATGACAAATGGATGACAAAATAATCTATGTTTTATGATTATCTTACATTAATTGGACATGCAGCCCTAATGACCTTAGGGCTTGCTATTTGCTCGTTAATTGTCGGCTTATTGCTCAGTATTATTTTTACTGCCTTAGAAGCGAATAAATATGTCTTTATTGCAAAACCAGCTTCTGTTGTGATTGCTTTATTGCGTGGTTTACCGGAAATCTTGGTGGTTCTACTGATTTATTTTGGTTCAACCCAAGTAGTAGAAATGCTGACAGGGGAGTATATCGAATTCAGCGCCTTTGGTTGTGGTGTATTTGCATTGTCTTTGATTTTTGCCTCTTATGCTTCACAAACCTTACGTGGTGCGATTCAAGCCATTCCAAAAGGGCAGTGGGAATCAGGTGCGGCGTTAGGCTTAAGCCGTCCTTATACCTTCATCAATTTAATTATGCCACAAGTGTGGCGACATGCTTTACCGGGCTTAAGCAATCAATGGCTCGTGTTATTAAAAGATACCGCGCTGGTGTCATTAATCGGGGTAGATGATTTAATGCGTCAAGCAGGATACATCAATACGAATACTCATGAGCCTTTTACTTGGTATGGTATTGCTGCGTTAATTTATTTGGTGATTACGTTGATCAGCCAAGCGGGGATTCGCAAATTAGAATTACGTTTCACTCGATTTGAACGGGGAGTCGAATAATGTTTCAAGAGTATTTAGCAGTAATTGCTCAAGGTATTCCGACTAGCCTGTTGCTTACAGTTGTGTCTTTGTTTATTGCCTTTTTCTTAGCATTAGGGCTAACCTTCTTGCTTTCTATTGGCAATAAATTGGTGAAAAGTGCGGTCAATTTGTTCCTTGTTTTATTTACAGGGACCCCGCTTTTAGTGCAATTTTTCTTGATTTATGCAGGCCCTGGTCAATTCCAATGGTTGGTGGACAGTCCATTATGGGGATTATTTTCCAATGCATGGTTCTGTGCTGCATTAGCTTTGGCTTTGAATAGTGCGGCTTATTCAACTCAATTATTCCATGGGGCAGTAAAAGCGATCTCTAAAGGTCAATGGGAAAGCTGTGCGGCATTAGGACTAAGTCGTATGCAGACTTTAAAAATTCTCATTCCTTATGCGTTAAAACGCGCACTCCCTTCTTATACCAATGAAATTATTTTGGTATTTAAAGGTACAGCATTGGCCTCTACCATTACGATCATGGATATCATGGGATATGCTCGCCAACTTTACGGTACTGAATATGATGCACTCACTATCTACGGTATTGCAGGCGGTATTTATCTCATTATTACCGGTATTGCCACTTTATTACTCCGTCAGTTAGAAAATAAAGTGTTGTCATTCGAACGTATTGATACCGCCAAGGTATAAAGTGCGGTCAAAAATAGAAACTAATCGGGCAGTTTAAAAATTGCCCGATTTTTTATTATAAATGCGAAGTAAATCTGTTTTTCAGTACTTATAATATAAAGTACTGAGGAGGATATTATGAAACCTATTTGTGTCGTATTAACAGGCGCAGGAATTAGTGCCGAAAGTGGTATTCCTACATTTAGAGCGGAAGATGGTTTATGGGCAGGGCATAAAGTTGAAGAAGTCTGTACGCCTGAAGCCTTGCAAAAGAATCGTGCAAAAGTATTAGATTTCTACAACCAACGACGAAAAAATGCGGCTGCAGCTAAGCCAAATGCTGCACATATCGCCTTAGTTGAATTAGAAAAAGCCTATGATGTGAGAATTATCACGCAAAATGTGGATGATTTACATGAACGAGCAGGAAGTTCGAATGTTTTACACTTACATGGTGAACTGAATAAAGCCCGTAGTAGTTTTGATGAAAGTTATATTGTGGATTGTTTTGTCGATCAGAAATTGGAAGATAAAGATCCTAACGGTCATCCAATGCGCCCATATATTGTTTTTTTCGGTGAAATGGTGCCGATGTTAGAACGTGCAGTGGATATCGTAGAGCAAGCGGATGTCGTGTTAGTGATTGGTACTTCTTTGCAAGTGTATCCTGCGAATGGTTTAGTTAATGAAGCGCCAAGCAAAGCGCCAATTTACTTAATCGATCCAAATCCCAATACAGGATTTGTTCGTAAGCAAGTCATCACAATAAAAGAAAAAGCAGGGAAGGGCGTACCGAAGGTAGTGAGCGTATTGTTAGATAAAATAAACGATTCACCTATATCTAAGCAATAAAGATGGAGTACGGTCAAAATTTTCATTATTTTTTGACCGCACTTTTTATTCTCCTGTCAGCCAACTTGCGAGCAAAATAACGATAGTGAAAATAGCGAACCAAATAAGGTGAAGTTTAGTGCTTTTTCGATTAATTTCGGCATTATGTTGGCGTCGTTCTTCGAGTTTTTGTTTGTAAATCTCAAGATCTTCTTCTTTAAAAGAAAAACCACAATTTGGACAAAATTGAGCGGATTCGCTGATTTTTTTACGACATTCAGGGCAGCGAGTAAGAGCCATTTATGATCCTTTTTTAATTATTTGAATTTATGAGCTTATTGTAAGTGAAAAAAGCGTAATGATAAACGTGATATAGATCACAAATTTGAAACATTGTAAAAATTAAAATTTTGATTTTGAGAATTTTAACTTAGAATACCGCCGACGAAGTCTAGTATATGACTAAATTTCGGTATTCATTTATTCCTGAGGAGTATTTTATGTTGTGGTTTTTCTTCTGCGTGGCGTTATTGCTTGCAGGTTATTTCTTTTATAGTCGTGTAATTGAGCGCATTTTTGTGATCAATCCAAATCGTCAAACGCCAGCGTATACCATGAATGATGGCGTTGACTATATGCCAATGTCTAAAACTAAGATTTGGTTAATTCAATTATTAAATATTGCAGGTACAGGCCCAATCTTTGGTCCGATTCTTGGTGCGTTATACGGACCAGTTGCTATGCTTTGGATTGTGGTTGGTTGTATCTTTGCGGGTGCGGTACACGATTATTTCTGTGGAATGTTAAGTGTGCGTAATGGCGGTGCATCTATGCCTAACCTCGCAGGTAAATACTTAGGTCGTCCAGTTAAAGCATTCATTAACGTATTAGCTGTTGTGCTTTTATTGTTAGTAGGTGTGGTATTCGTTGCAAGTCCAGCTCAATTAATGGGTACGATTACAATGGATGTGTTCGGTGCTGCATCAGGTAGCATTTCTATTAGCAATGCGGAAGAAATCCATCAAGTAGCTGAAGCAGGTGGTATTACCGTTTGGGGTATGGATAAAGCGACTGTTATCAGTGTTTGGACTGCTATCATTTTCATTTACTATATTCTTGCGACATTACTTCCGGTTGATAAAATCATCGGTCGTATCTACCCATTCTTCGGTGCATTATTACTCTTTATGTCTGTAGGTATGGTATATGGTTTAGTAAGTGCAGATCTTAGCTCAGCAGACCCAATTTCTTTCTATCGTTCTGTGGACGGTATGTCTTTTGAGAAATTCTTCCAAAACTTTGAAACCCGTGCGGATTTACCATTATGGCCACTCTTGTTCTTAACAATATCTTGTGGTGCATTATCTGGTTTCCACGCAACACAAAGCCCGTTAATGGCACGTTGTACTGAAAACGAAAAAGAAGGACGTTTCATTTTCTACGGTGCGATGATCGGTGAAGGTGTGATTGCGTTAGTATGGTGTGCAGTTGGTTTAAGTTTCTATGATTCTTTACCAGATTTATTAGCAGCGATTAAAGCAGGTTCTCCTTCTAAAGTGGTTTATGACTCTTCTATCCACTTCTTAGGTCTTGTTGGTGGTATTTTTGCAGTGTTAGGTGTGGTTGTTCTTCCAATTACATCAGGCGATACAGCATTCCGTGCGGCACGTCTTGTTATTGCAGAATTTTTCCATTTAGAACAAAAAACCTTAGCTAAACGTTTAATTATTGCTGTGCCATTATTCGTGGTTGGTTATATCGTATCAAAAGTGGATTTCTCTATCTTATGGCGTTACTTCACTTGGGCGAACCAAACTACTGCGATGGTTATGTTATGGACTGCAGCTGCGTATTTATATCGCTATAATAAATTCCACTGGATATGTACAATCCCTGCGGCATTTATCAGTACCGTATGTTTTACTTACCTTGCATACAACAAAATCGGTTTTGGTTTAGACTATCAATTATCTGTTTATATCGGCTTAGGCTTAACAGTACTTTGTTTAGTTTTATTCTTCACACAGCTTAAACCATTAGGTGATCGTGACGAAGAAGCGTATGTAAATAATTAATTCATAAAATCTCATTTTATAAAACCGTTTGAATTGATGTTCGAACGGTTTTTTATCTATAATTTTTATGTTTCTTTACATTTCCTTATATTCCTTTACATTTCTTTTCTTGTTTTGAAGAGTAAATGATAGGATAATTCAAAAACTTTTATAACCTAGGATTTTAATCTGTGAGAACATTTGACAAGCAAGCAAGCAAGCAAG
>NZ_LZOZ01000014.1:264299-267242 GCF_001679485.1 Haemophilus sp. CCUG 60358
GCAAGCAAGCAAGCAAGCAAACAATACTAGCACTTTCCGCCAGAGGCACAATACCTTTTAAGCTGAGGCGATACGTCTATTCTGCGTTGTGTGAATTTCTTTTTTCAGCAATTCCTTACTCAAATCCATTTCATTTTAAATGAAAACATTATTCTTTAGTCTCGCAGTGTTTTTCAACGTTAAAATACTGCTGGGGTTTACTTTCTATTTTTTATTGTAAACATAAACGAAAAATCAAATCGAGGTTAGTATGAATCATATTTATAGAATTATTTTTAATCGGGCATCTGGTGTTTTTCAAGTCGTCTCTGAACTTGTTAAAGGCAAGGTAAAATCTGCAAAAACATCAGCAAAATTAACCGCACTTTGTATGGCATTAGTAAGTAGTGTGGCTTTGGCAGGTGAATCTTCATCTACACCCGCACCTACTGCTGATAATACTCAGAACGAATTAACAGATTTAAAAGCGAAATATGAAGCCCAACAAACCAAAATAGAGGAACAAGAGAAAAAACTGTCTGTATTAGAAAAATATGTTGGCACAATGCCTTACGAGAAAGTAAAAGATAAAAAAGGTGCGGAAATTAAGAATCCTGAGGATGTCGCTATTGGTGTAGAGGCTAAAGTAGATAGTAGTGGTGGTGTTGCAATTGGCTATAAAACGTATGCTACGAGAAATGCTGTGGCTATAGGCAATAGTGCAAGCACTTACTTGGTTGCAGGTTATAGCGTTGCAATTGGCTATGGTTCTGTTGTTGAAAAAACAGGTGGTATTGCTTTAGGGGGATATGAGACAAAAGCTAAAGCAGCTAATTCAATTTCGATTGGTATATCGAGTATGACTGGTGAACGAGCTGTTCAAGCGGTATCTATTGGGGAAAGTACTAATGCGTTAGGAGTATATTCTACTGCACTAGGCACTCATGCTGGAGCGATAGGCGATGTAACAATGGCACTAGGCTATAATGCTAGAGCGATAGGCGATAGAACAATAGCACTAGGAACCTATGCAAAATCCTACAATTATGCTGGTATCTCCATTGGAGATTTTGCTTTATCTCGTGGAGAAGATACCATTTCTATTGGGAGAAATAGTGAAATTGAAGATGCATCTGATTATTCCATTGCAATGGGTAACGCCGCATACGTTGGTAAAAAACGTTCCCCAGCATCAGGCAGCATTCTTTATGTAGATCATCATACTCTCGTGGCAAATGGTGGTACTGGCGAAACAGGCAGTAACCGTACTGCAGGAGATGATTATATCGTTACCCATCCAGAGCCAGAAAAACGACAAAAGGGCTCAATTGCTATCGGTTTAGGTGCAAAAGGCTATGGCTTCCAAACCATTGCGATAGGTGGCACTGCAGAGGCATCGGGATCAAATTCTTTGGCTATTGGTATTGGTACTGAATCACGAGGACTCTATTCATTAGCCGTTGGTGATCAGGTTGTTGCCTATAAAGATTATTCTTCCGCATTTGGACATTTTTCTAGCGCCCGTGCAGAAAAATCGTTAGCTTTAGGGGCAAATACCGAAATTAACGAGGGCGTAAATGGCGGGGTAGCTTTAGGTTCGGATTCATTTAATAATCGTGATCTTGCTACTATCGGCTATGACATTAGTGAGCAAGCAACAAAACTTGAAATAAATGGCAATAAGAAACAAATGACTTTGTTAGGCGAAGCGGGTAAAAAATATCAGGAATTGCAAGCTGAAATTGATCCTCTGAAAAAGGCTTATGAAAAAGAGCTTCAAAATTATGCTGACTTGGCAGAATTACGCAATACTCTTTACGATTTGCCAAAAAAAGAAGTGGAGGTTAAAGGGTTAGAAACCCGTATAAAGCAGTTGAAAGATGAAAATCAGCCACAAGCTCAGATTGACAAAGCAACTAAATCTTATGAAACAGCTAAAAATGAATTGGAAAAAATGCAGGAAGAATTGACCGCTCTTAAAACTAAAACAGGTATTCAAGCAACAAGCTATGACGAGGCAGCTAAAGTAGAAATTCAAACTAAATTGGATGAAACTAAAACTAAGGCGGATAAAGCCAAATTAGACTTAAATAAAAAAGAACAAGAGCAAAATAAATTAGTTTCAACTTGGAAAGGCACTGCGGGTTCGGTTTCAGTGGGTAATGAAATAACAGGCATAACCCGCCAAATTACTGGCGTAGCCGCAGGTACAGAAGATACAGATGCAGTGAATGTGGCGCAGTTGAAATCCTTAGCTGTAGCAGGTATTCAATTTTCTGCTAATGATTATGATGAGGGTGATTCTAGCGATGAGATGAAAGCTAAGATCATTAAAAAACATATCGGTGGTATTTTACCTATTCAAGGTAAATCAGGCACAGTGTATGGTTCTAGCAATGCTCCTGCAGCAAATTATTCATCAGATAATTTAATTACATTTAATGATAATGGTACGTTGCGTATAGGTATGCTAAAAGCACCGACTTTCTCTAGTATTAATTTAGGTGATACAACTCCAAAAGCATTAACCGTTGATAATGGTGGGAAATTAAATTTTGATGGAAATGAAGTTGTAACTAAAAATAATTTTGGAACTATTTTTAATGAATTATATGAATTCAAAAATGGGCTGAAAACTTCAAAAGAAGGTGATAAAACAGTTGTTAGTTTAGATAAAGATAGTCTTAAAAATGATCCTTCTTTTAAAGGAGATAAAGGTGACACTGGTTTATCAGCCAAAGCCCAATGGTTAGCGGATAATCCAGGTAAAACTGAAACAGACTACGCTGCTGCAATTAAAGGCGAAAAAGGTGATAAAGGTGAAGCAGGTAAATCTGCGAAAGACCAATGGTTAGCTGACAACCCAGGTAAAACTGAAACCGACTACGCTGCTGCAATTAAAGGCGAAAAAGGTGATAAAGGTGAAGCAGGTAAATCTGCGAAAGACCAATGGTTAGCGGATAA
>NZ_LZOZ01000014.1:267483-420460 GCF_001679485.1 Haemophilus sp. CCUG 60358
GCAATTAAAGGCGAAAAAGGCGATAAAGGTGATGCTGGAAAATCTGCTTATGAGATCTGGAGAGACAATGGCAACACTGGCAAAACAGAACAACAATTTGTGGGTAGTCTTAATGCTAATACGAAGTTAAAAGAGCGTGTTGATACCATTGAGAACACCGTACATAACCATAGCCGTGAAATCCAGCAAAACCGTAATGCAATTGCGCAAGTCAATCGTGATATGCAAAAAATGAATAAAGAATTGCGTGCAGGTATTGCGGGTGCGATTGCAATTGGTAGTTTGTATCAAAATACCATTCCAGGTAAAGAAACGATTTCTGCTGGGGTTGGTTCTTTTAAAGGACAAAATGCCGTTGCAGTAGGGTATTCTCGTTTATCTGATAATGGACGAGTTGGTGTGAAAGCCAATCTTTCTATTAACTCAAGCGGAGATGCCGGAGCTGGGGCAAGTATTGGTTATACTTGGTAATACACTCTAACTCTGTAAAAAATCTAGCCTGTGAATGAAAATTCACAGGCTATTTTTTTATTCTCTAAGATAACTCTTGATCTTATTAAATCTTCCTCTATTAATCGCTTGCAACTTAAGCAAACAAATTATAAACTTACACTAGTGTGGAGAAAAGTGGTGTTTTGTGGGGATTTTTAGAAAAATTTCTCAAAATAAGTTCAATTTTTAAGGCGTAATATGTTTCGTGGTGCAACAGCGGTTAATTTAGATTCTAAGGGACGCGTAGCGATCCCAACCCGCTATCGCTCTGAGATTCTTGAAAAGAATCAAGGGCAAATGGTTTGTACTGTGGATATTCGACAACCCTGCCTTTTACTTTATCCCCTTGATGAATGGGAAAAAATAGAACAAAAACTTCTCGCACTTTCTAACTTTGATCCTACCCAACGCCGTTTGCAACGAGTAATGCTTGGTCACGCTACTGAATGTGAGATGGATGCTCAGGGCCGTATTTTACTTAGTGGACCATTACGTCAACATGCAAAATTAGAAAAAGGTTTAATGTTGGTTGGGCAACTTAATAAATTTGAAATTTGGAGTGCTGTAGAATGGCATGCCCAAATTGAAGAAGATATGGAAATTGGTTCAAGTGCAGATTTTGTGTCTGAGGCTTTGAAAGATTTCTCATTATAGAAAATGATTCACCGTTTTTTACTTTTATATTGTATTTATGGATACCGAAAATTCCTTTTCTTCACCTGAACATATCACAGTTTTACTTCACGAAGCCGTGAATGGCTTGGTATTGAAGGAAAATGGAATTTATATTGACGGTACTTTTGGCCGTGGTGGTCATTCTCGTCTAATTCTCTCCCAGCTTTCTAAAAATGGTCGTTTAATTGCGGTTGATCGTGATCCGCGTGCGATTGCTGAAGCTGAAAAAATTCAAGACCCTCGTTTTCATATTGAACATAATAGCTTTTCACACATTCCAGGCATCTGTCAAAAACTCGATTTAGTTGGTAAAATTGACGGTATTTTGCTGGATTTAGGCGTGTCATCTCCACAGCTTGATGAAGCCGAGCGTGGTTTCAGTTTTATGAAAGATGGCCCGTTAGATATGCGTATGGATACCACACAAGGTTTATCAGCGGCAGAGTGGCTAAAACAAGTATCCGTTGATGATTTAACTTGGGTGTTAAAAACCTTCGGCGAAGAGCGTTTTGCAAAACGAATTGCCACTGCCATCGTAGAATTTAATAAAAGTGCGGTCAAAAATGGCACAGAATGTTTAAGTCGTACTTCTCAGCTCGCTGAATTAATTGCTCAATCTGTTCCGTTTAAAGATAAACATAAGCATCCAGCGACTCGTAGTTTCCAAGCCATTCGAATTTATATTAATGCAGAATTAGATGAGTTAGAAAGTGTATTAAATTCTGCATTAGATATGTTGGCCCCAGAAGGGCGTTTATCGATTATCAGTTTCCATTCACTTGAAGACAGAATGGTAAAACATTTCATGCGTAAGCAAAGCAAAGGCGAGGATATTCCAAGAGGTTTACCACTACGTGAAGATCAAATTCAACGTAATCAAAAGTTAAAAATCATTGGTAAAGCGATTCAGCCGAGTGAGGCAGAAATTTCGGCAAATCCACGCTCAAGAAGTGCGGTTTTACGTATTGCGGAAAGGGTGAAATAAGATGTTAGAAAATAGCGAACGTTATCCTTTACAACATATTCTCGTTGAAGATATTTTTTCTTCTAATAAATTAATTGTCGTCTTACTTTTATTAATTTTAGCTTCTGCAATGGGCACAATTTGGATGACGCATCAAACACGGGGCCTAATTTCTGAAAACGGGCAGTTGGTATTACAACACCAAGCCCTTGAAAACGAATATCGCAATTTGCAATTACAAGAAGCAACCGAAAGTGATAATACAAGAGTTGAATCCATTGCAATCGGTACATTAAAAATGCAACGTGTTCAAAGTGAACAAGAAGTGGTTATTTTTGAATAGGGATTTTGAATAAAATGGTTAGATTTAATTCCTCTAAGAAACCAGGAAAGCCAAAGAAAACAATTAGAAAATTGGCTCAACCTGCGTCAGTAAAACCGAACAAACCGAAAATGGTGTTTGAGAAATGCTTCCTTCGTGGTCGTTATCTCATCGCGACAAGTTTTATTTTCTTAGGCTTAGGCGCATTAGTGGCTCGTGCTGCTTATGTGCAATCTGTTAATTCTGAAACCCTATCTGGTGAAGCGGACAAACGTTCATTACGTAAAGATGATGTGCTTTCTGTTCGTGGTTCAATTTTAGATCGTAATGGCCAATTGTTATCGGTGAGTGTGCCGATGAGCGCGATCGTAGCTGAACCTCGTTTAATGTTAAAAGAAAATGCATTAGAGGATAAAGAACGTATCAAAGCCCTTGCTAACGAATTAAATATGACACCTGCTGAGTTGGTGAAAAAAATTGAGAAAAATCCAAAATCAGGTTTCTTGTATTTAGCACGTCAAGTAGAAGCGGGCAAAGCAAATTATATCCGTGACCTCAAAATTAAAGGTATTTCATTAGAAACTGAACCACGTCGTTTTTATCCACGTGTAGAAGAAGCGGCTCAATTAATCGGCTTTACCAACATTGATGGTAAAGGGATTGAAGGCGTTGAGGCAAGTTTCAACTCAATGTTAGTGGGGAAAGACGGTGCGCGTGTTGTACGTAAAGACAAACGTGGTAACGTGGTTGAGCATATTGCAGATGAGAAAAAATACGATGCACAAGATGTAACCTTAAGTATCGATGAAAAATTGCAATCCATGGTGTATCGCGAAATCAAAAAAGCGGTAACTGAGAACAAAGCTGAATCTGGTACTGCGGTACTGGTAGATGTGCGTACGGGTGAAGTATTAGCAATGGCGACGGCGCCTTCTTACAATCCAAATAACTTGGCTAATGTGAAAGATGAATTAAAACGTAACCGTGCGATTACGGATACCTTTGAGCCAGGTTCGACAGTAAAACCTTTCGTTGTTTTGACCGCACTTCAACGTGGTGCCGCGAGACGTGATGAAGTAATTAATACAGGTTCATTTACTGTGAGTGGTAAAGAAATCGTGGACGTGGCACCTCGCCCACAACAAACCTTAGATGAAATTTTGATTAACTCCAGTAACCGTGGTGTGAGTCGTCTTGCGTTACGTATGCCACCTTCTGCATTAATGGAAACTTACCAAAATGCGGGCTTAGGTAAAGATACAGAGTTAGGCTTAATTGGTGAACAACGTGGTGTATTAAATGCAAACCGTAAACGTTGGGCAGATATCGAACGTGCTACTGTGGCTTATGGTTATGGTATCACTTCAACACCATTACAAATTGCACGCGCTTATGCAACTTTAGGTAGCTTCGGGATTTATCGTCCGCTTTCTATCACAAAAGTCGATCCGCCAGTCATTGGTCAACGTGTCTTCTCTGAAAAAATTACGAAAGACGTCGTGGGTATGTTAGAGAAAGTGGCAATCAAAAATAAACGTGCGATGGTTGAAGGTTATCGTGTTGGTGTGAAAACAGGTACAGCGCGTAAAATTGAGAATGGTCACTATGTTAATAAATATGTAGCATTTACAGCAGGTATTGCACCAATTAGCGATCCACGTTATGCATTAGTTATTTTGATTAACGATCCGAAAGCAGGGCAGTACTATGGTGGTGCGGTATCTGCACCGGTATTCTCGAGCATTATGGGTTATACCTTACGTGCTAATGGTATTGCACCAGATGCAGAACCAACAGAAAAAACAGCAAGACGTACCGTTCGCTTAAGCGATCAAAAATTTGAAAAAATGAATTAAGAAAAGGCAAAACAATGAAAAAATTGACCGCACTTTTTGATCTTCCGGTGCTTTCAGACATTAATGTGAAGGCGATGGTGTTAGACAGCCGCAAAGTGACCCAAGGTGATTTGTTTGTGGCAGTAAAAGGGCATCGTTTTGATGCGAGTCAATTTGTTCCTCAAGCCATCTCTTCTGGCGCAAGTGCGGTCGTTTTAGAAACAGATTTAGAAAACGAGCATTTGAGCATCCAATGGCAAAATAATGTGCCTGTGATTTATTATTATCATTTATCTGCCAATCTTTCTGCATTGGCAGGTCAATTCTATGAGCATCCTTCCGAAAAACTGACGCTAGTTGGTGTAACTGGAACAAACGGTAAAACCACCGTTTCTCAATTATTAGCTCAATGGGTAACGCTATTCGGCCGTAAAGCAGCCGTCATGGGCACCATTGGCAATGGTTTATTGGGTCAAATTAAAGAGGCAAAAAACACCACAGGTTCAGCCGTTGAAGTTCAAGAAAACCTCGCTGATTTTGTAGAGAAAGGGGCTGATTTTGCTTCTATTGAAGTGTCTTCGCATGGTTTAGTTCAACACCGTGTTGAAGCCCTTAAATTTAAAGCCGCTATTTTTACCAATTTAAGTCGTGATCATTTGGATTATCACGATACAATGGAAAAGTATGCTGAAGCTAAAAAACGCTTTTTCATTGATTTAGCACCCGAATTACAAATTCTCAATGCTGACGATCCTATTGGGGCTGCGTGGTTAAGTGAATTACCAAATGGTATTGCAGTCAGCTGTCGCTCAGATTTTCAACCAACTTCTAAACAATGGCTTTATGCAACACAGATTCGTTTTACTCACGAAGGTGCGGTGATTGATGTTGCTTCAAGTTGGGGTAATGGCACATTACATAGCCCATTAATTGGCGCTTTTAACGTGAGTAATCTGCTGTTAGCCACGGCTGTTTTATTGGCTTTAGGTTATTCTTTCGATGATCTTATCCGTACTGTTTCACAGCTAAAAGGGGTAAATGGAAGAATGGAATTGATTAAAAAAGTAGGAAAACCAACAGTTATCGTTGATTATGCCCATACTCCAGACGCATTAGAAAAAGCATTAAATGCCGCGCGTGAACATTGTAAAGGCAAACTTTGGTGCATTTTTGGTTGTGGCGGTGATCGTGATGCAGGCAAGCGTCCGTTGATGGCAAAAGTGGCTGAGCAGTTTGCAGATTTAGTGATCGTAACCCAAGATAATCCGCGCACAGAAGACCCAAATAAAATTGAAGCCGATATCCTTACGGGTTTTAGTCGAATGGAAGATGTTGGAGTGATTCCGGATCGCGAAGAAGCCATCAAATTTACCATTGAGAATGCGGTTGAAAATGATGTGATTGTGATTGCCGGTAAAGGTCATGAAAACTATCAAATCATTGGAGATAAAACACTTCATTTCTCCGATCAAGAAGTGGCTGAAGCTTATTTAACGAAAAAATAAAAAATAGAATGATTAAATTAACTACCCAACAGCTTGCTCAAATTTTAAATGCTAATCTTATTGGAGATGAGCAGGCCGTTGTTGAAAATATCAATACGGATACGCGTAAATCGGTATCTAACTCACTTTTCTTTGCATTAAAAGGTGAGCATTTTGATGCACATCAATACTTAGATAAAGCCGTTGAGCAAGGTGCGACAGCCTTAGTTGTGCAACAAGCCAACACTGAAATAGCAACGCCACAATTGGTTGTTGCAGATACGCGCTTAGCCCTTGGTCAATTAGCAAAATGGTTACGTGAAAAAATTAATCCTCGTACTGTGGCGATGACAGGTTCATCGGGTAAAACTACGGTGAAAGAGATGACAGCATCCATTCTGCAACAAACAGCGGGCAATCCTGAAGCTGTGTTATTCACTAATGGTAATTTCAACAACGATATTGGCGTACCATTAACGTTATTACGCTTAACCGAACAACATAAATTTGCCGTTATTGAATTAGGTGCCAATCATCAAGGTGAAATTGATTACACCACGCATCTTGCTCAGCCTGAAGCCGCATTAGTGAATAATGTAGCGGCTGCACATTTAGAAGGATTTGGTTCAATTGAAGGTGTAGCACGTGCGAAAGGGGAAATCTATCGTGGTTTAACCCCAAATGGTGTAGCCATTATTAACAGTGAACATGATTATATTGAATTGTGGCAAAAAGAAATAGGTTCCCATGCTATTCAATATTTTAATGGTCGTGATTACAAAGCTGAAAATGTAAAACATTCACCTAATGGCTCAACCTTTACGTTAGTTTCACCAAAAGGTCGCATTGAAATTAATTTGCCTTATTTAGGTGAGCATAATGTAAAAAATGCGTTGGCAGCGACCGCACTTGCTATGAATGTGGGCGCGAGTCTTGCTGATGTAAAAGTAGGTCTTGAACATCGTTCTCAAGTAAAAGGACGATTATTCCCGATTCAAGTGAATGAAAATCTCCTTTTATTAGATGATACTTACAATGCGAATGTCGATTCCTTGCAAGCGTCGATCGATGTTTTAAAAGGTTATGATGCTTTCCGTATTCTACTCGTGGGCGATATGAAAGAATTAGGCGAGGATAGCCTAAAATGCCATCAACAAGTGGGTGAGCACGCTAAACAAGCTAAATTAGATTTAGTGCTTTCTTACGGAACGGAAAGTGCGGTCATTTCTGAAGCTGTTTTGGGAAAACATTTTACAGATAAAGCTGAATTGACAGCTTATGCGTTAGATATTATTAAACAGAAATTACAAGAAAACCAAAAAGTCGTCGTATTAGCGAAAGGCTCGCGCTCAATGAAAATGGAAGAGACGATTTATTCATTAAAGGATAGCTTATGTTAGTTTGGCTTGCTGAATATTTAGTTCGCTATGAAACGGCATTCAATGCCATTTCCTATATTACCGTACGTGCGATTTTGGCATTATTGACCGCACTTTTCATTTCTTTATGGATTGGTCCTAAAGTAATCAAACGCCTTCAAATTTTAAAATTTGGCCAAGAAGTGCGTAATGACGGTCCTGAAAGCCACTTTGCGAAAAAAGGCACCCCAACCATGGGCGGTGTGATGATTTTATTCTCCATTGGTGTGAGTACTTTATTGTGGGCCAACTTAGCGAATCTTTATGTTTGGATTTGCTTATTTGTGCTGTTTGGTTACGGTGCAATTGGCTTTGTGGATGATTTCCGTAAAATCACACGTAAAAATACCGATGGTTTAATTGCGCGTTGGAAATATTTCTGGATGTCAGTAGTCGCATTAGTGGCGATCATTTGGTTGTATTGGTTAGGTCATGATACCGATGCAACGCGTTTAGTGATTCCATTCTTTAAAGATATCATGCCGCAATTAGGTTTATTCTATATTGTGTTGTCTTACTTTGTGATTGTGGGCACAGGTAATGCGGTAAACTTAACCGACGGTTTAGATGGTCTTGCAATTATGCCAACAGCGTTAGTCGCAGGTGCATTTGCTTTAATCGCATGGGCGACCGGTAACGTTAATTTTGCAGAATACTTACATATTCCTTATATCAAATATAGTTCTGAAGTGGTGGTGTTCTGTACCGCAATCGTAGGCGCGGGCTTAGGTTTCTTATGGTTTAATACTTATCCGGCTCAAGTCTTTATGGGCGATGTAGGCTCCCTTGCACTTGGTGGCGCACTCGGTGTTGTTGCCATCCTTGTTCGTCAAGAATTCTTATTAGTGATTATGGGCGGTGTATTTGTTGTTGAAGCCTTGTCTGTGATTTTGCAAGTAGGTTCTTACAAGTTAAGAAAACAACGTATTTTCAGAATGGCACCAATTCATCACCACTTTGAATTAAAAGGTTGGCCAGAACCTAGAGTGATTATCCGGTTTTGGATTATTTCCTTGATGTTGGTGTTGATGGGGCTTGTAACGCTCAAACTAAGATAATTTTGTAGGGTGCACTTGTTGCACCCTGCGTGATCCCAGAATACGAGAGAAGAAAAACAACATGACAACTCTATATCAAAATAAAACTATCACCATTATAGGCCTTGGAAAAACAGGCCTTTCTTGCGTTGAATATCTGCAATCTCAACAAGCTAATATTCGTGTGATTGATACACGCCAATATCCAGCAGGTGCGGATAAATTACCTAAAAATGTTCTCTTACATACAGGTAGCCTAAATCAACAATGGTTACTTGAAAGCGATATTATTGTCATTAGCCCAGGGCTCGCGGTAAAAACACCTGAAATTCAGACCGCACTTTCAGCTGGCGTAGAAGTGATTGGAGATATCGAATTATTCTGCCGAGCAGCAACGAAGCCAATTGTAGGAATTACTGGTTCTAACGGTAAAAGCACCGTGACAACATTAGTCTATGAAATGGCAAAAGCGGCCGGAATAAAAGTGGGAATGGGGGGAAACATTGGTATCCCTGCGTTGTCATTATTAAATGAAGATTGCGATCTTTATGTCTTAGAACTTTCCAGTTTCCAACTTGAAACCACTTATAGTTTGAAAGCGGATGCAGCGACTGTGCTTAATGTGACTGAAGATCACATGGATCGCTATGTGGATTTAGAAGATTATCGCCAAGCAAAATTACGCATTTACCACAATGCAGAAACAGCAGTAGTGAACTTAGAAGACGAACTCACGTTTGGCGAAGGTGAAAATCAAGCTAGGAAGGTTGTGTCTTTTGCTGAAAATCAAGCTGATTACTGGCTAAAAACCGAAAACGGTAAACAGTACTTAATGGCGAAAGAGGAAGTAATTTTACCTTGTGATGAAGCGACTTTAGTTGGTCGTCATAATTACATGAATATTTTAGCTGCAACAGCATTAGCACAAGCAGTAGGCATAAATTTAGAGCCAATTCGTACCGCACTTCGTCAATTTAAAGGCTTAGATCATCGTTTCCAATTAGCCCATCAAGCGAATGGCATTCGTTGGATTAATGATTCTAAAGCCACCAATGTAGGTAGCACCGTTGCAGCATTAGCGGGTTTATATGTTGAGGGAACGTTACACCTTTTATTAGGTGGTGATGGTAAAGGCGCAGATTTTTCTGAACTCGCTGATTTAATCAATCAACCTCATATTTCAACGTATTGTTTTGGTCGTGATGGCAAACAACTTGCGGCACTTTCAAGCCAAAGTCATTTGTTTGAAACCATGGAGCAAGCCATTTCATTTTTACGTCCACATTTAAAATCAGGTGATATGGTGTTATTATCTCCTGCTTGTGCAAGTTTGGATCAATTTGCCTCTTTTGAAAAACGTGGCGAAGAGTTTACTCGTTTAGCAAAATTAGCTTAAAGAATTAGGGGAGTAATGGAATTTATCAATAAAATTAAACAAAATTATGAACAATGGGCGAGAGTGACGCCGCAAGGATTACTTTACGATCGCGCATTGTTTTGGCTTTTTGTCGTGCTATTGCTGATTGGTTTAGTAGCGGTAACTTCTGCTTCAATGCCTTACAGTGCACGCGTATTTAATGATACATTCTATTTTGCTAAACGTGATGCCGTTTATGTCTTGCTTTCTTTAGCAACCTGCTATTTAACTCTCCAAATTTCTTCTTCTCAATGGGAAAAGCGGCACGCCAAAATTTTCTTATTGGCAATTGTATTATTGATACTAGTTCTTATGGTTGGAACCTCTGTTAATGGGGCAAAACGTTGGATTTCTTTAGGTATTTTAAATTTCCAGCCGGCAGAATTTGCTAAGCTAGCTTTAACTTGTTTCCTCGCGAGTTATTTTACGCGTCGTTATGATGAGGTTAGAGGTAAAAAATTCAGTGCGGTTAAGCCTTTCATTGTGATGGGGATATTAGGTGTATTCTTACTCGCTCAACCTGACTTAGGGAGTACAGTGGTACTATTTGTGATCACTTTCGGTATGCTTTTTATTGTCGGTGCAAATTTTTGGCAATTTATTTTGCTAATTGGTACAGGCATACTTCTCTTTATTTGGTTAGTCCTTTCTGCCTCTTATCGTTTAAAACGGTTTACCGGTTTCTTAGAACCGTTTAAAGATCCTTACGGAACAGGATTCCAGCTGACTAACTCTTTGATGGCCTTTGGTCGTGGTGAAATTAGTGGGGAAGGGCTCGGTAACTCCATTCAAAAACTCGATTATCTTCCTGAAGCACATACTGACTTTATCATGGCGATTATTGGTGAAGAATTCGGTTTTATTGGTATTTTTGTTGTTGTCATTCTTTTAGGTTTATTGATTTTCCGTGCGATGAAAATTGGACGTGAATCCCTCATGTTAGAGCAACGTTTCCGTGGCTTTTTTGCTTTAGGCATTAGTTTCTGGATTTTCTTCCAAGGTTTCGTCAATCTAGGCATGGCCTTAGGGATGTTACCAACAAAAGGTTTAACTTTCCCGTTAGTGAGCTACGGTGGTTCAAGTATCATTATTATGTCGGCAACCGTGGGAATTTTATTGCGTATTGACCATGAAAATAGATTACAACGTGGTGGTCAGGCACGTTTGAGAGATGATTAGGGATATTTATGAGTAAAAAATTATTAGTTATGGCCGGAGGTACGGGGGGACATGTTTTCCCCGCCATCGCTGTTGCTCAAACCTTACAAAAAGAAGGTTGGGAAATTTGCTGGTTAGGCACCAAAGATCGCATGGAAGCACAGCTTGTACCAAAGCATGGTATTCCGATTCGTTTTATTCAAATTTCAGGGTTGCGTGGAAAAGGCATTAAAGCATTACTTGGCGCGCCTTTTGCTATTTTAAGAGCGGTATTGCAAGCTCGTAAAATTATTCAAGAATATCAACCTAATGCAGTATTAGGCATGGGTGGTTATGTGTCAGGCCCTGGAGGTATTGCTGCAAAACTTTGCGGCGTGCCGGTAATTTTACATGAACAAAATGCTGTAGCAGGCTTAACCAATGAATGGTTGGCTAAAATTGCGACACGTGTATTACAAGCTTTTCCAACTGCGTTTAAAGATGCCGAAGTTGTAGGAAATCCAGTTCGCCAAGATTTATTTGAAATGCCATCACCACAAGCTCGTTTTTCAGAAAGAAGTGGAAAACTGAGAGTACTTGTCGTGGGTGGAAGCCAAGGGGCTCGTGTACTCAATCAAACAATTCCACAAGTAGTAGCGCGTTTGGCAGATAAACTAGAAGTGCGTCATCAAGTGGGTAAAGGTTCTGTTGAAAGTGTGACCGCACTTTATGGTGAACATGCAGATTCGGTCAAAATTACAGAATTTATTGATGATATGGCAGATGCCTACGCGTGGGCGGATGTGGTGATTTGTCGCTCTGGAGCTTTAACGGTATGTGAATTAGCAGCAGTGGGGACACCAGCAATTTTTGTACCATTCCAGCATAAAGATCAACAACAATATTTAAATGCGAAATATCTTGCCGATGTAGGTGCAGCAAAAATTGTTCAGCAGAATGAATTAAATGCGGATGTGTTGGTCGATTTCTTAGAAAAAACAGATCGTGAAACTTTGCTAGCGATGGCGATTAAAGCAAAAGAAATGTCAGCACCATTAGCCGCTAAACGTGTAGCTGATGTCATCGTAGAGAACGCGAAATAAGAACAGAGAAGTTGAGGGATAGTAAATAACCCCTTAACCTAAAAGTGCGGTTAAAAATAAAGGTGAAATAATATGAAACATATTTCGGATGAAATTAGAAAGATTATCCCTGAGATGCGTCGGGTTCAACAAATTCATTTCATTGGTATCGGCGGCGCCGGTATGAGTGGGATTGCCGAAATTTTATTAAATGAAGGTTATGATATCTCTGGTTCTGATATTGCAGATGGTGCCGTGACTCAGCGTCTTGCTCAAGCTGGCGCAAAAATTTTCATTGGTCACCAAGCTGAAAATGTGAAAGGGGCAAGTGTCGTTGTTGTATCAAGCGCGATCCATGAAGACAACCCAGAATTAATCGCAGCTAAACAAAATCGTATTCCTGTGATTCAGCGAGCACAAATGTTAGCTGAAATTATGCGTTTCCGTCATGGTATAGCGGTTGCGGGTACTCATGGTAAAACCACAACGACAGCCATGATTTCGATGATTTATACTCAAGCAAAACTGGATCCAACTTTCGTTAATGGTGGTTTAGTTAAATCAGCTGGTAAAAATGCACATTTAGGTGCAAGCCGTTATTTAATTGCAGAGGCAGATGAAAGTGATGCATCTTTCCTACACTTGCAACCTATGGTTTCAGTAGTGACCAATATTGAACCGGATCATATGGATACGTATGGCGGTGACTTTGAAAAGATGAAAGCCACTTACGTGAAGTTCTTACATAACTTACCATTCTACGGTTTAGCGGTGATGTGCGCAGATGATGCGGTGTTAATGGAACTTGTTCCGCAAGTTGGACGTCAAGTCTTAACTTATGGTTTCAGCGAGCATGCTGACTATCGTATCGAAGATTATGAACAAACCGGTTTCCAAGGTCACTACACTGTAGTTTGCCCAAGTGGTGAACGCATCAATGTATTATTGAATGTGCCAGGTAAACATAATGCGTTAAATGCGACGGCGGCACTTGCAGTAGCAAAAGAAGAAGGCATTGGCAATGAAGCGATTTTAGAAGCGCTTGCTGATTTCCAAGGTGCGGGCAGACGTTTTGACCAATTAGGCGAGTTTATTCGTCCAAATGGTAAAGTACGCTTAGTGGATGATTATGGCCATCACCCAACAGAAGTTGATGTAACAATCAAAGCAGCCCGTGAAGGCTGGGGAGATAAACGTATTGTCATGATCTTCCAGCCTCACCGTTATTCACGTACTCGCGATTTATTTGATGAATTCGTGCAAGTATTATCCCAAGTGGATGCATTGATTATGTTAGACGTTTATGCGGCAGGTGAAGCGCCAATTGTCGGTGCAGATAGTAAAGCACTTTGTCGTTCTATTCGTAATCTAGGAAAAGTCGATCCAATTTTAGTTTCTGATACGGAACAACTTGGCGATGTATTAGATCAAATTATTCAAGATGGTGATTTAATTCTTGCCCAAGGTGCGGGAAGTGTAAGCAAAATTTCTCGTGGATTAGCCGAACGTTGGAAAGAATAAAAACACTGAAAAATAACCGCACTTTTCGATGAAGAATAAAAAGAAAACAGGATAAAACAATGAATTTAAAACAAGAAAAAATTGCTGTGTTGTTAGGCGGCACATCAGCTGAACGTGAAGTTTCTCTTAATTCTGGCGCGGCCGTGTTAAACGCATTACTGAGCCAAGGTTATAATGCACATGGTATCGATCCTAAAGAATATAATGTCGCGAATTTAAAGGCTGATGGTTTTGATCGTGTCTTTAACATTTTACATGGTCGCGGTGGTGAAGATGGCACCATGCAAGGTTTATTAGAACAAATCGGTTTGCCTTATACGGGTTGTGGTGTGATGGCTTCAGCGTTAACCATGGATAAAATGCGTACTAAAATGTTATGGAAAGCCTTCGGCTTACCTGTTGCTGATATGGAGATCGTGACCAAAGAAAACGCTCACGAACTAAACCCACAAGCTGTGGTCGAAAAGTTAGGTTTACCTTTGATGGTTAAGCCATCTCTTGAAGGTTCAAGTGTGGGTTTAACGAAAGTAAAAGCAGTCGAAGAATTAAAAAGTGCGGTCGATTATGCACTTAAATTTGATAACACCATTTTGATTGAAGAATGGTTGGCTGGTGATGAATTAACTGTGCCTGTTTTAGGTGGCGAAGTATTGCCAGCTGTTCGCATTGTGCCAGAAGGTGAGTTTTATGATTACGATGCGAAATATATTTCAGATAACACTCAATATTTTTGCCCTGCTGGCCTTTCAGCTGAACGAGAGCAAGAATTAGCGAAATTAGTTAAACGTGCTTATGACGTTGTGGGTTGTCGTGGCTGGAGCCGCATTGATGTGATGACTGATGCACAAGGTAATTTCCGTTTAGTCGAAGTAAACACGAACCCAGGGATGACAAGTCACAGTTTATTCCCTAAATCTGCATCAACAGTCGGTATTTCATTTGAACAACTCGTCGTGAAAATTTTGGAGTTGAGTGCGTAATGAATGTAATTAAGCGCAAAAATACACCGCCAACGCAATTTGGTCGCTCATCTAACGGAGAAGGTAAATTCCGTTTTATGTTGCAGATTAAACTTGCTTTGGTGTTACTTTGTGCGGGGCTAGGGTATTTCGTTTATTCAAACTGGCAGAATTGGCTTGAAAGCTTAGACGGTGATAGAAAAATTACTGCCTATGCCTTAGTAGGTCAAAATGAATTTACCACTTATCCGGATGTGCAGGATGTGTTGCTCAAAATGGGCTCTCTCAAGGGCTTCTGGGGACAAGACGTTAAGCAAATTCAAGAGCAACTTGAAACGATTCCTTGGGTAAAAGGTGCAGTGGTTCGTAAAATTTGGCCAAATCGTTTAAGTATTTGGCTGTCAGAATATCAGCCAGTTGCAATTTGGAATAAAACAGAGTTCATCACAAAAGAGGGAACTGTTTTCCAATTACCGATGGATAAGTTAAAAGAAAAAGCTTTACCTTATTTAGGTGGCCCAGATTATCAAAGCTTGAAAGTATTAGAAGCTTGGAATCAAATTTTCGCTGATTTTAAAGCCAAAAATTTAGTGGTTAAAGGTGTTCGAATTGATGATCGCGGTGCGTGGCAAGTTACGCTAGATAATGATATAGTATTGAAACTTGGGCGCGGAGATTGGAAACCAAAATTAGATCGATTTGTAACGATTTACCCACAAATTGAAGTGCCTGAAGGTAAACGAATTGATTATGTAGATTTGCGCTATGCATCTGCATCAGCAGCGGTTGGATTGACAGAGAAATAAAAATAATTCATTGGGTGTAATAAGAAAATGGGAAAAGAGTTGGAACCGAAAGTCATTGTAGGTCTTGAAGTTGGTACATCAAAAGTTGTTGCTGTTGTTGGGGAAGTGCTTCCTGATGGCGTCGTAAATGTACTTGGCGTGGGTAGCTGTCCATCGAAAGGGATTGATCGTGGCAGTATTACTGATTTAGATGCCGTTGTTAACTCTATCCAACGTGCTATTGAAGCGGCTGAATCAATGGCTGATTGCCAAATTATGAGTGTGACTCTTGCAATTACGGGTGAACATATTCAAAGCCTGAATGAGAGCGGTTTTGTTGCTATTTCTGAAAATGAAGTGACTCAAGAAGAGATTGATGATGCTTTACATACAGCAAGCTCAGTAAAATTACCTGAAGGTCTTTCTTTATTACACATTATTCCTCAAGAATACGCGGTAGATAAACAAGTTAATATTAAAAATCCATTAGGTCTACATGGCGTCCGTTTAAAAGCAAATGTGCACCTAATTGCTTGTCACCAAGACTGGCAAAATAACTTGAAAAAAGCAGTTGAACGTTGCGGATTACAAGTTGATAAAGTCGTGTTCTCCGGCTTTGCAGCAACGCATTCTGTTTTAACCGAAGATGAAAAAGACTTAGGCGTGTGCTTAATCGATTTTGGCGCGGGTACTATGAATGTGATGGTTTATACCAATGGTTCATTACGCTTTAGCAAGGTTATTCCTTATGCAGGCAATATTGTCACGAATGATATTGCTCATGCATGCACCGTTTCTCGTGCAGAAGCCGAACGTATTAAAGTGAATTATGCAAGTGCATTGTATCCAGCGCGTCTACATGGCGATAAAAAAATTGAAGTGGCAAGTATTGGTGGGCGAGCACCACGCGCTTTAACAAAAAGTGATTTATCTTTAATCACTTCAGCAAGATATATTGAACTATTAGGCGTTGTTAAGGACGAATTAGATAAGCTCAAAGCAGATTTAGAAAGCAAACATATTAAATTTGAATTAATTGCTGGTGTCGTTATTACCGGTGGTGGTGCACAAATTGAAGACTTAAAAGATTGTGCTTCAAATGTATTTGGTTGCCAAGTGCGTATTGGTAGTCCATTGAATATTACGGGTTTAACGGATTATGTAAACCGTCCACAATATTCAACTGTAGTTGGATTACTACAATATCATCATCAAAATAGTGATAATGATCCTGTAGATAGTAACTATGGTGATGAAGGTGTTGGTAGAAAATTCTGGAAAGGCCTTAAAAATATTTTCAACAAAGTGAAATCAGAATTTTGATAATTTTGACTTTTTCATTTACAATGAGAAAGATTTAAATTTTATTAATATGCTAGCAGAGTATTAGCAGTAACGGAGAACAGCAAATGTTATACCCAGAGTATGGTGATTTTGAAGAGCAAACAGGTGCACTGATTAAGGTTGTCGGTGTTGGTGGAGGCGGCGGTAACGCAGTTAACCACATGGTTGCTAACATGGTGCAACAAGAATTCAATGGTAATTTCTTGGGCGAAAGTGCAATTGATAGCGATGAACACGGTAAGATCGTATTCTATGCGGTGAATACCGATGCACAAGCATTACGCAAAAGCCAAGTTCAACAAACTGTACAAATTGGTGGGGCAACAACGAAAGGTCTTGGTGCAGGCGCAAACCCAAATGTAGGTCGTAAAGCGGCTGAAGATGACCAAGAAGAAATCCGTAAAATGCTTGAGGGTGCAGACATGGTCTTTATCGCAGCCGGTATGGGCGGTGGTACAGGTACTGGTGCAGCACCAATCGTTGCTAAAGTAGCGAAAGAATTAGGCATTTTAACTGTTGCTGTTGTTACTAAGCCATTTAGCTTTGAAGGCAAAAAACGTATGCAATTTGCTGAATTAGGGATTAAAGATCTTTCACAATATGTGGATTCAATGATCATCATTCCTAACCAACAAATTCAAAAAGTTCTCCCGAAAAATGCAACATTAATTGATGCTTTTGCTGCTGCAAATGACGTATTACGTAACTCTGTTATGGGCATCTCCGATATGATTACCTCTCCAGGTTTAA
The DNA here is from genome assembly GCF_001679485.1 of Haemophilus sp. CCUG 60358. Taxonomy (GTDB): domain Bacteria; phylum Pseudomonadota; class Gammaproteobacteria; order Enterobacterales; family Pasteurellaceae; genus Haemophilus_D. The sequence goes on from NZ_LZOZ01000014.1 coordinate 284,706, forward strand.
TCAACGTGGACTTTGCTGACGTAAGAACCGTTATGTCTGAAATGGGCCAAGCCATGATTGGTTTTGGTTCAGCGCAAAGTGAACCAGGTGCGGGTCGAGCAGAAGAAGCAGCGCGTCTTGCGATTAAAAATGATTTATTAGAAAAAGTCGATCTGTCTAATGCTAAAGGTATCCTTGTTAATATTACCTCAGGCATGGATCTTGGCTTTGACGAATTTAACGTGGTAGGTGATACAGTTGGTAGTTTTGCATCTGAAGACGCCACTATCGTAGTAGGTACTAGTTTAGTTCCTGAAATGAGCAATGAAATTCGTGTAACGATCGTTGCGACAGGTTTAGGTGATGTAGTTTCAGCAGAGCCTGTAGTGATTGCTCGTCCTCAAGCGACAGTGCAACAAGCTCAAGTTCAACAACCTGTAGCGCAAGAAACGATTCAACCACAACCGCCAGTTGGTTTACATGGTTTAGATGCATTAAGACATAATCCACAACCAGAACCAGCACAGGAACAAAATTCGCAATACGGTAACTTAAATAAACCGCTTGATCCAAGCCGTTTAGAACAGTTAAGAAACAATCCTAATTTCTTCAATCCGGCATCATTTGGTCGTGATGAGAAATAAGAGTAAAAGTAATCTTGTTGTAAAGCAATAAGGTAAAAGAGATGATTAAACAAAGAACATTAAAACAAAGCATTAAAGTCACAGGTGTAGGCTTACATAGCGGTAAAAAAGTAACATTAACGTTGCGCCCGGCTATGCCGAATACTGGCGTGATTTACTGCCGTACTGATCTTAATCCGCCGGTGACTTTCCCTGCGAATGCGGATTCAGTGCGCGATACAATGCTTTGTACTGCACTTGTGAATGAACAAGGTGTGCGTGTTTCAACCGTAGAACACTTAAACGCAGCATTAGCAGGTTTAGGTATAGATAATATCATTATCGAAGTTGATGCACCTGAAATTCCAATCATGGACGGTAGTGCAAGCCCATTCATTTACTTGCTTTTAGACGCAGGTATTGAAGAACAAAATGTACCGAAGAAATTTATTCGTATTAAGAAAAATGTACGAGTAGAAGACGGTGACAAATGGGCAGAATTCAAACCTTATAATGGTTTCCGTTTAGATTTCACAATCGACTTTGATCATCCTGCGATTAGTAAAAATGTACGTAATTACGTGATGGATTTCTCAGCACAAGCATTCGTACATCAAATTAGCCGTGCAAGAACCTTTGGTTTCATGAAAGATATTGAGTATCTTCAATCTCAAGGTCTTGCATTAGGCGGTAGCCTAGATAATGCCATCGTATTAGATGATTACCGTATCTTAAATGAAGACGGATTACGCTTCAGAGATGAATTAGTTCGTCATAAAATGCTTGATGCGATTGGCGATCTTTATATGTGTGGCTATAACATCATCGGTGATTTCAAAGCTTATAAATCTGGTCACGGTTTAAATAACAAGCTACTCCGTGCTGTACTTGCCGATCAGGACGCGTGGGAATTTGTTACTTTTGAAGATAAGAAACAAGTTCCACAAGGTTATGTTGCGCCTGCGCAGGTACTCATCTAACAATGTTTTGTTGAAAAGCTATACTTCTTTCGGGAGTATAGCTTTTTTATTTCCCATCTTGCTCTGTTATTTTTGTTTTCTGCGAAGGTAAAGAGCGGTCAAAAATAGAGGTGTTTTTTATTATGAAAAAATTATTTACCGTGCTTCCTCTTGTGCTAGCAACTTCTGCGGCAATGGCATATGAACAAGATAAAACCTATCAATTTACCATATTGCACACCAATGATACGCACGGACATTTTTGGCCGAATGCTAAAGGTGAATATGGCTTTCCTGCACACAAAACAATTGTTAATCGCGTAAAAGCGGAAGTCGAGCAAAAAGGTGGCTCACTCGTTTTATTAAATGCAGGTGATTTTAATACTGGTGTACCTGAGTCAGATATGCAAACAGCAGAACCTGACATTAAAGCAATGAATGCGATGGGCTATGAAGCAACCGTATTAGGTAATCACGAGTTTGATAATCCATTACAAATCCTTGACATGCAAGAAAAATGGGCGAACTTCCCATTCTTATCTGCAAACGTTATTAACACCAAAACAGGTAAAACTTTAGTTAAACCTTATACCATTTTAAATAAACAAGATCTTAAAATTGCCGTGGTCGGTTTAACCACAGAGGATACCGCAAAATTAGGTAACCCAGAATATCTTCACAATGTGAAGTTTGAAGACCCAACAACAGTAGCAAAAGCCACATTAAAAGAGCTAAATGAAAAAGTTAAGCCTGATGTAAAAATCGCTTTAACACATATGGGCTATTACTATGATGCGAAACATGGGTCAAATGCACCAGGCGATGTAAGTCTTGCGCGTAATTTAGATAAAGGCGCATTCGATATGATTATCGGTGGCCACAGCCATGATCCGATTTGTGTGGATGACAAAGGTGTATGGATTAAAGATTATCAACCAACTCAGCCATGTAAACCAGATTTCCAAAATGGTACTTGGATTATGCAAGCATTTGAATGGGGTAAATACGTTGGTCGAGCTGACTTTGAGTTCAAAAATGGTGAATTAAAATTAGTGAATTATCAATTAATTCCAGTGAACTTGAAGAAAAAAGTGAAAAAAGAAGACGGTAAAACAGAATATGTGAACTATGCGGAAGAGATTCCACAAGATCCAGAAATGGAAAAACTTTTAAAATCTTACCAAGATAAAGGTGATGCTTTATTAAGCCAAAAAGTGGGGAAATTAAACGGTAAGTTAGAAGGTGATCGTACCATTATTCGTTTTGAACAAACTAACCTTGGTCACTTAATTGCAGAAGCACAACGTCAAAAAGCGAAAGCAGACATTGGTATCATGAACTCAGGTGGTATTCGTGATTCTATCCAAGAAGGTGATGTGACTTATAAAGACATTTTAAAAATCCATCCATTTGGTAACATTGTGAGCTATTTTGAATTAACCGGTAAAGAATTATTGGATTATTTAAATGTGGTGGCATTGAAAGAAGTGGATTCTGGTGCTTATGCACAATATTCAGGTATCAGCATGACAGTGAATCGTGCAGATAAGAAAGTTGAAAATGTGAAGATTCAAGGCAAACCATTGGATTTAAATAAAACTTACCGTATTTCTGTACCAAGTTATAATGCTGCAGGTGGAGATGGTTATCCGGTTATGACCAAAAATCCAACTTTTGTTAATACTGGTTTTATTGATGCGGATGTTTTAAAAGAATTTTTTGAGAAAAATTCACCTATTAATGCGGAGAAATACATCCCTCACAATGAAGTAACCTTTAAATAAGGAATGAAATGGCATTAGATTTATCAGAAATTCGTCAGCAAATTACGCAAATTGATCGCAGCTTGTTAAAGCTGCTTTCAGAGCGTCATCGTCTGGCATATGATGTAGTGAGAAGCAAAGAAGTAACGCAAAAAGCGTTGCGTGATTTAGAGCGTGAACAACAGCTCTTACAAGAGCTTGTGCAATTTGCTGAAAGTCAAAATTATCAGCTTGAACCACAGTATATTACATCAGTCTTCCAAAAAATCATTGAAGATTCAGTGTTAACACAACAAGTGTATTTGCAGAAAAAACTCAATGAGCAACGAGAAGAAACGTTACATATCGCTTTTTTAGGCAAGCGTGGTTCTTACTCTAATTTGGCTGCGCGTAATTATGCGGCTCGCTACCATCAACAATTTGCTGAAATCAGTTGCGATTCTTTTGCTCAAATTTTTGAAAAGGTTGAAATTGGGGAAGCTGATTATGGCGTACTTCCTTTAGAAAACACTACGTCAGGTGCAATTAATGAAGTTTATGATTTGCTTCAACATACCACTTTATCTTTGGTGGGCGAGTTGGCTTATCCTATCAAGCACTGTGTTTTAGTGAATGAGCAAGATGATTTAAGCAAAATTGATACGCTTTATAGCCATCCACAGGTAATCCAGCAGTGTAGTCAATTTATTCAAAGCCTTGAGCGTGTTCATATTGAGTTTTGCGAAAGTAGCTCTCATGCAATGCAGCTTGTATCAAGCTTGAATAAACCGAATATTGCGGCACTGGGCAATGAAGATGGCGGCAAGCTTTACGGCTTACATGTGTTAAAACATAATATTGCGAATCAAGAAAACAATATTACTCGTTTTATTGTAGTGGCAAAACAAGCTCGAGAAGTTTCACCGCAAATTCACACGAAAACTTTATTGTTGATGACAACATCGCAACAAGCGGGTTCTTTGGTGGATGCTTTACTTGTGTTTAAAAAGCACGGTATTAATATGACCAAGCTTGAATCTCGTCCTATTTATGGCAAGCCTTGGGAGGAAATGTTTTATTTGGAGATTGAAGGAAATATTCATCATCCAGATACCCAAATTGCCTTGGAAGAGCTTAAGCAATTCAGTAATTATCTGAAAGTGCTTGGTTGTTATCCAAGTGAAATAGTGAAGCCTGCGAAGGTATAACGAAAATAAAAAAAGAGCGGTCGATTTAAAACAACGTTAAAATCGACCGCTCTTTTTATTGAGAATTCTTAAGCTTTTTTCAAGAACTCTGATTTCAACATGATTTTGCCACAATCGACATTGTGATCTCCGTTAACTAAACGGATATTTTTGAATTTCGTGCCTTTCTTCAACACTTCAGATGAACCTTTTAATTTCAAATCTTTAATCAAAAGTACATCATCACCATCGGCTAATAAATTACCGTTGCTGTCTTTAACAATCAGTTGATCTTCATCGGCTTCAACTGCTTCGTTACCATTCCATTCATTACCGCAATCAGGGCAAACAAAATTCACAGAATCGTGATAAACATATTCACCTTTACATTTTGGGCAAGCTGGCATTTGATCCATTTCTTTTTCCTTCTTTATCTGATTTAAGCAAAGTATAATGCGCACGGAGTATAACAAAAAAGTGACTATTCGCCAAAAAATGGGCATTTCACGGAATTTATGAGGTATTTATGAAAAAAATCATGCTTTTGAGCGCTGTGATGGGGAGTTTAATCTCAGCCAATACATTCGCTCACAATATTCAACCTAATCAACTTTTAGCCAATGTAACGGTTTCGGATAAAGGCGAAATCACTTTAAATGGCAATGATGTAGCGTATAAATCGTGGAGCTCAACGGCATTACCTGGCAAAGTCCGTGTGATTCAGCATATTGCAGGCAGAAGTGCGGCAAAAGAGAAAAATCAAGCGATGATCGAAGCCATCAAAGCAGCTCATTTTAACCAAGCCAAATATCAAACCACGACCATTATTAATGCTGATGATGCCGTTGTGGGCACGGGTATGTTTGTGAAAAGTAGCGCAGAAAAAGGCAAAAAAGAAAATGCCCATAGCCAAGTGATTTTAGATGATAAAAGTGCGGTTAAAAATGCGTGGGGATTACGTGAAAAAGACAGCGTGATTATTTTGCTTGATAAAACCGGCAAGGTGCAATTTGTGAAAGAAGGTAAATTGACGGATGATGAAGTCAAAGAAGTGATTTCACGTGCAACAGCATTAATGGCGAAGTAATAGAGTAATAAGCGGAAGTTCTCTTCCGCTTTTTTATCCTTTGAAATCCTTCATTAATTTTCTCAATGTGCCACAATTTCGTTGAAATTTACGGCAATGTGTACAGATGGCAAGATGCAAATTGAGCCCAATTTTTTCTTTAGTCATTAATGAGCGTTCTTGCGCATCTGAAATGAGTCGAGTCGCTTGGCGACATTTCATAAAATCACTCCTTAAAGTTTATGAGATAAGCAGTTTTGAAGTTGTAAGCGAGCACGATAGAGTGTCGTGTGCAAGTTACTTATGCTTAGTTGATTTTCTTGGCAAATTTCTTCGGAAGATAATTCCAAAAACTCTCTCATCATAAAAATCTTGGCTTGTTTGGCTGGCAGGCAAGTTAAGCAAGTTTCAAAAATCAGCCAGAATTCTTCAGAATAGACCGCACTTTCGCTCAGTTCGAGATCGAGTGGAGAATGTTCAGCTTTCCAGTGGCCCCCTTCATCAAAGAAATGATTAGTTTGTTCTTCATCTTCAATTTCGGTTTCTAGCACTAATTTGCCTTTCTGGCGAAGAAAATCAATGATTTTATTTTTTAAGATAGCAAAGACCCAGGTCTTAAATGCCGCTTGTCGTTTAAATTGCTCAAGATGGTTAAATGCACTTAAAAAACTCTCTTGCACCAAATCTTCAGCTAATACAGAATCGCCCACCTGTAATGTGGCAAATTTCAGCATTTGCTCTCTAATTTGAGCCAAGTCTTTATTGGAAATTCCAGTTTCCATATTTTTTCCTTGAAAAAAGTGTAAGAAATAGATTTCTCATTCGTCTAATGATAATGAAAGGGGAAACCTTTCCATCCAATGCTAATTATTCACAAATTAAGGAAGATTCAAAATGAAAAATATTACTTCAAAAACAACCTTTACTGCTATTGCTGCACTTTTCTTCGCAACCAGTCTTTATGCGACCGATATGAAATCTAATGAAATGTCGATGGCAAAAGATTCCATGCCGATGACAAAAGATTCCATGTCGATGACAAAAGACGCTATGCCAATGCAAAATGACAAAATGGCATCTGATGGGATGATGAAATCTCATGATATGAAATCTCACGACATGAAAATGGATAATATGAAATCAGAAGGAATGAAATCTGATGATATGAAAACAAAAGAAATGAAAGCAAAAGAAATGAAGAAAAAAGCAAAAACAATGGAAAAACCGAAAATGTAATGCTTTCTTCTTAAAAGAAAAACTGCGGTCAATTTGACCGCAGTTTTTGTATCAAAGTGAGATTATTGTTTACGCCACGTCGTGCCGTTAGGGCCGTCTTCTAACACAATTCCCATTGCAGTGAGTTCATTACGAGCCGCATCTGCAGCAGCCCAATCTTTAGCAGCACGCGCTTCGTTGCGTTGTTTGATGAGCGCTTCAATTTTTGCGACTTCATCATCGTCAGAGCCCGCTTGTAAGAATTTTTCTGGATCTTGTTGAAGTAAACCTAAGATACCCGCTAATTCACGTAAACGAGCAGCAAGACCATTGGCTTTTTCTGTATCTTCAGTTTTCAATTTATTGATTTCACGAGCCATTTCAAATAAGACAGAAAGAGCGTTCGGCGTATTGAAATCATCGTCCATCGCTTGCCCCAAGGTTATATAGTCGCCCTCTTGCATCCATTCATATTTAAAGCTGCGGAACCAACGCTCCATTGGAGCATTATCCCAACAGTTACCTAGGCGACTCATACTTTGAGTTACCTGAATGAAGGTTGAGCGGAATAGCTACACCTTGAGTTTGAAAAAATGGAAAATTGATGTGAAAAATTGCGAGATTATTGTTTACGCCACGTCGTGCCGTTGGCGCCATCTTCTAACACGATACCCATTGCCGTAAGTTCATTACGTGCCGCATCTGCTGCAGTCCAATCTTTAGCGGCACGGGCTTCGTTTCGTTGTTTGATAAGCGCTTCAATTTTTGCGACTTCATCATCGTCAGAACCAGCTTGTAAGAATTTTTCTGGATCTTGTTGAAGTAAACCTAAGATACCCGCTAATTCACGTAAACGAGCAGCAAGACCATTGGCTTTTTCTGCATCTTCAGTTTTCAATTTATTGATTTCACGCGCCATTTCAAATAAGACAGAAAGGGCATTCGGTGTATTGAAATCATCATCCATTGCCTCACGGAAGGCTTCCACAAAATTTTCACCACCAAAAGCAACCGCACTTTGATCGGTGCCACGTAAAGCGGTGTACAAACGTTCTAATGCACCTTGTGCTAAATTCAGGTTTTCTTCACTGTAGTTGAGCTGGCTGCGATAGTGTGCTGTTAGTAAGAAATAACGCACCGCTTCTGCATTGTAGTGGTTTAATACATCACGAATAGTGAAGAAGTTGCCGAGGGATTTCGACATTTTTTCTTTATCTACCATGATCATGCCAGAATGGATCCAATAATTCACATATTGACCACCATGAGCACAGCAAGATTGCGCAATTTCATTTTCGTGGTGCGGGAACATTAAATCAGAACCACCGCCGTGAATATCAAAATGTTCACCAAGTTGTTTACAGTTCATCGCTGAACATTCAATGTGCCAACCTGGACGACCAGCACCCCATGGCGATGGCCAGCTTGGTTCGTTTTCTTTCGACATTTTCCAAAGCACGAAATCCATTGGATTTTTCTTGATTTCATTAATTTCAATACGTGCACCGGCTTGTAATTGGTCAAGATCTTGGCGCGATAATTTGCCGTATTCTTTAAAGCTTTCCACGTCAAACATGACATCACCATTGTCTGCAACATAAGCATGACCACGTGCAATCAGTTTTTCCACAATCTCAATAATTTCAGGGATATGATGCGTCGCACGAGGCTCAAAATCTGGACGTAGTACGTTTAACGCATCAAAATCTTTATACATTTCTTGCACCATGCGATCTACAAGTTGATCGCAGGTTTCTTTGTTTTCTAATGCACGTTTAATGATTTTATCGTCCACATCAGTGATATTACGCACATAAGTTAAATCGTAACCTAAAGAACGTAAATAGCGGGCAATCACATCAAAACATACAAAGGTACGACCATGGCCAATATGGCATAAATCGTAAACGGTCACGCCGCACACATACATACCCACTTTTCCTTTATGGATAGGTTTGAACACTTCTTTTTCACGAGTGAGGGTATTAAAAATCTTTAACATATTTTTTCTCTTAAAACTAGTTGGAAAACGACCGTACTTTTTCTGCTCCTTGTGGCACTTTCTCGCCATTTGTGGAATAATGAATGCCTTAATTTTCAAGAGGAAAACAAAATGGTTACATTACACACAAATTTTGGCGATATTAAAATTAAACTTGATTTTGATAAAGCGCCAATCACTGCAGAAAACTTTTTAAACTATTGTAAAAACGGTTTCTATAATAACACAATTTTTCATCGTGTTATTGATGGATTTATGATTCAAGGCGGTGGTATGGAAAGCGGAATGCGTGAAAAAGCAACAAACGCACCGATCCAAAATGAAGCTAACAATCGTTTAAGTAACAAACGTGGCACAATCGCCATGGCGCGTACCTCTGATCCACATTCTGCAACGGCACAATTCTTCATTAACGTGGCAGATAATGACTTCTTAAACTACCGTTCAAAAGAGATGTTTGGCCGTGAAGTGGTACAAGAATGGGGCTATGCCGTATTCGGTGAAGTGGTTGAAGGCATGGATGTGGTTGATAAAATCAAAAAAGTAAAAACCGGTAATAAAGGCTTCCACCAAGATGTTCCGACCGAAGATGTGGTGATTACATCCGTTTCTGTTGAATAATTAATTCGGTGTGTGGATGCGTAATCTACACACCTTTTTTCTTAAGTGAAATAACGTTATGCCTTTCTTCGATACTCATACCCACCTCGATTATCTTCATCATGACACGGGAGAGCCATTAGCTCAGCTCGTAGAGAACGCTAAGCAAGCTGATGTGCAGAAAATCTTGATTGTGGCGGTAAAAGAATCGGATTTTAAAACAATCCAAAATATGACCGCACTTTTCTCTGAGCATCTTTATTGTGGACTTGGGTTACACCCTCTTTATATCAAAGAACATCAAGAGCATGATTTAGAGATATTGGATGCGGAGCTATCTGTACGTGATCAAAATTGTACAGCCGTAGCAGAAATTGGTTTAGAGTGTGCGATTCCAGAGTTATTGATGGATGAATTATGGCAAAAGCAACAGCTCTTTTTGGAGAGCCAGCTTTATTTAGCGAAGAAGTACAATCTGTCGGTTAATTTACATAGTCGAAAATCCCACGAGCAATTATTCCGCTTTTTAAAACAAGCCAATTTGCCAAAATGTGGTGTCGTGCATGGTTTTTCAGGAAGTTATGAGCAAGCAAAAAGATTTGTGGATTTAGGCTATAAAATTGGCGTAGGCGGCACAATTACTTATGAACGCGCGAATAAAACGCGTCAAGCGATTGCCAAGTTACCATTAGAGGCATTGGTGTTAGAAACGGATACACCAGATATGCCCGTATTTGGCTTTCAAGGGCAACCTAACCGACCAGAGCGGATTGTTCACACCTTTGACGCTTTATGTAGTTTAAGAAGTGAAAATGCTGAAGTGATCAAAGAAACGGCTTGGCAGAATAGCTTAACCTTATTTGGTTAAACCTTAAAACGATAAATCACTTGATTGGCTGAACCACGCCAAACCAAGCTTGGGTCAGCCTGTTCTTGTATAAATTTTCCATCAATGAGCACGTCAATATAAGGCAACATTTGACGTTGATAATCATCAAGTTCATCCAGTTTATATCCCGTCCATACCCAAATATCCTTATCTGGACATTCTTTTTTTACACGTTGTACAAAAGGAAGTAGGGCTTCAACATTACGAGGATGCATCGGATCCCCACCAGAAAGCGTGAGCCCTTGACGTTTAATGCGCGTATCTTTTAAATCATTGATGATTTGTTGTTCCATCGCTTCATCAAATAATACGCCATTATCAAAAGACCAACTCTTTTGGTTGTAGCAACCACGGCAACCATGCGTACAACCGCTAACGAAAAGGGTACAACGTGTACCTTCGCCATTTACAACATCGGTAGGGTAGTATTGGAGATAGTTCATGGTTTTACCTTAAAAGTGCGGTTGATTTTCTCGTCAAATTCACTGAATTGATAAATTAACCTTTGCAATACAGGGGCAATTCTTGCATAATAGCCCACCTAATCGCATTGCGATATCAATGGAAATCTTCTCGGTCTCTCGCAACGGTGTCCGGTTTACTCGGTCAGGTTCGGAAGAAAGCAGCCAAAGTCGGAATTTCTGTGTGCCGAGAATAAGCTGGGAAGATTTCCACCCAACTTATCCTTCCTTGTTTTACACACGCTCCACTAATTGTTTGAAGAACCCTTTTTCTAATTGCAATAATTCTGAATAAGTGCCTTTTTCAATTAGCTTCGCTTCATCAATCACACAAAGCTCATCAAATTGCTCAATCGCCGTTAAGCGGTGAGTTACCATAATTAAGGTTTTATTTTCAGCATGGGCAAGAATTAAACGCAGAATTTGTCGTTCAGTTTCGCGATCTAAACCTTCAGTTGGCTCATCTAATAATAAAATTGGCGCATCATTAAGCAAAATACGCGCTAAGCCCAAACGACGTTGTTCTCCACCAGAAAGTGGACGACCACCATCACCTAGCCAAATATCTAAACCTTGTTCTTGTTCCAACAACTTTCCTAAACCCACTTGATTTAACACCTCGATCATTTTTTCATCTGAAATATTGACCGCACTTGCAAATTGCAGATTTTGACGAAGTGTATCGCTAAATACATGAACACGTTGTGTTAAAAAGCAGAATTGGCTGCGTAATGTGTCTTCTGCATAATCAGCAATTGGCTTGCCAGCAAGGAATAAATCTCCTTGATTAGCATCATAATTACGCACTAAAAGCTGTAATAACGTGGATTTTCCGCTACCTGTTTTACCTAGAATCGCAACTTTTTGGCCTTTTTGAATGGTTAAATTCAGGTTTTCTAAAGCACGATTTTGACGTTCAGGATAAGTAAAAGAAAGATCTTCTGCTTCAATTAATGTAGTCGCGTTTTGATCGAACTCCGCTTTGCCATTAAAAGCTACTAATGGTTGTTGTTCGATAATATCTGTCACGCGTTCAGCTGACGCAATCACTTGCCCGATATGTAAGAATGCTGAACCTAATGGCATTAAGATTTCAAATGAGCCTAAAGCGGCAAAAGTGAAGAGCGCAATAAACGCCATACGATATTCATCGTTACCAAACTCCGCTTGTGAGCTAAACCACAACATTGCGGCAATAATCAAACCATTTAAAAAGAGTGAAAGGGCGGTTGAAAATCCGCTTAAATTAGCTTCTTTTTGCTGGTCTGCTTGCCAGTTAGCTTCGGTTTTTGCCATGTTATCTTTTAATTTATCTTCAGCATTAAAGAGTAATAATTCAGCTTGTGCTTGGATAAATTCTAAGAATTGTGTGCGGTAAAGTGCACGTGAATGCACGAGTTTATCACCAAATTTTTTACCCAGTTGGTAAAAAACGGTTGGAATGACGAATACTAATAAAAGCAGGCTCGCACCTAGACCTAAGGCTAAAGTGGCATTGACGAAACTGAGGCCAATACACATAGCTAGAATCACAAAAATAGCCGTAATAAATGGCGCAATTAAGCGAAGATAAAGGCTATCAAGGGTATCTACATCAGACACTAAGCGGTTTAGCAAATCGCTGTTACGGTAGCGATTTAACACCGCAGGGCTTAATGGAATAATTTTCTCAAAAACTTGTACCCGTAATTTAGCCAAAATGCGGAAAGTCGCATCGTGCGTCACCAACTTTTCAAAATAGCGGAAAAGAGTGCGGCTAATAGCAAGCCCACGCACAGAAGCAGATGGATAGAAGAAATTAAATAACGTGCCAAGACCAGCAATAGCTGTTGCGGCTAAAAACCAACCCGATGTGGTCAGCAAGCCAATGCTAGATGCAAGGCCTGTAATCATTAAAATCAAGCCTAAAAATAAAGGCAACTTGGCGAATTTAAATAAACGTAAAAAGGGAAGTAAAGCACGCATTATTGAATATCCTCTTTTCGTTGAGCCAATAATTCGGCAAAGAAGCCTTGATCTTTTAATTGGTTGAAATGCCCTTGTTGAACAATTTCACCTTCTTGCATCACAAAAATATTGTCACATTGTTTTAGATCTTCAATACGGTGTGTGATCATTAAGGTCGTTTGGTTATGGCTCATTTCTGCAAGGGCAGCAAGTACCAGATTTTCAGACTGAGCATCCAGGCTAGCCGTTGGCTCATCGAGTAATAATAAATTGCCTTTGCGTAGTAAAGCGCGAGCGATCGCTAAGCGTTGCGCTTGGCCTACGGATACCCCTATCCCACCATCTTTAATTTCGCTATCCAAGCCTAATTTATCGGTAAATTCTTTCGCTTGAGCGGAAATCAAGTCTTGCTCAATTTGAGCATCAGTTGCTTGAATATCACCTAAAAGTAGATTTTCTTTGATGCTACCTTGTAGTAGTAATGGGTTTTGACCTACCCACGCAATTTGTTTGCGCCAGTCGCTTAAACGGCTTTGATTCAGTTCAACACCATTAATTTTTAAGCTGCCTTCATAAGGTAAGAAACCGAGTAATACATTGATTAAAGAGGTTTTTCCTGCACCACTTTGGCCCACAAGGGCAATATGGCTTTCTTTCGGAATATGGAATGAAAGAGGCTTCGTTAATGGTTGGCCTTGTGGCGAAAGCGCTACTAAATTTTCAGCCTGAATTTCGACCGCACTTTGTACTGGAATTTGTTCATTGCCTTGATGTGCAATTAAATAATCAGCTTCTAAGAAATCGACAATGGCATCAGCGGCGCCAATACCGGCTGCACGATCGTGATAATAAGTCCCGAGATCACGCAATGGTTGATAAAACTCTGGTGCCAGAATTAAGCAGAAAAAGCCAGTAAATAAGGTCAGCGTGGTGCCATAAGTGCCAAATTCGACTTGGCCTAAATAGCTAAAACCAAAATACACCGCCATTAAAGCAATGGAAATGGAGGTGAAAAACTCTAATACAGCAGAAGAGAGAAACGCCATTTTAAGTACAGTCATGGTTGTTTCACGGAAGTCTTCCGTTGTATTTTCAATATGTTGAGTTTGTTCTGAAGTGCGATTGAAAAGACGCAAGGTTTCTAAACCGCGTAAGCGATCCAAGAATTGTGCACTTAAGCGAGAAAGGGTCGCCATATTTTTTTGGCTGCTATCTGCTGCCGCAATCCCTACCAGAATCATAAAAATTGGCACAAGTGGTGCGGTCACCATCAAAATCAGTCCTGCCGCCCAGTTGAGCGGGAATACGGCAATTAAAATCACCATTGGTACAATGGCAGACAAACTTTGCTGTGGTAAGAAACGCGCATAGAAGTTATGCAGATTTTCCACTTGTTCAAGCATGATACTTGCCCAGCTTCCGGCGGGTTTGTTATTGATGGTTGCGGGACCAACTTGATGGATTTTGTCTAAGATCTTTTGGCGCATATGGTTGCGCAGTAATCGACCTGCTTTAAAGCCAATTTTTTCGCGTAGCCATAAAATAACCGCACGCAAAGCAAAAGTAATGATTAATGCAATAAAATATGGAGCCAGTTCAGTGCGATCGACATTTTGCATAATCAGCTTGTCGAGCAATGTCGCAAGAAAATAGGTTTGAGCCACAAGAATTAAGGAAGAAAGTGTGGCAAGGGCAATATTGGTGCGCATTAATTTTTTAACAGGTTGTTGCTGCGCACGAAGCCATTTTTGTAAATATTTTTGGCGAAGTTTGTCCATAGATTTGTAGAGTTAGTATTTAAAAAGTTCTCCCTCTCTATTGAGAGGGAGCTTGAAGGGCGAGTTTATTGATACAAAATTGATTCTTTAAAATCTCCCTTAACCCCTCTTGGCTAAAGAGGGGGAAAATAAATAAGGAAATTTATTTATTCTTGTGCATCTAAATAACGTTCAGCATCTAATGCAGCCATACAGCCGGTACCCGCTGAAGTAATGGCTTGGCGATAGTTGTGATCCATCACATCTCCCGCAGCAAATACGCCTTGCACAGAGGTCGCTGTTGCATTGCCTTCAAGACCAGATTTAACAACGATATAACCGTTGTTAAGTTCAAGCTGACCTTGGAAGATTTCAGTGTTTGGCGCATGACCGATGGCAATAAATAAACCGTCTAATTTGATGTCCTCTTTTTTGCCGGTTTTCACGTTTTCTAAACGTACACCAGTTACGCCCATGTTATCGCCTAACACTTCATTCAAAGTGCGGTCAGTATGAAGCACGATTTTGCCTTCTTCGACTTTTTTGTATAAGCGATCGATTAAGATTTTTTCTGCGCGGAAACTATCGCGACGGTGGATTAAATGTACTTCAGAAGCAATATTAGCCAAGTAAAGTGCTTCTTCAACGGCGGTATTTCCGCCACCGACAACGGCAACTGGTTTATTACGATAGAAGAAACCATCACAGGTTGCGCAAGCTGAAACGCCACGGCCTTTATAAGCGGTTTCAGATTCTAATCCGATATAACGTGCTGATGCCCCTGTTGCGATGATTAATGCATCACATGTGAAAGTTTGCATATCACCATAAAGTTTGAATGGGCGAGAAGATAAATCGACTTTATTGATATGATCAAACACGATTTCCGTTTCAAATTTTTCGGCATGTTGCAACATACGTTGCATTAAACCTGGACCAGTGGTCATTTCAAAATCACCCGGCCAGTTTTCAATTTCATCAGTAGTGGTAAGTTGCCCGCCCTGTTGAAGACCGGTCACTAAAACAGGTTTTAAGTTTGCACGTGCGGCATAAATAGCGGCGGTATAGCCTGCAGGGCCTGAACCTAAAATTAATAATTTGCTGTGTTTAACGTCTGACATAAAGAATCCTTTGTTTATAAAATAAAGCATGAGGCTTTTGGAATTCGTTCATTATAAAGCCTTCATGCATAAAAAAATAGTTGATCGTATTAGTAAAGCAATGAATACAGCAATCGGCGATATTTATTGGTGATAGGATCTGCATTGCCAATGGCTGATAAAATAGATAAAAACTGTTGTTTCACTTCACCATTTTCTGCAGAAAGATCTTGTTTAAGAATGCTAAATAATAAGTCTAATGCTTCTTCGTTTCGATTGGCTTGATGTAGCTGAACTGCCAATTTCAACGCAATTTCAGGCGTTGGATTTTTCGCATAATCTGCTTGTAATTGCTGAATTTCTGGTGTATCAGCCGCTTTAATTAAAAGCTCAATCTGCGCTTGTAAGCCATGCCAACGGCTGTCGCGATCCTGAATTGGAATTTGTGCCAAAATATCCGTCGCTGGCTCCGTTTTCTTCATGGCAATATAGGTTTCCGCATAAAGTAATGCCACATCGCTGTTTTTCTTATCTGAAAGCTCCCAGGCTTCTTTCAGTAATGGAAGGGCAGAGTCGTAATCTTCCACTTGTAAAAAATCCAAGGCTTTTTGGAATTTTAAATCTTCTTCTTTTGGCAAAATGGCGCTTAAACGTTGTAATAAGCTGGTTTCATCTAATGCACCTGGAAACGCATCTAATGCTTGTGCCGCTTTAAAAAGATAAGTTGTAGGCAACGCTTGAATACGAAATTGTGCAGCAATCATTTGCTCCGTTTCACAATTGACTAAGCCGAGAATAAATTGTCCTTGGTGTTGTTCTGCTACGCGTTGTAATACATTGGCAAAATCAGCCGATTCTTTATGGCTTGGTGCATAAAAGTTAATGACAAGCGGGGTTTCCACCGAACGTTGCAACGTTTCGGTAAGGTTTTGTTCGTTGAGTTCAACTAAAAAAGGTAAATCTGCCATTTTTATTCCTTGATAAATGGAAAATGATGCATGATTTTAACAAAGTGCGGTCAGTTTTAGAAATGTTTTACAGGAAAAGAAAAGGGCAGTGTTAATCTGCCCTTATTTACTATCTATTCTTTTGTTTCTTCCACTTTATCTTCAGGAAGCACGAGATTAAGAATTAAGGCAAGTAATGAGCCTACGGTAATGCCTGAACCGAGTACTTCTTTGAAAAAGTGGGGTAATTTATCAAGCAATTCTGGACGAGTCGTCACGGCTAAGCCACAGCCAATGGAAATCGCGATAATTAAACCATTACGTTTGCTACGTGCCACTTTATCCAACATTTGGATACCTGCAGCGATAATCATCGCGAACATCATTAAGCCTGCACCGCCTAATACTGGTAATGGAATTGATACAATTAATGCACCAAATACAGGGAATAAGCCCGCTAGCGCTAGAAGTACACCGGTTAGCGCAACCACGTGACGGCTTGCCACGCCCGTTAGTGAAATGACACCAATGTTTTGTGAGAATGAAGAGAATGGTGTGGTGGACATAATGGCAGCTAGGGCAGATCCTAAGCCGTCGGCTAAAACTCCACCGCGTAAATGTTTACCGGTTATTTCTGTTTGAGTCGCATTACCCAGTGCTAAGAAGTTACCGCTTGATTCAACGATTGTGACTAAATACGCAATGGACATGCCGATAATGCCTGAAATTGGGAAGGCTAAGCCAAAGTGTAGTGGTTGTGGAATTGCGAAAGTTTGCGCTTGTTTTACGCCTTCAAAGCTCACCCAGCCCATCGCCAAACAAACAATATAACCTGTCATCATCCCAATAACGATCGCAGCAGCGGAGAAAATACCCTTTCCCCATTGAACGAGCGCAACCACGATCACCAACACAAAGCTCGCCATTATTAAGTTTTCTGGCGTAGCATAATTCGCATCACCACGTTGACCACCCGCGAACCAGTCAACAGCAACAGGAATCAGGCTTAAACCGATCATCATAACGACAGTACCAGTCACAATCGGTGGGAACAATTTACGAATATACGGCATAAAGAAACTGCCGATAATCATCACTAGTGAACCAACAAGAGAAGCCCCTAAAATACCGGCAATACCATATTCACTAAAACCAATGGCAAGTGCTGCGGCAACGAAAGTAAAACTGGTTCCCATCACACTTGGTAAACGAATGCCCACAGGTCCTAAGCCTTTACACTGGATAACCGTGACTACACCAGAAATCAAGAGTGCAGCATTTACTAGCGTAATGGTGTCTTCGGTAGGTAATTTTAAAACGTTACCAATGACCAATGGTACAGCAATAATTCCCCCAAGAGCAGCAAGTAAATGTTGTGCCGCAAGGAGTAAACTCAATCCGAAAGGTGGTTTGCCTTCCACCGTATAAAGCAGGTTGTTATTCATTTGGTTTCCCTAAGTAAAAAAATTGTGCGAATTATACGTTAATTTTTATTTACCGCAAACGTTTGCGTAAAGAAAATAAAAAAGTGCGGTTAAAAATTACGTGATTTTCAACCGCACTTGTTTGATTTAAAGGCTACATCCAGAATAGATAAGCAATGGTTGCGATAATGACCATACAAGTTAAATCAATAAATTTACCCACGCGGATCATTTCGGATTGTTTAACGAAACCAGTGGAGTACACAATTGCATTCGGTGGTGTACCAACCGGCATCATAAAGGCACAAGATGCACCTAGGCCGATAATCATCGCAAAGCCAAGTGGTGGCATATTCAGTGCTTGTGCGATGGAAATAAAGATTGGGACAAGTAAGGCCGCACTTGCTGTGTTTGACGTAAATTCAGTCAAGCAGACAATAAAGGCTGCAACAATTAATGCCATCACATAGTAGTGTCCGCCTTCAATGATGAAGACGATACCATCCGACATGATTTTGCTTGCACCAGAATGGGTAAGCACAGAACTTAAGGTTAAGCCGCCACCAAAAAGGAATAACACTCCCCATTCCGTATTGTCTTGTACTTCTTTCCAGCTTGTGATACCAGTTACACAAATGATGATTGCAGCCGATAGAGCAACCATACTGTCAAAACTGCCAATGGGTTTTGGTAGCCCTAATAATTGAGAAAGAATTGGATTGATGTAACCACCAAAAATCCAAAGAATTGCCACGGTCACAAAGATAGTTAAGGTTAAAATACGTTTTTTCGTCATGTGAATTTTGGCAAATTCCGCATCAAAACGAAGGCCAAGTTTGGGTTTAAAAACAAGGTATAACCAACCAATAATTACAGGGAATAAAATCAGCATGACTGGAGTGCCATACATTAACCAGTCTGCAAAACCTAGATGAAGTTGAGATGCTGCAATGGCATTCGGTGGGCTACCTACAAGGGTTCCCATACCACCGATGGTAGCACTATAAGCAATGCCTAATAATACGAATACATAAGTATTGTGATCTTTATTACGGTCTAACTGACTTAAAATAGTCATTGAAAGTGGAATCATCATTGCAGCAGTAGCGGTATTGCTCATCCACATGGACAAAAATGCTGTTGCGACGAATAAATAGAGTACAGCAACAGATAACCGACCCCGCGCTAACTGCATGATTTTATTAGCGATCATTTGGTCGATCTTTTGCACATTTAATGCTGTTGCAAGTGCAAAACCACCGAAGAATAAAAAGATAGTTGGATCTGCAAAGGCTACGAGGGCTTCGCGACTATCAGCTAATCCTAATAGAACAGATAGAATTGGAACGAATAATGCAGTGATGGTTACACTAACTGCTTCGGTGAGCCATAGAATGGCCACAAATGCGAGTAAAGATAATCCTTTATTCTCAGCAGGGGCAAAAGGAAGTGTATTGAGTAGAATAAAAAAGAGAGCTACATCAGAAAGGAATATAATAGTTTGTTTATTCCATGCTTTTCGTTGAGAGTTTGTGACAGATATTACTTGCATATTTTTTCCTATATTTTTAAGGCCGGCGATTTTAGCATAACAGGCCTCAGTCAGGAAATAATGCATACTAAAAATTGATTATAATAAAAGAAAGTGCAGTCAAAACTGGATGCTTTTTGACCGCACTTCATAATTAAATATCAATTTAGTGAGATAAATTAACGAGATAAAATCGCTTTCACTTGTTTTTGTAATGTTGGAACTATCTCTTGTTCAAACCATGGATTTTTCTTGAGCCAAATTTGGTTGCGTGGAGAAGGGTGAACGAGCGGGAGAAAGTGAGGGAGAAAATCACGGAAATGGTAAACAGTCTCGGTTACATTAAGGTTATTTTCTGGCAAATAGTATTTTTGTGCATATTGTCCAATGAGAATCGTCAGCTCGATATTTGGTAAATTAGCGAGAATTGCTGGATGCCATTTTTCCGCAAAATCTTTGCGTGGTGGTAAATCACCCGATTTTCCTTTGCCTGGGTAATAAAAATCCATCGGAATGACAGCAAACATACCTGAATGGTAAAAGGTATCACGATCCACACCCAGCCATTCACGTAGGCGATCACCGCTTTTATCATTCCAATATAAACGACTTTCTTGAGCTTTAATTCCTGGGGCTTGTCCGACGATATTAATACGAGCTGTCGTTGGTGCAGCAAAAAGCGGTTCAATGCCTTTTTCGGTGAACGATCGATTATCGGGATCTTGCATGATGGATTGAGTGATTTGTATAAGTGTTGGCATAGTACTTCCTTATTTATTGAAATAAAAATAGCTCACTTTTGATGAGCTATTTTATCATAATTAATATCGCGACATTATAGGTGTTTTACTCGACGTTTTACTTCTTCTTGCTTGCCCGCATTGAATGGACGAGCGTCAGGGCTGCCGAGATAACCACAAACCCGTCGGGTTACGGAGACTTTTGCACTGTCATGATTACCGCATTTCGGACAGACAAAGCCTTTACTTGTGCAATTAAACTCTCCTGTAAAACCACATTCATAACATTCATCAATTGGCGTATTAGTGCCGTAATAAGGCACGCGATCGTAGCTATAATCCCATACATCTTCGAGTGCTTTCAGGTTATGTTGAATATTTGGGTATTCGCCATAACAGATAAAGCCGCCACTCGCTAATTCAGGATAAGGCATTTCAAAGTCTAATTTATCGTATGGATTCACTTTTTTCTCTACATCTAAGTGATAGCTGTTAGTGTAGTAGCCTTTATCGGTAACGCCGTCAATGACACCAAATTGTTTGGTATCTAAACGGCAGAAACGATCGCACAAGTTTTCACTTGGTGTGGAATAAAGGCTAAATGCATAACCCGTTTCTTTCTGCCATTGTTTTACCGCTTCATTTAAACGACGCACAATCGCGATGCCTTTTTCACGCAGTTGTTCATCGTCAAAAATATGCCCTTTTTTATACAGTGCATTGATGGTTTCGTGAATACCAATATAGCCTAAAGAAATTGATGCTCGTCCATTTTTGAAAATATCCGCAACATTATCATCGGCTTTTAGTCGAACGCCGCAAGCGCCTTCCATATAGAGAATTGGCGCGACACGCGCTTTGGTATTTTCTAAGCGCGCAATACGGGTAAGTAAGGCTTTCTTCGCGAGGGCTAAGCGTTCATCTAAAGTGCGGTAGAATTTTTCTTCATTTCCTTGTGCTTCAAGGGCAATGCGAGGCAGATTCAGACTTACGACGCCTAAATTATTGCGACCATCATGCACTTCATGCTCGTTTTCTTCATAGGCACCTAAGAAGCTACGACAACCCATTGGGGCTTTGAATGAGCCTGTGACTTTAACCACTTGATCATAGTTTAAAATATCTGGATACATGCGTTTTGAAGCGCATTCTAATGCCAGTTTTTTAATGTCATAGTTCGGATCTCGTTCGTTTTGGTTCACACCTTTTTTAATGGTAAAGACCAGTTTAGGGAAGACCGGTGTTTTATGATTTTTACCCAAGCCACGAATACGGTTTTTCAAGATTGATTGCTGAATTAAACGTTCTTGCCAACTTGTGCCTAAGCCAAAACCAAAGGTAACAAACGGCGTTTGACCATTGGACGTATGGAGCGTATTAACTTCATATTCAAGGGATTGAAACGCATCAAAACATTCTTTTTCAATCAACGCTTTTGCATAACCTTCAGCATCCGGAATTTGCCATTGGGCGGCATTTTTCAAATGTTTTTCAAAGCTGAGTTGAACATAAGGTGCAAGCACTTCATCAATGCGATTAATGGTTGTACCGCCATAAATATGGCTGGCTACTTGAGCAATAATTTGTGCGGTAACCGCTGTTGCTGTGCCGATAGATTTCGGTGGTTCAATTTCGGCATTACCCATTTTAAAGCCATGCGAAAGCATGCCTTTTAGATCAACGAGCATGCAGTTAAACATCGGGAAAAATGGTGCGTAATCTAAGTCGTGATAGTGGATTTCCCCTTTTTCATGGGCTTCAACGACATCTCTTGGCAGAATATGACGTTTGGCATAATGTTTTGCCACAATACCCGCCAGTAAATCACGTTGGGTAGGGATAACTTTCGCATCTTTATTTGCGTTTTCATTAAGCAATTCCACATTGCTTTGCTCAATCAGTCCTTCAATTTCTTTGGTTAATTGGCTGCGTTTTTCACGTGCAAGATCACGATCGTGACGATATTCAATATAAGCACGTGCAATTTGTGGATACTTGCTTGTCATTAAGTGATCTTCAACGATTTTTTGAATCTGGTTGATATCAATTTCATGCTGATAATGACTAAAAATTTCAGTATTAATCTGCTGGCTCAGATCATGGATATAAATTTCATCAACAATATTGACCGCACTTGCTGCTTTTTTGATTGCATTAGTAATACGTTGTAGGTCAAACCCAATTCGTGAACCATCACGCTTAATCACGAAGAAAGCGTTCATTTTACGACTCCTGTAAGGTAGCTATGAAAAAATTGAAAGCACTATATATAGTTTTACTTAATAGATCAACGCACAATATGTAGTGTTATTTTATGTTTTTTGATGGTTAAAATTGAGTTGAAACCTTGATAAATCTGGAAAGCAAGAGTGTTTTTGTTGAGAATTATTCTCAAATTATTTTTTAATAAATTTGACCTGAATCAAGTTTTTTGGCAATAAAAAACGGACGAAAAATCGTCCGCTCTTTAAGTCATAGAAAAGAAATTAAGCTGCAACCATTACCATAGCTGGGCGAATCACACGACCATTTAAGGTATAGCCTTTTTGTAAAACGGTGGTGATTTGGTTGCTTTCAAACCCTTCAGCTGATTGCATAGAGATGGCTTGGTGGAGATCCGGGTTAAAGGTTTCACCCACTGCACCAACAGGTTCAACACCAAAGCGAGCCACCGTTGAGAGTAACTCTTTTAAGGTTAGTTCCACTCCATCGAATAACGCTTTGATGCTTTCATCTTCCTTATTAGCAGGTGTTGAAAGCGCGCGCTCTAAGTTATCAATGGTATTTAAAATGTCTTTTGAAAATTTTTCTAATGCAAATTTATGCGCTTTTTCAATATCTTGTTCGCTACGGCGACGCATATTGTCAATTTCTGCACGAGTACGAAGCAATAAATCTTGTTCTTTTTTAGAGGTTTCTTCTACTTGTGCTTTTAATTGTTCTTCAAGCTCTTGTACACGAGCGATAGCTTCTTCTAACGGATCTTCCGTTGAAGTGGTTTCTTGCTGCACTTCTTCAACAAGTTCTTCATTTAAGTTTTGTGCTTGTTCTGACATCTTTTTCTCCATTTATCAAAAATTAGTGCTATTTTAGCAAAACTGAATTGCTATGTAATATAATGGCTAAAATTTTAAATTCAAGTGCGGTCAGAAATCGGTGAGTTTGCACTTGGGAGTAATCATAGTTATGGATGAATTAGTTAAATCATTTAAAACCATCGCTTTAATGGGAAAACCACGTCGCGATATTAATTTGCAAATGCATAAAAACTTGTATCAATGGCTGAAAGAGCGAGGGTATCAAGTTTTAGTGGAAAAAGACGTTGGTGAAAAATTTGGTTTACCAGAAGAGGTTTTAGCGACAGTTGAACAAATCGGTGAGAAAGCACAACTTGTGATTGTGATTGGTGGTGATGGCAATATGCTAGGGCGAGCTCGCATTTTGGCTAAATATCATATTCCAATGATTGGTATTAACCGAGGTAACTTGGGCTTTTTGACTGATATTGACCCGAAAAATGCTTATGCACAGCTTGAAGCTTGTTTGGAACGCGGCGAGTTTTTTGTCGAAGAGCGTTTCTTGTTGGAAGCAAAAATTGAACGCAATGGCGAAATTATTTCTAGCGGTAATGCTGTAAATGAGGCGGTGATTCACCCGGCTAAAATTGCGCACATGATTGATTTCCATGTTTATATCAATGATAAATTTGCCTTTTCTCAACGTTCAGATGGCTTGATTGTTTCCACTCCAACAGGTTCAACGGCTTATTCGCTTTCCGCTGGTGGCCCGATTTTAACGCCAAATTTAAATGCGATTGCTCTTGTGCCGATGTTCCCACACACACTTTCTTCTCGACCATTAGTAATTGATGGAGACAGTAAAATTTCAATTCGCTTTGCAGAACATAACACTTCACAGTTGGAATTAGGCTGTGATAGTCAAATTGCACTCGATTTTTGCCCAGATGATGTGGTGCATATTGAAAAAAGCCCGCATAAATTGCGTTTATTACACCTGAAAAATTATAATTATTACAATGTATTAAGCACAAAATTAGGCTGGCTTAAAAATTTCTAATCCAAAAAGTTAAAAATCTCTTTACTGTATATTATATCAGTTATAATATATGGATATACAGTTAAGGAGATTTTTTATGCTAACCCAACTTACCATCAATAATTTTGCAATTGTTCGTCAATTAGAGATTGAATTGGCGAAAGGAATGTCTGTGATCACGGGGGAAACCGGCGCAGGAAAATCTATTGCTATTGATGCGTTGGGATTATGCTTGGGGCAGCGTATTGAAACTTCTATGGTTCGAGAAGGGCAGGAAAGAGCTGAAATCTGTGCCACGTTTTTTATTGAACCAACCAATCCTGCTTATCAATGGTTGCAAGAGCAAGAATTACAAGATCCAGATAATCCCTCCGATTGTATTCTACGCCGCGTCATTAATGCAGATGGGCGTTCTAAAGCCTTTATCAATAGCACGCCCGTATCGGCTTCCCAATTAAAAGAAATAGGACAATATCTTATTCATATTAATGGGCAGCACGCTTCACAATTATTATTGAAAAATGATTATCAGCTTCAGTTGGTGGATACATTTGCGCATCACAATGATTTACTCGCACAAATGCGAGAAGATTATCGAGCATGGAAAAATCTTCAAACGCAAGTTAAAAATTTCCAACAAAAAGTTGCCGAAAATGAAGCGAAGAAACAACTTTTACAATATCAGGTAGAGGAATTGGATGAGTTTGCACTTCGTCCAAATGAATATTTAGAATTAGAAGAAGATCAACGTCGTCTATCAAATAGCGAACAGCTGACACAGTTATCACAATCAGCCTTACAGCTACTCAGTGAAAATGAGACCGTGAGTATCGATTCTATGCTTTATCGTGCGACACAGTATATTGATGAATTAAGTGAGTTAGATCCTCGCTATGCTTCCGTCCAAACAATGTTGAATGATGCACTTATTCAAGTGCAAGAGGCGACAAGTGAAGTGCAGCATCTTGCTTCTCATATTGAGCAAGATCCGATGTTATTACAAGAGATTGAGCAACGTTTAGGGCAAGCTTTACAACTTGCACGTAAGCACAATGTGAAACCAGAAGAATTGGTGGAGTGGCATCAAAAATTAAAAGCAGAATTGACCGCACTTTTAGATTTTTCAGAAAGTGAAGAGCGCCTGATTTTAGAAGAAAAAGCCGCCTTTGAGAAAATGCAACATACGGCAAAACAATTACATGAAAGCCGTTGCCAAGCTGCAGGGAAATTAGCACAGCAGGTTACACATTCTATCAAAGGGCTTGCAATGGAGAATGCCGAGTTTTTCATTGAAGTGAATTCAGATTTAACTAAAGTGACGGCAAATGGGGCAGATAATATCGTCTTTACTTTACGCAGTAATCTAGGACAGCAGGCACAACCGCTAGCAAAAGTGGCATCAGGTGGTGAGCTTTCTCGTATTTCATTAGCGATCCAAGTATTAACGTCCGATCAATCGGCAATTCCAACGCTGATCTTTGATGAAGTTGATGTCGGTATTAGCGGTAAAACCGCGAGTGTAGTGGGTAAATTGTTGCGTCAATTAGGCGATAAGTGCCAAGTACTGTGTGTGACCCATTTACCACAAGTGGCGTGTCATGGGCATCATCAATTTAATGTTGAAAAATTTACTGTTGATGATAAAACAGAAACCAAAATGACCGCACTTTCTCAAGAAGAACGCGTTCCTGCTCTTGCAAGATTACTCGGTGGCAGTGAAATTACGGATCTTGCTTTAGCGAATGCACAAGAGATGTTGGATTTAGTCAAGTAAAATGAGGCAAATGAATGGGCGTTTTATAGTTCATTCAATGCATTAATAACTCGAATTTCGTCAAACTGCTCAAGTTGTTCTTGTCTAATTTCAATTTCTTGAAGTTGACCGGATTGTAGTAAATATTCCCTTTGTGTGCCTTTTAATAAAGGGGTATTCGGTGTGAACCATTGAGTTCCGTTTCTAAAGGCGAGATTACCAATAGAGCAGTCTGTGACAAATCCCTCTTTAATAATAATGATTTCATCAGCCTCTCCCTTTTGTGCAAATAAGGTATTGATAAGTTCACGGTCAGCATATTTGAGCGAATAATCAATTTCATTACAGACTATGGACTTGAATACACGATGTGTTTTAGGTGTATATTCAACGTATAAAATTTTGGTTTGATGAGCGTTGTAGTCAATTCGACAGCGAACAAGCTTATTATGTAGCTTCTTAGGTACTTGAATTAGATCTAAAAGATTAAAAAAAGTGATCGCACTTTTTCCATAATAAGTGATAAGGCTATGCTCATAGCGTGCTTGATGCAGAGCAATATTTTTAATTTTGCCATTTTCAATGGCGATGGTTTCAAATAAAGGGAACATTACTTTTCCTTTTGGATTGGAAGGTAAACTTTGGCAATCAGCTCTTGATATTCGTCTTCAAGTTGGCTTTGAATGGTAATGCCACCACCACTACGAAAATAAAATTTATCACCTCTTTGTTCAATAAAGCGAATTGCGACGGCACTATTTAGGTTTTCGCCATCAAAAATACCGAAAATTCCTGTGTAATAACCTCGTTCTTGCTTTTCAGCTTGTTGTATAATGGAAACCGTTTTTTCTTTAGGCGCTCCGCTGATTGAGCCTGCAGGTAAAAGTGTGGCTAATATTGAGCCAATTTTATTTTGCCAATTATCTTCTAATTCACCGTAAATTTCTGAACTGGTTTGTAGTATTTCGCCTTGTTCTGTGTAAATACTATCGATGTAGCGAAAACGAGATACTTTGATATTTTGGGCAACCATTGCAAGATCATTACGCATTAAATCGACAATGGTGTAATGTTCTCGTTGCTCTTTTTCATCCTTTAACAAATTAGCTTTGGCATTAGGCTGGCTCGCATCAATCGTTCCTTTCATAGGATAGGTGTAAATTTTGTTTTGTCGAATTTGCACAAAGGATTCAGGTGAAAAGCAGACAAATTGCTCCTTAAAAAGTAATTTATAAGGCGCCTCAACTGAATGGAAAATTTGGATTAAATCCCCATTTAATTTGATTTCGGTAGGATAAGTGAGATTGAGTAAATAGGAATTACCTTTTTGTAATTCGTGTTGAACAAGATGAAATCCTTGTTCATATTGATGTAATGTAATGGGTTTTTTATCAATGATAGACAAAGCAAAGTGCGGTTGATTTTCAGTGATATTTTTTACGCCTTGAATATCCCAAATCAGCCCTTTTTCAGTGCTTTCATCAAAAGAACAAATAAGCGGTTTCTTCTGTTCAAAATCAATTAAGAAGAAAAAAGGTTGGCGTAATGCACCATAAGTATTAGCTTGCTGAATAAATGTTTGCATGGCTTGTAGATAAAAAAATAAAAAGGATTTTAACGCAGAATCGCTATAATGTTGAAATGAATTTAGTCACCGAATTATGGCACTAGCCCGTATGAAAAAAATTTTAGTTATCAATAACCATGATTCTTTTACTTATAATTTAGTGGATCTCATTCGCCAATTACAGGTGCGTTTTGATGTTGTAAGTGTTGAAGATTTATCATTAGATTGTGTAGAAGGTTATACACATATTTTAATTTCTCCAGGACCAGATGTTCCAAGCATGTATCCACAATTATTTGCGATGTTAGAACGATTTTATCAAACAAAGTCCATTCTAGGGGTTTGCTTAGGACATCAAACCCTTTGTGAATTCTTTGGCGGAGAAATCTATAATTTGCCAAGTGTGCGCCATGGACAGAAACGCCGCTTAAAAGTGCGGTCAAATTCAGGCTTATTTTTAGGGCTTCCAGCCGAATTTGAAATAGGTCTTTATCATTCCTGGGCAGTACAAACAGAAAGTATGCCAGAGACATTAGAAATTACAGCCGTTTGTGATGATGAAATCGTGATGGCAACACAGCACAAAAATTTACCTATTTTTTCTGTGCAATTTCATCCTGAGTCTTACATGTCAGAATTCGGCGAACAAGTGTTACAAAATTGGTTAAATTTCAAAAATACTTGATAGGAATGCTTGCTTATTAGTCAAAAAAGCGTATTATAGCCGTCTATACGTCAATACATCCAAAAGAAGAGAACTTATGTCTAGCTATTTATTTACTTCTGAATCGGTTTCAGAAGGACATCCAGATAAGATTGCCGATCAAATTTCTGATGCGGTACTTGATGAAATTTTAAAACAAGATCCTAAAGCTCGTGTGGCTTGCGAAACCTATGTAAAAACAGGGATGGCGTTAGTCGGTGGTGAAATTACGACATCAGCATGGGTTGATATTGAAAATCTCACTCGCCAAGTGATTTGTGATATTGGTTACAAACACTCAGAGATGGGGTTTGATGGTAATTCTTGTGCGGTATTAAATGCGATTGGTAAGCAATCATCTGATATTAACCAAGGTGTGGATCGTGAGAATCCATTAGATCAAGGTGCGGGTGACCAAGGGATCATGTTTGGTTATGCGACAAATGAAACCGAAGTCTTGATGCCTGCGGCGATTACTTATGCGCATCGTTTAATGGAAAAACAAGCAGAAGTACGTAAAAGCGGAAAACTGGCCTGGTTACGCCCAGATGCGAAAAGCCAAGTGACTTTAAAATATGAAGATAACAAAATTGTGGGTGTGGATGCAGTAGTGCTTTCTACACAACATAGTGAAGAAGTCTCACAAAAAGAAATTTATGAAGGCGTGATGGAAGAAATCATCAAGCCAATTCTGCCAAGCGAATGGTTATCTCAACAAACAAAATATTTCATTAACCCAACCGGTCGTTTTGTGATTGGTGGTCCAATGGGTGACTGTGGTTTAACGGGTCGTAAAATCATTGTTGATACATACGGCGGTGCAGCTCGTCATGGTGGTGGTGCCTTCTCGGGTAAAGATCCATCAAAAGTAGACCGTTCAGCCGCTTATGCCGCGCGTTATGTGGCCAAAAATATTGTTGCAGCAGGTCTTGCAGATCGTTGTGAAATTCAACTTTCTTATGCAATTGGTGTGGCAGAGCCAACGTCGATCATGGTAGAAACCTTTGGTACAGGAAAAGTATCAAACGAAGTATTGGTTAAATTAGTGCGTGAATTCTTTGATTTACGTCCTTATGGTTTAATTAAAATGTTAAATTTAATTCAACCAATCTATCGCCAAACTGCCGCGTATGGACACTTCGGTCGTGAACAATTCCCATGGGAAAAAGTAGATCGTGCAGAAGAATTACGTGCAGCAGCTGGTCTAAAATAAGTAAATTAAATGTATATGATAAAAACCGCTAATTTAGCGGTTTTTGTTTACTGAACATGATGATGTCATCTCAAACTCAGTTTCGGCATTTAAAAATGCAGGTGCAGCGCAAACTTGCAGAGACATTACAATTGGCTGAAAATCACTTTCAACGAACATTTTCTGTTCCGACAATTAGTTATGAATTGCGAGGAGTTAAGGCTGGTGTTGCCTATTTACAGAAAAATGAGATTAAATTTAACCGCACTTTGCTACTTGAGAATTCAGATGAATTTATTCGTCAGGTAGTTCCACACGAATTAGCTCATCTTATTGTGTATCAAGTATTTGGTCAGGTGAAACCGCATGGACAGGAATGGCAATCGGTGATGACACAGTTATTTAATCTCCCGGCTGATACTTGCCATCAATTTGATGTAGAGAATGTACAAGGCAAAATGTTTGCTTATCAATGTGAATGTCAGACTCATTACTTAACGATTCGGCGGCATAATCGTATTCAACGCGATAAAATTGCTTATTTATGCCGAAAATGTTACGAAAAATTGGTTTTTCATAGTGAAAATTAATAAGCAGTATGGTATATTTTTAGTGTTTTCAATCAAATAACAGGGGTTATCCAATGAAAAAATCATTATTAGCTATCGTTGTCGGAGCATTAGCGGTTGCTTCAACTGCAAATGCAGGTTTATATGCAGAAGGCGATCTTGGTCTTTCAAGAACTAAATTAACCAATGGTGGTTCAAGCAAAACTAAAATTGAGCCACGTGTTGCAGTAGGTTACAAATTAGGTAATGTACGTGTAGCAGGTGATTATACTCATCACGGTAACTTCCAAGGCACTAAAGTTCAAGGTTTAGGCGCGACAGTATTCTATGACTTCGATACCAACTCTCAAATTGAACCTTATGTTGGTGCTCGTCTTGCGGCTAACCGTTTCAAATTTGAAGACCGCGCAGAACAACGTTATAAAAGCTCTTCTGAAACCAAAGTGGGTTATGGTGTAGTTGCGGGTGCTAAATATAAATTAGCAGACAAAGTGTATGCAAACGGTGGTTTAGAATATAACCGTTTAGGTAGCTTTGATGATACTAAAGTGAATAACTATGGCGCTAAAGTAGGTGTAGGTTACGAATTCTAATTTCCCTTTTGAAAAGTGCGGTTGATTTTCACCGTACTTTTTTCTTTTGGGTATAAAAGTTTGTATCGTGTTAATCTATTTGTGATTAATTCATGTAGCAGTTAAAATCCTCGTTCTAAATGAAATCGAGGATTTTTTATTTTTAGAGGTGAGAATATGATTATCGTTTATGGTATTAAAAACTGCGATACAGTGAAAAAAGCGTTGAAGTGGTTAACTGAACATAATATTGAACATAAATTACATGATTACCGAGTTGATGGATTAGATGCTCAGTTCTTGCAACAAGCAGAAGCACAATTTGGTTGGGACAATTTAGTCAATAAACGTAGCACAACGTGGCGTAATCTTGATGAAAAAGTGAAAAATACGCTATCAAAATCTACCGCACTTTCCGTATTAGCTAAAAATCCAACGTTAATTAAACGCCCGATTATTTTACAAGATGAAAAGGCATTGATTGGCTTTAACGAAAAAGAATATATCGCAGCATTTAAGTAGAAGGATTTATTTTTACTGTTTATCTACTTATTAGAACTACTAATTTTGATTAAAAAAGAAAATATAAAAATGAATAATGAACAACAAAGTGAACAGCAAAAAGCTATACGACGTTTTTTTATTGGGAGTTTTTTTATTGCATTATTGTGCGCTGCTGTCGTTGATTTATTTCTTGCTTCAATGGATCACGGCTCAGATGACGTGGTATGGGTATTTTTTTATACTTTTTTTATCGTATTTATACCTAGTGCGATTACAACGTTTGTTTTTTACATCACTCAGGAAAAAGCAAGTAGCTACTATTCGCGGTATTTGTTACTGGCATTTTTGATGCCACCCTTTTTAATTCCGATCCTGACCACATTATTCGATTTGATTTATTTAAACAGTTGGCATGATGCTATTGATACGCTTGTAGAGTATTATCTAACGCACGGTATTTTGGCTTGTATATTGGGAGTAGCTCAACTGGTGTTAGCACAAGCGTGTTTTATAAAAATATGGGACACACAGTAACCTCTTAACCTTGTTCTTTATTAAAGCTGGAGGCTTTCTTATCTGCTTATTAGAGTTATTAATTTTATTTGAAAGGAAATATAAAGATGAATAATGCATTACAAAAGACTATACCACGTTTTTTTATTGGGAGTTTTTTTATTGCATTATTATGTGCAGTCATTATTTCTGAGTTTGTTGGAGATGCATTTTTTCTTTCTTTTCTTATTTCATTTATACCAGGGGTGATGACAACACTTATCTTTTTTGTTACTCGGGAAAAAGCAAGTCGCTACTATGGGCGGTATTTATTGGTGGCATTTTTTATGCCTTTTTTAATCCCTATTATCGTCGGATTATCTTTGCATTTTGTTGATTTAGATTGGAATAGCACTGTTGACACCATTATAGGTGCTTATTTTTTATTAGGTCTTCCTTGCGCTATTTTAGGGATAGTTCAATTGGTGTTAGCTGTCGTATGTTTGCCAGAAATGCATCGTAAAGTGTAATCTTTTCACCTTGCATTTTGTTTTTAATAAGAATAAGATTCATTACAGTGTTATTGCAAATTCAATCACTGATGTGATAAATATTTCATAGCAGTTGGTTATTTGTTTGGAATTGTTTATGTGATTGAATTGTAACTTTTCTTAATTAATTGCCAAACAAAGGATTGATTATGCATAACAAATCTTATTTTGCTCTCCTTCCACTTCCATTTTTCTTATCTAATGCTTTTGCTGAAGATGCACAGCCTGTAACATTGTTGGATCCTATTGTGGTCACCGGTGTTACTCAGACGAATGCTAATTCAGTCAAACTTAATCCTAAAACAACGCTTCAACCTTTACCTGCTGGTGATGGAGCCGATTTACTACAATCAGTAGCAAATATGAGCGTGATTCGCAAAGGGGGAAGTTCTGGAGATCCGCTCTTTAGAGGATTGGGGGGATCTCGTTTAAGTATTCAAGCGGATGATCAATTTATTTATGGAGGATGTAGCAATCGTATGGATCCTCCAACTGCTTATATTTTCCCATCCGCTTATGATGAAGTAGTTGTTACTAAAGGACCTCAAACAGTCACACAAGGCACGGGTCTAGTGGCTGGAGCAGTACATTTTGTTCGTAAAGAACCTGAATTTGATACGCAAAACACTTATTTAAATGGCAGTGTAACCCTTGGTGGAAATAAACGCCGTGATGCTTATTTTGATGCGATGGCTGGTGGTAAATATGGTTATTTACGTACGAGTATGTCACACAATGAGGCAGGAAATTACAAAGATGGCGATGGCAATCGAGTTCATTCCTCTTTTGAACGCCGTAATCAAATGTTACAGCTTGGTTTCACACCGACAGAAAATACCTTATTGACAGAAACTTATGAACGGAGTAGAGGCGAAGCAGCTTATGCAGATCGAATGATGGATGGGAGTAAGTTTGATCGTGATGCGTGGAATGTTCGATTTGTACAACGAAATATTACACCATGGTTCACTGAACTTGAATTACGCTACGGTCAAAGTAAGATAGATCACGTGATGGATACTTATAGTATGCGTTATTTAAGCATGATGGGAAATCAAGTTAAAAAAGCCATGAACCCAAAACGTGAAACAAATACGGGACACTTAAAGGCAACTTTTGATTGGCCGGATATTAATTTACAGATTGGCATTGATTATATGCGTGACAAACACCTTGCGCGTATGGAAATGAAAGGGGAAGGTTACACGCATAAACCTTATCAACCGCAACAAAACTTCACCCAATGGGGCGGATTTGCAGAAGGAGCATGGACGATAAATGATAGCCGTAAATTCATTGCAGGTTATCGTTATGATGAAGTAAAGGCTGAATATGACACCTTAATGACAAATCATCCGAATAAAAAACGTACTTATGATTTACATGCGGGCTTCTTCCGTTGGGAAGAAGAGATTAATGGCATTAAATATTATGCTGGTCTTGGTGTTGCAGAGCGTGCACCGGATTATTGGGAGCGCCGTGCAAGTCAAGTGTTGAATAAAGAACAAAACCGTCAAATTGATACGGGATTAATTTGGAAAAATGATGCCTTTGATTTTTCTGTATCGTTATTTGGTAGTGATATTCACGATTTTATCATGTTAGAACGGGTAGGTAAAAATGTCTCAGCTCGTAACATCAAGGCAACTCGATTAGGCGGCGAAATTGAAGGCAAATGGAGATTTGCTCGTCACTGGGAAATCGGTAGTAGTCTTGCTTATACTTATGGTAAAAATCGCACGGACGACCGTCCACTCGCTCAAACTCCACCATTAGAATGGAAAAACTCATTAACTTGGGATAATGAAACCTTGAGTGCAGGAGTTTTATGGCGATTGGTTTCGGCCCAAAAACGCTATGCAACGGGACAAGGCAACATTATTGGGCAGGACATCGGTGCTTCCGCTGGCTTTGGAACGTTATCCTTTAATACTGGGTGGAAAATTAATAAATATGCCACTTTGCAGGGCGGAATTGATAACTTATTTAATAAATCCTATGCAGAATTTGTAAGTAAAGGCGCAGATCCTTCAGCGGGGCTTCAAACTGTTCGAGTGAATGAGCCAGGACGTCAATATTGGTTACGTTTGCAAGTTCAATTCTAGGATTCTTCATAAACTAATAAAAAACGGATAACGAGGTTGTCCGTTTTTTATTTGAACAGATTTAAATTAAAGGAAAATTTTGTTAAATTAGACCGCACTTTTAGTCATAAACAAATATTATGAAACAAAAAACTATTGAGCTTGCACAAGCATTAATTCGTCGTCCCTCTATTAGCCCAAATGATGAGGGCTGTCAGCAATTGATTGCTGAGCGTTTGGAAAAACTCGGCTTTCAAATTGAATGGATGCCTTTCAACGATACGTTAAATTTATGGGCGAAGCATGGTGCTGGTGAGCCTGTTATTGCCTTTGCAGGGCATACCGATGTGGTGCCGACAGGAGATGAAGCGCACTGGACTTATCCGCCGTTTTCTGCCGAAATTGTAGATGATGTGCTTTATGGTCGTGGTGCGGCAGATATGAAAGGCTCATTAGCAGCAATGATTGTGGCGGCAGAAGAATATGTGAAAGCTAATCTGAATCATAAAGGAACGATTGCTTTGTTGATTACTTCTGACGAAGAGGCTGCCGCGAAAGATGGCACGGTACGTGTTGTCGAAACCTTAATGGCGCGCGGTGAGAAAATCACTTATTGCATGGTAGGCGAGCCATCTAGTTCAAAAACATTAGGCGATGTAGTCAAAAATGGCCGTCGCGGTTCGATTACTGGTAACCTCTACATTCAAGGTATTCAAGGCCATGTGGCTTATCCTCATTTAGCGGAAAATCCAATTCACAAAGCCGCACCTTTCTTGCAGGAATTAACCACCTATCAATGGGATAATGGTAATGAATTTTTCCCGCCAACTAGTTTACAAATTGCGAATATTCATGCAGGAACAGGGAGTAATAATGTCATCCCTGGTGAGCTTTATGTGCAATTCAATTTACGTTATTGTACGGAAGTGACCGATGAAGGCATTAAGCAGAAAGTGGCGGAAATGCTTGAAAAACATGATTTGAAATACCGTATTGATTGGAATTTATCGGGTAAACCATTTTTAACGAAACCAGGCAAATTATTAGATGCATTAACGACGGCTATTGAGCAAACAACCGGTATTGCACCACAAGCAGAAACAGGCGGTGGCACCTCTGATGGGCGTTTTATTGCGTTAATGGGCGCTGAAGTGGTGGAGTTTGGGCCGCTTAATGCGACGATTCATAAAGTGAATGAATGTGTAAACGTTGATGATCTTGCCAAGTGCGGTCAGATTTATCATCAAATGTTAGTGAATTTATTGGACAAGTAAGATGAAATTAACGCCTGAAATGTTAACTGGCAAATCTCGTGAACATTTGATTAATTTGCCTACACCTCATTCTCCGAATCATTTTTTGCAAGCAGAGGCAATGAAAGCGTTTCAAGGATTGCAGCAAAGTGCGGTCAAAAATGGCTTTAATTTGCAACCCGCGAGTAGCTTTCGTGATTTTGAACGTCAACAACTCATTTGGAACGGTAAATTTAACGGTGAACGCAAGGTTCATGATGATGCGGGAAATCCATTAGATTTAGCGTTGTTAGATGATTGGCAAAAAGCACAGGCCATTTTACGTTGGTCAGCGCTCCCAGGGGGAAGTCGTCATCATTGGGGAACAGAAATCGATATTTTTGATCCTGATCTTTTGCTTCAAGGTCAATCTTTACAACTTGAACCTTGGGAATATGAAAAGGGTGGTTATTTTTTTGAACTTAGTGAATTTCTTACTGAAAATCTACCGCACTTTGATTTTGCTTTGCCATTTATCAGTCAGCCAGAAGGTAAAAAAATTGGCCGAGAGCCTTGGCATATTAGCTATTTACCGTTGGCAGAGCAGGCATCACGATTATTTACGCCAGATGTGCTATTGCAGGTTTGGCAGCATGAAACCGTGGCTGGAAAAGAAACGTTAATTGCACATTTGCCTGAGATTTTTGAGCAGTATGTGGTTTAATAAAAACGCAGCAAGTCGCTGCGTTTTTTTATGGTTTGATTAATTCTTTTCCAAGGATTTATGTTGAATTTTCACATTCTTGCCTTTGGCTTGGAAATATTCACCAATTTGTTGAGCGATGTAAACAGAACGATGTTTGCCACCCGTACAACCAATGGCAATGGTTAAATAGCTTCGATTATTTTGCTCTAACATCGGTAACCACGTTTCAATGTAATTACGCGTTTGGTAGATAAAATTATTCACTTCATCATGTGCAAGTAAAAATTGTGCAACGGGTTCATCAAGCCCTGTCATTGGACGAAGTTCTGGATCCCAGTGCGGGTTAGGTAGAAAACGCACATCAAAGACATAATCGGCATCAAGCGGAATGCCATATTTAAAGCCAAACGATTCAACCACGATTTTAAGCTCTTTATCTGTATTACCCCGTAAAACCTCTCTTAAACGTTCAGATAACGAATGAGTAGAAAGAGGTGCGGTATCAATAATAAAATTAGCATGTTGAATTAACGGTTCAAGTTGCTGATATTCTAAATCAATCGCTGATTCAAGTGGGAGATCTTGTGCTGAAAGTGGATGAAGACGACGTGAATCGCTGTAACGACGAATAAGTGTACTACGATCGCTGTCCAGAAAGATGATTTTGACAGAATAAGTGGCTTGAATATCTGTCAGAATCTTGTCTAAATCAGCACTTGAATGAGGAAGATTTCGAATATCAAGACTGATGGCAACAGCTGTTTGAGTTTTGGCGAGAATATTGGTGAGTTGAGGAAGTAAATCGAGAGGGAGATTATCCACGCAATAATAGCCCATATCTTCCAAAGCTCGTAATGCGACAGATTTCCCCGCACCAGAGCGACCGCTGATAATAATAATTTCCATCTGCGTGATTCCTTATGGTTAGTCGGTTAGGTTATACCTCTTGAGGTTCAATATTATCTAAATTTGTGTCGTCTTCAGATTCCTCTGAATGATCGGCACATTCAAAAATTTGCCAAATTTCATCCGCACTTTGTGCTGAACGAAGTTGTTTAATTAAGTTTTTATCCGTTAATTTTTCATTGAGTTCTGCGAGAACAGGAATATATTCTTGGCAGAGATTTTCAGGTACAAGCACAGCAAAAACGATATCCACCGGTTTATTATCAGCCGCATCATATTCAACAGGCGTTTCTAATTGCATAAATACCGTTAGGATTTTATCTGACACAGTAGCAGGTAACTTGGCTTTAGGCATGGCAACACCATTGCCCAATCCTGAATTACCTAATTTTTCCCGCTCAAATAAACATTCAAAACAGGCCTGTTCACCATTTTCGCATTGAAGTTTTTCAACAACGAAAGCGGCAATAGATTCAAATAATCGTTTCTTGCTAGAAAAAGCAACCCCCTGACGAATATCATCAGGGGAGAGCAATGTTGTAAATTTCATCGGTTATAGTTTAAATTGTTCGCCTAAATAGACACGTTTGACGTGCTCATCATTCATGACTTCTTCCGGTGTGCCGGTCGCGATAATTTTCCCTTCACCAACAATGTAAGCGCGTTCACAAACATCAAGGGTTTCGCGTACGTTATGGTCGGTAATTAACACGCCTAAGCCACGATTACGGAGATCCGTGATGATTTTCTTAATATCCGTCACCGAAATAGGGTCAACACCCGCAAAAGGTTCATCTAGTAAAATGAATTTAGGATTTGCCGCTAAGGCGCGTGCAATTTCCACACGACGACGTTCACCACCAGAAAGCGATTGTCCCAGGCTATCACGAATATGTCCAATGTTGAATTCATCAATTAACTCATCCGCTCTCTCTCTGCGTTGTTCTGCAGTGAGATCTTTGCGAATTTCTAATACCGCCATAAGATTTTCATACACCGTTAAACGACGGAAAATAGAGGCTTCTTGTGGTAAATAGCCAATTCCTCGACGAGCACGTTCATGCATAGGTAATACGCTAATATCATCGCCATCAATGGTGATTTTTCCCTGATCATGACGCACTAAACCGACGACCATGTAGAAAGTAGTGGTTTTACCTGCACCATTTGGACCAAGTAGGCCAACAATTTCATTGGAGTTTACGGTCAAACTCACATCAGAAACCACTTTTCGGCTCTTATAACTTTTTGCGAGAAATTCAGCTTGTAATACAGACATCGGTTATTTTTTACCTTTTTGTTGTAATTGGGTCGGAATTAAGACGGTTTGCACACGTGATTTTCCATTACCATTGGCTTTTAACTGTTGTTTTTTCACATCATAAGTGATGCGTTCACCGTTAATTTTGCTATCTAATTGTTTTAATTCAGCATTACCGGTCAATGTTAAGAATTCAGTGCCTAAATCGTAGTGAACTTTATTCGCTCTACCGTCAACAGGCTTACCATCATCAAGTTGTTGGTGGAAGGTAACAGGGCTACCAAATGCTTCAACAGTTTCTTTTTTACCTGAATTTTCTGGTGGGCGAGTAATGACTACTTTATTGGCTTTAATCAAAATGGAACCTTGCGTAATCACAACGTTATCCGTAAAGGTTACTACGCTGTTCTCCATATCTAAAGATTGATTATCTGAGACAATATTAATCGGTTTATTGGTATCGTCTTTTAACGCAAAAGCAGACAAAGAAGTCATCATTAACGCCGTTAAAAGCAGAATTTTATTGTTTGTTGATTTCATAATATGTTTTTACCTGTTCCTTTAGAGTTGCAACTTGCTGACGTAAATTTCCGACGAGGTTCAATCCACTCGAGTTAAAGTTTAATCCGTTAATTTTTACTTGTGTATTGGAAGTAATGTCTTGTGTTTTTAAATTAATTACTGCGGCTTCAGTCTCAACACGTTGTAGGCGAGATAACGGAT
Organism: Haemophilus sp. CCUG 60358; assembly: GCF_001679485.1. GTDB lineage: Bacteria > Pseudomonadota > Gammaproteobacteria > Enterobacterales > Pasteurellaceae > Haemophilus_D. The sequence goes on from NZ_LZOZ01000014.1 coordinate 323,746, forward strand.
CAAGGCTCTCGGCAATCACGCCACCTTCAAGATAGAGCATTTGATCTTTCGTTAATTTTGCCTTTTTCGCGCTAAGTTTCCAATTTTGTTTTTCTAATTGAATTTTATCGGTTTTCGCTTCTTTATCTTTATTGTCCAAAGAGACATCAAAAAGATAGACTAACGGCGAAATAAAATCCGTATGGCCGTCTTGCGTGTAATATTCCACTTTGTCGGAAATCGCGAGATACTGTTTTTTACCTTCAGGTGAGAATACAGTGGTTTCCATTTTATTACCGACGTATTCTGGGCTATCAGGCTTTTTAATGAGGCTTTGTAAATCGCTATGATCTTGATTAAGCGAATAATACCAGCCTAATAAAGCGAGGGCGATGACACCTAAAATAATATTCCAACGAATATTCATAAATAACGTTTTTTCCTTTCTAAAAGGGTAGCCAATCATAGCACTTTTTTGACACAATGTGCGGTCAAAAATAGCGGTATTTTAGTCTTCTAAAATGAGTGTTTTTAAGATCTGATAAATCTCGCGATAAGCTTTTGACGGCTTATTTTGTTCCTTCTCTTTTTGTGCTGCACGAATCAAATTACGTAATTGTTGGCGATCTGCAGAAGGATGTTCATTTAACAAATCAGTCAGAGCCGCATCACCTTTTGCAATCAATTCATCACGTAAGATTTCCAACTTATGCAGCATAGCTTGTTGCTGATTATGTTTGTTTTCAATTTTTTCTAAAGCTTCACGAATAGGCTCTGCATCAATTGAGCGTAAGAGCTTACCGATGTATTGCAATTGGCGACGACGCGCCTCTTTTTGCAGGCGTTGTGCTAATTCAATGGCATCTTTCAAGCTATCGTCTAGTGGAACCTTAGTCAGATTTGCTTTGGTTAAGTTCACCAATTTCTCGCCGAGCTGTTTTAAATCCTCAGCATCGCGTTTGATTTCACTTTTGCTTACCCAAATAATCTCTTCTTGGTCTTCATCTTCCCAATCAAAGGCTTCTTTTTTCTTCCGTTTTGCCATTCTGTTACCTTATGAAAAATTTGGTGCATTTTAGCATAAACTTTCAAAATAAGATAAAATGGCGCAAATTTTTAATAGGATTATCACCATGAAAACAGCAGAAAATTTAACCGCACTTTTAAAATCTCAAGAGCAAACATTGCGTGATGCAGTCAGTTTTGCGATTGAAACCGCCCAGAAAGCGGGAGCCACCGCAGAAGTTGGCGTTACAAAAGTGAGTGGTTTATCGGTTTCAACCCGTCTGCAAGAGATTGAAAATGTTGAATTTACTAACGATGGGGCATTAGGTATTTCCGTTTATTTAGGCCAACAAAAAGGTAATGCCTCTACTTCAGATTTAAGTGAAGAAGCGATTAAAAACACCGTTGAAGCCGCGCTCGCTATTGCAAAATATACCTCACCAGATGATTGCACAGGGCTAGCAGATAAAGAACTAATGGCTTTTGAAGCGCCCGATTTAGAACTTTATCATGGGGCAAGTGTTGATGTTGAACAGGCTACAAAATTAGCTTTAGAGGCTGAAAAATCAGCGTTGGAATACGATGCTAAAATCGTGAATAGTAACGGTGCAAGTTTTAATTCACATACTGGCGTGCGTGTTTATGGCAATACACACGGCATGCTACAAAGTTACTTATCTAGCCGCTATTCTTTATCTTGTTCGGTGATTGGTGGAGAGCTAGATCAACTGGAAAATGACTACGAGTACACGGTTTCACGTGAGTTTGATGCGCTTTCTTCCGCGGATTGGGTAGGACAAAATTGCGCGAAAAAAGTGATCGCGCGTTTAAATCCACAGAAATTAAGCACGCGCGAAGTGCCCGTGATTTTCTTAAATGATGTGGCCACAGGATTAATTTCTCATTTAACGGGCGCGATTAGTGGCGGCAGCTTATATCGCAAATCCAGTTTCTTGCTCGATCATCTTGGAAAACAAGTATTGCCAGATTGGTTCCAAATCAGTGAGCGTCCTCATTTGTTAAGACGTTTAGCCTCTACGCCTTTTGATAGCGAAGGGGTTCGCACACAGAATCTTGAAATTATTCAAGATGGCGTGTTGCAAACCTATTTGCTCACCAGTTACAGCGGTAGAAAAATGGGCATGCAAAGTACTGGGCATGCAGGCGGTATTCACAACTGGCTCGTGAAACCAAATTTAACGGGCGGATTGACCGCACTTTTACGTCAAATGAGCACTGGTTTATTGGTTACCGATGTCATGGGACAAGGTGTCAATATTGTGACCGGGGATTATTCTCGTGGCGCAGCCGGTTTCTGGGTGGAAAATGGCGAGATCCAATATCCAGTTGCTGAAATTACGATTGCGGGTCAATTGCAGGATATGTTAAAAAATATTGTGGCAGTAGCAGATGATGTTGAACATCGTTCCAATATTCAAACCGGTTCAATCTTGTTAGATAAGATGAAAATTTCAGGAAATTAATAATTTTTTTAAAAATGATAATAATTCTTATTGACATGTAATTTCTTTCTGCTACTATACGCACATCTGTTTAGTAGCGATTGCAGATTGCTCCAACAGGTAGAGTAGAAAGTAAATTCGTTAGGGTTAAAAAGGCTGAAGGTTTAAACTTCAGCCTTTTTTATTGTAGAATACGCAAACGATTAAATAAAAAAGGAAAGACTATGAAAAAACACCACGTCGATATTATGATTTCAGAAGCGGATGTCCGTAGTCGCATAGCTGAACTTGGCGCGGAAATTACGCATTTTTATCAACAAAAAGCCATTGATAAACTGATTGTTGTTGGGCTTTTACGTGGTTCATTTATGTTCATGGCCGATCTCGTGCGTGAATTAAAATTACCGGTAGAAGTGGAGTTTATGACCACATCAAGTTATGGCGCTGGGATGACAAGCAATCACGATGTGAAAATTACGAAAGATCTCGAGGGCGATATTCGCAATGAACACGTGCTGATTGTTGAGGACATTATTGATACGGGCTATACCCTTGAAAAAGTACGTGGCATTTTAAATTTACGCGATCCTGCAAGCTTGGCGATTTGTACCTTATTAGATAAACCTTCTCGCCGAGAAGTGGAAGTACCGGTTGAATGGATTGGTTTTTCTATTCCGGATGAATTTGTTGTCGGCTATGGTATTGATTATGCTCAACGTTATCGTAATCTAGGCTATATTGGCAAAGTGGTTATAGACGAATAATTTATTTTTCAATAAAAAGAGCGGTCAAAATTCACAGTGATTTTTGACCGCTCTTTGTTTGTTAAGATTAGCGTTTCGCTTTTTTGATAAACTTCATTAAGCGTTTACGTTTACGTAATTGGTTTGGTGTGAGTTTATTTTTTCTACCCGCGAATGGGTTTGAACCTTCTTGGAATAGCAAGCGAATTGGCGAACCAATAATTTTCAAACTCTTACGATAATAATTAGATAAATAACGTTTGTATGAATCCGGTAATTTATCCATTTGGTTACCATGCACCACGATAATTGGTGGGTTATAACCACCTGGGTGAGCATATTTTAATTTAATACGACGACCGCCAATCATTGGTGGTTGGTGCTCATCCGTTGCCATTTGTAAGATTCGGGTGAGAAGGGACGTCGTCATTTTTTGTGTCGCACAAGCATAAGCTTCTTTAATCGAATCAAAAAGATTCCCCACGCCACTGCCGTGTAAAGCAGAAATAAAATGCACACGGGCAAAGTCGATGAAATCAAGACGGCGATCTAATTCAGATTTGACGCGATTTTTCACATCTTGATCTAAGCCGTCCCATTTATTCACGACGATCACGAGTGAGCGTCCTGTATTTAAGATAAAGCCAAGTAGAGAGAGATCTTGGTCTGAAATGTTTTCACGCGCATCAATTGTGAGTAATACCACGTTTGCATCTTGAATTGCTTGCAAGGTTTTAATAACAGAGAATTTCTCAACGGCTAAATGCACTTTACCACGTTTACGCACACCCGCTGTATCAATCAAGGTGTATTGTTGCCCATCGCGTTCCATTGGAATGTAGATACTGTCACGTGTTGTGCCTGGCATGTCGTAAACCACCACGCGATCTTCACCTAAAATACGATTGGTTAATGTCGATTTACCAACGTTTGGACGGCCTACAATCGCAATTTTGATATTTTTATCTTGTTCTTCTTCAAGCTCTTCGTCTAATGCTTCATCAATCAATGAAGTATCTTCTTCTGAATCGAAGTCAAATTCGTGATCCCATTCATCTTTTTCTTCTTCATCAGAAGTGCGGTCATTTTCTGCTTCGTTTTCTTGTAATTTTTCCGCTAAAGGTGCAAGTACTTGCTCCATTAATTGAGTCACGCCACGGCCTTGTGATGCAGCAATTTGTTCAATTTTACCTAAGCCTAATTGATAGAATTCTGCACAGTGTGAGTCTGCATCAATACCGTCAGTTTTATTCGCCACCACGACGGTTGTTTTATTCGTACGTTGGCGTAAGTAATTGGCAATACCAATGTCTGCTGCCGTTAAACCTGCGCGCGCATCCACTAAGAAAAGCACTACATCGGCTTCTTCAATCGCTAATAAGGATTGTTCCGCCATTTTTTCTTCAACGCCTTCTTCTGTGCCATCAATACCGCCGGTATCGATCACAATAAAATCATAGCCAGAAATATTGGCATGGCCGTATTTACGATCTCGAGTTAAACCAGGGAAGTCAGCAACAAGCGCATCACGAGTACGGGTTAAACGGTTGAATAGGGTGGATTTGCCTACGTTTGGGCGACCCACTAAGGCAACGACAGGAGTTGTCATAAAAAATATCTCTGTAAAGTGTAAATTTGGTTAATTATAGCGAATGTTGGCTGGCAGGTAAAATTCGGGCATAAAAAAAGCACCTTCTGGTGCTTCATTATCTCGGCTTAATTGGCGGAATGGACGGGACTCGAACCCGCGACCCCCTGCGTGACAGGCAGGTATTCTAACCAGCTGAACTACCACTCCGTGAGTATATTAAGACAAGTTTTAAATTGGCGGAATGGACGGGACTCGAACCCGCGACCCCCTGCGTGACAGGCAGGTATTCTAACCAGCTGAACTACCACTCCGCTAAGTGCTGGGTATAATAATGATGAACGTTAAAACCGTCAATCTTTTTTTTCTTTTTTATGTTTATCTGATTAATAGATAACCGATTAATGTGAGGTTTCCTCCCCCGTACGAATCGACCAAAAACATTTGCCATCGCTTTTTTTATTGACCAATTTAATGAAATCTAAATGGGCTTGGAGTTCATCATCGGTGGGTTGTAACACTTTTAAATTTTGCGAAAAATTGACCGCACTTTGACGATCTTGCATATTGGTACCAGCTTGGATAATTGGACTATCCGCATGATCTTCATCAAATAGGCTAGTTTGACCGCCCGTCATGGATAAATAAACGTCGGCTAAAATCTCCGCATCCAGTAAGGCCCCGTGGAGCGTGCGTTTGCTGTTATCAATGCCTAAACGATCACACAACGCATCTAAGCTATTCCGTTTTCCAGGATACATTTGGCGTGCCATTTGCAACGTATCGGTAACAAGGCAAATATCGTTCGTTTTGATATCTAACCCGAGTTTACGGAATTCATAGTCCATAAAGCCCACGTCGAAGGGGGCGTTGTGAATCAGTAGTTCAGCACCACGAATGTATTCAATAAAATCTTGTGCAATCGTTTTGAAATCCGGTTTATCTGCCAGCATTTCATCCGTAATACCGTGAACTTTAATGGCATCAGGATCAACCAAACGATCCGGCTTAATATAAATGTGAAAATTATTGCCCGTGTATTTACGGTTGATCATTTCCACCGCGCCAATTTCAATAATGCAATGCCCTTCGTAATGCGCACCAATTTGGTTCATACCGGTGGTTTCAGTATCCAGTACAATCTGGCGATCCGGATTTATCATTGTTCTACCTATTTGTTTCCTTTAAAATACCGTCTATTTTACACAAGCTCGAATTAGTTATGCAAAAACAGATTGAAATTTTTACGGATGGCTCTTGCCTAGGCAATCCAGGCGCTGGGGGAATAGGGATTGTCCTGCGCTATAAACAGCACGAAAAACATATTTCAAAAGGGTATTTTAAAACCACCAATAATCGCATGGAATTACGAGCAGTGATCGAGGCCTTAAATAGCTTAAAAGAGCCTTGTCATGTGACGCTTTATAGCGATAGCCAATATATGAAAAATGGCATCACGCAATGGATTTACAATTGGAAGAAAAACAATTGGAAAGCCAGCACGGGCAAAGCGGTAAAAAATCAGGATTTATGGATTGCGTTAGATCAGGCGATTCAAACCCATAACATTGATTGGCAGTGGGTGAAAGGCCATTCAGGCCATCGTGAAAATGAAATTTGTGATGAATTAGCCAAACAAGGCGCAGAAAACCCAACTTTCGAAGATATCGGTTACGAAGGCTAGTCTGCACCTGGTTTTAACGTGCGGTTATTCTTGATAACGAATTAACCCTTCTTGCTGTGTGGTGGCTATTAATGTGCCATCTGCAGCAAAAATTTGTCCTCTCGCTAAACCACGCCCCGCAAAAGCATTATTACTTTCAATGGCATGTAAATGCCACTGATTTAAATTGAAGGGACGGTGGAACCAAATGCTGTGGTCGATTGTAGCCACTTTCATCCCTTTCTGTAAAAAGCCTTTTCCATGTGGGTGAAGTGCGGTCAAAATACAGTGAAAATCAGAAAAATAGGCTAAGAGACATTGTTGAGTCTGCAAATCTAATGGTGCTTCTCCATTGGTTTTAAACCAAGCATATTGTTCTGGCGGCAGTTCTCGACCATCAAATGGATTGTTCAAATATCGGCTATGAATCTGAAATGGTCGCTCTTGAGCAAATTTTTCACTTAAGCTTTCGGGTAACGTCTGTGCTACTTTTAACATGATTTCGTGTTCATCAATGCATTGTTCAGGGCCTGGCACTTGCGGCATGGCTGATTGATGGTCGAAGCCTTCTTCGGGTACTTGAAATGAAGCAGTGACATGACAAATCACATTTTTATGTTGAATGGCTTTTACGCGTAACGCAGAGAAGTTGCGTCCTTCACGTAAAGTTTCTACGTCATAAATAATCGGGTGTTGACTATCGCCAGGTGCTAAAAAGTAAGCATGGCAAGAATGGAGTACACGCTCAGGCGGGGCAACTTGCATCGCGGCAGAAAGAGATTGCGCCACGACCTGACCGCCAAACACTTGGCGAAAACCTAAGTCTTCACTGGCTCCGCGAAAGATAAGATCATCAATTTTTTCTAATTTTAACAATTCGATGAGTTGATTTAATTTATCCGACATTGTTTTTTCCTTTTATAAATACAAAAAGACCGCATAGTTATGCGGTCTGAAGCGTTTTTATACGTTAAAGCGGAAGTGCATGACATCTCCATCTTGCACGATGTAGTCTTTACCTTCTAAGCGCCATTTACCTGCTTCTTTTGCACCGTTTTCACCTTTGAATTGGATGAAGTCATCGTAAGCAATTACTTCTGCACGGATGAAGCCTTTTTCAAAGTCAGTATGGATTACTGCCGCTGCTTTAGGGGCGGTTGCACCCACAGAAACCGTCCATGCACGCACTTCTTTCACACCCGCAGTGAAGTAGGTTTGAAGATTTAATAAGGCATAACCTGCACGAATTACACGGTTTAAGCCTGGTTCTTCAATGCCAAGGTCTTGTAAGAATTCGATTTTTTCATCATCATCAAGTTCAGCAATTTCTGCTTCAATCGCGGCACATACAGGCACTACAACAGAGCCTTCTTTTTCTGCAAACTCACGTACTTTGTCTAAATACGGATTATTTTCAAAACCGTCTTCATTTACGTTCGCAATGTACATGGTTGGTTTTAATGTGAGGAAGTTATAGCTTTTAATTGCTAATAATTCATCTTTATCTAACTCAACAGAACGAATCATGCCTGCTTCAGAAAGTACAGGAAGGATTTTTTCCATCACAGACAGCTCAAATTTTGCGTCTTTATCCCCACCTTTTGCACGTTTTTGTAAACGTTGAATAGCACGTTCACAGCTGTCTAAGTCAGCAAGGGCTAATTCGGTATTGATGGTTTCGATATCGCTTAATGGGTCGATTTTACCCGCAACGTGCACGATGTCATCATTTTCAAAACAACGAACAACATGACCAATTGCATCAGTTTCACGGATGTTAGCTAAGAATTTATTACCTAAGCCTTCACCTTTACTTGCACCCGCAACCAAACCAGCGATATCCACAAACTCCATGGTGGTGGGTAATACGCGTTCAGGTTTAACAATTTCCGCTAACGCATCTAAACGCGGATCCGGCATTGGTACCACGCCAGTATTAGGTTCGATTGTACAAAACGGATAGTTTGCCGCTTCGATACCGGCTTTGGTTAATGCATTAAAAAGGGTAGATTTACCGACGTTTGGCAAACCAACGATACCACATTTAAATCCCATGATGTTTTCCTTATTGTAAGCGTAAGTGCGGTTAAAATTTATGGTGTTTTTTCACCGCACTTCTGAGTTAAATTTTAAAACTGTTTAAGCGATTGGTGGCTTTCACCATGCCTTCTTTGAAAAGCAATTCAATGCAATCGGTGGCTTCGTCTAACGCTTTATCGAGCGCTTCTCTTTCTGCAGGCGCAGGTTTGTTAAGCACAAAACCTGAAACTAAATCACGGTGTCCAGGATGGCCAATGCCAATGCGTAAACGATAGAAATTGTTGCTGTTACCAAGCTGTGCCACGATATCTTTTAAACCATTATGTCCGCCATGTCCGCCACCTTGTTTTAATTTTACGGTGCCTGGAGGTAAGTCTAATTCATCGTGTAGCACTAAAATCTCTTCTGGTTTGATGCGATAAAAATTAGCAAGTGCGCCTACGGCTTTTCCACTTAAATTCATAAACGTCGTTGGCACTAAAAAACGGACTTCTTTGCCGTTAATCAGTGTTTTTCCTACATAACCGAAGAATTTATTTTCTGCATTAAGGGAAACATTAAAGCGACGAGCCAAACGCTCAATCAGCCATTCACCTGCATTGTGGCGGGTTTCCGCATATTTATCGCCAGGGTTTCCCAGCCCCACGATGAGTTTAATTTCAGACATAGTTTTCTGCTTGAATAAAAATAGTGGCGTATTGTAGCGAAAAAGGGCTAATTTCTCAATCTATAAGGCTAAGACTAAAACGCCCGAGAGAATTAATAGACTTCCTATGACTAATTTCATGCTTAAGGGTTCACCCAACAAAACTACGCCTAAAATAATCGCAATGACCACACTGAGTTTGTCAATAGGTGCAACCCAAGAGGCAGGTGCCATTTGTAACGCGCGATAATAACAAAGCCAAGATAGGCCCGTAGCAACACCAGAAAGAATTAAAAAGGTAAATGGTTTTGCGGCAATATGTTGTGGCAGTTGCCATTCATTGCGAGCACTAATGATGCCAGCCGTGACCAGTAAAACCACAATCGTACGGATAAAGGTCGCGAGATTACTGTTAATGCCTTCAACCCCTAATTTGCCTAAAATAGCGGTAAGTCCAGCGAAAAAGGCTGAACCAATAGCAAAAAATACCCAATTCATGATGTGCTCCTATTTTATCGTTAATATTGACCGCACTTTTCCGCTATAATAACGGAAAACTCATTAAGACAGAATAAGACATGAAACAAATTAATATTGAAATCGCTTATGCCTTGCCGGATCGCTATTATTTGAAGTCCTTCAAAGTGGATGAAGGTACGATGATCCAAACGGCTATTTTACAATCGGGCATTTTACAACAATTTACCGAGATTGATTTGCGCGAGAATAAAGTAGGAATTTATTCCCGTCCAGCCAAATTAACGGATCAGTTAAAAGATGGTGATCGTATTGAAATTTACCGTCCATTGTTAGCCGATCCTAAAGAAATTCGTCGTAAACGTGCAGCAGAGCAAGCCAAAGCTGCACAAGAAAAAGCTCAACAAGAAAAACAGGAAAAGGAGTAAAAAAATGACCGCACTTTCCAACCAATATTGTCTGCCTGATGGCATTACCCCTGAAGTTTTCCTGCGTGATTATTGGCAGAAAAAACCATTGATTATTCGTAATGGTTTGCCTGAAATTGTTGGCCAATTCGAGCCTGACGATATCATCGAATTAGCACAAGGCGAAGATGTGACGGCACGTTTAGTGAAAACCTTTTCAGATGATAATTGGAAAGTGTTTTTTAGTCCGTTATCCGAAGAAGATTTTGCGGATGTACCAGAAAAATGGTCGGTGCTCGTCCAAAATCTAGAACAATGGAGCACTGAACTCGGTCAGCTTTGGAATAAGTTTGGCTTTATCCCGCAATGGCAACGCGACGATATTATGGTGTCCTATGCACCTAAAGGAGGTTCCGTTGGTAAACATTATGACGAATATGATGTGTTCTTGGTGCAAGGCTATGGTCATCGCCGTTGGCAGTTAGGCAAATGGTGTGATTCTTCCACAGAATTCAAACCGAATCAGCCGATTCGTATTTTCGATGATATGGGCGAATTGGTGATTGATGAAGTGATGAATCCAGGCGATATTCTTTATATTCCGGCTCGTATGTCACATTATGGTGTGGCAGAAGATGATTGTTTGACCTTTTCTTTTGGTTTGCGTTACCCGAATTTAGCGGACATTCTCGATAACGTGAATAAAGCGTTTTGTCATCAGGATCCTGAATTGAATTTAAGCGAGTTCCAATTACCGTTACGCTTAACGCAATCAGAGCAAAGTACGGGCAAATTGGCGGATGAAAATATTCAAGCAATGAAAAAGCAATTCTTAGCGAAATTGGCAGAGTCAGAAGCCTTTGATGCCTTGTTCAAACAAGCGGTAGCAGGCACAGTGAGTTCACGTCGCTATGAAATGTTAGTATCCGATGAAATGTCCGATCCTGACGAAGTGCGGTCAATTTTAGAAGAGGAACAAGGTGTGTTAATGCAGGACAATAACTGCAAATTACTTTACACCGAAAATCCGCTCCGCATTTATGCGAATGGCGAATGGTTGGATGAAGTGAATGTAATTGAAGCGGAAGTGTTGAAGCGTCTTTCCGATGGTGAAGCGCTAGATTGGGAATTCTTAAATAATTTAGTGAATGATACAGAAGATCCTGAAAGTACAATGGAATTATTGCTCGATTCGATTTGTAACTGGTTAGATGACGGTTGGGTGTTGATTGAATAATGTCTGAAAACATTTACTCCGTTTCCCAGCTTAACAGTGCTGCTCGCCAAATGTTAGAAGGGAATTTTTCACAGATTTGGCTTACAGGGGAGATTTCTAATTTCACCCAACCAGTGTCAGGACATTGGTATTTGACGCTAAAAGATGAAAATGCCCAGGTTCGTGGTGCAATGTTCCGCATGAAAAATTTGCGGGTGGGATTTCGTCCGCAAAATGGTATGCAGGTGTTGGTGCGGGCGAATGTCAGTTTATATGAACCTCGTGGTGATTATCAGCTGATTATTGAATCCATGCACCCTGCTGGTGAGGGATTGTTGCAACAGCAATTTGAAGCGCTAAAAATGAAATTGGCGGCTGAAGGGTTGTTTGCACAAAACTTGAAGAAAAGCTTGCCAGACTTTGCTAAAGCGGTGGGCATTGTAACCTCTTCGACTGGTGCAGCGTTGCAGGATATTTTACATATTTTGGCTCGCCGAGATCCCAGTTTAAAAGTGGTGATTTACCCAACGGCAGTGCAAGGAAAAGAAGCAACGGCTGAAATCGTCCAAATGATTGAACTCGCCAATGCTCGTCAAGAAGTAGATGTATTGATCGTCGGTCGAGGTGGTGGTTCCTTAGAAGATCTTTGGTGCTTTAATGAAGAAGAAGTGGCACGTGCGATTTTCCGTTCTAATTTACCGATTATCAGTGCAGTCGGTCACGAAACGGATGTTACCATTGCAGATTTTGTAGCTGATTTACGAGCGCCGACGCCGTCTGCAGCGGCAGAGTTAGTGAGTCGTAATCAGCAGGAGTTACTTCAACAGTTAGCCTATAAACAACAGCGTTTGGAGATGGCGTTAGATCGTATTTTTAGTCAGCAACAACAACGTTTACAACAGTTACGTTTACGCTTACAAAACCAACATCCGCAAAATCAATTATTGATGCAAAAAGCCAGAACGGAACAATTACATCATCGTTTAGTTTTGGCAATGCAGCGACAAATGGATAAAACGCAGCAAAAATTGACCGCACTTTCAGCACGCTTAAAACAAAATCCGTTGCCTTATCGGTTGCAAAAACAATCCCAATATTTAGCTCAGTTACAAGTGCGGTTAAATTTAGGGGCGAATCGTCAAGTCACGGAACGTCAAAATAAATTGGCAACATTGTGTGGCAAGTTAGATGGATTAAGCCCATTGAAAGTGTTAGCGCGAGGATATTCCATTGCAGAGGATGATAAAGGACATGCTATTATGAGTGTGAAGCAAGTCAAAACAGGCGACACCATTAAAACGAAGGTAGCAGATGGGGAGATAACCAGCCGCGTTTGTTAATTTAAATAAATTTTTAATGTAAACCTATGATGAATAAGAAATCATCATAGGTTTTCTTTTTTTGTGACCGGCTTCAAAGTTTCGACAAAAAAATAGAGGGTTCAGTTTTTTTTATTTTTTTATGGGAGTATTATGCGACCTCGATACTAGGAGAGTAATGATGTCAGAAATTCAACAGTTTAGTCAGCATGATATAGAAGTTCTTAATGAAGAAACTGTTTATAAAGGTTTTTTTACACTTAAGAAAGTACAGTTCAAACACAAACTTTTTGCCGGTGGCGAAAGTGGTGTCGTAACACGAGAGTTGTTGGTAAAAGGTGCCGCCTCTGCCGTAATTGCTTACGATCCGAAAGAAGATTCGGTGGTTTTGGTGGAACAAGTACGCATTGGTGCATATCAACCTGGTTCTGCTCGTTCTCCTTGGTTATTAGAATTGATCGCCGGGATGGTAGAAGAGGGTGAACAACCTGAAGAGGTCGCTTTGCGTGAAAGTGAAGAAGAAGCTGGTGTATCAGTTCAAGATCTTACTCATTGTTTAAGTGTATGGGATAGCCCGGGTGGCGTAGTCGAGCGTATTCATCTGTTTGTCGGTCGAGTAGATAGCTCGCAAGCCAAGGGCATTCATGGTTTAGCTGAAGAAAATGAAGACATCCGTGTTCATGTGGTGAAACGTGAACAGGCCTATCAATGGATGTGTGAAGGTAAAATTGATAATGGCATTGCAGTAATGGGCTTGCAATGGCTTCAATTAAATTACGCCCAATTGCGGCAGCGCTGGCAATAGGAGTCCCATGAGCAATACATTTGAATGCGAACCCGAGAGTGAGATCGTCAAATTATTACAAATTACCGATCCTCATTTATTTAAGGATACAAGCAAAGAGTTATTAGGTATTAACACGCACGAAAGCTTTTCTCAGGTGTTAAAAGAAATTCAGGCAGAATCTTTTGATTATGATGTCGTGTTTGCGACGGGTGATTTGGTACAAGATAGTAGCGATGAAGGCTATCTACGATTTATTGAGATGGTCAAACCGTTAAATAAATCAGTATTTTGGCTTCCGGGTAACCATGATTTTCAACCTAAAATGGTCGAGCATTTAAGCCAACCACCTATTAATGCGTCAAAACATTTACTTCTTGGAAAACATTGGCAAGTGATTTTGTTAGATAGCCAAGTTTCTGGTGTGCCTCATGGCGAATTAAGTGCTTATCAGCTAGATTGGTTAAAAATGAAATTAGCGGAAAATCCGGCGCGTCATAGCTTAGTCGTCTTACATCACCATTTATTGCCAACAAATTCAGCATGGCTTGATCAGCATAACTTACGGAATGCTCATGAATTCTCAGAGGTTCTTGCTCAATTCAACAATGTAAAAGGGATTTTATACGGTCATATTCATCAAGAGGTTGATGGCTATTGGCAAGGTTATCAAACCATGGCAACACCAGCGACTTGCATTCAATTTAAGCCGGACAGCAATCATTTTGCTTTAGATACCTTACAACCAGGTTGGCGTGAAATTGAGCTACATCCAGATGGGCGAATTGAAACTAGGGTGAAGAGAATCAAACAAAAAACATTCCTGCCAAATATGGAGGAAGAAGGATACTAAACAAAGTGCGGTTAAAATTCAGGTGATTTTAACCGCACTTTTTCTATACCGAAATGGGTAAAAGTCCATTTTACACTAGCCAGAATTCCCACAAATCTGTACAATAGCCGACCGATTTTATCTTTTAACTAATCTTTATTTTTAAGCAAAATGACGCAAAAATTACATATTAAAACATGGGGCTGTCAGATGAATGAATACGATTCATCAAAAATGGCCGATCTTCTCTTAAATACTCATGGTTTAGAATTAACTGATATTCCAGAAGAAGCAGATGTGTTACTTCTAAATACCTGTTCTATCCGAGAAAAAGCACAAGAAAAAGTGTTCCATCAGTTAGGTCGTTGGAAAGAATTAAAAAAACAAAATCCAAACTTAGTGATTGGTGTGGGCGGTTGTGTAGCATCACAAGAAGGTGAGCATATTCGTCACCGTGCGCCTTATGTGGATATCGTATTTGGCCCGCAAACTTTACATCGCTTACCAGAAATGATTAACCAAATTCGTGGCGGTAAAAGTTCGGTGGTGGATGTGAGTTTCCCAGAAATTGAGAAATTTGACCGTTTGCCGGAACCTCGTGCAGAAGGCCCAACCGCGTTTGTGTCTATTATGGAAGGCTGTAATAAATATTGTACTTACTGCGTGGTGCCTTATACCCGTGGTGAAGAAGTGAGCCGTCCTGTTGATGATGTATTATTTGAAATTGCGCAGTTAGCTGATCAAGGTGTTCGTGAAATCAATTTATTAGGCCAAAACGTAAACGCATATCGTGGCCCGACATTTGATGGTGGTATTTGTACATTTGCAGAATTATTGCGTTTAGTAGCGTCTATTGACGGTATCGACCGTTTACGTTTTACCACGAGTCACCCAATCGAATTTACTGACGATATTATTGACGTGTATCGCGATACACCAGAATTAGTGGACTTCGTTCACTTGCCGGTACAAGCTGGTTCTGACCGTATTTTAACCATGATGAAACGTGGTCATACCGCGTTAGAATATAAATCGATTATTCGTAAATTACGTGCAGTGCGTCCAAATATTCAAATCAGCTCAGATTTCATCGTGGGCTTCCCAGGTGAAACCAATGAAGAGTTTGAACAAACAATGAATCTAATTGCGCAAGTGAATTTTGATATGAGCTTTAGCTTTATCTATTCCGCGCGTCCAGGCACACCTGCAGCAGACATGCCAGATGATGTAACCGAGGAAGAGAAAAAACAACGTCTCTATCTTTTACAAGAGCGTATCAACCAACAAGCGGCGCAATATAGCCGTCGTATGCTTGGCACAGAGCAACGTGTATTGGTGGAAGGTCCGTCTAAGAAAGATATTATGGAATTAACAGGACGTACTGAAAACAATCGTATTGTGAATTTCCAAGGTTCTCCAGATATGATTGGTAAGTTTGTCGATATCAAGATTACCGATGTTTATACTAACTCTCTACGTGGCGATGTGGTGCGTACTGAAGATCAAATGGGATTACGTATTGCACAATCACCACAAGAAGTAATGAACCGTACTCGTAAAGAAGATGAATTAGGCGTAGGACGTTATCACGGCTAATTATTTAAAGTGAATATGGATAAGTAACCGTACAAAAGTGCGGTTATTTTTTTATTTGTTTTTAGAAAAGAGAGTAGGAAAGTCTTTACCCTAAATTTTAGGCATAAAAAAACACCAATTAAGGTGCTGATTTAAAGTGGTGGGTCGTGAAGGATTCGAACCTTCGACCAACGGATTAAAAGTCCGCTGCTCTACCGACTGAGCTAACGACCCACTGGTATGATTTTGAAATGGTGCCCGAAGCCAGACTTGAACTGGCACGCCTCGAAAGGCGAGGGATTTTAAATCCCTTGTGTCTACCGATTCCACCACTCGGGCAAATTGGAGCGGGAAACGAGGCTCGAACTCGCGACCCCGACCTTGGCAAGGTCGTGCTCTACCAACTGAGCTATTCCCGCGTTTGCTTGTTGCCAAACAACGGGGCGTATTTTACGGATTTATCTCATTGTGTCAAATAAAATTCGTAAAAAAAGTTTTCGATTGGTTAAAAATAATTCAAAAACAAAAGGTGCGATTAAAATAACCGCACCTTTTATTTAAAATTTAGTCAATTCTATAATTCAATGTTATCTAACAAGCTGCCTTTTGCTGCTTTTAAGTATTGGAGCATTGACCAAACTGTTAAGATTGCTGCTAAATAGAGCAATACAATTGCTAGCGTTTCCATATACACATTATATCGCCAGAGTAATCCACCTAAAGCTAGCATTTGAGAGGTGGTTTTCACTTTTCCAAGCCATGAAACGGCCACTTTATTACGTTCACCTAATTCAGCCATCCATTCGCGTAAAGCAGAGATAATGATTTCACGTGAAATCATAATAATGGCAGGAATGGTAATCCAGAAAGAATGTTGATATTCCACAATTAATACAAGCGCAGTAATAACCATCACTTTATCAGCTACGGGATCAAGGAAAGCACCGAAACGGGTTGTTTGTTTTAATTTTCGAGCGAGATAGCCATCAAACCAGTCGGTGACACCAGCAATAAAGAAAATAAGCGTTGTAATAAAAGGTGCAGAAGGGATTGGCAAATAAAATGCCACGACGAAGAATGGGATTAAAATCACTCGGAGAATCGTCAGGAAAATAGGAATATTATATTTCATAAAAATAACCGCACTTTGGTTAAAGATACGCTCATTCTAAAGGATCTACAAAAATAAAAAAAGCCACTTAATGTGGCTTTTTCTTAAAAATTAAAGTTTGTCAGCGTTTTGTTTCAAGTATTTAGCAACGCCTTCAGGGCTGTCTTTCATACCTTCTTTGCCTTTTTCCCATTGAGCAGGGCAAACTTCACCGTGTTCTTCGTGGAATTGTAATGCATCTACCATACGTAACATTTCATCGATGTTACGACCTAATGGTAAGTCATTAACCACTTGGTGACGAACAACGCCGTTTTTGTCAATTAAGAAAGAACCACGTAGTGCAACACCTTCTTCAGGGTGTTCGATACCGTATGCTTTAGCGATCTCGTGTTTAACGTCTGCAGCTAATGCATATTTAACTGCACCGATACCGCCGTTTTCAGTTGGGGTATTACGCCATGCATTGTGAGTGAATTCTGAGTCGATAGATACACCAACAACTTCAACACCACGTTTTTTGAACTCTTCGTAACGGTGGTCGAATGCGATTAACTCAGATGGGCAAACGAAAGTAAAGTCTAATGGATAGAAGAATAATACTGCCGCTTTACCATTGATGTGTTTCTTGAAATTGAAGTTATTAACGATTTCTCCGTTGCCTAAAACTGCAGCGCAAGTAAAATCTGGAGCTTGACGAGTTACTAATACCATAGTCATAATTCCTATATGAAAGTTAATAAAAATTTTGCGGATGCAAAAAGTCGCCGATTATTTTAAGAAAATTAACCGCACTTTAACAGCTGTTTTTATCTATTGAATTAATTAATATTGTCTAAGTTACAGGTGAAATATATGTCAGAACATCATACCTTATCGACCACACTGGTTCATGCTGGGCGTAAAAAACGTTTTAGTCAAGGCTCAGTTAACCCCGTGGTTCAACGTGCATCTTCTTTAGTATTTGAGACTATTGCAGATAAAAAACATTGTACAAAAAATCGTTACAAAGGAGAGCTTTTCTACGGACGCCGTGGCACGTTAACGCATTTTGCACTTCAAGATTTAATGTGTGAAATGGAGGGGGGCGCAGGCTGTTATCTTTATCCTTGTGGGGCCGCAGCGGTAACAAATGCTATTTTATCCTTTGTGGAAACAGGCGATCATGTCTTAATGACAGGGGCAGCCTATGAGCCGACACAAGATTTTTGTAATGTAATTTTGAAAAAAATGCATATTGATACGACCTATTATGATCCCATGATAGGCGCAGATGTTGCCAAACTCGTGCAGCCAAATACGAAAGTCTTATTTTTAGAATCGCCAAGTTCTTTAACGATGGAAGTGCCTGATATCCCCACGATTGTTAAAGCGGTTCGAGCAGTGAGCTCTGAAATCGTCATTATGATCGATAATACATGGGCAGGAGGTGTACTATTCAAAGCGCTAGAACACGGTATTGATATTTCTATTCAAGCTGGGACCAAATATTTAGTGGGGCATTCTGATATTATGATTGGTACTGCTGTGGCTAATGCGCGTACTTGGGATAAATTGCGCGAACATTCCTATTTAATGGGGCAAATGGTTGATGCTGATTCTGCCTATACGACGGCTCGTGGCATTCGCACCTTAGGTGTGAGATTAAAACAACATCACGAAAGTAGTTTAAAAGTGGCCAAATGGTTAAGTGAACAACCACAAGTTAAAGCAGTGTATCATCCTGCGTTACCAAGTTGCCCAGGCCATGAAAACTTTAAACGTGATTTTACCGGCGCAAGCGGTTTATTCTCTTTCGAATTACATAAACGTTTAAACGATGAAGAGCTTTCCGCCTTTATGGATCATTTTGATCTTTTCACAATGGCGTATTCTTGGGGTGGGTTTGAATCGCTCATTTTATGCAATCAACCAGAAGAAATTGCAAAAATTCGCCCAGGTATTGAACGTCAATTAACAGGTTCATTAATTCGTGTGCATATTGGATTTGAAGACACGGATGAATTAATTGCCGATCTTCAAGCGGGCTTTGACCGAATCAAATAAGAAAGAGGGCTGTTTATGTAAACAGCCCTTATTTACTCAATCTTTGAGTTGATTTATCATAGTCAGCATTTTTAGTAACTAGAGAAGAACAATGAAACATATTCATATTTTAGGCATCTGCGGTACCTTTATGGGCGGCATTGCGATGATTGCCAAACAAATGGGCTATAAAGTAACAGGCTCCGATACTAATGTTTACCCGCCAATGAGTACTTTTTTACAAGAGCAGGGCATTGAAATTATTCCTAATTATGATGTTGCACAGCTTCAGCCAGCACCCGATATGGTGATTGTGGGTAATGCCATGAAACGTGGTAATCCTTGCGTGGAATATGTTTTGGATAATGCCTTGCCTTACACATCAGGTCCACAATGGTTACACGACCATTTATTGCGTAATCGTTGGGTGTTAGCGGTTTCAGGTACACATGGTAAAACTACAACAACGGGTATGTTGACTTGGATTTTAGAACAAAATGGGCTAAAACCAGGCTTCCTAATAGGTGGTATTGCAGGGAATTTTGGTACGTCAGCTCGTTTAGGGGAAAGTGAGTTCTTCGTGATTGAAGCGGATGAATATGATACGGCGTTCTTTGATAAACGTTCTAAATTTATACATTACAATCCGAAAACCTTGATCATTAACAATATCAGCTTCGATCATGCTGATATCTTCGATGATCTTCATGCGATCCAGCGTCAATTCCATCATATGATTAGAACCATTCCTTCTACAGGACGCGTTCTTTCTTTTGCAGATGAACAGAGTGTGAAAGAAACCCTCAATATGGGATGTTGGTCAGAACAGCAATTTATCGGTAAAGATAAAGAATGGTTTGCGGAACGTATTACTAATGATTGTTCTGAATTTGCCGTATTCCATCACGGTAAAAAAGTTGCTGAAGTGAAATGGAATATTGTCGGACAGCACAATATGTACAATGCTTTAATGGCGGTTGCAGCGGCTTACCATGCGGGTGTCAAAATTGAAGATGCATGTCATGCATTAGGTAGCTTTATCAATGCAAAACGTCGTTTAGAGGTGAAGGGTGAAGTAAACGGTATTACGGTTTATGATGACTTCGCTCATCATCCTGAAGCCATTCTTGCGACACTTACGGCGTTGCGTGACAAAGTAGGTGGTGGTGTACGTATTCTTGCGGTCTTAGAGCCTCGTTCAAATACTATGAAGATGGGCGTGCATAAAGATGAAATTGCGCCAGCACTTGGACGTGCTGATGCGGTGTTTATGCTACAACCAGATAATATTCCATGGGATGTGGCTGAAATTGCAGGAGAATGTGTGCAACCAGCGCATTACACAGGAAATGTTGATAAATTAGTCGATATGATTGTGGCTGAAGCGAAACCAAGGGATCAGATTCTTGTGATGTCAAACGGTAGCTTTGGTGGCATTCATCAAAAGATTTTAGATCGATTAAAATAATCTCAATGCAAAGTGCGGTCAAAAATGAGGGTGTTTTTGACCGCACTTTTTATCATCAAAAATAAGGAAATAGCATGGCTGATCCACATATTCAATCTCCAATGGATGTTTGGGATAAACTCACCGTCATTATTTATCGCACAGGCTTTGTGATTGCGGCATTTAGCATCTTGGCTTTAACTTGGTATCCTCAACAGGCTCAAATTGCCGTGTTGATTGCGGCAACTTGTTGTGCGTCATCCCTTCATATTTATTTAAAACATTTCCGCTTAATATTCCAATTTTCCACGTGGCTTGCACTCTTATGTGCGCTTTTAGGTTGGCATGAATTAGCGTTAGGTGGTGCATTAGTAACACTGGGTGGATTATGTTTTAAAGAATACTTCTGTTTTAGAGTACCGCTGTTAAATTTACAACCTGCATTTGTCGCCGCACTTTGGTTTGCTTGGGTATTTGAAGGAGGTTGGATTGCCCGAATTTTGTCGCTGATTGTTGGTGGATTATTATTGATTCTTGCGGTTCAAAAATGGCGAATGCCATTGCACTTTGATATTGGCGATAAGACAAAGTATCAAATCTAATAAGATTGATAGATAAAGGCATAATGTTTCACGACATTGTGCCTTTTTATTTCGATTAAATTTACCTTCATCTAAAAATGAAAAAAGCACCGAAATCTCGGTGCTTTGTAATTTGGTTGCGGGGGCCGGATTTGAACCGACGGCCTTCGGGTTATGAGCCCGACGAGCTACCAAGCTGCTCCACCCCGCGTCTGATGGCGTGTAATATACTCGTTTCAAAAATTATTGCAAGATTTAAACTGAATTTGACTTTCTGTTTGTTAAGAAAATAAACAATGTGAATATTAATTAATCATTTTATGAAATAGTGCTAGTCCTAAAAGGGAATTTTTGATAGCGTATGCAACTTTGTATTAGTTAGTTTAATTTAGGAAAATAAGAATGAAATTTCGTCAACATCTCGCTGTAAAAATGCTCTCTGTAATGGCGGCAGTTTCAGTGCTTGCGTCATGTGGTTCAGCACCAAGTAAAGTCTCTTCAAAAAATAATTCAAGCGTACCGCGTACCGCGACAGGCGATGATCCACAAAAATTTGGGGCAAAGTATAGCGGACGTAATTATCAACAAGCTATTTTAAGCCCAGTAGCTTCTGTGGATAACAAAAGTGCGGTCGTCAACCAAGGTGATTTTTTAACGCAGCTTTCTAACGTACGTGGCTATTCAAACTCAATTACTAATCGCTTTGCTGTGAGTTACGGCAAGATCACCAACTGGGTACTTTCAGGGGCAAATGTGAATGAATTAGCGCAATATGGTATTAACCCTCAGATTATGAAAGGTTTTGATGGTTATCAAAACGTCTTGATGACGGGTTATTATTCGCCGGTTATTCATGCTCGCCGCACTGCACAAGGCAAATATCAATATCCAATTTATGCGATGCCAAGTTATAAACGTTATAGCCGTGCGGAAATTTACAATGGTGCATTGGCAGGAAAAGGCTTAGAGCTTGCGTATAGTGATTCAATGATGGATAACTTCTTACTTGGTGTACAAGGTAGTGGTTATGTTGATTACGGCGATGGCAATTTAAATTATTTAGCTTATGCAGGTCAAAATGGTTATAAATATCAAGCAGTTGGTCGCTTGTTAGTAGAAGATGGTGAAATTCCAAAAGAAAAAATGTCTATTCAAGCGATTCGTGAATGGGGTAAAGCAAACCCATCTCGTGTACAGGAATTATTAGAGCGTAACCCATCTTATGTTTTCTTTAAAAACGATCCGACAGGAAAAGTGAAAGGTTCTGCTGGTGTGCCTTTAGTACCTATGGCTTCTGTGGCTTCTGATCGCAATGTCATTCCTTCTGGTACCGTATTATTGGTTGAAGTACCAGATATTGATAACAACGGTAACTGGACTGGCTCACACAAATTGCACTTAATGGTAGCGCTTGATGTGGGCGGTGCGGTAAACGGCCACCACTTTGACTTATACCGTGGTATTGGCGATCAAGCAGGTCACATCGCGGGTTTATCAAAACATTATGGACGTGTTTGGGTACTACAATAATGGCTCGTATCGATAACTACGAACAACGTTTTGGCGGCATTGGTCGCCTTTATACACCAGAAGGCTTGGCGCGTTTACGTCAGGCTCATGTATGCGTTATTGGTATTGGCGGCGTAGGTTCGTGGGTGGTGGAAGCATTGGCTCGAAGTGGCGTAGGGCAGATCACCATGATTGATATGGATGACATTTGTGTCACCAATATTAACCGTCAGCTTCCTGCGTTAAGTGGCAATATTGGCAAGCTTAAAACGGAAGTGATGGCAGAACGAGTTAAGCTGATTAACCCAGAATGTGTGGTGAATATTATCGATGATTTCATTTCACCGGATAATCAAGCCGAATACTTAAATCGTAGCTATGATTATGTCATTGATGCTATTGATAATGTGAAAACCAAAGCGGCGATGATTGCCTATTGCAAACGTAATAAAATCAAGATTATTACTATTGGGGGCGCAGGTGGTCAGACAGATCCATCCAAAATCCAAATAGCCGATTTAAGCAAAACGATCCAAGATCCATTATTGGCAAAAGTGCGGTCAGTTTTACGTAAGGATTTTAATTTTACCCAAAATCCACAACGTAAGTTCGCAGTTGATGCGGTGTTTTCTAGTCAGCCTCTGATTTTCCCTAAAATGGGTGAGGGCTGTGAAGTATCAGCCACCATGAATTGTGCAAATGGCTTTGGTGCAGCAACCATGATAACCGCAACCTTTGGATTTTTTGCCGTTTCTCGGGTAATAGACAAGTTATTAAAATAAAGAAATGAAGCAACGTAAAAACGTTGCTTTTTCTTTATGAAGAAAAGTATTCAATAAGATGAAGAAATATCACTTCATTTTTTTAATTTGAAATATTGCAATTTTATCAAAAAGGCGTAGTCTATGTTGGCTTTGAGAATAATTCCCAATAAAAGTAAGGAAACAAAAATGAAACAAGTATTAAAAATGAGTGCAATTTCTACCGCACTTTTAACGCTTCCAATGATGGCAAATGCAGATGTATTGGCCTCCGTGAAACCCCTCGGTTTTATTACATCGTCTATTGCTAATGGTGTAACGGATACGCAAATTTTAGTGCCTGCTGGTGCTTCTCCTCATGATTACAGCTTAAAACTTTCAGATGTGCAAAAAGTGAAATCGGCAGATTTAGTGCTTTGGGTTGGTGAAGATATTGATGCTTTTTTAGCAAAACCAATTAGCCAAATTGATAGTAAAAAAGTCATTAATATTTCTGATATTCCAGAAATTAAACCGCTTTTAAGTAAAGTTCATCATGAGCATTATCATGAAGATGATGAGCACGAGCATGGCAACAGCCATGATCATAAACATGAACATGGGCACGACCATAAACACGAACATGGACACGACCATAAACATGAGCATGGACACGATCATAAACACGAACATGCTCATGAGCATCACGATCACCATCATGATGTAGATGAAAATGGTTTAAGTGTAAACTGGCATTTATGGTATTCACCAGAGATTAGCCAAATTGTGGCACAGAAAGTGGCGGATAAATTAACAGAACAATATCCGGATAAAAAAGAGCTCATCGCGAAAAACTTAGCCGATTTTAACCGCACTTTGACTGAGCAAAGCGATAAGATCAAAGCACAATTAGCGCCACTTAAAGATAAAGGCTTCTTTGTGTTCCATGATGCTTATAGCTATTTCAATGATGCTTATGGTTTAAATCAAACCGGTTATTTCACCATTAATCCATTAGTGGCACCAGGTGCAAAAACCATTGCTCACATCAAAGAAGAAATTGAAGAACATCGTGTAAATTGTCTTTTTGCTGAACCTCAATTCACACCAAAAGTAATTGATTCTCTTGCTCAAAGTACAAAAGTTAACGTAGGTCGTTTAGATCCTATTGGCGATAACGTACAGCTTGGTCCAAATTCCTATGCGAATTTCCTTCAAGCTACCGCTGATAGCTATGCTCAATGTTTAAGTAAATAATCAAAAATCTTCCCCCTTCCCCCCTCTTTATAAAAGAGGGGGGAATATTCTTGAAATCTCCCCAAATTTAACCGCACTTTCGTGCTATAATCCGCCCAATTTTTCCCTATCGAGAAAACGCATGAAACAATTATTTGCCACAACTGCCCGTGGTTTTGAAGAACTCTTAAAAGTCGAACTGACAGAGCTTGGTGCAACAGAATGTAAAATTGCACAAGGCGGTGTACATTTTCATGCTGATGATGAAACACTTTATCGCAGCTTATTATGGTCACGTTTGGCTTCGCGTATTTTGTTACCTATTGTAAATGGCAAGGTATATAGTGATTTGGATTTGTATTCAATTGTGACAGGGCAGGATTGGTTAAGTTATTTTGATGAGAAAGCCACATTTTTTGTCGATTTCAACGGGACAAACCAAGAAATTCGTCACACCCAATTTGGTGCGATGCGTGTGAAAGATGCCATTGTGGATTATTTTGAACGCCAAGGGAAAGCGCGTCCAAATGTGGATAAAGACTATCCAGATGTGCGAGTTCATGTTTATTTGAATAAAGAAGAACTCGTCGTTTCACTTGATTTAAGTGGCGAAGCATTGCATTTACGTGGCTATCGTGAAGATACAGGCCAAGCGCCTTTACGTGAAACCTTAGCCGCTGCGATAGTGCTGCGTTCAGGTTGGAAAAAAGGGACACCTTTAGTGGATCCAATGTGCGGTTCAGGTACCTTGTTAATCGAAGCGGCACAAATGGAAGCACAAATTGCACCACAATTACATCGTTTACATTGGGGCTTTGATTGCTGGAAAGGGCATAATCAAGATGCTTGGGATAAGGTGAAAGCAGAAGCGGTACAGCAAGCTGAAACTTATTTTAATCAAAATCCAAAGCCGCATTTTTATGGCTTCGATCTCGATCATCACGTACTGAAAAAAGCGCAAAAGAACGCACAAAATGCAGGCGTAGCACATTTAATTCAGTGGAAACAAGGTGATGTCGCTGCATTAAAAAATCCAAGTCCAGATGAAGTGGGAACAGTGATTTGTAACCCGCCTTACGGTGAACGTTTAGGCACAACTCCAGCTTTGATTGCACTATATTCAGTCTTTGGACAACGTCTTAAAAGTGAATTTGGTGGTTGGAATGCGTCGATTTTCAGTAGTGAATCTACGTTGCTTGATTGCTTGCGTATGCGTTCACATCGTCAATTTAAAGCGAAAAATGGCCCGTTAGATTGTATTCAGAAAAATTATCAAATTTCAGAACGTAAAGAAAGTGCGGCTGAAAATCCGATTGAATTTGACCGCACTTCAACGGTAGCGGTGGATTTTGCGAATCGCTTGCAGAAAAATATCAAGAAAATTGAAAAATGGGCGAAGCAGCAAGGCCTTGATGCGTATCGTTTATATGATGCCGATTTACCGGAATATAACGTGGCAGTGGATCGTTATGGTGATCATATCGTGGTGCAAGAGTATGCCGCACCAAAAAATATTGATGAAAATAAAGCCCGTCAACGTTTATTGGATGCAGTGACTGCAACCTTGCAAGTCACCGGTATTGAAACCAATAAACTGATTTTGAAAGTCCGTCAAAAACAAAAAGGTACGAATCAATATGAAAAATTGGCCAATAAAGGCGAATATTTTTATGTGAATGAATACGGTGCTCAGCTTTGGGTGAATCTAACGGATTACTTGGATACAGGATTATTTTTAGATCATCGCTTAACCCGTAAAATGATTGGCGAAATGGCAAAAGGCAAAGATTTCCTTAATCTTTTTGCTTATACTGGTTCAGCAACGGTTCATGCAGCATTAGGTGGGGCAAAATCGACGACGACCGTGGATATGTCTAACACCTATTTAAACTGGGCAGAGCAAAACCTGATTTTAAATGATATTGAAGGCAAGCAGCACAAGCTCATCCAGGCAGATTGTTTGCAGTGGTTAGAGAAATGTGATCGCCAGTTTGATTTAATTTTCGTGGATCCGCCAACATTCTCGAATTCTAAACGTATGGAAGACAGTTGGGATGTGCAACGTGATCACATTAAATTGATGCGTAATCTCAAACGTATTTTACGCCCTAACGGCACCATCGTGTTCTCGAACAATAAACGAGGTTTTAAAATGGATTTTGATGCGCTAGATGAATTAGGATTAAGTGCGGTCGAAATTTCAGCGAAAACCTTACCGCTTGATTTTGAGCGGAATAAACAAATCCATAATTGCTGGCTTGTGACAATGAAAGCCTAACAAAAAAGCCCGATAATGATTTATCGGGCTTTTTTATTATTCGACTTCTTTTTGTTTTTCGGTTTCAGAATCATCATGAAGAAGGGTTTCGACCGCGGCTTCATCATTGATATCATCTTCTTTTTCTAAGATTTCAGCCGTTTCTTCATTTAATGCTTCAGCATCAGAATGTGGTTTGATGAAGGGTTTAGGCATCCAATATTTTCGGATGATGTCCGTTGAGAAACCATGCAAAACTTCTTCATTCAAGCGTTCTTGATCTAAATAACGAACTTCCGCAATGATTTCATCTGCTTCAATTTTATTCACGCCTAATTGCACTAAGGTTGCATGACTGAGCGTGAGGGCAGACTCAAAGGTCTCACGTACAATAAAGTCCACATCTTTCTTAATAAGACTTACTGTCGTTTTACGGTCATAAGTTCGAGCCAAAATTGGGAGTTTCGGATAAGCATCTTTCAGATTCTCAACAATATTTTCAATTCGCTGTGTATCGTTAATCCCAATGACAACACATTTAGCTTTTTCGATACCCGCGGCACGTAATACATCAAGACGAATACCGTCACCGTAATAAACTTTAAAACCAAATTTCGCTGCCGCACGGATGTTTTCGATATTGCGGTCAATCACCGATACGTTAATACCACGAACAAGAAGTGATTGACACACGATTTGGCTGAAACGACCAAAACCAATCACGAGCACGCTATCTTCTAAATCTACAATTGGATCGAGATCGCTAGTATCGACTTTTTCCTCTTGATTCGCTGATTTGCGTTGGTTAATTTTACGCATTAATAAGCCAATCAATGGGGAGAATAACATCGAGATAATGACCGCAGCGGTAAAAGTCGCATTTTGATCTTTTGTCATCACGCCTGCAGTGGTCGCAGCAGAGAAAAGTACGAATGCAAATTCACCACCGTGCGCCATGATGGTCATTCGGCCAACAGATTCAGTGCGGTCTAGTTTTGTAATACGTGCCACGGTATAAACGGCTAAGGCTTTGCCGATGATGTAAAGGCATACGATACCTAACAACCAAACCGCATCATTAAAGACTAAACTGAGGTCAAGCGACATTCCCACGCCCATAAAGAAGAGACCGAGCAATAAACCACGGAATGGTTCAATATCGGCTTCTAATTGGTGGCGGAATGCAGATTCTGAAAGCATTACACCCGCAACGAATGCGCCCATCGCCATTGAAAGGCCACTCGCTTCCATCGCTAATGCCGCACCTAATACAACAAGTAAAGCAGCAGCCGTCATCATTTCACGAATATGGGCTTTAGAAATCAAGCGGAAAATAGGGTTCATTAACCATTTACCCGCAACCACTAAACTGACAACGGCGCCGAGTGCAATAGCAATAGATGTCCAGTTGGTTTGATGTTCAATATGTTTTGTTTCAGGCGTTAAAAAGGCAATAGAAGCCAATAATGGCACAATGGATAAATCTTCAAAAATTAAGGTAGAAATAACTCGTTGGCCTTTTGGTGTATTCGTAATCCCACGTTCTTCTAATACCTGCATTACGATAGCGGTGGAAGAAAGGGTAAAGCCCATACCTGCGATAAATGCCACTTCTTTAGGAAGATTTAAAATATAGATACCCGCAAAGGTAAGCAGAACGCCACATAGCCCGACTTGTAGAAAACCTCGCCCGAAGATCGCTTTTCGCATGGCCCATAAACGTTCTGGATGCATCTCTAAACCGATGATGAATAAGAACATCACCACGCCAAGTTCAGCCATATGCAGAATCGATTCGGCATCTTTCACTACGCCGAAAACGGAAGGACCAATTAAACAGCCAGCCACTAAATAGCCCAACACGCTACCTAAGCCAATACGCTTAAAAAGCGGCACGATAGTGACACTGGTAGCAAGCAGGACTACAGTTTTAATTAATTCAGGGCTGACGACATTCGACATAGGGCAAAAAACCTTAGTAAAAACAGGGAGTATGAGAAGAAAGTTGACTTATATTCTAGCTTTTTTTCACTAAATAAAAAACACAGAAAAGCAAGAAATTGGTATAATTTACAAAAACTTTACACGCATAAAAATGGTCAGTTTTTTATTCACAAGCTCACTCGTTCGCTTGTTCACCCCTGTGGGGCCGTTGGCAAAGCCAACGTTGAAAAACCTACGTTTTTTTGACCGCACTTTAGAGGTACTATGACATTACAATTCAATATGGTCGCGTTGTTATTGGTTTTCTTAATTGTTTTAGGTTTAATTAGCCAAAATAGCGCGATTACCATCTCAGCCGCCGTGCTGTTAATCATGCAGCAAACCTTATTATCCAAATACATTCCTATACTTGAACAATACGGTGTCAAAATCGGGATCATCATTTTAACGATTGGTGTGCTTGCACCGTTAGTGTCGGGAAAAATTCAACTGCCCGATCTCAGTTCATTTTTAAACTGGAAAATGGGTGTTTCTATTTTAACAGGGGTATTCGTCGCATGGCTTGCGGGAAAAGGGGTGCCATTAATGAGTGAACAACCAGTTTTGGTGACAGGATTATTAATTGGTACGATTATTGGTGTGTCTTTCTTAGGCGGTATTCCGGTTGGACCTCTAATCGCCGCAGGGATTTTAGCGGTATTAATAGGAAAATTTTAAATGAAAAACAAATGGTTATTTATCGCGGGATTAAGCGGTTTTTTGTGTGTGGCGATTGGTGCTTTTGCGGCACATGGATTAAGCAAGGTTTTAGAACCTAAAGAATTAGCGTGGATTGAAACGGGTGTGAAATATCAAATGTTCCACACCATTGCGATTTTAGCGATTGGCATTTTGCAATTATGCCGTGAATCATTGATTGCAAACAAAATAGTTAATCTTGCTGCAGGGACTTGGGCGTACGGCATTCTTCTTTTTAGTGGCAGCCTTTATGCACTTGCGCTTGGTGCAGGCAAATTCCTCGTTTGGGTAACACCGATTGGAGGCACGTTATTTTTAATTGGTTGGCTTTGCTTGGCTTACGGTGGTTTTAAAAGTAAATCAGTATGAAGAACAAATCAGTCAAACGTGAATTAAATCCGATACAACAATCTCTCTTTTCGAAACTCAAGGATATTATGCTGGTGGATCAACGTCGTTTATCCGCCCGCATTCATGGTATTGGAAAAATTAAAAGCCAAGAGGCCCAACAAGCCGTTGCCGCAGAAATCCAGCTGCAGATTGAACAGGCTCAATTACGTGTAGAAAATCGTAAAAGTGCGATTAAAAATCCGATTGTTTTTCCAGAGAGTTTGCCCGTTAGCCAACGCAAAGCAGAAATTCAAAAACTGCTTTCTGAACATCAGGTCATTGTAGTGGCAGGGGAAACCGGTTCAGGTAAAACCACCCAATTGCCGAAAATGTGTTTGGAATTAGGTTTCGGCAATCTGGGTATGATTGGTCATACTCAACCACGCCGTATTGCTGCTCGTTCGGTGGCGGCGCGTATTGCAGAAGAACTGGAAACAGAACTTGGCGGTTTAGTTGGTTATAAGGTTCGTTTTAACGATCAAATCAGTGATGATACGCAAATCAAGTTGATGACCGACGGGATCCTGTTAGCGGAAATTCAAAACGATCGTTTTCTCAATCAATATTCTTGTTTGATTATCGATGAAGCCCACGAACGAAGCCTAAACAACGATTTTATTCTCGGTTATCTGAAACAGCTTTTACCACGCCGTCGTGATTTGAAACTTATCATCACTTCCGCAACCATTGATGTGGAACGCTTTTCTAAACATTTCAACAATGCCCCGATTATTGAAGTCTCGGGCAGAACCTATCCTGTTGAAGTGCGTTATCGTCCCGTAGTAGAAGAAGACGATCAAGATCAGCTACAAGGCATTCTCAATGCGGTGGATGAACTGCAAGCGGAAGGTCGAGGCGATATTTTGATCTTTATGAATGGTGAGCGAGAAATTCGTGATACCGCCGAAGCTTTACAAAAACAAAATCTAAAACACACGGAAATTCTACCGCTCTTCGCTCGCTTGTCTGCGCAAGAACAAAATAAAATTTTCCATCCGAGCGGATTAAATCGCATCGTGTTGGCGACCAACGTCGCGGAAACTTCATTGACCGTGCCGGGCATTAAATATGTGATTGACCCAGGTACTGCGCGAATTTCCCGTTATAGCTATCGTACCAAAGTACAACGTTTACCGATTGAACCCATTTCACAGGCTTCTGCGAATCAGCGTAAAGGTCGTTGTGGTCGTGTGAGCGAAGGGATTTGTATTCGTTTATATTCGGAAGAGGATTTTAATTCTCGTCCAGAGTTTACCGATCCTGAAATTCTGCGCACCAATTTAGCCTCCGTTATTTTGCAAATGACAGCATTGGGTTTGGATGATATTGAAGCCTTCCCGTTTGTGGATGCGCCAGATAAACGCCATATTCAAGATGGTATAAAACTGTTGGAAGAATTGGGCGCGTTTGAAATGGTTCGCACTAAAGCGGGCGAGAAACGTCAATTAACGGCCGCAGGTCGTCAATTATCGCAACTCCCTGTGGATCCTCGTTTAGCGAAGATGTTGCTGAGTGCTGTCTCACAAGGTGCGTTGCATGAAGTGATGATTATTGTCGCTGCTTTATCTATTCAAGATCCGCGCGAGCGCCCACAAGAAAAACAACAAGCTTCCGATGAAAAACATCGTCGTTTTGCCGATAAAAAATCGGATTTCTTGGCTTTCCTCAATCTTTGGCGTTATCTACAAGAACAACAAAAAGAATTGAGTAAAAACCAATTCCGTCGCCAATGCCAAAAGGATTTCTTAAATTATTTACGTATTCGTGAATGGCAAGATATTTATCATCAAATTCGTTTAACCGTCCGTGAAATGGGCTTGCCGATTAATTCCGAAAAAGCAGAATATCAGCAAATTCATACCGCACTTTTAAGCGGTTTGCTTTCTCATATCGGTTTAAAAGAAGCGGAGAAACAACAATATCTTGGCGCACGTAATGCCCATTTTGCAATTTTCCCCAATTCTGTGCTTTTCAAAAAACAACCGAAATGGGTGATGGCGGCAGAGTTAGTGGAAACCTCCAAACTTTGGGGGCGTATGGTAGCGGAAATCGAGCCAGAGTGGATTGAGCCACTTGCCGAGCATCTAATTAAAAAATCCTATTCAGAACCGCGTTGGTCAAAATCTCGTGGGGCGGTGATTGCAGATGAGAAAGTCACGCTTTACGGTGTGCCAATTGTGGCTGCACGACCAGTGAATTACGGAGCTATTGATCCAACGGTAAGCCGCGAGATCTTTATTCAATCTGCCTTGGTAGAAGGGGATTGGAATACTAAGCATAAATTCTTCAAAGAAAATCAACGACTCGTTCGAGAAGTGGAAGAGTTGGAACACAAAAGTCGCCGCCGCGATATTTTGGTGGACGACCGTACGCTTTTTGAATTTTACGATCAACGTATTAGCACGGAAGTGGTCTCTCAAAAACATTTTGATACGTGGTGGAAAAAGGCGCAGCAAAAAGATCCTGAATTGCTTAATTTTGAACGTTCATTCTTGATTAATGATGATGCGGAACAAGTGAGTAAGCTGGATTTCCCGAATTTCTGGCATCAAGGTAATTTGAAACTCAAACTGACGTATCAATTTGAACCAGGTACCGATGCGGATGGGGTGACCGTGCATATTCCGTTGCCGTTGCTCAATCAAGTGGAAATGACGGGGTTTGACTGGCAAATTCCAGGCTTGCGTGAAGAATTGGTGATTGCGCTGATTAAATCGCTGCCGAAATCTTATCGTCGTAACTTCGTGCCGGCACCTAATTATGCCCAAGCCTTTTTAGGGCGTGCCGTGCCGTTGGAAAAACCGTTGTTGGATACGTTGATTTATGAATTGCGCCGCATGACGGGTGTCTCCGTAGAACCAGAACATTGGAATTGGGAACAAATCCCGAGCCATTTGAAAATGACGTTCCGCGTGGTGGATGAAAATGGCAAGAAAATTGCCGAATCCATGAATTTGGACGAACTGAAATTCAACTTAAAAGATCGTGTGCAGGAAAGTATTTCTGCTGTGGCAGATGATGGCATTGAGCAAAGCGGGCTGCATATTTGGAGCTTTGCAGATTTACCACAATGTTACGAACAAAAACAACGTGGTTTCAGCGTCAAAGCGTTCCCAGCCATTGTAGATGAAAAAGATGCCGTAGGTATTAAACTATTTGAAACAGAATTTGAGCAAGCGGTGGCGATGCAACAAGGTTTGCGCCGCTTATTGTTGCTCAATGTGCCGTCACCGATTAAATATCTGCATGAAAAATTGCCGAATAAGGCTAAATTGGGTCTGTATTTTACTCCGTTCGGTCGTGTGTTGGATTTGATTGATGACTGTATCGCTTGTGCGGTGGATAAACTGATTGCCGATTTTGGCGGGTTTGTTTGGGATGAAGCAGGTTTTGAAAAATTGCGTGATTTTGTTCGAGAAAACCTTAACGAAGTGACCGTAGATATTGCGCAGAAAGTGGAACAAATCCTATCTCTCAATCACGCCTTAAACCAACGTTTAAAAGGTAAAATGGATTTCACCATGGCTTTTGCCTTTTCTGATATTAAGGCGCAATTAGCGGGGCTGATTTATCCCGGTTTTGTGCAAAAGAGCGGTTATGATCGCCTACCGGATTTACAGCGTTATCTGCAAGCCGTTGATAAACGCATTGATAAACTGGCTCAAGATGTAAATCGAGACCGTGCGGCGATGCTACGCGTAGAACAAGTACAACAGGCTTACCAACAATTGCTCGCTAAACTGCCAAAATCCAAACCGATTTCCGATGAAATTGCAGAAATTCGCTATATGATTGAAGAATTGCGAGTGAGTTTATTTGCGCAGCAGTTAGGCACAAAGTACCAGGTGTCGGATAAGCGGATTTTGAATGTTATTTCGGTTGCTTAGTTTTATTAATTCATAACAAATATAAGGATAAATATTATGGAAACTCTAAAATTATTGAATAACCTATATGACTTGGTTAAAAATGATACTGAAAGTAATTTAGGCGGATTAGTTAGCTATTCAATCAAACAGATAGAATCTTTATCTGATAAAAAATATGAGCTATGCCAGATTTATGAAGAGAAGAAAATTATCCCTAAGATTAAGAAAATTTTGAAAAGTATTGAACAAAATAATGGGGTTGATATTTCTAAAAGCTATAATGATTTCATAGAACTTTTTTCTATGATTGAATCCTTATATTTTACATATATACCTCAGATGCCTTTGATAGAAGAATTTGAGAAGAAAGTGAATGATAAAATTTTGAAATTTGAAGACTCTTTTTCTAAAAAAGATAAAGATTTTTCAGATAAACTTACATCATTACAAACATTATTGGGGAGTAGTCAAGCAAATGCTACTCAAATAGAAGGGGTTAAAAATAATGTTATATCTTTAGAAGCAAGGATTTCATCTATTCAATCTGAGTATGAAATATATAAAAATAAATATATTGAAGTGGAGCGTGAATATGAAGCATTGCTTTCAAGTATTAATGCTGATAAGAATAGATTAGCTAATTCAATAATTGAACTTGATGAATTGAAGAAAAGTAAAAAAGATGAATTGAATGTTCTTATTAAAGAGTTAGATGATGAAAAAGAAAACATTAAAGATATCTTAGGGGATGCAAATAGAGCTAGTATGGCTCAATCTTTCTTAGCAAGAAAAAAAGAATTAGATACTCCAATTGAAAATTCTGCTGTGTGGCGTAATATTGGCTTATTAGCTATGTCAATTATAATCCTTATTATTTTAGCTTCAGAATGGGAGCAGAATTCATTTGATTATTTCCGATTTTTTTCACGATTACCTGTTGTGATGCCACTATTATGGTTGGTTTGGTCTAATTCTCAGAGAAATAATCATTTGGTTAGAGTTCAAGAAGAGTATGCTTATAAAGCAGCTGTAGCTATTGCATTTGAGGGGTATCAACGTAAAGTTGATGAAATAAATGATGTTGATTTGAAAAAGTTACTATTAGAATTATCAGTAACCAATATGGGAAATAATCCTGTGAATTTGTTTGATAAAAATACAAAAAATTCACCTTTTGAAATAGACAAATTTATTGAAAAATTTTTAAATAGAAATAGTGAAAAATAATAAAAATCCTCCAGGATAGCACACTTCTTCTGGCAGCGTTATTTAGGTAAAAAAGAAGGGCTGATAGTGAATATCAGCCCTTTTGTTTTGAGTTAAGTGCGGTCAATTTTCTCGCTGTTTTTGATTTTATGCATTTGATGATTTTCAAAGGCTTTCACCAAATCTGCGACTTTTTCGCCTTCCGGTAAAACCAAATCTTGTGCGATATCATTAAGCGGCACAATTACGAATTCGCGATTTTTCATGTCGTAATGAGGCACGGTTAAGCGTTCATTTTGAATGATTTGATCACCATAAAGCAGAATATCCAAATCCAGTGTACGCTCACCCCAACGACGTAAACGTACGCGACCTTGTTCATTTTCAATGCGTTGCAATTCATCGAGCAAAGCTAAAGGTGGGCGAGTGGTTTCGATCATTGCCACTGCGTTCACATAATCCGGTTGATCTTGCGGGCCTAATGGTTTGCTTTGATAAAATCCGCTGACCGATTTTAATTCGGTATTAGGTAGCGCAGAAATTGCCTCTAATGCGGAATTTAATTGTTCTGTAGGCGTATTTAAATTGCTGCCAAGGGCGATATACACTTGAACCATTAGTTAGCCGCCTTAGGTTTACGTCTGCGGTAATATTTTTTCTTCGGCGCTGGATGCAATTTTTGTTGCTCTTGAACCAACTGGCGACGTTGTTCTTGATTGCTGAGTTGGTACTCATGCCACCATTTTGCGAGTTCAACGGTTTCACCGCCTTCCACTTCAGCACGCATCGCCAATAAATCAAAGGCTGCACGGAATTTTTGATGTTCCATCGTGCGAGCAGGGTGAGAACCGGTACGTTTAAGCAGTTGTAATTGCAACATCCAAATATCACGAATGACAGAGGTGTGACGACGAGGCGCTGCTAATGAACGGCATAATTGATCAAGCACTTCATTGCCCGCAAGGGCATAAGCATCGTGATTGTTTAAGCCACCTTCATTTTTCAACACATCCACTTTTTCGCGTAATGGATACCAGAAGAATGCCGCAAATAAAAAGGCTGGATTAATGCGTAATTTATCGGCAATACGTTCATCCGTTGAATTTAACGACGTTAAAATCATACGTTCCGCAAGGCTGTCTTCTTTTTCGGTGAAATAAGGCGTTAAGCTTGGGAAAAGCTGTTCAAATAAGCCATATTGGCGAAGTAATTTATAAGTTTTTACGCCATTGCCAGACTGCAATAATTTTAAGCTTTCATCGAATAAACGCGCCGGTGGAATATTTTTCAGCAATGGCGCAAGTTCCCGAATGGGCTGTTCACTTGGTTTTTCCAAGAACATATCCAATTTCGCCATAAAGCGCACAGAGCGTAGCATACGCACAGGATCTTCTTGATAACGGGTAACGGGATCGCCAATCAGACGTAATTTTCCGTTTTTCAGGTCATCAATTCCGTTGAAGTAATCACTCAGCGTATTATCTTGCGGATTGTAGTAAAGGGCGTTTACGGTAAAGTCACGACGCTCCGCATCTTGTTCAATGGTGCCGTACACGTTATCACGCAGTAACATCCCTTCATCACTTTGTTTGGCTTGATTTTCGCTGCGCGCATCCGAATGGCTAGCACGGAATGTGGCCACTTCGATCACATCGCGACCAAACATAATGTGTGCAAGACGGAAACGACGACCAACTAAACGGCATTGACGTTGGAATACCGCTTGAATTTGGTCGGGACGTGCATTGGTTGCCACATCAAAATCTTTTGGATGCTTACCTAACAATAAATCACGCAAACAACCACCAACGATATAAGCGTCATAACCTTGACGTTGCAATTTTTCTACCACGGTAATGGCATTACGGCTAAACATACGTGGGGTAATACCAAAATGAGAGGCTTTAACGGTATGTTTGTCGTGACGATGCGCTTGGGTGTTCGTTTTTTTATGGTGAGAAGAGGACGGGGCGATCTTGGGTTGTGAACGCTCTGTTTTTGAAACGTTTGATTTTTTGCTTTTTGGCGCCGTTTTGGGAACGGGAGAATTTATATTGGTTTCAGTTTCTTTTTTAGTTTTTTTACCAAATAAATTTTTTATATAAGTAAGAATAATTTACTCCATTCTCTGTGTTAAATGCACATTTGATAAAAACACGAAAAGTGCGGTTGTTTTTGACCGCACTTTTTCATTGGGTTATTTGAATCAATTAACCTGCGACTTGTTTTTCACGAATTTCAGCAAGGGTTTTGCAATCGATACAAAGATCAGCTGTAGGACGTGCTTCTAAGCGACGAATGCCAATTTCTTCGCCACAAGAATCGCAATAACCGAAATCATCGGTATCTAATTTTTTCAATGTGTATTCAATCTTTTTCATTAATTTACGCTCGCGATCGCGGTTACGTAATTCAAGACTGAATTCTTCTTCTTGGGTCGCGCGGTCAGCTGGATCTGGGAAGTTTGACGCTTCATCTTGCATATGAGCAACAGTTCTTGATGCTTCTTCCACAATTTGCTCGTGCCACGCAGTTAAAATTTTTCTGAAATGAAGAATTTGATCTTCATTCATGTATTCCTCATCTTTCTTAGGTTGATAAGGTGTAACACCGGCTAAATCCAGCAAACTTAGAGATGCCTTAGACATTGATAACTCCTAATAATAGTACAGAATTTAATGACGTCCTGTCTTGTTTTTTGTGATTAGTTCTTATTGCTAAAAATAGCTGAGATAAGAACCTAGTTATTTTAAGGGCGATATAAATAGCAGAACTTCATCTATTTAGCAAATAAATTTAACCTGGAAATTTAAATTTTGCGATCGTGATCGCAAAAAACAGTATGTTTATTTGCTTATCTGTGAGGTTAAGGCTAGTTTGCCTTACTTTCTCGCTATAAATCATACTTAACATGAAAATCACGCTATTTCAGCTGTGCATGATGCTCATTGTCTCAGCCTTATCCTTGCTTGTCGTGCCAGATTTTTTACTGTTCACTTGGCAACAGGCAGGGTTGAGCATTTTAATGTTGGTTATGACCGCACTTTGTTTCCATTGGTTCAATTATTTTAAAGCCAGAAATTTTTGCATGAGCGCTATCTTGTTTTTGATTACTTTGGCTTACGTGCATTCACAAGCCTTGTCGTTATTGACTCAAGCAGAAAAAATCTCCAGTTTACCGAATAAAATCACGTTAGAACTTCACATTTCAGAAATTCTTCATCAGCAAGATTATCAAACGTTGGTTGCTACGACGTCTTTATTTGATGGGAAAGAACAACAAATTTTTATTAATTGGAGAGCACCAGAAAAACCACAACTTGGCGAAGTTTGGCGAGCAGATGTAAAGCTTCGTCCTATTTCGGCGAGATTAAACCATAGAGGATTTGATCGACAGCAATGGTATTTTTCCAAAAGAATTATTGCCGTAGGGAATGTGAAAAGTGCGGTCAAAATTGGAGACGATTTTTCTTTCCGCACAGATTTTCTACAGAATAGCCTCAAACAGACGGAAGGGCTTTCTTTACAAGGTTTACTTATCGCATTGGCATTTGGCGAGCGGGCTTGGCTGGATAATAAAACGTGGCTGATTTATCAACAAACGAATACAGCACATTTAATTGCTATTTCAGGACTCCATATCGGTTTAGCAATGGGGATCGGCTTTTTCTTTGTTCGATTATTGCAAATACTCTTATCAACACGCTTTATTTCACCTTGGTTTCCGCTTTGCTTTGGCGTATTGATTGCTTTAGGTTATGCCTATTTAGCCGGATTTAGTTTACCAACCTTCCGTGCAATGATGGCACTGCTTTTTATTGCAATCCTTCAATTTTCGCGACGATATTACACGCCTTTGCAAATGCTGTGTTTGGTGGTGGCATTTTTGCTTTTTTGTGATCCGCTTATGCCGCTTTCGGTGAGCTTTTGGCTTTCAATTGGTGCAGTTGCCTGTCTGATTGTGTGGTACCGATATGTTCCCTTATCAATCATTGAATGGCGACATCAAAAATTATCCAGCAAAGTGCGGTGGATTTTTGGCTTGTTTCATTTGCAGCTTGGGCTGCTGGTTTTATTCACGCCCATTCAGCTTTTCTTTTTTAATGGCTTGGCATTAAATGGATTCTTAGCAAATTTAATTGCAGTGCCCTTGTATAGTTTTTTACTTGTGCCCTTGATTCTATTTGCGGTGTTGACCCATGGTGCATTTTCTTCTTGGCATTTTTCAAATGCAATTGCTCAAGGTATTACACAATGCCTCCGTGTTTTCCAAGGCTCGTATATGCCGATTTCGATCAATTTATCCCTCATTCTGATCGCTCTTTTAAGCCTTGTTTTTGGTGGCATGTTAGGTGGATTGTATTTTGCATCTCAAGGGAAAACAAAAAATACACCGTTAAAATCGAGTCGATTTTTCACGTTAAATCATACAAAAATCTTATCAGCAAAAGATTATAAACAAGCGCTTCGTAGTGTCATTTTTATTTTTTGTTTTTGTATTGGCACGCTTGGGTATCGATATATCACGAAACCCAAATGGCAGTTAGATACGTTAGATGTTGGTCAAGGTTTAGCAACCTTAATTGTGAAAGAGGGGAAAGGTGTGTTATATGATACTGGGCCTGCTTGGCAGAGTGGAATAGGTAGCTCTTCTATGGCGGAATTAGAGATATTACCTTATCTTCAACGGGAAGACATTGAACTTGAAACCTTGATTTTAAGCCATGATGATAATGATCATTCAGGCGGCGCTAAAGCGATTTTAGCCGCATATCCAGAGATTGAACTGATTACACCTTCTCGTAAAAACTATGGTGAAACGCACCGCACTTTTTGTCTTCAGGGGAAACAATGGCAGTGGCGAGGACTTGATTTTAAAGTTCTTTCACCAACGCAAATAACAGATAGGGCGGAGAATCCCCAATCTTGCGTGATTGTATTCACGGATGGACAGTATCAAATTCTTTTAACCGGTGATGCTGATGTGGCAACAGAAAGATCTTTTGCTGAAAAACTAAGCAAAATTAATGTGTTACAGGTAGGGCACCATGGCAGTAAAACTTCAACAGGCGAGTTTTTATTGGCACAGACAAAACCGGATATCGCTTTAATTTCAAGTGGGCGATGGAATGCGTGGAATTTTCCTCATCCAACAGTCATTGAACGATTAAATCGTTATCAAAGTGCGGTCGAAAATACGGCTATTTCAGGTCATATAAGGTTAAATTTTATTGAAAAAAGGATTGAAGTTGAAAAGGCGAGAGGGGATTTTTCACCTTGGTTTGCCCGTGTAATTGGATTATCCCCAAAATAACAGGTACAATGCAGCCAATTTTTATTAAGACAATGTGATGCAAGAATAAACTATGCAAGATAAAGATTTTTCAACTTCGCAAACTTTTAAGCGTTTATGGCCGATGATTTCACCTTTTAAATCGGGCTTATTTGTCGCTGCTGTCGCTCTCGTTTTTAATGCATTGGCTGATTCAGGCCTGATTTATATGCTTAAACCGTTGCTCGATGATGGTTTTGGGAAAGCAGATCACTCCTTCCTAAAACTGATGGCGTTTGTAGTGGTTGGTATGATTATGTTGCGTGGTGTGACTAACTTTATTTCCAGCTATTGCTTGGCTTGGGTGTCTGGCAAAGTGGTGATGATTATGCGCCGCCGTTTGTTTAAACATTTGATGTTTATGCCGGTAAGTTTCTTTGATCGTAATTCAACGGGGAAATTGCTTTCTCGTATTACCTACGATTCAGAAATGATTGCTAATTCTTCCTCTAATTCATTAGTGACCATTGTACGTGAGGGTGCCTATTTAATTTCATTGCTCGTGGTGATGTTTTACACCAGTTGGGAACTGACGTTGGTTCTTTTCGTCATCGGGCCAATTATTGCAGTGCTTATTCGCTTTGTATCGAAGATCTTCCGTAAGCTTAGTAAAAACATGCAAGATTCTATGGGGGAATTAACCTCTGCGACGGAACAAATGCTAAAAGGGCATAAAGTGGTGCTTTCTTTTGGTGGTCAGTTAGTAGAAGAAGAGCGTTTCGATAAAGTCAGTAACGATATGCGTCGTAAAGGCATGAAAATGGTGACTGCCGATGCGATTTCTGATCCTGTTGTGCAAGTGATTGCTTCCTTGGCGTTAGCCGCCGTGCTTTATTTGGCAACCACACCATTAATTGCGGATGATAATTTAACTGCAGGTTCTTTCACTGTCGTCTTTTCTTCCATGTTAGCGATGATGCGTCCGTTAAAATCCTTGACGAATGTAAACTCACAATTCCAACGAGGCATGGCGGCCTGTCAGACATTATTTTCTATCTTAGATTTAGAAACTGAAAAAGATAATGGCACGTATAAAGCAGAACCCGCAAAAGGTGATTTAGAATTTAAAAATGTGAGTTTTGCTTATGAGGGTAAAGAAGAGAAAGCCTTAAATAATATCTCTTTTTATGTGCCTGCAGGCAAAACCGTGGCTTTAGTGGGACGTTCAGGTTCGGGTAAATCAACGATTGCCAATTTGGTGACGCGTTTCTACGATATTGACGAAGGCGAGATTTTATTAGATGGCGTGAGAATTCAAGATTATCGTTTATCTAATTTACGTGAGAATTGTTCTGTTGTTTCTCAACAAGTGCATTTATTTAATGATACGATTGCTAATAATATTGCTTATGCAGCAGAAGATAAATACACGCGTGAAGAAATTATCGAAGCAGCAAAAGCGGCTTATGCCCTAGAGTTTATCGAGAAACTTCCACAAGGTTTTGATACCGTTATTGGTGAGAATGGCGCAAGTCTTTCTGGTGGTCAACGTCAGCGTTTAGCCATTGCTCGTGCGCTATTACGTAATTCACCTGTTTTAATTTTAGATGAAGCGACTTCTGCTCTTGATACCGAATCTGAACGTGCGATTCAGTCTGCATTAGAAGAACTGAAGAAAGATCGTACGGTATTGGTGATTGCGCATCGTTTATCAACCATTGAAAATGCCGATGAAATCTTAGTTATTGAACACGGTGAAATTAAAGAACGTGGTACGCATCAAGATTTATTAGCGCTTGATGGTGCGTATAAACAATTACACAGTATGCAGTTTAGCGGATAAAATAATAAGGGCGAACCAATGTGTTCGCCCAAAATCAATATAGGATAAATGAAATGCCTTTTTGGTACTCTAATTCAAAGCTAGCTTGGTTGCTTCTGCCTTTTTCACTGCTATTTTGGTTGATTAGCCAAATTCGCCGAGCACTATTTTCTCTGAATATCTTATCTTCTTATAAATCTCCGAAACCCGTCATTATTGTTGGTAATCTTTCTGTTGGTGGAAATGGTAAAACCCCTGTCGTTGTCTGGTTAGTTGAAGAGTTACAAAAACAAGGATTACGTGTAGGCGTGATTTCTCGTGGCTATGGTAGCCAATCTAAAACCTATCCTTTACTTGTCACACCTGAAACAGACCCTGTTCAAGGGGGCGATGAACCTGTTTTAATTGCCAAAAGAACAGGTGTGCCTGTGGTGATTTCACCGAATCGTCAACAAGCTATTGAATTACTTTTGAAAACACAGGATTGCGATCTGATTATTTCGGATGATGGATTACAACATTATAAGTTGCAACGTGATATTGAAATTGTGGTGATGGATGCAGAGCGAGCTTTAGGGAACGGCTTTGTGCTACCTGCAGGGCCTTTGCGTGAATTGCCAAGTCGTTTAAAAAATGTGGACTTTGTGATTACTAACGGCGGAAAAAATGCTTATTCTGATGCCATTATGCAATTAGTTCCTCATTATGCAATTAATTTAGTGACGGCAGAAAAACGCTTGTTAAGTGAATTTACTCAAGGTTCAGCCATCGCGGGGATTGGTAACCCACAACGTTTTTTCACGATGTTGGAAAATTTAAATATTCGTTTAGCCAATACGAAAGTTTTTCAAGATCATCAACATTTTGAGCCGCAATTATTAGAAAAACTCGCTGAAAACCAACCGCTCTTTATGACCGAAAAGGATGCCGTAAAATGCCAAGCTTTTGCTAAAGAGAATTGGTGGTATGTTCCAGTTGATGCGGAGATTGTTGAGGCTGAAAACCAAGGCCAAAAACTTCCACAATTGTGGGAAAAAATCCGTCATTTAGTTTAACTCTATTCGAGTGAAATATGCGTGAAAAACTTAATCCTCGATTATTAGACGTGATCGCTTGCCCGAGATGTTTGGCAAGATTGAAATACGATCAAGAAAATCAACGGCTCATTTGCCCTTTTGAGCAAGTGGCGTATCCTATTGAAAACGGCGTGCCGATTTTGTTGGCAGAAAAAGCCGAAATATTGAAAGAATAAGGAATGCTTATGTCATTTACAGTTATTATCCCTGCTCGTTTTGCATCGAGCCGCTTACCAGGTAAACCTTTAGCTGATATTGCCGGTAAACCCATGATTCAACATGTTTTTGAGAAAGCTCAACAATCAGGCGCGAGCAGAGTCATTATTGCCACAGATAACGAACAAGTTGAAAAGGCCGCAAAAACTTTTGGGGCTGAAGTTTGCATGACATCAGAAGCGCATAATTCTGGTACTGAGCGTTTAGCGGAAGTAGTAAGTAAGCTTGGTATTGCTGACGATGAAATCATTGTAAACATTCAAGGGGATGAGCCGTTAATTCCGCCTGTTATTGTGAGTCAGGTGGCAGAGAATTTAGCGAAGTTTAACGTGAATATGGCGACGCTTGCCGTAAAAATTCATGAAGCGGAAGAGTTATTTAATCCAAATGCCGTGAAAGTCGTTACGGATAAAGATGGCTACGTTTTATATTTTTCCCGTTCAGTGATTCCTTACGATCGTGATCAGTTTATGCAATTAGAAGACACTTCAAAAGCACAACTGGCTGACACGTATCTTCGTCATATTGGTATTTATGCTTATCGTGCAGGTTTTATTAAACAATATGTGCAATGGGCACCAACGCAGTTAGAAAATCTAGAGAAATTAGAGCAACTCCGTGTATTGTGGTACGGTGAGCGTATCCATGTGGAATTGGCGAAAGAAGTCCCGGCTGTTGGTGTGGATACGGCAGAAGATTTAGAAAAAGTGCGGTCAATTTTGGCGTAGTTTTTACTGATGTTTGATTCTAAAAAGTTTCTCTCAGATGTTTCTCATGAACCTGGTGTTTATCGTATGTATGACGATAAAGATCAGGTTATTTATGTGGGCAAAGCGAAAGATCTTAAAAAGCGACTTTCCAGCTATTTCCGCAAAAACTTAAGTAGCAAAAAAACAGAAGCCTTGGTGTCGTCAATTCATCATATTGATACGACGATTACTTCTTCTGAAACAGAAGCATTATTGCTTGAGCATAATTTCATTAAGCTTTATCAACCTCGTTATAACGTATTATTGCGAGATGATAAATCCTATCCTTTTATTTTATTGACGAAAGAACGTCATCCTCGTATTACTTCTTATCGTGGAACGAAAAAAATTGCAGGTGAGTATTTCGGACCTTATCCTCATGCAGGTGCAGTACGTGAAACCTTGTCGTTAATGCAAAAATTGTTCCCTGTTCGTCAATGTGAAAATTCGGTTTATAACAATCGTTCCCGCCCTTGTTTGCAATATCAAATTGGGCGTTGCTCAGCACCTTGTGTGCCAGGTTATGTGACTGATGAGGAATATAACCAACAAGTGGAATTAGCACGATTATTTTTGCAAGGGAAAGATCAGCAAGTATTAGATTATCTCATTGGCAGAATGGAGCAGGCGAGCCGAGACTTGGATTTTGAAGGTGCAGCGCGTTATCGTGATCAAATTCAAGCCGTTCGTGCTGTTATCGAAAAACAATTTGTTTCCAATGAGCGTTTGGACGACATGGATATTATGTCCATTGCGTATCAGCACGGTTTAGCTTGTGTTCAGGTGATGTTTATTCGTCAAGGTAAAGTATTAGGCAATCGCAGCTATTTTCCGAAAGTACCCGACAATACCGATTTATCCGAATTAACAGCCACTTTTGTTGGGCAGTTTTATTTGCAAGGTCATCAGGGCAGAAGTATTCCGAATAGTATTATTGTGGATCATAAACTAGATGAAAAAGCCGAGCTTGAGGCCTTATTAACTGAACAAGCCGGTCGAAAAGTGGTGATACAAGAATCTGCTAAAGGCGATAAAGGTAAATATCTA
The DNA here is from genome assembly GCF_001679485.1 of Haemophilus sp. CCUG 60358. Lineage (GTDB taxonomy): Bacteria > Pseudomonadota > Gammaproteobacteria > Enterobacterales > Pasteurellaceae > Haemophilus_D. Next base: position 368,718 of record NZ_LZOZ01000014.1, read on the forward strand.
CAACTAGCACAAATTAATGCCAAAGCGGCTTTAGCGACTCAACTTAAACAATCTTCCCGAATGCACGAACGTTATCAAGCCCTTTGTGAGTTGCTCGATATGCCTGAAATTAAACGCATGGAATGTTTTGATATTAGTCATACGATGGGCAATCAAACGGTTGCATCCTGTGTGGTATTTAACCAAGAAGGTCCGCTGAAATCAGACTATCGTCGTTTTAATATTGAAGGCATTACTGGCGGCGATGACTATGCCGCGATGGAGCAAGCCTTAAAGAAACGTTACGACCGCGATCTTGATGAAGATAAAATTCCCGATATTATTTTTATTGATGGTGGTAAAGGACAACTTAATCGTGCTTTAGAGGTGTTCTATCAACTTAATGTAAAATGGGATAAAAACCGACCGCACTTAATTGGTGTCGCAAAAGGTGTGGATCGTCGAGCGGGACAAGAGGTGTTGATTATCAGCAAACAAGATCGTGAAATCCATTTGCCAGATGATAGTCTTGCGCTGCATTTAATCCAACATATTCGAGATGAAAGCCATAATCATGCGATTAGCGGTCATCGTCAAAAACGCCAAAAAGCCTTTACCCAAAGTGGATTGGAAACCATTGAAGGGGTAGGCGCTAAACGACGTCAAGCCTTGTTGAAATATTTAGGTGGATTGCAAGGTGTCAAAAATGCCACGTTGGATGAAATCGCCTCTGTACCTGGTATTTCTAAAGCGTTAGCAGAAAAGATTTTCGAGACCTTAAAAAGTTAGGAAAAATCTTGATTTTCTACACGAACTGTCTATGATTCAACCTTTCGGATTTTATATAGGAACATATTATGTTTGAATGGCTTGTTGATCCTGAAGCATGGATTTCATTGCTCACTTTGACCGCACTTGAAATCGTCTTGGGTATCGATAATATTATTTTTATTAGTATTTTAGTGGGACGTTTACCCGCGAATCAACGCCAATCTAGTCGTATTATCGGTCTTGGGTTAGCGATGATTACCCGTATTTTACTTCTTGTTTCCCTTTCTTGGATGATGAAATTAACGGAACCACTGTTCACTTTAGTCGGTCAGGAAATTTCAGGCCGCGATTTGATTTTATTCCTGGGGGGCTTATTCCTGATTGTGAAAAGTACAGGTGAAATTAAAGAAGCGATGCATCCTGAATCACATCATGAAGAAGAGAATAACAAGAAGAAAGTCAGTTATTTAGGCGTGTTAATCCAAATTGCGATTTTAGATATTGTGTTTTCTTTAGACTCAGTGATCACAGCTGTAGGGATGGCAAACCACCTTCCAGTGATGATCTTGGCAATTATGATTGCAGTAGGTGTGATGATGTTTGCGGCGAAACCAATTGGTGATTTTGTTGATACCCATCCGACATTGAAGATTTTAGCCTTAGCATTCTTAATTTTAGTTGGAGTAAGTTTAATGGCTGAAAGCTTGGATATTCATATTCCAAAAGGCTACATTTACTTTGCAATGGGCTTCTCAGCAGTAGTTGAAATGCTCAACATCAAAATGCGAAAATCACTTGGTCATTAAATCATATAAAAAGGCGGAACAATGTGTTCCGCCTTTTTTAGTCATTATAGAATACCCCTTTCCCATATAAATACATCGTGACTTGTTCGCCAGTATGGTATTCGTTAATGAGATCTTCATTGATATTCAATTCATAACCGCTAACATCAATACAAATATTGATAGCTCGTCCTCTTGATTCAATTCGCTTAATCTCACCGTTAAAAGAAGCGATCGGATCTTGGATTTTTTTCGCAAGAGAGAATTGCTCAGGGCGGAATAACACTTTCCCTTGTATATGGCCATTTCCTTTATTTTCGACGGCAATTTCACCTAATTGACAGGTCGCGATGCTATCGTTTTTTAATGTTGCAGGAAGAATAATGCTGTCCCCAATAAATTTAGCAATAGACAAATACTGAGGGGACCAATAGAGCGTTTTAGGTGTCGCAATTTGGAGAATTTTTCCTTCTTGAATCACTGCGATCTTGTCCGCATGGCATAGTGCTTCATCACGATCATGGGTCACAAATACGGCAGAGGAACCACTTTCTCTTAATACTTGTAACATATCGTAACGAATTTGATTTCTCAGATGCTCATCTAACGCACTAAATGGTTCATCAAATAGAATTAATTCAGGGCTTGGTGCAAGTGCTCGAGCAAGTGCAACACGTTGCTGTTGACCTCCAGAAAGCTGATGAGGGAAACGGTCCGCTAAGCTGCTAATACCCGTGAGTTTCATCACTTCCTGTATGCGTTGTTTTTCCTCTTCCATTTTTCCTTTACCATCGCCTAAACCATAAGCAATGTTACGGTAAACATTTAAATGAGGGAATAACACGCCTTCTTGTACCACATACCCTAATTTGCGTTGCTGGGTTGGCACATTGAGATTTTCTTTAAAAATAGGTTGATTCTTTAACCAAATCTCACCGCTTGTTGGTTGTTCAAAACCAGCAATACTACGCAATAAGGTAGTTTTCCCACAACCAGATGCACCGAGAAGAAACAGAATTTCACCTTTCTCTAATTGCAGAGAGATATTGTGTAGAACTTGGTGTCCATTAAAGGATTTATTCAAATTTTTAATGTCGAGTAATGTTGTCATTTTTATCTTCTCGTTATTTAAAACCGTATCGTTTCAGTAAAAATACAGGAATCCCTGAAAATAGCACTAACATAATGGCATAAGGCGTAGCAGCCGCATATTGTGCATCAGAGGTGTATTCCCATACGGCGGTTGAAAGCGTTTTAATGTCATTTGGGGTCAGCAATAGGGTTGCGGTGAGCTCTTTCATTAAGTTTAAGAACACTAAAGCAAAGGCAGCAGCAATCCCTGGTAGCATAGCCGGAATGACTAAGGTTCGGAAAATATAAAAGTTGCTACGGCCCAAGCTTTGTCCTACCTTTTCAATGTTGCTAGACATTTGTTCAAGCGAACTCCGCAAGGTCGTTTGTGCCATTGGAAGATAAAGCATAAAGTAGGCGACGATAACCATGGCAAAGGTTTGATAAAGGGAATAGGCATAGTTGATGGTAAAGAAGACCAATGATAATGCGATAACAAGCCCTGGCACAGCGTGAAGTAGATAAGGGATTCGATCAAGCCAAATCGTCAATTTACTGCGATAGCGTACCGCAGCCCATACCAATGGTAGTGCACAAATAACGGTAAGTGTTGCACCCAGTGTTGATATAGTCAGTGAATTTGTGAAGGCGGTAAAAAATTCCCCAAAATCGACCGCACCTTCAATGGAACTTCCCACGGTTAGCCAATAAATCAGCATAGTAATCGGCACACCAATACTGAGCACAAAAATGGTCGTGAAAAAGCTTACGACTAAAATTTGTTTTCCTGCTGAGAGGGTTTTCAATGGATACGGACGTATTACGCCTTTGCCGCTTTGATAGAGTGTTTGTGTGCCTCTAAAACGAATTTCCCCCATCACAACAAAGATACAGATCACCATTAACACACCAGAAAGTAAGGCGGCGGTGTTGTTATTAAAGGCCATTTCATATTCTTGGAAAATTGCCGTAGTGAAGGTTTGGTAATTTAAAATAGACACGGCGCCAAAGTCTACCAACATATGAAGCGCAATTAATAATACGCTGCTACCGATGGCGGGTTTGAGTTGTGGAAAAATCGCATGCCAAAATGTGTAAGCATGGCTTTTAGCTAATGAAAGGCTCACTTCTTCTAAAGAGCGGTCGAGTCTTTTTAAGGTCGCCGCGACAGGGAGATAAGCAAGCGGGAAAGAACTCAGCGTCATAATGCCGATGGTTCCCCAGAAGCCTTCCACTCTGAAGGTAAGACTGATCCACGTAAAACAACTGACAAAAGCCGGAATACAAAGAGGGAGCGTCATGGCTACTTGGAAAAAGCCTTTTCCCCAAAAGCGATAACGTTCTAATAAAAACGCACATAGTGTGCCGAGAATAATGGCAAAAAGTGTGACAAATACCATTAAAAGTAGGGTATTACTGAGCAATTCCCACATTCTTGGGCGCCAAAGTAATTCAATGCTGCGAGCCAATCCGACATCTGCAGCACGCTCAATAACATATAAAAAAGGGAGTAATAATGGCAAACTAATCAGCACGATTAAGGCTATAAGCCAGCGAGGTGGGCGATTAGACACAGAAAAATCCTTTGAAAATATTAGTGTAGAGTAAATAACAGAAGGGCGTGTATTACACGCCCTATATTGCATAGCAAATTAAACTTATTTCAAACCAGCTTCTTCAATAAGTTTATTGGCGTTGTCTTTGTCTTCAGCAGTGGTTGCCGAAACAACAGGCGCTTCTAATTTCGCATAAGGTTCCATGTTAAATGGAGAAACCACATCGGTACGAAGTGGGTATTCTGCACGTACTGAAACAAACGCTTGTTGTCCTTCTTTACTTGCTAAGAAATCAACGAATTTTTTCGCTTCTTCTTTATTTTTAGAACCTTTTAATACCGCTGCACCAGAATAGGTCACTAATGCACCTGGATCTTGATGACGAATGAAGTAAAGACGTGTTTTGAGGTTATCAGCACCTTTTTCTTTTGCAAGTGTATACCAGTAATAGTTGTTGATTAACGCTGCGGGTACTTCACCATTTTCAACCGCTTGAAGAGCAACGCTGTTTTTCGCATAAAGTTTACCGTTTTCTTTTAAGCCTTTTAACCATTTAAGAGCGGCATCTTTACCTTTTAATTTGGTAATCGCAACAACTTGCTCTAAGAATGCGCCTGAAGTTGGAACGTAACCAATTTTATCTTTCCATTTTGGTGTTGCATAATCTAACACGGATTTTTCCATGTCTTTTTCAGATAATTTAGTGTGATCGTAAACCACAACACGAGAACGACCGCTTAATGCGACCCAGTCTTTTTTCGGTGCAACAGGAACGCCCTTGTGTGCAGTTTGTTTAATAGTATCTGCAGAAAGCGGTTCTAATAAGCCTGCATCAGAGAGTGCCGCGAAAGGTGCAGTTTGTTCAGAAAAGAATACGTCAGCAGGGGTTTTATCTCCCTCTTCTTTCAATTGACCTGCAAGTTGATCACTTTTAGCACTGTTTAAGGTCACTTTAATGCCCGTTGCTTTTGTAAATGCATCAGCAACAGCTTGAGAACCTTCTTTGTGCTGTCCATTGTAAACAGTAATATCTGCAGAAGCGAATCCTGCAAACGCCATTAAGCCGGTTAGTGCGGCAATTTGGAAGTGCTTAATTTTCATGAAAACTCCTTTATATTATCGGGCAAATCGCCCATTTTCTGAAAATAAAATTCGTCCCATTCTAATATATTTAAAAGAGATAATGCAAATAATTCTCAGATGTTTTTCTCTTATATCAAAATTTCATATCCCATTCTATTTTTTTACTTCGTCCTATGTTGATTTTTCTCCATAATGTCTAGTAGAAATTTCTAATAAGGACGGATATGAATATTCAGCAAATCATTAAACAACATCATTTAGAGCTCTTATTCCAGCAAGGGTCATTTGGGATTGAAAAGGAAAGTCAACGGGTATATGCAGATGGTTCAATTGTGACGTCACCGCATCCTAAAGCTTTTGGTAATCGTCGTTTCCACCCTTATATTCAAACTGATTTTGCAGAAAGTCAGTTGGAATTGGTGACTCCCCCTATGAAAAAATTAGAGGATACATTACGTTGGCTTTCAGCCATTCATGAAGTGACTTTGCGAACTTTACCGGAGGATGAATTTATTTTTCCTTTTAGTATGCCTGCAGGGTTACCACCAGAAGAACACATTAAGGTTGCACAATTAGATAATCAGGAAGATGTGGCTTATCGGGAGCATTTAGTCCAGTCTTACGGTAAATATAAGCAAATGGTCAGTGGTATTCATTACAATTTTCAAATTGACCCTAAGTTTATTGATGCTTTATTTCATGCACAAAATGAAACACAAAGTGCGGTTGATTTTCAAAATGATTTTTACCTAAAAATAGCCAAAAACTTCTTACGCTATCAATGGATTCTGCTTTATCTGTTTTCTGCGACACCGACGGTAGAGGAAAAATATTTCAGAGGTCATTCACCACTTAAATCGCATCAATATGTTCGCAGTTTACGTTCAGGGAAATATGGTTATGTGAATGATCCGAAGATCCACGTTTCTTATGACAGTTTGCAAGAGTATGTTGAGACGTTAGAACACTGGGTGAAATCGGGTGATTTGATTGCGGAAAAAGAGTTTTACTCAAGCGTACGTTTGCGTGGCGCTAAAAAAGCGCGCGATTTACTTGAAAAAGGAATTCAATATTTAGAATTTCGTTTGTTTGATCTCAATCCGTTTGCACCTTATGGAATGGAACTTGCAGATGCGAAATTCATTCATTATTTTATTTTGTTAATGGCATGGCTTGACGATACCGCTGATCAAGAGGGCATAAAATTAGGTAAAGCACGTCTTGCTGAAGTGGCATGGGAAGACCCAAGACAGCAAAGTGCTTATGCGGTAGAAGGGGAATTAGTCCTCCTTGAAATGTTCAAAATGCTTGAGCAACTCAATGTGAGTGATGAGATTAAAACGATTGTTAAAGACAAATTAGGACAATTTGCGGAACCAAGCCAAACGCTTTGTGCCAAAGTGGTTGCGGCAATTGAACAGGTCGGCAGTTACCAACAATTAGGGGCCGATATTGCGCAATCTAATAAAGCAAAAGCCTTTGAACGTTTTTATGCATTAACTGCGTTTGATAATATGGAACTGTCCACACAAGCGTTATTGTTTGATGCAATCCAAAAAGGGCTAAAGATTGAGATTTTAGATGAACGCGATCAATTTATCAGTCTTCAATTTGGCGACCATTTGGAATATGTGAAAAACGGTAATATGACTTCTCACGATAGCTATATTTCCCCACTCATCATGGAAAATAAAGTGGTGACGAAGAAAGTGTTAGCGAAAGCCGGATTTAATGTACCACAAAGCATCGAGTTTACCGATGTGAAAAGTGCGGTCGAAAATTTCCCACTTTTTGAGAATCGAGCTGTCGTGATTAAGCCAAAATCAACGAATTTTGGTTTAGGGATCAGTATTTTCCAACAAGGTGTAACGGATCGAGATGATTTTGCAAAAGCAGTAGAAATTGCTTTCCGTGAAGATAAAGAGATCATGGTTGAAGATTATCTACTTGGCACTGAATATCGCTTCTTTGTGCTAGGGGATCAAACGTTAGCCGTCTTATTACGTGTTCCAGCAAATGTAATTGGAGATGGTGTACATACTGTTGCTGAATTAGTTGCCGCTAAAAATGATCATCCTTTACGGGGCGATGGCAGTCGTACACCATTGAAAAAAATAGCATTGGGGGATATTGAGCAGTTGCAGCTTAAGGAGCAAGGATTAACCGTGAATTCTATTCCTGCAAAAGATCAACTTGTTCAATTACGTGCGAATTCTAATATTAGTACAGGCGGTGATTCTATTGATATGACGGATGAAATGCATGCCAGTTACAAAGAAATTGCGGTAGGGATTAGCAAGGCAATGGGGGCGGCAGTTTGTGGTGTAGATTTAATTATTCCTGATTTGAAACAGCCGGCAGAACCGAGTTTACATTCGTGGGGTGTGATTGAGGCAAACTTTAATCCTATGATGATGATGCATATTTTCCCATTTAGTGGACAATCTCGACGATTGACAATGAATGTGATTAAGATGCTTTTCCCTGAATTACCTTAATTTAGTTATCGGGCTTCATCAGTTGGTGAAGCCCGTTTTACATTCATCGTAATTAGGCTAAAATGGAAACAGTATTCACAATTCTAAAATGAAATTTAATGACAACTTTTACCTTAGAACCTCAAGAAAATGATCGTCTGCAATCCCTTTGTGGGGCATTTGATGAAAATATCAAACTGATTGAAAAAGAATTTAACCTCAATATTTCCCGCAATAATTTCACTTTCACGGTGAAATCTAACGATGAAAGTCCGAAACCACATCATGAGCAATTAGTTGAGCGTGCAGCTAGATTAATCCAAGCATTATATGTGGAGACAGCGCCAATTAAGGGGAAAGTGAAAGAACTTGATTTGGAAGATGTGCATATTGCCTTGCAAGAGAGCAGAATGTTATCGCAAGAGGGCAGTGAGTCACGCAGTGAAAATCACGTCTATAGCACCACAATTAAAACCAAGCGAGGTTTGATTAAACCGCGTGGTGAAAATCAAATTCAGTATTTACATAATATTCTTACGCACGATATTAGTTTTGGGATTGGCCCCGCTGGCACAGGGAAAACCTTTTTAGCCGTAGCGGCTGCTGTTGAGGCATTAGAGCGCCAAGAAATTCGTCGCATTTTGCTGACTCGTCCTGCGGTGGAAGCGGGCGAAAAATTAGGTTTCTTGCCGGGTGATTTAGGCCAAAAAATTGAACCTTATTTACGACCACTTTATGATGCGTTATTTGAAATGCTTGGCTTTGAACGTGTACAAAAATTAATGGAGCGTAATGTGATTGAAATCGCGCCATTGGCTTATATGCGTGGTCGCACACTCAATGACAGCTTTATTATTCTAGATGAAAGCCAAAATACAACAGTTGAACAAATGAAAATGTTTTTGACTCGTATTGGTTTTAATTCCAAAGCCGTGATTACAGGGGATGTGACTCAAATCGATTTACCGCGCAGCACAAAATCGGGTTTACGCCACGCCATGGAAGTATTAAGCAAAGTGTCGGAATTGAGCTTTAACTACTTTGAGAGTAAAGATATTGTACGACATCCTGTGGTGGCAAAAGTGGTGCAGGCTTACGAAGAATGGGAAGCTCAAGATGAAATTCGTCGCCAAGAAATCGCAGCGCAGCGTCGAGCTGAACGTGAGCAAAAAGTGCGGTCAGAAAATGAAACGAATTTAGGAGAATAACATGGGCAATATGATTATCGATTTGCAACTGGCCTGTGAAAATACAGAAGGCTTGCCATCAGAAGCGCAAATTCTGCAATGGGCAACCGCTGCAGTTCAACCAGAAAGTGATAATGTTGAAATGACAGTACGTATTGTGGATGAAGCGGAAAGTCATGACTTGAATTTGACTTATCGTGGTAAAGATCGTCCAACCAATGTATTGTCTTTCCCTTTTGAATGTCCTGATGAAGTGGAATTACCGCTGTTGGGCGATTTAGTGATTTGTCGTCAAGTGGTGGAGCGTGAAGCTATCGAGCAAGAAAAGCCTTTAATGGCACATTGGGCGCATATGATTGTGCATGGCAGCTTACATTTGTTGGGGTACGATCACATTGAAGATAATGAAGCCGAAGAAATGGAAAGTTTAGAAACTGAAATTATGCAGGGTTTGGGCTTTGCCGATCCTTACCTTTCCGAAAAATAATGACGATTTGGAGCAATTATGTATAAAGCCGTATTCAGCGATTTTGATGGTACCTTATTAACGTCGGATCATCGAATTTTGCCTAAAACCTTAGATGCAATTCAACGCATTACAAAACAAGGTATTCCATTTACACCAATCTCTGCTCGTTCGCCGCTTGGTATTTGGCCTTATGCAAAACTCATTGAAAATTACAATATCATTGTGGCATTCAGTGGTGCCTTGATTTTAGATAAAAACGCCACGCCTATTTATTCAGTACAAATTGATCCCGCTGATATCCAAGCCATTAACCAAGTATTAGCAGATCATCCTGCGTTAGGTGTCAATTATTATACCTATGATGATTGCGTCGCTCGCGATTTGGATAATAAATGGGTGATTTATGAACGTAGCGTGACAGGCATTCAAATTGATCCTTATGATGAAAGTGCGGTCTATTCTCCGCATAAAATTCAAATCATTGGTGAAACGGATGAAGTGATTGCTATTGAGCAAATCTTGAAAGAGAAATTCCCACATTTAAGCATTTGCCGTTCTCATGCGAATTTCCTTGAGGTGATGCATAAATCTGCGACAAAAGGTAACGCAGTACGTTTTCTTGAAGATTATTTTCATGTGAAGATGGAAGAATGTGTTGCTTTCGGTGATAATTTTAACGATTTAGATATGCTAGAAAGTGTGGGATTAGGCGTTGCAATGGGCAATGCACCGGATGAAATTAAACAAGCTGCTAATCGCGTCACCGCTTCGCATAATGATGATGGGATTGCATTGATATTGAATGAGATTTTTCCTGAATAAATAAAAGGGCGCTTTCTAGTTAAAAGAAAGCGCCTTATTTTTATTTTCCTAAATTCAGCACTTTAACGAGTGCAGTAAAAAATTTGTCATTTTCTTGTGGTAAGCCAATACTGATACGTAAGTGATTTGGCATGCCATAGCCTGCAATTGGGCGTACAATCACGCCTTCACGCAATAATGCATCATAAATTGGTGCGGCAGGCTGTTTAAAATCAATGGTAATAAAGTTACCTTTAGATGGAATAAAGTCTAAACCATATTGTTGGCAGAAGGCCTCATAACGTTTCATTTCTTGGTGGTTGTTCTCAGCCACTTTTTCGACAAAGGCATCATCGTTCATCACTGCAATTGCACTAGTCAAAGCAAGACTATTACAGTTAAACGGTTGACGAACACGGTTTAATAAGTCTGCGATTTCAGGATTAGAGACTGCGTAACCAATGCGTAAACCCGCAAGTCCATAAGCTTTTGATAGGGAGCGAGAAACAATAAGGTTTGGGTATTTTTCCAGTAATGCAAAAGAATTAACGCGTTCGCTTGGATGAGTAAATTCAGTATACGCTTCATCTAGTACCACAATCACTTTTTCAGGCACTTTGGCTAAGAAGTCATCTAATTCTGCTTCCGTTAAGAAATTCCCCGTTGGATTGTTTGGATTGGCAATAAAAATTAGCTTGGTTTTATCTGAAAGTGCGGTCAAAAATCCGTTTAAATCATGTCCCCAATTCTTAGCGGGAATTTCTTTTGCGACAGCATTAATAGCTTTCGTCACTAAAGGGTAAACAATAAAAGCATATTGTGAATAAATCACTTCATCGTGTTCACCCGCAAAGGTGTGGGCAAAGAGTTCTAATAAATCGTTCGAACCATTACCAAGGGTGATTTGGTTAGGTTGCACACCAAATTTTTTTGCAATAGCCGCTTTAAGTTCAAAACCATTCGCATCAGGATAGCGAGTTAGATGATCAAGTTGGGCTTGAATGGCTTTTTTCGCACTTTCAGGAAAACCGAAAGGGTTTTCATTTGAGGCCAGTTTAACGATATCAGTAATGCCTAATTCTCGTTCAAGTTCTTCGATTGGCTTTCCGGCTTGGTAAGGTGAAAGAGATTTCACGCCTTGATTGGCGACGTTGATGTATTGCATATGCTTTCCTTATAAAGACGAGCGGGCCTTTCAGCCCGCACGTTGAGTTTAATAAATCAGATAATTAGCTATTTTCAGCTTCAAATTTTTTCATGAATTCAATGAGCGCTTGTACCCCTTCTAATGGCATCGCGTTATAGATAGAGGCGCGCATACCACCTAACACTTTGTGGCCTTTTAAGGCTTGAAGACCTGCAGCTGTCGATTCTGCAACAAACTTAGCATCAAGTTCAGGATTGCCTGTTACAAATGTGACATTCATGGTTGAACGGTTTTCTTTAGCTACCACGTTACGATAGAGCTTGCTGCTATCAATGTAGTCATAAAGGGTTTGTGCTTTCACGGCGTTACGTTTTGCAATTTCTTTTAAGCCGCCAATTGCTTGAATGTGTTTGAAGACCAATGAACAGAGATACCAAGCAAATGTTGGTGGAGTATTGATCATGGAGTCTGCATCACGTTGTGTAGCGTAATTCCAAATTGATGGTGTCGCTTGGCGAGCATGGCCAATTAAATCATCGCGAATAATCACAAGTGTAATCCCTGCTGGGCCAAGATTTTTTTGTGCACCAGCGTAAATGACACCAAATTTGCTAATATCAATTTCGCGAGAGAGCACATTAGATGACATATCTGCTACAAGTACCGCATTGCCCACATTCGGTACATCAAAAATTTCAACACCGCTAATCGTTTCATTTGGACAATAGTGAACATAATCGTATTGTTCCGCAATGTCACTGAAATCAAGGTTGGTAATGCGTGTGTGATCACCATTTTCTACAATGGTAATTTCATCAATTTCAGCAAAGTTACGCGCTTCTTTCGCTGCAGTTGCAGACCAGTGACCGCTATTTAAGTAAAGTGCTTTGCCTTTCTCACCGATTAAGTTCATTGGCAAGGCTGCAAATTGACCACGAGCGCCACCTTGTAGGAATAATACACGATAGTTATCTGGAATGTGATATACCTCGCGCAGATCTTTTTCTGCTTGGGTAATCAATTCCATAAAATATTTGCCACGGTGGCTGACTTCCATTACCGATACACCTTGACCAAGCCAGTTGGTTAACTCAGCTTGTGCTTTTTGTAGGACCTCAGGAAAAATCATGGCTGGACCCGCGCTAAAATTAAAGACTTTTGACATTGTGTTTCCTTATTTTATTTTGAATGGATTCTTCATTTTTACCACTACCGAATAGGATAATCAACTAAATCAAACAGTTTTTTGATCTAATCTATCAATTTAAATTTAAGCTTTTGACGGGGACGAAAAAAAAGGCTACAGTACTCGAAGCTTGTTTTTAACTTTGAGAGAGTAGATCATGAGAAATGTAAGTAAATCCTTCCAAGAAGTATTAGAGTATGTGCGTTTGTATCGTTTGAAAAATAAACTTAAACGTGACATTGAAGACAACAACCGCAAAATTCGTGATAACCAAAAACGTGTCTTATTGTTAGATAACTTAAATCAATATATTCGTGATGATATGAGCATTGAAGATGTTCGTGCGATTATCGAAAATATGCGTGATGATTATGAAGGCCGTGTGGATGAGTACAACATTCGCAATGCGGAACTTTCTACTTTACGCCGTGAAACGAGCAATAAGATGAAAGAACAGAAAAAAGCGCACGCGAAATTAGTGAAAGACTCATCAAATAAAATCACATTATAAACCCTCAAAATAAATGACCGCACTTTATCGAAGTGCGGTCATTTTTTATGGTATTTTTAGAATGAGCTATAAATGATTAAACATCATAGGTGCCCATTACCACTGCTTGCTCTAGAATATGCCCTTGCATTGCAAAATGTAGATCATTAAAACGGAATCCCGGTTTGAGGTTTAGTTTGGTATCAAGTGCATACACAATAAGCTCGTAACGATGTAAGCAGTTTGGTGGGGCCATACCACCATAGAATGAGGCTTCTTCGATATCAAATTGACCTAATTTACTTGCCCAAGTATTTGCACCTTGTACATAATCTGTTGCAGTTTGACTTTCATTTTCGTGGATAACGGTACGTTCAAGATCCGCAATGAGCCAATGAATCCACACAAAGCCACTCGCCGTAATTGCGTCTTTATCTTCTAAGACAACCGCAAAGGATTTGGTACCTTGAGGTGCATCATGAATTTCAAACGGGATAGAGTAGAGCGGCATACCATTTGGGCTAAATTGTGTGCCGCGTTTACCATATTTGTCTTCAAAGGCACCATTTTGAATGGCTGAACTGGTTACAAACATTGTTTTCTCCTTAATTTCTCACGGAATACACTTTAAATTTGGTGGTTTGAGCAAGTACGTCAAACTTACTGAAATGTTGTGCTAATAAATCGGGATAGGGAAGAAATGCATTAGCAACGATACGCAGTTCTCCGCCTGTCGTTAAATGCCATTTAGCTTGTTGAATAAGTTCTTTCACCGCACGATAAGCCGTATCGACTCCATCGTGGAAAGGCGGATTTGAAATAATTAGATCAAATTTCCCTTCAATATGGGAAAACACATCGCTTGCGATAACCTGACCTTCAAGCTGATTTTCAGCAAGTGTTTGGCGAGCGGATTGAATTGCCATTGCATGAATATCAGTCATTGTGACATCCGCTTTAGGGTGATGTTTTTTGATCATTGAACCAATAACACCCGCACCGCAACCAACGTCTAACACTTTGCCTTGAATTGGTGATGTTAAGGTAGAAAGTAGAAGTGACGTGCCACTATCAAGTTCATTGGCACTGAATACACCCGGCAAACTGAAAATACGGAGATCGCCTAATACATCATTTTGGTAGCATTTCCAATAAGATTGAAGATCAAAGTGCGGTTGTTTTTGTAAGGCAAAATGATATAAGCCGCAACGACGTGCAGAGTCGATTTTGCCAATTTCACCATAAGGTTCAAGTAGTTTTTCAGCTGAACGGATGCCACAACGATTTTCACCAATAATTAACACTTCTTGACCAATTTTACTTTTGGCGAGTAGTTGCATCAGCTGAAAATTCACTTCTTGTTTATTCTTCGTCCAATAATAAATGATCAAATCGGCTTGCGGCTGAAATTCAACCTCAAAATTGACCGCACGTTGGGTTTTGGCATAATCAAAATACCAACTCCAAACCTGCACAGATTGGCAATGTTTTTGCAATATTTGAGGAAAATCATCATTAATGCCGCCGGCAAGAAGAATTGATTTACCGCTAAAAAGGGGAAGATGGCGTTGTAAAACTTCGCTTTCGAGAGAAATCACGCTTTAAATCCTGTGGTTTATTGGTTAAAATTACGTGTTATTCTAACAAAAGAAAACGATTTAAACGTATTTATTAAGGAATTATTTATGAAAAAAATCATCACCGCAGTCGCAATGGCAAGTTTATTGTCTGGCTGTCAATTAATCGAACAACTTCAAGGTAGCAAACAAAAAACTTCAACCTTACCAACAAGCTCAAAAGTTGAATTACCTGCTGCGCAAGTGCAAAGCTTAGATGCACAGTTTGAACGCCTTAAAAAAGGTAACCAAGAAATTACATTCAACGGTGAAAAATTCTATAAACAAACGAAAGCCTTTGATAAATCAGAAGATTCGCGTTTCTTAAGTGGGGCATCTAGTGTAGATCGTAGTAACCGTAAATTTATCACCAGTGAAACCTATTATTTAAAAGATGTTTCATACATTCCTGAACTGACAACAAAATATCTTGATGCAACTAAAAAAGTATGCGATTTAAAAGTAATGGGTAATGGTTCTGATGCTTATTATGCTTGTGATGGTAAAGATTTCCAACGTCTTGTTGTCGTGGTACATCAAGCAAAAAACATTCTTTCTTTCCGTAGCTTAAAAGCGTATCAAGAAAAACCAACAGATGCGCAAGAAAAAGCGATTGTTAAAGGTTTAAGAGATTATCCGTTAGATACTATCGCTCGTTAATCTATGGATAGACGCAATCTTCTTTTACATGAAATGGGGATAACCCGTTGGCAGCTCTATCGCCCAGAAGTATTGCAAGGAGCGGTTGGTGTGAGTGTTTCTGAACAAGTGAAATTTATTGTGGTGACTAATGATAATTTCTCGAGTTCACCGCTTTTTGCAGATATTCGACTTGCGCTAGAGCTCAAAAAAGAAGGTTGCCTTTGCCTGAATTTCGATCAAATCCAACATATCACGTTACAACATTCTGTACGGTATTGGTTATTAGCTGAAAATACTGATGAAATCGACCGCACTTTACCTTATTGCTTAAATGCAGAGCGTGTTTATCGCTCTGTTGATTGGCAACAATTCCAGCAAGATAGCCAAGCTAAACGTGAGCTTTGGCAACAAATCCAACAAATTTAATCATGATGCCTTCTCTTTTTCCTATTGAAGAATGCGATATGGATCGCTTATATGAAATTGAACAAGCAGCACATCTTGTGCCTTGGTCATTGGGGACATTGAAAAATAATGTCGGCGAGCGTTATCTCAATTTGAAATTAGTGGAAAAGGAGCAAGTGCTGGGTTTTGCTATTTGCCAAATGGTATTAGATGAAGCGACATTATTTAATATTGCGATTGATCCAGCTCAACAAGGAAAGGGATGCGGTTCGTTTTTATTGCAAGGTTTAATGAATAAGCTTAAAGAGAAAGGTATTCAAACGCTTTGGCTTGAAGTGCGTGAATCGAATCCTGCTCGATTCCTTTATGAAAAGTTGGGATTTAATGAGGTTGATATTCGTAAGAATTATTATCCCAAACCAGATGGTGGACGAGAAAATGCTGTCGTGATGGCATGTTATCTCTAGAATGAAAAAATGCGGTCAATTTTGACCGCACTTTGTTTATCTGAAAAATAAGACATTACACTTCTTCAGCAGGGAAGACAAATGGATTTAATCCACTGCGTGCGAAGCCTTTTTCTTCCATTTCAATATCTAAGAAAATTGATGCTAAATCATCTGCTACCGCTTCAACATTCGGATCTTTTTCTTGGAACATGATTTTTAAATAGCTTTGGCAATCGCCACAGGTTTCAGCACGAACAAGAGCAAGCTCTTCATTTAATGACCACATTTCAAGATTTTTGTGTTCATTGCAGTTTGTGCATTGTGCGCGCACTAAATTCCACTCACTTTCACAGAGATTGCAGTGCAAATAGCGTAAACCTTGTGAAGTACCGATATGGACAACACTTGATACGGGTGCAGAACCACAAACAGGACAGTAATGTAGATTGTCAGTTCCTTCTTGGCGACTGTTATGAGGAATTTGTTGAGCCAGTTGTAGCCAATAAAGAGAAAGCGCAGCCCAAATAAAGACAGCTTTATCAGTGCTCACCAAATTAAACTCTTGGCTTAAAAGATGGCTAGCCATTTCTTCAAGTTCTTTATCAGAGGCTTTTTCAAGATTCTCAATCGTAGCAAGAACCTGTTCATTTGCTTTTGGTTTAATGCTATGTAAAATTTCTTTGAGATATTCAATCCAAATGCTTGAGCGTTTAAATGTTTTAGTATTTAACGGTTCAAGTTCATCTAAATTATCGAAATGCTGTTTTTCTAATGGATTTTTTTCAAATACGTTTAATTGGCTTTCCACAACATCTGCAGCAAAGAGTAAATAATCAGCCAATGGATGATCTTTCGCTAATTCTCTTAAACGTTTTGCACGACGTTGATAAAGATTTTTAGGGTTAGCAAACAAAACAGGCGGAATATCGTATGAATTCGTTTTTTGTTTGATTTCGTCTGCAGATAAGATTTTGATACTCATAATTGTCTCTTAAGTATTTATAAGAAAAAGTGCGGTCAATTTTAACCGCACTTTTTGATTTTAGCCATTGATACCTTTGAACAATGCTTTGGTTTTTACTTTTTTACCTTCAGCTTCGTTTTTAAGGTCTTCTTCTAGCTTAGGAAGTACTTCCTCACGATACCATTTCGGGTGGTGTTTTTTCGCCCAGCGAACGGTTACCCAACCTTCCACGATACCACGAATGGAGCCTTTTACCCAGAATGCCATGTACATGTGTACCAAGATACCGGTGAACAACATGAATGCACTTAAAGAGTGAAGTAAAATCGCAAAACGTAATACCGGAATAGAGAAGTAGTGCGAGAAAAATTGACGCCACATAATGATGCCGGTTACAAGCAAGGTAACCATCGCCAAGTTCAATGTCCAGAATAACATTTTTTGACCAAGGTTATACTTACCGTTATAAGCAACAGCGTGTTCATTTCCTTTTAATACTTCAAGCATGCCTTTTAACCAGCGGATATCGTTTTTCTCTGGAATGTTGTGATCCCAGTAAAGATAGCCAAGGAAAATAAAGGCAACAAACATAATGATACCGGTGAACGGGTGAATTGCTCGCGCCAATTGCGGGGTACCTAAAATCTCAGTTAACCACGCAAAATCTGGGAAGAAGAATGCTACACCAGTGAACATCGTCATAAAGAAGCAGATTACGAGTAGCCAGTGGCTAAAACGAGCAGGCGTTCTATGACGAATGATTCGAGTATCATTGCTAATCTCAATCTTACTCATCTTTGCCCCCTTTTCTATCTTCTTCTTCAAATTTTTCGTGATGATCTTCTACATCTTCTTCCACGTTTGGACCTACAGCTAAGTAGTGACCAATTTCAGCAAGTGCTAAACCACCCATTGCCACAGCGGCTACCGGTTTCAAGATATCTTTCCACACAGTGACGGTGAGGTCAATTTGTGGATCTTTAGGAAGACCGGAATAAAGCTCTGGTTTATCAGCATGATGTAATACATACATTACGTGTGTACCACCTACGCCTTCAGGGTCATAGATGCCCGCGTTTTCGTAACCACGTGATTTTAAGTCAGCAACACGTTGTTCTGCGTAGAGTTTCATTTCTTCTTTAGAACCAAAACGAATTGCACCGGTTGGACATGTTTTCACGCAAGCCGGTTCTTGGCCTACAGAAACACGATCCACACAAAGGGTACATTTGTACACGCGGTTGTCGTCTGGGTTCATACGTGGAATGTTGAACGGACAACCTGCGATACAGTAACCACAACCGATACATTTATCAGATTGGAAATCCACGATACCGTTCGCATACTGGATGATTGCACCAGGTGCAGGACAAGCTTTTAAACAGCCTGGTTCTGAACAGTGCATACAACCATCTTTACGGATTAACCATTCTAAACGATCATTTTCTTCTACTTCGTTAAAGCGCATTACCGTCCATGCTTTTGCGTTGAGATCTACTGGGTTATCGTAGATCCCCACACATTTTGCATTGACGTCAGAGCGGATATCATTCCACTCTGAACAGCCCACCTGACAGGCTTTACAACCGATACAGGTGGATACGTCGATTAATTTTGCTACTTCAACTTTATGATCTCGCGCTTGAGGTGCCGGCGTAAAACCAGACGTAGCGGAGACCTTGATAATGTCTTGCGATTGAACGCCTTGACCATTTCCTGCCATATTATGCCCCCGCCTTCTCGATATTTACCAAGAATGTTTTATATTCTGGTGTTTGTGTAACCGATTCACCCCAAGATGGTGATAAGGTATTGGTGGAGAAACCACGGTTACCTTTACCATTTAAGGCTTTCATCCCCCAGTGAATTGGAAGACCTATATGGTGTACGGTACGTCCGTCGACTTCTAAATCTTTCAAACGTTTTGTTACTACTGCGACGGCTTTAATGTAGCCACGGCGAGAAGTAATTTTCACCATATCACCTTTTTGGATACCTTTTTCTGCCGCTAATTTTTCACCGATTTCCACGAATTGTTGTGGTTGAGCGATGATATTTAATGCAGATTGAGCAGTCCAACTGTGGAAGTGCTCGGTCAAACGATAAGTCGTTGCCACATACGGGAAGTCTTTATTTGAGCCGATAAATTCGCGGTCTTCTTTATAGATACGAACTGTCGGATCTGAGACTACACTTGGATGCAGTGGGTTAGTATCAATTGGGCTTTCAATTGGTTCATAGTGCTCAGGCACTGGACCACTTGTAATTTTATCTACTGCAAATAAACGGCCTACACCTTCTGCAGACATAATGAATGGACCCGCATCAGAGCCTGGTGGTTGTGTACCATAGTCAGCCACATCATGCCAGTTCCAGTTTTTACCGTTCCATTTGATTAATTGACGGTGTTTATCCCAAGGATTACCGTTAATATCAAGTGAAGCACGGCTATAAAGGACACGGCGGTTTGCTGGCCATGCGAAGCCCCAACCTAATGTACAACCTAAACCTGAAGGGTCAGAATTGTCACGGTTTGCCATTTGGTTACCTTTTTCAGTCCATTGACCTACGTATATCCAGTTACCTGCAGAGGTTGTACCATCATCACGTAAGTGAGCGAATCCGCTAAGTAATTGACCTTTTTTATAAACCACATTACCGTTAGCATCTAAAAGATCTTCAAGGGCATAACCATTTAATTCTTTTGCTAACTCTGTGGAGCTTGGTGCATGCGGTTGTACATAGTTCCAAGTCATCGCTTCGAAAGATTCTAAACCTTTTGGTTGAATACCTTTTTTCAAGTCTTCTTGATAGAGATGATGCATCTCTTCACGAATCATAGAAAGAATTTCAACATCTGGTAACGCTTCACCTGGTTGGTCACAGCCTTTCCAGTGCCATTGTGCCCAACGACCGGAGTTGGTAATAGAGCCATCTTCTTCTGCGAAACAAGTAGTTGGTAAACGGAATACTTCAGTTTGAATATCAGCTGGATTTACATCGTTTGATTCACCAAAGTTTTTCCAGAATTCAGAAGATTCAGTTTGAAGCGGATCCATTACGATTAAGAATTTCAATTTGCTCATACCTGCAACAGTTTTGTTTTTGTTCGGTAATGAGTTTAATACGTTGAAACCTTGTAAAATCCAACCGTTCAATTTGCCATCATTCATTAACTTAACATGAGTGATAGGATCGTATAAACGATCTGCTTTTGGTAAGAAATCGAAGCCCCAACCATTTTCTTTGGTTGCTTTATCACCATAGAACGTTTTCATCATACTCACGAAGAATTTCGACGTATTACGATAGTAGTTTGTTTGGTTTGGTACGATATCTTTTGGCGTAATCGCATTAATGTATTGTTCGTAAGAGCTATCTTTGTCATTTGGTAGACGCATATAACCTGGTAAAGACATCGGCAATAAGCCCATATCAGTTGTACCTTGTACGTTTGAGTGTCCACGTAATGCATTAATACCGCCACCTGGCATCCCCATATTACCTAAGAGTAATTGGATCATCGCCATTGAACGAATATTTTGAGTACCGATTGTGTGCTCAGTAAAGCCTAACGCATACAAGTGCGTCATAGTTTTGTTTGGAGCAGAGGTTTTACCAATCTCTTCACAGATTTGTAAGAAGGTTTTTTGTTTGACGCCTGTGATACGCTCAACCATTTTTGGGGTATAGCGAGAGACGTGATCTTTCAAGATATTAATCACACAACGTGGATCTTGTAAGGTCATATCACGTTTAGCAAAACCATTTTCATCAAATTGGTAATTCCATTTTGATTTATCGTAAGCATGTTTTTCTTCATCAAAACCTACGAATAAACCATCTTCGAATTTGAAGCCTTCATCAATTAAGAATGAAGCATTGGTATAGTGTTTAACGTATTCGTGTTGGATTTGATTAGTTTCCAATAGGTAACGGATCACACCCATTAAGAATGCGATATCAGTACCAGAACGAATTGGCGCATGAAGGTCAGCTACAGACGCTGTACGGTTAAAGCGAGGATCAACTACGATGATTTTTGCACCGTTTTTCTTCGCTTCGATCGCCCAACGGAAGCCAACAGGGTGAGCTTCAGCAGGGTTACCGCCTTGAACGATAATAAGATTGGCGTTTTTGATATCAACCCAGCTGTTTGTCATGGCACCGCGACCAAATGATGGAGCAAGACTTGCTACCGTTGGTCCGTGTCAAGTATTCGCTTGGTTACACATCGGTACCATGCCCAACATCCGCACCCATTTATGAGTAAGAAGAGCGGCCTCATTACTCATAGCAGAGGCGGTCATAATACCTGTAGTTGTCCAACGGTTAACAGTTTTGCCACTTGCATCTTTTTCAACAAAGTTAGCATCACGGTCATCTTTAAGTAAACGAGAAACGCGTTTGATTGCATCTTTCCAAGAAATACGTTCCCACTTATCAGAACCTGGTGCACGATATTCAGGATATAGTACGCGACTTTCACTATTAATATAGTCTAACGCACCTGCACCTTTCGGACACAACGCACCACGGCTTATCGGATGGTCTGGGTCACCTTCAAGGTGGAATAATTTAGAACGGGTATTGGTACCTGTGTGGCTGCTTAAGGAATCGTAAGGTTTACCTGTGCTATATAGCAACATACCACAGCTTACAGAACAATATGTACAGGTGTTACGGGATTCAAACGCCCGTAATAATTTGTACTCACGTGGCGCTGCTAAAACAGATGATGGTGCAAAGCCCAACATTGCCGCAGACGTCCCCGCCATACCACCTGCACAGATCTTAAAGAACTTACGTCTAGAGACCTGCATAATCACTCCTTCATAACGGCGAACCGTTAAGATATTTCGATAGTATAAATTCGTATAGATAATTTATTTGATTTCGTTAAAATAACGTATCAACTATTAAATTGATTATAATAATGACCAATTTAAACGGGGGCGATTTTAACTATTTTTTAACCGAAAATCCATAATCAAAACTTGTTATAATCGTTTTAAAACTTGAGCTAGATCACAAAACAAGCATTTTTTGTTAAAAAAAAGTAACATTTTTGCTGTGACCATTTTATTGGGAAAAAATAATGCACTGGATAATCCAAAAAACAATCAATTTTTTTAAAAAAACACCTGAAAATCCGACCGCACTTTTTATTGAAAAACAAGATAGTCTCGCTGCGGAAGTCCCTGTTTCACTTGTCTATAATGGTATTGCGCATACCGTCATGATGTGTTCTCCACAAGATTTAGAGGATTTTGCTTTAGGCTTTTCACTCGCAGAAGGCATTATTGAGAAAAAAGCGGATATTTATGGCATTGATGTGGTGGAAGTATGCAATGGTATTGAAGTGCAAATTGAATTATCTAGCCGCCAATTTGTGGCATTAAAAGATCATCGCCGAACATTAACAGGCAGAACAGGATGTGGTATTTGCGGCACAGAACAAATCTCGCAAGTTTATAAAAAATTGCCAAAATTAGACCGCACTTTCCAATTTAATTTAAATTTATTAGATGGCTGCTTAGAACAATTACAAGCTAATCAAGAACTCGGGAAAGAAACAGGTGCAACACATGCTGCGGCCTTTTTTGATTTGTCCGGTAATTTGCTGGCGATTCGAGAAGATGTGGGGCGACATGTAGCACTAGATAAATTAATCGGCTGGTATACTAAACAGAATCAACCGCAAGGATTTGTACTTGTTTCAAGCCGAGCCAGTTATGAAATGGTTCAAAAATCGGTAGCTTGTGGCATCGAGTTACTTGTTGCGATTTCTGCTGCGACAGATCTTGCTGTCAATATGGCTGAACAACACAATCTTTCCCTTATCGGCTTTGCTCGCACAGGAAAAGCCAATATCTATGCGGGTAAAGAGCGGTTGGTTTTAGCTTAAGTTTTTATAAGGAATTCTAATCCTTTGATTGATGATGATGTTCTCAGAAGCTTTAACTGTAAAATTGGAATAAATATGACAACAAATAAAATAAATATTGCACTTTGTGCAGATAAAAATTACCTAGAACCACTTGAAATCTTATTAAAATCTATTTGCTACCATAACTCTCAGGTGCATATCTATATTATTCATACCGACATTCCAGAAGATTGGCTGATTACTCAAGCTCAAAATCTCACGAAGTTTAACAATCACCTTTCACCTATTTGGTTAAATGAGGCTAATCCAGATATTCAACGTTTAAACCAAAAAATAATGCCCAATTCATTAGCTATCAACGAAATCATAAAACAACTACCTAATAAATTAAAACATGTTAATGAACTCACTTATGCGCGATTCTTAATTCCAGAATTAATTCAAGAAGAGCGGGTGCTTTATTTAGATAGCGATGTTGTTGTAAATTCATCATTATCAAATTTATTTCATGTTGATATGAAAGGCTGTCCGATTGCGGCTATTGATGACTATAATTTATCAAATGAAAATACACCTCACTGGTATGTTTTAAACACGCCCAAAGAACTAGAATCATGTATTTCTTACCGAGGTGGAGAAAATTTTAAACCTTATTTTAATGCAGGTGTAATATTATGGGATTTAGTAAAATGTAGAGAAGAAAATATGACGAGTAAACTGTTAGCTACAGCATTATATTATTCAGATGTACTCTACGCAGATCAAGATATTTTGAACTTTGTTCTATTTAATCGCTGGCTAAGAATTGATGTTCGCTATAATGTTCAAGCTCACTATAACTTCACATTTTTACCATTAGTAACTGAATCTCCATGGATTATTCACTATATAACAGATAGAAAGCCTTGGATACCTGAATATAAAGACGAAACAATTTTTCATTCAGTGTACCATTATTATAAGAATCTAACTTGGCAAAGTATTCAAGAGTATTATTTATCTAAGAATCTATAAAAACAAGTGCGGTCAAAAACATTCTTATTTTGACCGCACTTTTTGTTTATTCCTTTTATTCTTTTGGTGATTTACCCTCTAAGAGTACTTCAGAAACCCAGCGTTGGGTGAGGCGTTTGCCTTCTTGATCTGTACCAAATTTCATAAAATCAATATCCACCAGTTTTAATTTGCTAGCAGGTAGGAAACCTGGTGCAGGTTCTGCATGGATATTGGTTGGAAGTTGATAAGAGTCTGATTCTTTCCAAGGAATTTCTTGGGCTTCTTTGCTTAGCATGAAATCCATAAACAGTTTGGCATTATCAAGATTTCTAGCTCCTTTAATGATGCTTGCCCCGCCTAAAGAATAGCCCACGCCTTCGCATGGTAAAATGCCTTCAACTGGTGCACCATTTTTCTTCTCACGCGGATAAACCAACATAAAACCTAAATCAATCGCTACGGTACCGTTAGCCAAATAGTTGCTGGCAAGGCCTGTTTTGGTATGTTGCATTAGATTGGGTTCTAGTTTTTTCAGATAGTCAAAGGCTTTTTCTTCTCCCCATAATGTGGAAAAGGTGCTGATAAGGGAATAGCCCGTGCCTGATACACGCGGATCAGGATATTGAATTTGTCCTTGATATTCAGGTTTGATGAGATCCGCATAGCATTGTGGTGCAGGAATATTCAATTCTTTTAATTTTTTAGTATTGACCCCAATGCCAAGTTCCATTAAGTAAATAACAGAAGTGAAATTACCACGTTGCTCCATTAAAGATTTAAACTGGGGCATGATGTCTTTTTGTAATGGGGAGCGATAGGATTCAAGTAAGCCTAATTCTGCGGCTTGAAGATGGGGTTCAATGGTGCCACCAAACCAGAAATCAGCTTGTGGGTTTTCTTTTTCAGCTTTAATTTTGCCTAATACGACGCCTGTACTATTACGCACAAATTGTGCATCTACATTGTATTTTTTACTAAAGGCTTGCGTGACTTTTTCACATACAACGTTTTGTACACTACAATAAACAGTGAGTTTACCTTCAGCCTGCGCATGAGATGTGAAGGAGAGTGCCGCAAGGGTAGAAAGTGCGGTCAATTTTAATGTTGTTTTAATTAGCATATAGGTTCTCTTTTTTAATCTTAGTTATCGTTCTTGTTTGGGCCGCTCATATTAAGCGGACGGAGGAAATTTGTAAACATTAGGATTGTTTAAAAATATAATTCCCACTATAATCCCTGTAAATTTAACCAGATTAAAATAAGAGCGATGGATATTTCAGAATTACTTGATGGCTTGAATGATAAACAACGTGAAGCAGTGGCAGCACCACTTGGTAATTACCTTGTGCTTGCTGGTGCAGGAAGTGGCAAAACTCGTGTATTGACTCATCGTATTGCTTGGTTGATTGCCGTAGAAAATATTTCTGAAGGCAGCATTATGGCGGTCACCTTTACCAATAAAGCCGCTGCTGAAATGCGTCATCGTATTCAAGATACCTTATCCAAACATGCTCAATCGAATCTATTTGGTATGTGGATTGGGACATTCCATAGCATTGCCCATCGATTATTACGCGCTCACCATTTAGATGTGAACTTGCCACAAGACTTCCAAATTTTGGATTCTGAAGACCAACTTCGTTTAGTAAAACGCTTGATGAAATTGCACAATTATGACGATAAAGCATTTCCACCAAAACAAGCGTGTTGGTATATCAATAATAAAAAAGATGAAGGTTTAAGACCGCAAGATATTAATGATTTTGGTGATCGTCAGGAAAAAGAGTGGATTAAGATTTATCAAATTTATCAAGATACTTGTGATCGTGCGGGCTTGGTGGATTTTGCTGAATTGTTAATTCGTGCGTATGAATTATTTGCTAAAAAGCCTGTGATTTTGCAACGCTATCAGCAACGTTTTCAGCACATTTTGGTGGATGAGTTTCAAGATACCAATAAAATCCAATATGCCTGGATTAAAATTCTTGCCGGTAATACGGGCAAAGTGATGATTGTGGGCGATGATGACCAATCCATTTATGGTTGGCGTGGTGCACAGGTCGAAAATATTCAAAAATTCCTAAAAGATTTCAACGCTGAAACGATTCGTTTGGAGCAAAATTATCGTTCTACTGGCAATATTCTGAAAAGTGCCAACCAACTTATTTCGAATAATAGTGATCGTCTCGGTAAGAATTTATGGACCGACGGTGAAATGGGTGAGCCAGTGGGTATTTATGCAGCATTTAATGAGTTAGATGAAGCTAAATTTGTGGCGTCTCAGATCCAAAATTGGGTAGATGACGGTGGGAAATTAGATGATTGTGCTGTTTTATATCGTAGTAATAGCCAATCTCGTGTTATTGAAGAAGCCTTAATTCGTTGTCAAATTCCTTATCGAATTTATGGCGGGATGCGATTCTTCGAACGCCAAGAAATTAAAGATGCATTGGCGTATTTACGCTTAATTAATAATCGTCAAGATGACGCCGCGTTTGAACGTGTGATTAATACACCTACGCGTGGTATTGGCGATCGTACTTTAGATGTGTTACGAAATTTAACCCGTGAACGTCAAATTACCTTATGGCAAGCCGTGCAAGTGGCCACACAAGAAAATATGCTAACGGGACGTGCTTCAACCGCATTACTTCGTTTCCAGGAGTTGATTAATTCTTTACAGGTTGATACAGCCGAAATGCCATTGTTTGCACAAACTGATTTCGTGATTAAACATTCTGGCTTATACGATATGTATAAACAGGAAAAAGGCGAGAAAGGTGAAGTGCGTATTGAAAACTTAGAAGAATTGGTGACGGCAACCCGAGAATTTATCAAACCTGATGACGCAGAGGATATGACCGATCTTACCGCTTTTTTAACTCATGCTTCTTTAGAAGCGGGAGAAGAGCAGGCTTCGCCGCATCAATCTTGTGTGGAAATGATGACCTTACACTCTGCAAAAGGCTTGGAGTTCCCGCGCGTATTTATGGTGGGGGTAGAAGAGGGCGTATTTCCAAGTTTCCGTTCATTTGAAGAGCCTGGTCGTTTGGAGGAAGAACGCCGTCTTGCTTATGTGGGCATTACTCGAGCGAAGCAAAAACTCACCATTTGTTATGCGGAAAGCCGTCGTGTTTATACGAAAGAAGAACGTCATTTGCCTTCGCGATTTATCACAGAATTACCATCAGAATGCATTCAAGAAATCCGTTTGCGCGGAACGGTGACTCGGGCATTAAACCAAGCGAAAGTAGGAAGTTTAAGCACGAGTTTGCCAGAAAATGAATGGAAAATGGGGCAAAAAGTGAAACATGAAAAGTTTGGTTTTGGCACAGTTATAAACGTTGAAGGCTCAGATAATAACACCCGTTTACAAATTGCTTTCCAAGCTCAAGGCATTAAGTGGCTGATTGCGCATTTGGCAAAATTAGAAAAAGTGCGGTAGAATCGGGAGGATTTTATTGCAACGAGTATGAATATTAGTGTTCATATTCAATATGCCAGTGCGAAAACGTTCGCAGAAACAACCGCACTTTTATCATGTGGGAAGTAGATGTTTAAATTTATTTTAAAACGCATTTTAATGGTGATTCCTACCTTTATCGCCATTACTTTTGTGACTTTTGCTCTCATTCATTTTATTCCGGGTGATCCCGTGGAGATTATGATGGGAGAGCGAGGTTTAACGCCAGAAGTTCATCAACAAATGATGAAACAACTTGGTCTTGATTTACCGTTGTATCAGCAATATTTCAATTATATTGGCAATGTGATACAAGGCGATTTTGGTGAGTCATTCCGTACTCGACAGCCTGTTCTGACTGAATTTTTCACACTCTTTCCTGCCACGTTTGAATTAGCTTTCTTTGCGCTATTTTGGTCGTTAATTACGGGTATTACGCTCGGAACGATTGCGGCCGTCAAAAAAGATAGTTGGATTTCTCATACTGTGACGGCCATGTCATTAACGGGTTATTCCATGCCAATTTTCTGGTGGGGATTGATTTTGATTTTATATGTTTCACCTTGGTTTGGTTTGCCACAAGGGGGACGTTTAGAAGACAGTTTCTGGATCGATACACCAACCGGTTTTATGTTAATCGATACTTGGCTTTCAGGTGTACCAGGTGCTTTTGAAAATGCAGTTAAGTCATTGATTCTCCCTGCTGTTGTGCTAGGTACCATTCCACTTGCGGTGATTACCCGAATGACTCGCTCCTCAATGTTGGAAGTATTAGGGGAAGATTATATTCGTACCGCAAAAGCGAAAGGCTTAAGTTATACCCGAATTGTAATTTTTCATGCGCTGCGCAATGCACTTATCCCTGTTGTAACCGTTGTGGGCTTGATTGTAGGACAATTATTATCCGGTGCGGTTTTAACCGAAACAATTTTCTCATGGCCGGGCATTGGTAAATGGATTATTGATGCTATTACCAATCGCGATTATCCCGTCTTACAAGGCGCAGTGTTGATTATTGCTACAATTATTATTGTGGTGAATTTGACGATCGATTTACTTTATGGCGTGGTAAACCCACGTATTCGCCATCAATAAGGAGCCTTATTAATGACGGAACAAACTTTACCTATTGAAACCTTCGCACCGCACACACCGTTGCAGGAGTTTTGGTTTTATTTCAAACAAAATAAAGGGGCGGTGATTGGGCTCACTTTTATCCTTGCTGTTGCATTAATCAGTATTTTTGCCCCTTGGATAGCACCTTTTGATCCTATCGAACAAAATCGTTCAGCGCTATTGTTACCGCCTGCGTGGTATGAAGGCGGCAATTCAGCTTATTTACTGGGTACGGATGACATTGGTCGAGATATTCTTTCTCGCATTATTTATGGTACGCGCATTTCTGTTTTTGCAGGTTTCATTATTGTCATTTTATCTTGCATTTTAGGGACGAGTCTTGGCTTGCTTGCTGGCTATTATGGCGGGGCATTAGATACATTAATTGTTCGTTTTATTGACATTATGTTGGCTATCCCAAACTTGCTTTTAACCATTGTGGTGGTGTCAATTTTAGAGCCTTCTTTAACGAATGCGACGTTGGCGATTGCCGTGGTTTCGATTCCAAGTTATGTGCGCTTAACACGTGCAGCAGTATTAAACGAGAAAAACAGAGATTATGTCACCTCTTCACGAGTGGCAGGAGCAAGCGTATTACGTTTAATGTTTATTGTGATTTTACCGAATTGCCTTGCACCGCTTATCGTACAAATGACGATGGGGATTTCTAATGCGATTTTAGAATTAGCGACTTTAGGTTTCTTAGGTATCGGCGCAAAACCACCAACACCAGAATTGGGTACTATGTTATCTGAATCACGTAGCTTTATGCAGGCGGCAAACTGGTTGGTTACCATTCCAGGTTTAGTGATTTTATCGCTTGTTTTAGCATTTAACTTAATGGGCGACGGGTTGCGTGATGCGCTCGATCCAAAATTAAAACAATAGGGGGCAGAATGGCATTATTAGATGTAAAAGAGCTTTCTGTTCACTTTGGTGATGAAAAAGCACCTTTTAAAGCGGTGGATCGCATTAGCTACCAAGTTAATCAAGGCGAAGTATTAGGCATTGTTGGCGAGTCTGGCTCGGGAAAATCAGTAAGTTCCCTTGCTGTGATGGGCTTAATTGATTTTCCTGGGCGTGTTTCAGCGAAAGGGCTAGAATTTGAAGGTAAAGATCTCTTAAGATTACCGCCAAAAGAAAAGCGGGAATTAGTTGGCGCAGATATTGCCATGATCTTCCAAGACCCGATGACAAGCTTAAATCCTGCTTATACAGTAGGTTTCCAAATTATGGAAGCGATTAAGGCGCATCAAGGCGGCAGCAAAAAAGAACGTCGTGAACGCACCTTAGAGCTATTACGTTTAGTCGGTATTCCTGATCCTGAATCACGTATTGATGTTTATCCGCATCAGCTTTCTGGTGGGATGAGCCAACGCGTTATGATTGCTATGGCGATTGCATGTAAACCGAGATTGCTCATTGCTGATGAACCAACCACCGCACTGGATGTGACCATTCAAGCTCAAATTGTAGATTTGTTGCTTGAGTTACAGCAAAAAGAATGTATGTCGTTGATTCTGATCACGCATGATCTTGCGTTAGTCGCAGAAGCGGCGCATCGTATTATTGTGATGTATGCAGGACAAGTAGTGGAAGAAGGGCGGGCGGAAGATATTTTCCGTGAGCCAAAACATCCTTACACTCAAGCGTTATTGCATTCTTTACCTGAGTTCGCAGAAGGTAAAGCTCGTTTGCAATCTTTACCCGGTGTGGTGCCAGGTAAATACGATCGCCCACAAGGTTGTTTGTTAAATCCACGCTGTCCGTATGCGACCGATCTTTGTCGAAGTGTGGAACCTGAATTACGCCAAGTGGGAAATCGACAAGTTAAATGTCACACCCCATTAAATGCCCAAGGAGAACCAAGCAATGTCTAATGTCGCACAAGAAAATGCACCATTGCTCAATGCTATTGGGCTGAAAAAATATTATCCTGTCAAAAAAGGGATGTTTGCTAAAACACAGCAAGTGAAAGCATTAGATGGTGTGTCTTTTTCCTTAGAGCGTGGCAAAACCCTTGCCGTGGTAGGGGAGTCTGGTTGTGGTAAATCGACACTTGGTCGTCTATTGACGATGATAGAAGAACCGACAGAAGGCGAGTTATATTACAACGGGCAAAATTTCTTAGAGAATGATCACGGAACGAAAGCATTGCGCCGTCAGAAAATCCAAATCGTGTTTCAAAACCCTTACGCATCACTAAATCCGCGTAAGAAAATCGGCACAATTTTGGAAGAACCTTTAGTCATTAATACCAATTTATCAGCTAAAGAACGTAAAGAAAAAGTATTGTCTATGATGGCAAAAGTAGGATTGCGCGCTGAGTTTTACAATCGCTATCCACATATGTTTTCGGGCGGACAACGTCAGCGTATCGCGATTGCCCGTGGTTTAATGCTTGATCCTGACGTGGTTGTAGCGGATGAACCTGTTTCTGCATTAGACGTATCTGTACGAGCACAAGTACTGAATTTGATGATGGATTTACAAGCTGAGCTAGGTTTATCTTATGTCTTTATTTCCCATGATCTTTCGGTGGTTGAACACATTGCTGATGAAGTGATGGTGATGTATTTAGGTCGCTGTGTTGAAATGGGCACAAAAGAGCAGATCTTTAAAAATCCACAACATCCTTATACGCAAGCTTTACTTTCGGCGACACCAAGATTGTCACCTGAATTACGTCGTCAACGGATTAAATTAACCGGAGAATTACCAAGTCCGATTAATCCACCAAAAGGTTGTGCATTTAATCCACGTTGTTGGAAAGCGACCGATAAATGTCGAAATGAGCAGCCTAAATTGGAAAAATACCCTGATGGTAAGCTCATTGCTTGCTTCCATCTCGATTAGAAAAGAGAAAAGAAAATGACCGCACTTGAGTAAGTGCGGTCATTTTTTTAGGCGTTTTGAGTGCGATAGCGGAAATTAAAGAAGACAAAGATGCCGAGTGCAATCATAGCTAATGCTGCACCACTAAAGCCTATATATTCAAGACCAATGTGACGAGCGATTTGATTACCAAATAGTGCGCCTGCACCAATACCTGCATTAAAAATACCTGAATAAATGGCGCTCGCTACGTCTGTTGCATCGGGTGCAAGTTGCAACACGCGCATTTGTAATGCGAGTCCGATACAAGAAATTCCTATACCCCAAATAAAGGCTAAGGCAAACATTGTTGCGGTATAGCCAGCCGAAGTAAGCATAAAGCCTAAGGAAATAGCTAATAGCAGAATTGCATGGATAATAAATTGTGTGGCTCCAAAACGGTATAATCGGTTAAAAATTACACTCGCTGTCACACCTGAAATACCAAAAACTAAAAGAATCATCGTGGTAAGACTAGGATCCATTTGTCCGATTTGAATCATAAATGGCTCAATGTAGGTGTAGGCTGTAAAGTGGGCAGAAACGATAAGTACCGTTGTGGCATAAAGTCCAATGAGTAATGGACGTTTTGCCAAAATCGGTAGGCTAGAGAGTGAGCCGGCATTTTTACTTGGTAGATTTGGTAATAAACGCATAATGAATACCATCACAACCACAGCTAATGCAGCAATGATTGCGAAAGTAATACGCCAGCCAACTAATTGACCAACTATACGTCCTAACGGTAAGCCCAAAATAGTTGCAAGGGATGTACCAATGGCGAGCATACCAATTGCTTGTGTTTTTTTATTCTTCGGTGCCACACGCATAACTAATGATGCCGTAATTGCCCAGAAGAGTGAATGCGCTACCGCAATACACATACGGGCAATAAGAAGAATCCAGTAATTCCACGCGATGACCGAGATAATATGGCCGATAATAAAAATCACGAAAAGTTTCAGTAACAAGCCTTTACGTTCCATATCACCTGTCGCGAGCATGGCAGGCAAAGACATAATCATGACTGTCCAAGCATAAACAGTCATCATTAAACCCACATCAGAGCTTTGCATATTAAAGCTTTGTCCGATATCGGTGAGTAAAGCAACAGGTACAAATTCCGTGGTATTAAAAATAAAAGCGGCGCAAGCCATGATAACTACGCGCCAATATTGGGTTCTTTCTGCTTTCTGATAAAATGACATTATTTTAATTTCTCTTTAATTAATTCCTTAAGTTGATGACGGAAATTTTTATCAATATTTAACTTGTATTGTGGTGCATAGCAGCTATCGAAAAAGCGAATAGGCAATGCCAGTTTTTTGTATTTTTCGTCAGTTGATCTTAAAGTTAAATTGACGTCGCATTGTACATTATCTAAATCAATGGCTCCAGAACCTTCACCTAAAAGTGCGGTTGTTTTTAAGCTTATTTTATCTACTTTAAGTAAGTGGTTTTCAAGCGAAAGATTTGATTCAAAACGCTCGTAAGGCGTATTCATATTTCTGCTCGCAGTTAAATCACTGTTGTAATTAATTGGTAAATACTGTGCCGCCATATCTAATAAATTCAATCCTAAAAGCTCGCCATCACGCGCATTAAAATCAAATTTCCCTTCGATTAATTCTGAGTTTGTAAAGGCTAATTGAGTGTTAAAATCACTCGTACCTGTCATGGTTTGCGGGAAATTAAGTAAAGCTAACAACTGAGTTAAAGGAAAATTTTTACCAGAAAAATTGACCGCACTTTTTTGTAGATAGCTATCAAATTTGAGTACAGCAAGACAATTTGTGGTGCATCTAGGCTTAATGTAAGCAATGGCACGTTTCTGTGGCTTTGTTAAATCTGTATGAATTTCAATATAGCCCAGGTCTTGCTGATTGAATTGAACATGATCAAATTGAATAAGTGATTCACTTTCCCGACGGAGGGTAACATGACCTTTGAGAAAACGAAAATTAAAGATTCTATTACTGCCATAAAGTGGTTTTGCTAGTTCAACAGTAATGAGAGTTGTTGTGCTAAATGGAATATCATCACTAGTAATATAATTAAGTGGGAAACCGTTGAAATGCACTTGAACATTTGCTGAGTTTTGTGCCTTTGGGGATAACTTGATATTTTGAGCAACTAATTCTTGTAGTTGAGCATTACCCAAAACTAATGATAGCAGAGAAAATTTTCCAGTTATTTTTTCAATACTTATTTGATTATGTTGAACTTTGTCAAAGGAAATATACGGCTCAGGGAAAATGCCCATATTAAACTCTTGGAAGGTAGTTTCATGCTGAGCTAGTGCGGTAGTAATCACTGTTTCCAGTTTTTGAATTTGTGCATAAAAAAAAGCAAAGATCGCAAACAGCACGATCAACAGGCTAATTGCGATCTTTTTCATTGATTAATCCTCATTAATTCTGCTAGCCACCGCATTTTGCTGATGTTTATATTTGGCATCTTTACGGCTAGTGTAAGGGCGCGCTGCCGGGCCACTTAACACTTCGAAACTCAATGCACCAATCACCATATTGGGACGCAATGCTAAAGGTAATTTGCCCGAGTTGTAGAACTCCAACACAATTTTACCTTCCCAACCTGGATCGATACGATGAGCGGTAACATGCACCATTAAGCCTAAACGAGCAAGTGAAGAGCGACCATCTAACCAACCGATAATATTGGCAGGGAGTTTCACAGACTCTAATGTGGTGGCTAACGCCAACATACCTGGGTGTAAGAAGAAGGCCTCATCATCACCAATAATGATTTCATCGCTCATGACCGATTCAAGTTGAGCAGAAACTTCTTCTTTCGGACCGCTCAAATCAATATAAGGGGCTGAATGCTCACGAAATACGCGAAATGAATTGCCTAAACGCACATCGATGGTTGCACCATTGATTTTGTCGTTGTCAGGACGAGGCGTTAAAGAAATAATGCCATCATCTAGATAGCGTTCGATATCGGTATCGCAAAGACGCATGATTTTTCCTATTTTTCGTTTAATAAATGAAGAATTTGAGCTTTTAACATATTAATCGCAATACGGTTTTTACCACCGCGAGGAATCACGATATCCGCATATTGTTTTGATGGCTCAATAAATTGTAAGAACATTGGACGAACGGTTGCGCGGTATTGGTCAATAACAGATTGTAATGAACGACCACGTTCTTCCATATCACGTTGTAAACGGCGGATAAAACAAATGTCTAATGGGGTATCCACGAATACAGAAATATCGGCTAATTGGCGAACTCGCTCATCAGTGAGCAATAAGATGCCTTCTAAAATCACAATTTTTTTCGGGGTGAAGTGTTTGGTTTCGCCTGTTCTGGTGTGATCAACATAACTATAAACTGGGATATCTACGGCGGTTCCGTTTTTTAAGTCTTTTAAGTGTTGAATGAGTAAATCTCTATCCATTGAATTGGGATGGTCATAGTTTGTTTTTATGCGCTCACTCATCTCTAAATGGCTTTGATCTTTATAGTAGCTGTCTTCAGCAATAATCCCAATTTCTTGGCATCCTAACTCGTTGCAAAGTTCTTTATGAACAGTAGATGCGATGGAACTTTTGCCTGAAGCGGATGCACCCGTGATGGCGATGATAATACAAGATGAGTTTGACATGGAACGTCCTCAAAAACGGAAGGTAAAAATTATTGGGATTATAAAGAAAAATCAGCTTAAATTCACCTTTCTTTCTTTTTTTATTTTAATTTTTTAAATTTGTGAAGTACTTCACGGAAATTTTTTTCGTTTGCGCTTACGATGTGCTCGTTTTTATTATTTCAT
Source organism: Haemophilus sp. CCUG 60358 (assembly GCF_001679485.1). Classification (GTDB taxonomy): domain Bacteria; phylum Pseudomonadota; class Gammaproteobacteria; order Enterobacterales; family Pasteurellaceae; genus Haemophilus_D. Next base: position 403,933 of record NZ_LZOZ01000014.1, read on the forward strand.
CTGTGTTATTTATGAGGAGTCTACAATGAAAATGAATAAAATTTCTCTCTCAATTTCAACCGCACTTTTAGCTGCAGGTTTAATGACATCATCAGCTGTTAATGCTCAAGGGCGTTTAGTGGTGTATTGTAGTGCGACTAATATTCTTTGTGAAACGACAACGAAAGCCTTTGGCGAAAAATATGATGTGAAAACCTCATTTATTCGTAACGGTTCAGGCAGTACTTTTGCAAAAGTTGAAGCGGAAAAAAATAACCCACAAGCAGACGTTTGGTTTGGTGGTACATTCGACCCTCAAGCACAAGCTGCAGAGTTAGGTTTAATCGAACCTTATAAATCTAAACACATTGATGAAATTGTTGAGCGTTTCCGTGATCCAGCGAAAACCAAAGGACATTATGTCTCTGCGATTTACATGGGTATCTTAGGTTTTGGTGTGAATACTGAGCGTTTAGCAAAATTAGGTATTAAAGAAGTCCCAAAATGCTGGAAAGATTTAACTGATCCTCGCTTAAAAGGCGAAGTGCAAATTGCTGACCCACAAAGTGCAGGTACAGCTTACACTGCATTGGCTACTTTCGTTCAACTTTGGGGCGAAGATAAAGCCTTTGATTTCTTGAAAGCATTACATCCAAACGTATCTCAATACACCAAATCAGGTGTAACCCCATCTCGTAATGCAGCACGTGGTGAAACCGCGGTAGGTATCGGCTTCTTACACGATTATGCACTTGAAAAACGTCAAGGTGCGCCATTGGAATTAGTCGTACCTTGTGAAGGTACCGGCTATGAGTTAGGTGGCGTAAGTATCTTAAAAGGTGCGCGTAATATCGATAACGCAAAATTATTTGTGGATTGGGCATTATCTAAAGAAGGTCAAGAGTTAGCGTGGAAACAAGGTGACTCTTTACAAATCTTAACCAACACCACTGCGGAACAATCGCCAACTGCGTTTGATCCAAACAAACTTAACCTGATCAATTATGACTTTGAAAAATACGGTGCAACTGAACAACGTAAAGCCTTAATTGAAAAATGGGTTCAAGACGTTAAATTAGCGAAATAATTTATAGATGAATTAGGCGGGGATGTCCGCCTAATTTTTTAGCCTATAGCTAAAAACATAAAAAGGAGTCAATCAATGAAAAAATCAACTATATCTTTGAGTCTGTCAGCTGCTTTGTTTAGCGGGATCTTTTTTACTAGTTCAGCAATTGCTGAAGGTCGGTTGGTAGTATATTGCAGTGCACAAAACTCAGTGTGTGAAAAACAGGTGCAATCTTTTGCTAAAAAATACAATGTAGATGCTAGTTTTATTCGTAATAGTTCAGGCAGCACACTAGCTAAAATAAAGGCTGAAACAAATAATCCACAAGCTGATGTGTGGTATGGTGGGACATTTGATACACATTCTCAGGCTGCTGAGATGGATTTGCTAACTGCATATCAATCGCCAATGCTTACAGAAGTTATGCCTCAATTTAAAGATCCTGGACGTCGTAAAGGAAATTACAGCTCGGTAGTTTATATGGGAGTACTAGGTTTCGGGGTTAATACAGAAAAATTGAAAAAGTTAGGAATTACCGAAATTCCAAAATGCTGGAAAGATTTGCTTAATCCTAAATTTAAAAATGAAATTCAAATTTCAGATCCTCAAAGTGCTGGGACTGCATACACTGCAATAGCAACATTTGTACAGCTTTGGGGAGAGGATGAGGCATTTAATTATTTGAAAGCATTAGATAAGAATATTTCACAGTATCCTAAAGCAGGAACGGCACCTGCTCATAATTTAGCTCGAGGTGAAACAACAATAGGCATTGGTTTTTTACAAAACTATTCTTTTGAAAAACAGAATGGAGCACCTATTGAAGTAGTAGTTCCTTGTGAAGGGACTGGTTATGAACTTGGTGGAGTGAGTGTAATAAAAAATGCTAGAAATTTAAAAAATGCAGAATTGTTTGTCGACTGGGTTATGTCTAAAGAGGCACAAGAAATTTCCTGGAAAGAAGCACAATCACATCACATTCTTACAAATGTAAATGCAACATCTTCACCTTATGCATTGAAATCTAATGAACTAAATTTAATTAATTATGATTTTAACAAATTTGGCGCATCAGATGTACGTAGTGGCTTGATCGATCGTTGGGTGAGAGAAGTTAAATTAAATAAATAAATGGAGGCTTTATGAGAAAGCAGTATTATTTTCTCAATTCCAATCTATTTTGGGTAATGCTTGCTATGGCAGGCTTTGCCCTTTTGCCTTCTATGGCATTGTATTATGGTATTTTTGATTCAACAAAAGATGAGCTCCTCGCAGCTATGGGATGGAGCTCAATAAATTTGAGTTGGTTTTGGTTTGGTTCTTTATTTCTTATTCCTATATTTTCTTTTTTATATAAAGGAAGAGGGACGGTACAACAAGGTAAAATCGAATTTTTCTTAGCTTGCTTAATTTTTTCTTTTGTAATGATTTCAGCAAGTATTACAAAATTCAGTCTAGGTTATTCCGAGTTTATTCTTACAATTGCTTTAATTGGTATTTCAACAAATGCTCTTGCTAAAATGAAAGTAATGCAAAGCGATAAATTTGTTATCGCGTCATTGCTAAGCATTGTATTACTCATATTCTTCTTTATTGTTTATCCTACTTTAGCCATTTTTATCTCAATGTTTTACAAAGGAGATGAATTTGTACCAGGGCAGGTATTCGATATTGTTAAACAGCCTTATGTTATACGTATTATCTTAAACTCACTTGCTGTAGCAGGAACAATTGGTATTCTTGCAACTGCGTTTGGTTTAGTATTTGCACTTTATACCACTCGAATTGCAAAGCGTAGTGCAGTTATTGGTAAAATATTCTCTATTCTTCCAATTGTGACCCCGCCATTTGTTGTTGGTTTAGGGGTAACATTGATGCTTGGTCGTTCAGGGTATATTACTCATTATTTAGTTGAATATTTAGGATTTGAAAGTAATTGGTTGTATGGTTTTACTGGAATTGTTATTGCTCATACACTTGCTTTGACACCAATGTCTTTTATGATATTAGAGGGGGCTTTAAAGTCTATTCATCCATCAATTGAAGAAGCCTCTTATACTTTGCGTGCAAATCGTTACCAAACTTTCTTTAATATCATTTTCCCATTACTAAAACCTGCATTAGCAAATTCTTTTTTAGTTGTTGCAATTCAGTCTATAGCTGATTTTAGTACCCCATTAGTTTTAGGGGGGAGCTTTGACGTTATTTCTTCACAAATTTACTTTTATATTGCCGGTTCTCAGTTAGATTATGCATCTGCAAGTACATTGGGAACAATACTTCTTATTTTCTCATTAGGTATCTTTATTATTCAATATTGGTGGATTGGTAATCGCTCCTATACTACTGTGTCGGGTAAGTCTTATCGTGGTGATGTACAAGATCTTCCTGTAACAATGAAGTACACAATTACTTTTGTGTTAGCATTCTGGATACTATTTAATGTTCTGCTATATGGTAGTATTTTTTACGGTAGTTTTACGGTGAACTGGGGTGTTGATTACACTTTGACACTTAAAAATTATATTACATTATTTGGTCAAGGCTTTAGTGATGGTGCATGGCCATCTTTAATTCAAACAGTCATTTTTGCTGCAACAGCAGCTCCAATAACAGCATTATTTGGCTTGCTTATTGCTTACATTACTGTAAGACGGGAATTTAAAGGTAAAAAAACTTTAGAGTTCCTAACTTTGTTATGTTTTGCCGTACCTGGTACAGTGGCAGGGGTATCCTATATATTAGCCTTTAATGATGCTCCAATTTATATAACAGGAACGGCATTAATTGTTATTTTATCAATGGTTATGCGTAATATGCCTGTAGGTATGCGAGCGGCTATTGCTGGATTAGGACAACTAGATAAATCTTTAGATGAGGCCTCTTTATCATTAAAAGGAAGCTCTTTTAAAACTATTTGTTTTATTGTTTTCCCTTTATTAAAACCAGCCTTGCTTTCAGCGCTTGTAACTAGCTTTGTTAGAGCAATGACTACAGTAAGTGCAATTGTATTTTTAGTTACAGCAGATACCCGTGTTGCTACATCTTATATTCTAAATCGCGTAGAAGATGGTGAATACGGAATTGCAATTGCATATGGTTCAATTCTGATAGTAGTCATGATGGCCATTATTTTATTCTTTGACTGGATTGTGGGTGATACCCGAATTTCCCGTTCTAAAGCGAAAAAAATGAATTAACTCGTTAAGTTGTAGGTAAATATTATGAGTAATAATGATTTCTTAGTATTAAAAAATATCACTAAATCTTTTGGTAAATCCACAGTCATTGATAATTTAGATTTAACCATTAAACGTGGCACCATGGTGACCTTATTAGGTCCATCTGGTTGTGGTAAAACCACCGTGTTACGTTTAGTGGCAGGTTTAGAAAACCCAACTTCAGGTCAAATTTTTATTGATGGTGAAGATGTAACCAAATCATCTATTCAAAATCGTGATATTTGTATCGTATTCCAATCTTATGCGTTATTCCCACACATGAGTATCGGTGATAACGTTGGCTACGGTTTACGTATGCAAGGCGTGGGTAAAGAAGAACGTGCTAAACGTGTAAAAGAAGCGTTAGAGTTGGTTGACTTAGCAGGTTTTGAAGATCGTTTTGTGGATCAAATTTCGGGTGGTCAACAACAACGTGTGGCATTGGCACGTGCGTTAGTACTAAAACCAAAAGTATTACTTTTTGATGAGCCATTAAGTAACTTGGATGCAAACTTACGTCGTTCTATGCGTGAAAAAATCCGTGAATTACAACAAAGTTTAGGTATTACCTCGCTTTATGTGACTCACGACCAAACCGAAGCATTTGCGGTATCCGATGAAGTTATCGTCATGAATAAAGGTAAAATCATGCAAAAAGCACCGGCAAAAGAGCTTTATTTGCGTCCAAACTCTTTATTCCTTGCAAACTTCATGGGGGAATCGAGCATCTTTGAAGGTAAATTGGAAAATAACACCATTGACGTAAATGGCTACAAATTACCATTAAGCAATGCGGCACAATTCAATTTACCAGATGGTGAATGCTTAGTAGGCGTACGTCCTGAAGCAATTTACTTAAAAGCAGAAGGCGAGGCAGCACAACAATGTGAAATCAAGAGTGCAGTCTATATGGGAAATCACTGGGAAGTGGTGGCAATTTGGGCAGGCAAAGAATTGCTCATTAACACCAAACCAGAAGACTTCAATGCTGATCTCAAACAAGCTTATGTGAATTTCTCTGAACAAGGTATTTTCTTATTGAAGAAAGAGAAATAATACCAATTTAAAGGCGGATGGAAGCATACGCCTTTTCTTTTAAAACCCTTTCAAAATTGACCGCACTTTTCCTTTCATTTTATTTTTCCTAACAGATCTGTATAATACTACCCTTTGAATATAAACGATTACAGGAGGAAAGCATGATAAAACCTGATACTTTACCGCAATTTTTGCGTAATAAAGTCGAGGAAAATGATGCCTTTGGTCTTGTGGAAGGGCTGTGTCAATTATTACGTAGTAGCCCTACAGAAAAAATTTCTCCAACCTTACATTTATTTAAGTTTATCTTAAAGAACGATAAAGAATTAGGCTGTTCTGTTTCGAAATTATTATGTGGTTGGTTATGTGGTTTACGCCTTTACCCGTTGTTTATTAGTAGTGGTATTCTTACGCGTGGCGGTTTTGGGCAAGAAATGAAAACGCGCATTTATGAGCGTTTTAACCCGTCTTTTAAAGATATTAATGATTTACGTGATATTTTCTATTTATTGTTTAGCGATAAAAATGATGCCCGCTGGATTGATGCCGTTCCGTTAAAAACCTGGCGAGGCGTATTTGGTGTTTTAACCCGTTATACAGAACAAAAAGATCGTGAGCGTTTAAAAAATCATATTGAAAGTGAAGGGCTGTTTGCCATTGAAATGCTTTCAATTTGGATTGCCGCTGAAGATATGGATCCTGAGTTGATGCGAATGGAGCCTTCTCTGTTGAATGCAGATTCGCCTTTTGTGGCTTTACACCATGAAGTAGTTGATTGGGTAGAGGCGCGTCGTCAATCAACGGTTTTTGATGATAGCCATTTACAGGTAATGTTTGATCAATGTAAGGCATTGATTATTGGCTTACAGAAACGTGGGGCAGTAGTGGGATCGTCCTTAAATACAGCGTATTTATTGGAACGTCTTTCACAGACTTTAGAACGATTAGAAACCTTGATGGCGATTTTTGTTTCAAATCGCTATTTGCCGCGTCGAATCTTATTATTAACCGGTTGTTTTGCTCGTGCGGCAGCGGAACGTCATAGTATTTCGCGACTATGGAAACAAAGCTCAAGATTAATGGCTCGTAGTGTTACGCAGAATGCCGGCGATCATGGTGAGCATTACATTACTCGAGATAAAAAAGAGTATTGGGCAATGTTTTATTCTGCAGCGGGTGGTGGTGTATTAATTGCACTGATGGCGTTATTTAAAACCTATCTAGGTAGCATCATTGATGACAAAGTCTGGAAAGGGATTGCCGAAGGCTTAAATTACGGCTTAGGTTTTATGGTGATCTTTATGTTGCATTTCACAGTTGCAACCAAACAGCCAGCCATGACTGCAGCCCGTTTTGCTGAGGCTGTTGAGAAAACGCCTCAAGGTAAAGCCGTCAATATGAAATTGGCCCAATTATTAGTGGATGTATTTCGTTCTCAAAGTATTGCTGTGCTAGGTAATGTGCTCATTGCGATGGGCTTAGCCGCATTGATTGCCTTTGGTTACCAATATAAAACAGGTGAGCCGTTGATGAATGCTGATCAAATCGCTTATCAGTTGCATAGCATTGATCCTTTTGCGGGAACCTTATGGTTTGCAGCCATTGCGGGTGTATGGTTATTCTGCTCAGGGATTATTTCGGGCTATTTTGATAACCGCAGCAATTATTTGAATATGCGCATGCGTTTAGCCCAACATCCGTTATTGAAAAAATTAATGTCTGAGAAATCTCGCGTTAAATTTGCTAATTATATGCATGAGAATTATGGCTCGCTTATCGGTAACCTTTGCTTTGGTATGCTGCTTGGTATTACGGGTGTGGTAGGTTATTTAACGCATCTTCCGTTAGATATTCGTCATGTGGCATTTTCATCTGCAAATGTGGGCTATATTGCCGTGAGCGGACATTTTACCTATTCATTGCTTTTACAATGCATTGGTTTTGTATTGTTGATTGGTTTGGTGAATTTAATTGTCAGTTTTTCATTAACGCTTTGGGTTGCATTGCGTTCTTTGAATGCGGAAATTGATAGCTGGTGGCCAATTTGGCATGAAGTTTGTCAAATTGTGAAAAAACGCCCATTGAGCTTATTTCTTCCTGTTCAATTAGATAAATAATCGGCTTAAGTGCGGTCAAAAATATCAACGTTTTTGACCGCACTTTCTTTTCGACAAATTTAATTTGCGTTATCATGTTGCTCATCTAATGCTATAACTTTATGAATTATTCTAATGAAACCCACATTTCTTGAACTTCGTCACCTAAGAACCTTGCTTGCTTTAAAGGAAACGGGCAGCGTCTCGATGGCAGCAAAACGTGTTTATTTAACACAATCGGCACTTTCTCATCAAATTAAATTAATGGAAGAGCAATTCGGTTTACCTCTTTTTGAGCGTAAAAGTAATCCATTGCGTTTTACTGCTGCAGGCGATCGTTTGATTCGTCTTGCCAATGAAATTCTCCCAAAAGTGGTTGATGCAGAACGTGAACTTGCACGCGTAAAACACGGTGATGCAGGGCAATTACGAATTGCAGTAGAGTGTCATACCTGTTTCGACTGGTTAATGCCGGCGATGGATGAATTTCGTCAGCATTGGAGCTTGGTAGAATTGGATATTGTGTCTGGTTTCCACACTGATCCGGTTGGATTGTTATTATCTCATCGTGCAGATTGGGCGATTGTGTCAGACGTTGAACAAAACGATGATATTTTATTTAAGCCGCTGTTTTCTTATGAAATGGTGGGGATCTGTTCTAAAGATCATCCATTAGCCAATAAAGACGTTTGGCAGGCGGAAGATTTTGCTGAAGAAACTTGGGTAACCTATCCCGTTCCTGATGATATGTTAGATTTATATCGTCAAGTGTTGAAACCGAAAGGTATTAATCCACCTCGTCGTACAACAGAGCTAACGATCGCTTTGATCCAGTTAGTAGCGAGTCATCGTGGCATTGCTACCGTACCTTATTGGGCAGCATTACCTTATTTAGAAAAAGGGTATGTGGTGGCGCGTAAAATTACAGAAGAAGGGCTATATAGCAACCTTTATGCAGCGATTCGTAAAGAAGATGCTAATTTAGCTTATATCGAAGATTTCCATCAAACAGTAAAAGCACAAAGTTTTTCGACCTTACCTGGTTTGTCTGTTTTAGAGTTGTAGTAGGTCAATATGTCAGAAGTCGTGACAGAAAATCCCATCAAAGCCGCAGCAAAAGCGGCATTTCCTTACAGCATGCCAATGCTTGCCGGTTTTTTATTTTTAGGCATAGCATACGGCATTTACATGAAAGCACTTGGATTTGGTGTTTGGTTCCCCGTTGCAATGGCAGCACTCATTTATGCGGGCTCAGTGGAATTTATTGCGGCCGCCGCCTTAGTTATGCCTTTTTCGCCATTAAGTGTTGCGTTGGTTACGCTAATGGTAAGTGGTCGCCAAATTTTTTATGGCATTTCTATGTTAGAAAAATATGGTGCTCAACTCGGGAAAAAACGTTGGTATTTAATTAGTACTCTAGTAGATGAAAGTTTTTCCCTGAACTATATGGCGAAGATCCCCGATCATTTAGATAAAGGGTGGTATATGTTCTTTGTCAGTTTTTATCTCCATCTTTATTGGGTCGTCGGTGCGGGATTAGGTAACCTATTTGGTTCAATCATTCCTTTTGATTTAAAAGGGGTAGAGTTTGGGATGACCGCACTTTTCCTCGTAATCTTTGCTGAAAACTGGCTAAAAGAAAAATCTCATGAAAGCTCATTATTAGGTTTAGGCGTAGCCTTTGTATCGCTGTTAATTGTTGGGAAAGAACACTTTTTAGTGCCAACTCTAATCAGTATCTGGATTCTATTAACGGTACGACGTCCTAAACTTTTATCTAAATTGGAGGCACTGAAATGACATTGATGGAACAAATTATCACCATTGTGATTTGTATTGTGTGCGTGCAATTTACTCGATTATTGCCATTCTGGATCTTTCCTGCAAATCGTCCTATTCCAGAGTATATCCGTTATCTCGGCAAAGTATTACCCGCAGCGATGTTTGGGATGCTAGTGGTGTATTGCTATAAAAATGTGGATGTGCTGAGTGGGTATCATGGCTTGCCTGATTTTATTGCAGGTGCTTTAGTGTTGGGATTGCATTTCTGGAAAAAGAATATGTTTCTTTCTATCTCGGCAGGCACAATTTTTTATATGTTTTTAGTACAAAAAATCTTTATCTAAGGGAATGTTGAGCGGAATAAAAATTTCTTGATGTTGCAATCGGTTGCTTTTATTTCGCCTCTTTCCCTGAATTCTAAAATCTTTTATGATGCTGCTTCAATCATTGTTGACGGAGAGATTTATGGAATTTGATTTCATTGAATTACTAGGTTATATGGCAACATTCTTTGTAGCCGCCTCTTTTTTATTCAAATCCATTATTCACTTAAGAGTTGTAAATACCATTGGAGCAGTACTCTTTGTGGTTTACGGTTTGATGAAAGGGGCTTATCCTGTAGCAGTTCTAAACGCATTCTTGGTTTTCGTTAATTTATACCAACTTTATCGTTTGAAGAAAGAGCAACCAGCGTCAAAAGTGCTGAAATAATTGACCGCACTTTTCTTCTATTTACCCCCACATTTGATATAACGCAATCACCAGTGGCATAGTAAACATACAAAGCAGTGTCGTTATTCCATAAATGGCGCTAGCTTTTTGTGGATTGTTGTTATAAATCACCGCCATTTGTGTCACTGTCGAAGCTGAAGGGCTAGTGGTAGCCAAAAAGCTAATCAACACGATAATCTCGCCTTTTTCAACCCAATGTACAAAGCCAATGAGCTTTATTAATACCAACAATACAAGCGGAATAACCAACAAGCGCAATAGTGTGACTAAATAAATGCGCTTAGATGAAACAATACTTTTTAATGGAATTGCGGCAATTAACATACCCGCAACAAGCATGGCATTCGGACCAATAAACAACCCAATAGAAGAGAGCGTACCATTGATAATGTTTGGCAACTTAATTTGAAAAGCAAATAAAAATGCCCCGATGAGAATTGACCAAATATTGATATTTTTGGCAATCGTCTTCAGCGATAAATTTCCTTTTCCTACAATAATCAAACGGCAATGTGTCCAAAATAGAAAGGTTTGTACTACGATAAAACAGCTTGCGTAAATGACCCATTCTTTACCAAATAGCGACATCACAATCGGAATAATTAAGTTGCCAGAATTGGAATAAATGGAAGTGGCATGCTCAATAGGATCAAGGTTTAATAGGCGCTTTAATAAACTGCCAATAATAATCAGAATACCCTGAAGAAACACGGCCATAAGTAGTGAAAGCTGCAAACCTTGCAGGATTTCAGGTGTATAATCAATTTGAAATGCCTCGATCATCACTGATGGACTGATAACATAAAGCCCAATAATAGAAAGCGGCTTGCTATCTTCTGATTTTAATAGTTTTGATTTAACCAACCCATAGCCAATAAGTACAATGAGTGTCAGTTCAATAATTTTAGTGCCGAGTAAAAAAGTGATATCCATAGCGAATTTTGAAGAGAAAAGTTGTTGTTATAAAAGAAGAAAAGGGCAAAATAATTTGCCCTTTAAATTGATTTAGGTTACTCCCACTCGATCGTTGCTGGGGGTTTTCCGCTGATGTCGTACACCACGCGGGAAATGCCGTTTACTTCGTTGATGATACGGTTAGATACTTTACCTAATAAATCATAAGGCAAGTGAGCCCAATGTGCGGTCATAAAATCGATGGTTTCTACCGCACGTAGTGAGATAACCCAATCGTATTTACGGCCATCGCCCATCACACCTACAGATTTCACTGGTAAGAATACGCTGAAGGCTTGGCTGGTTTTTTCATACCAACCGCTATTGCGCAATTCTTCGATAAAGATTGCATCTGCACGGCGTAATAAATCGCAGTATTCTTTTTTGACTTCGCCTAATACACGGACGCCTAAACCTGGACCAGGGAATGGGTGGCGGTTGATCATTTCAGCCGGTAAGCCTAATGCTAAACCGATTTTACGTACTTCATCTTTAAATAATTCACGTAAAGGTTCAACTAAGCCAAGTTTCATATAGTCTGGTAAGCCACCTACGTTGTGGTGTGATTTAATCACATGTGCTTTACCGGTTTTGCTTGCTGCAGATTCGATGACATCAGGGTAGATCGTACCTTGTGCCAACCATTTCACATTAGTGAGTTTTTTCGATTCATCATCGAATACATCTACGAACACTTTACCGATAATTTTGCGTTTTGCTTCAGGATCCGATACGCCAGCAAGTTCGCCTAAGAAACGACTTTCAGCATCAACACGGGTAATGTTCAAGCCAAATTTATCGCCAAACATTTCCATGACTTGATCGCCTTCGTGTAAGCGGAGTAAACCGTTATCCACGAATACGCAGTGTAAGTTTTTGCCGATGGCACGGTGTAAAAGTAATGCAACTACAGAAGAGTCCACACCACCAGATAAACCTAAAATCACTTCATCATCGCCCACTTGCTCTTTAATACGAGCAATGGCATCTTCGATAATGTTTTCTGCTGTCCATTTGGTTTCGCAACCACAAATGTTCACCACGAAATTCATCAATAATTCCAAGCCTTTTTTGGTATGGGTTACTTCAGGGTGGAATTGTACGCCGTAGAAACGACGATTTTCGTCAGACATTGCCGCAATTGGGCAGGTTGGAGTCGTACCGGTAACTTGGAAGTTTTCAGGTAAGCGCGTTACTTTATCGCCATGACTCATCCATACATCTAATTTGCTATCGCCATCATTTAAATGAGCGAAAAGTGCGGTTGGATTATCCATTAAAACAGAGGCATAGCCGAATTCACGATGATCTGAGGTTTCAGTTAAACCACCAAGTTGCATCGCCATGGTTTGCATACCGTAACAAATACCCAATACAGGAACGCCAGCATTAAATACATATTCAGGAGCACGCGGGCTGTTTTCTTCCGTGGTACTTTCAGGACCACCAGAAAGAATAATACCGTCTGGATTAAATTCACGGATTTGTTCTTCAGTCACATCCCACGCCCAAAGTTCGCAGTACACACCGATTTCACGCACACGACGTGCAATCAGTTGAGTATATTGTGAACCGAAGTCGAGGATCAGGATTTTATGGTTGTGGATGTTTGTCATTTTTTTCTCTAAATTGTATTAATTTTCTTCAGTGGAAAGATATATACTTTGCGGTTATTTCCATTTTTATCTTTCTGAGCTTTCTTAATAATCGGACCTGCTAATGTAACAACCCCCTCATAAATATATGAATTAGGTGCGTCATTTTCGAATAAGTGTAGAGTAACATTATTACTATCTGATTCCGATAAAGTTTTATTTTGAGAGCTTAAGGTTTGATCGCCAGTTAATCCCATCCCAGTTAAATATAAAATATCATTTTCCCAGTAATTGATATATGTCTGTTGTCCATAAGTTTTGGTAACTAAAACAAGAGTTTTTGTTTCTAGAGATCTTCTCATGCCACCTTGAGTTGAACATTTAAAAATATCACATAGTTCTTGGTTAGTTATTTTTTGTTTAACATTAGGGAGATGCATATAAAATACCTTTTGTTTTAACCCATGCGATAGTTTGGCGCTTCTTTAGTGATAGTTACATCGTGAACATGGCTTTCTTTAATACCTGCACCACTGATGCGAACGAATTCTGCTTTCGTACGTAATTCTTCGATGGTTGCGCAGCCAGTTAAGCCCATGCAAGAACGTAAGCCACCCATTTGTTGGTGGATAATTTCTTTTAAGTAACCTTTGTATGGAATACGGCCTTCGATACCTTCTGGTACGAGTTTGTCTGCCGCGTTATCAGATTGGAAATAACGGTCTGATGAGCCTTTCGCCATGGCACCTAATGAACCCATACCACGGTAAGATTTAAATGCACGACCTTGGTAAAGTTCGATTTCACCCGGTGCTTCTTCAGTACCGGCAAACATAGAGCCAACCATTACACAGCTTGCGCCTGCAGCGATAGCTTTTGCGATATCACCAGAGAAACGAATACCACCGTCAGCGATAACTGGAATACCACGATCTTTTAATGCCGCAGCGGCATCTGCGATAGCAGTGATTTGTGGGACACCTACACCAGTCACGATACGAGTGGTACAAATAGAGCCAGGGCCGATACCTACTTTCACTGCGCTTGCGCCTGCATCAGCTAATGCGATTGCACCTTCAGCCGTTGCAACGTTACCCGCAACGATAGGTAAGTTTGGATATTTTGCGCGAGTTTCACGAACGCGTTGTAATACGCCTTCTGAATGACCGTGAGAAGAGTCGATTAACAATACATCTACGCCCGCTTTCACTAATGCATCAATACGTTCTTCGTTACCTGGACCAGCACCGACAGCCGCCCCTACACGTAAACGACCAAATTCATCTTTACATGCGTTTGGTTTTTGTTCCGCTTTTTGGAAGTCTTTAACGGTGATCATGCCTTTTAATTTGAAAGCATCATCTACAACAAGTACTTTCTCAACGCGGTTTTGATGCATTAATTCTAAAATTGTTTCACGGCTTGCACCTTCTTTTACGGTGACTAAGTCTTCTTTTTTCGTCATTAATTGTGAAACGGTTTTACTTAAATCTTTTACGAAACGCGTGTCGCGGCCAGTGATGATACCAATTAAGTTATTTTCAGTATCGACAACAGGGTAGCCTGCGAAGCCGTTTTTCTTCACCATTTCAGCAAGTGCTGCAAGGGTTAAATCTGGCGAAACAGTGACAGGTTCAGAAACGATACCACTTTCGAATTTTTTCACTTTACGAACACGATCCGCTTGGCGTTCGATCGTCATATTTTTGTGAATAAAGCCGATGCCGCCTTCTTGTGCTAAAGAGATTGCTAATTTGGTTTCTGTGACAGTATCCATTGCAGCAGAAAGCATCGGAATATTTAAGCGAATTTCTTTGGTGAGATGAGTTGAGAGGTTGGCAGTGTTCGGAAGAACAGTTGAATGAGCTGGGACGAGTAGAACGTCGTCAAAAGTCAGAGCTTCTTGTTTGATTCTAAGCATGGCAATATCTCGCTGTTAAAAATTGTGTCAAAAAATATTGCGGCGAGATTATACAGATTTTTCATGTGGTTGAAAATGAATTTTTTCGCTTTTATGGTAAGATTTGCCAAGGTTTTTATAAGAAGGAATGAATATGTCATCGTTATTGGATTGTTTATCGGATTGCCAACCTAAAGTGCGGTCAGATTTGATGTCGTTTTTAAATATTACGTCAAATGAATTGGCGCAAGAAATGGCATTATTGAGAGAAGTGGGATTGAATATTCAAGAAGAAAATGAGGTTTATCAGCTTGTGCCAGAAATGCCTTTGTTAAATTCGCAAGCAATTTCGACCGCACTTTTCCCTTATTCCGTGCATTATCATCGAACCATTTCTTCAACAAATGAATTTATAACGAATCAAATTAACCAATTAAAAAAAGGTGATTTGTGTTTGGCAGAATATCAAACAGCAGGGCGTGGACGTCGCGGTCGTCAATGGCTTTCACCGTTTGCTGGGCAGCTAATTTTCAGTTTTTATTGGACTATCAATCCTAAAAAAGCATTGGATGGATTAAGTTTAGTGATTGGTTTAGCTATTGCAGATGCGTTAAATGCGAAAGTGAAATGGCCAAATGATATTTTGCTTTCGGGTCGAAAGCTTGGTGGCATTTTAGTGGAAATCATTAATCATAAGAATGGGTTGCTCAATTTAGTGGTTGGTATTGGGATCAATGTAAAATTACCACAATCAACAGAAATTAGTCAGCCGTATGCACAATTAACCGAACAAGATCCTGATATAGATCGTGAAAAGATCCTTATTAAAGTGATTCAACGTATTTATTCTCGATTAGCTCAATTTGAAGAAAAGGGCATTGATGAGGAATTCATGCAACAATGGATAAACCATAATGAATTTTTTGGTGATGAAGTGAATGTCTTTACAGAACAAGGCGCGATTTCAGGTATAGAGCAGGGGATTGATAAACGCGGTTATTTAAAAGTCATAACCGATGAAGGAGAGCGGTGTTTTAATGCCGGAGAAGTTTCTTTAAGAAGAAAGTAAAAAAAGTGCGGTCAAAATCAGCCGCACTTTTTAGATGTATGCTAAACCACTTTCTGAATAAGCACTGAAATGTCATCTGCAAATTTTTCATCTCTTGCCATTTTCTCAATTTCCTCAGCAGAATATTTTTCACCGTCATACACAGCAACAATACTGATATCATTAGGTTGCAAGAAATGCGTTTCACCGAATTCAGTATAACGGGTGGCGCCAATACTAATAATCGCTAGTTTCGGATAGTTTGCTTGCTCTAATAAAGAAGCAATATGATTCATTGGTCCCTCATCGGGTTGATTATTCATTCTATCGACGATCCAATCTAATAATTGTTGGTGGAAATAGCTATAACCAATAGCAGGACTGTCAATACCATACGTATTGAGCTCGCTATTTCTTTTATGGAAGCAAGCGATACGATATTGATCAATGTCACTTCCCTTAATAAAGGAAGAAAGTGGAATAAGTTTTGATGAAATACCTTTACTTGCTGCGCCCCAGTTTTTCTTTTCGCAGATTTTTTTTGTATTAGGACGACGAATAGAGCAGTCATTATAGGCGGCAAAATAGCGCGGAATAATTTTTTCAACTTGCTTTCCTTTATAGATAAGATCACAAATAAGTGCAATTTCAGGCTCAATTTGCAGATTATCAGCACCTTGTAGAAAATTAATTTGATTGTGACTTAAAGGAAAGGTAGAAAGAAAGCCAGCTTTTTCGCTTGGCACATAAAACGGGAAAATCGCTTTGGGTTGAATGGCATTTTCTGTTTTTACTTGAGTGAAATCAGCCGCCTCGCCTGCTTGCTCTAAATGACCTGCGAAATTTCCTGCCACACCGAAACCAATCATTTGCTCAAAATTCATAAATACCTCGTTAAAATGCTTACTCTTTGGAGGTAATTTACCTTGAATATTGAACAAAGACAATTCACTTTGATGATTAAATCATCAGGTAATCAAAAAATTGAACTTTTTTGTAAAAAAGCACTTGCAAAGAATTCTGAAAGTCCTATAATACGCCCCACACAACGACGCGCTGTTGTGACTCTTAAGAAAAAAACTGATGCGTCGTTATTTTTTGCTCTTTAACAATA
>NZ_LZOZ01000015.1 GCF_001679485.1 Haemophilus sp. CCUG 60358
TTTAGCCGCACTTTTTTTATCTCTTTTAGAACAAGAAAATTAGTTTTTCGCTGCTGCCGCTGCTTTCACGATTACTGCAAACGCAGGCGCTTTAAGTGAAGCTCCGCCCACTAACGCACCATCAATATCTGGTTGAGTGAATAATTCTGCTGCGTTAGCATCATTTACTGAACCGCCATATTGAATGATCACTTGATCTGCTACAGCTTGTGATTTTACTGCGATGTGTCCACGGATAAATGCGTGAACAGCTTGTGCTTGTGCTGGAGTTGCTGATTTGCCCGTGCCGATTGCCCAAATTGGTTCATAAGCAATCACAGCACCATTAAATGCTTCTACACCTAATGCATTGATGACTGCATCAATTTGACGCGCACATACTTCTTCAGTTTTACCTGCTTCGTTTTCAGCTTCAGTTTCACCGATACATAACACTGGCACTAAACCTGCTTCTTTTAATGCACCAAATTTTTTCGCTACGAATTCGTCACTTTCTTTATGGTAAGTACGACGCTCAGAGTGACCGATAATGATGTATTTTGCACCAAAATCTTTTAACATTTCAGTTGAAATATCACCAGTGAAAGCACCTTTCACATTCACATCAACGTTTTGTGCACCTAAAGCAATTTGGCTGCCTGCAAGTGCCGCTTCAGCTGTACCTAAGTACATAACAGGTGGGGCAATTGCCACATCACAACCTGTTACACCTTGTAATTCAGCTTTTAATCCTTCGATTAATTCTTTGGTAAAGGCTTTGGAACCGTTTAATTTCCAGTTACCCATCACTAAAGGACGACGTGCCATTTTTGTTTCTCCATATTGAATAAATAAAAAGTGTGTTTACTATACCAAACTTTGAACAGATTTCTTTGTGCAAAATCACATTTTGAAAATTTTTTTGGGGAAATGATGATTATTTTGTGCTAAAAAGCTACAATCTACTGTACGGAACCGATAAAAAATAACCAATTTTATAAATAAACGGAAAATAGGTCTGGTAACAATGAAAATTTTCAAAGCCGAACAATGGAATATAGAAGTGCTTGCTCCACTCTTTGAAGCCTATCGACTTGCCAACGGAATGAGTGAAAATCCTGACCGCACTTTAACCTTTCTAACGAATCGTATACGTTTTAATGAAAGCATGTTTTTTGTTGCTGTAAACGAAAACGCACAGGCGATTGGCTTTGTTCAACTTTATCCTCGCTTATCCTCTTTACAATTACAACGCTATTGGCAATTAACCGATATTTTTGTCAAAGAAGATAAACATCAAGCCGAGATTTATGCAGCGCTTATTTCTAAAGCAAAAGAGTTTGTCCGTTATACACAATCTAACCGTTTGGTGGCGGAATTGAGCCAAGCTCAACAGAGTATTTTAGAACGCGAAGGATTTAAGCTAAACACGAAAAAAAGTTTGTTTGAATTAACTCTCTAATGCATACACTCCTCAATCAATATTGGAATTACTTGCGAATTGAACGCCAAGTAAGCCCACATACACTCACCAATTATCAACATCAACTGGATGCGATTTTAGCGATTCTAGCAGAAAAAGGCATTCAACACTGGCAGCAAGTGAATCCAAGTGTAGTTCGTCTTATTTTGGCGGAAAGCCGAAAGCAAGGTTTAAAAGAAAAGAGCTTGGCATTACGTTTGTCTGCCCTTCGTCAGTTTTTCAGATATCTTGTGCAACAAGGGCAAATGAAAGTGAATCCGGCAACGGGTATTTCAGCACCGAAACAAGGCAAGCATTTACCGAAAAATATTGATGCTGAACAGGTCCAAAAATTGCTTTCAAATGACAGCAAAGATCCCATTGATTTGCGTGATCGCGCCATGATGGAGTTAATGTATAGTTCAGGGCTTCGCTTATCTGAATTGCAAGGCTTAAACCTCAATAGCATTAACACGCGAGTACGCGAAGTCAGAGTGATTGGTAAAGGGAACAAAGAACGTATTGTGCCTTTTGGACGCTATGCTTCTCATGCAATTCAGCAATGGTTGAAAGTACGCCCTTTATTTAATCCAAAGGATGACGCCCTTTTTGTGAGCCAACAGGGAAATCGCCTTACTCATCGTTCTATTCAAAAACGAATGGAAACCTGGGGCATTCGCCAAGGATTAAACAGCCATCTCAATCCACACAAACTACGCCACTCTTTTGCTACCCACATGCTGGAAGCGAGTTCAGATTTGCGTGCTGTTCAAGAGCTTTTAGGGCACAGCAATTTGTCCACCACGCAAATTTATACGCATTTAAATTTCCAACATCTTGCAGAAGTGTATGATCAAGCCCATCCTCGAGCAAAACGAAAAAAATAAACAAAGTGCGGTCAAAAATCATCGTCTTTTTTAACCACACTTCTAAACAAAAAGGCTACCTTCTGGTAGCCTTTATTCATTTCACTATAAGCTAAACGCTTGAATATAAGGCAGTTTCCCTTTCTTCAGCATGTCTTCGATACCACTTTGGTGATCATTTTCACCTAAACCACGTAATTCAAAAGTAACACCAACGCTGTTGTCATAAACCACTTGATCATTACGTTGATTTTGGCGACTCGTCACATAACGTCTTGCTCCAACACCTAAAGACCAGCAGCACGAGTTATATTGCACACCCACATATTGCTCAACCGGTTTTTTCAATGCAATATCTTGATAGTATTTTCCAACAAGTGCCCAGTTATCCGACACTTCCCATGCAGCCACAACACCAACCTGTTTAATGTCTTGTTGGTAACGGTTAGCAGATGCACCTAAGTTTTGATTGATATACTCTTTACTTGCGTAGCGATAATTTAACTGAATCAGATTATTCTTCATCGGATTAAATTCCAAACTACTATTTGCTAAAGAGGCTTTATCTAGCAACGTATCGTATTGATAGCTACCTCGCCAATTCCATTTGTCGCTAATTTTCCAGTTGGATTCTAATGCCCAAGAAGAAGAGGATTTTGGCGTACGATTATTTGGATTATCATCAATTTTTGATGCCGTTAAATAATAAATTTGCCCTGCAGAAAAATTAAAACGCTCATCGGCATTTTTATCATAAAAACGGGTTGTTCCCCCAACTGTCACCTGGTTTGCTGATGAAATACGGTCTAAACCACTATAACGACGATCGCGGAATAGTGAATAATAATCTTGTTGAACTAATGCAGAATCATAACCAAAACCAAGGTAATTATTTACACGTTTTGAACCGATATTACTTTGGTCTTTGTATGGTCGATACAAATATTGAACATGAGGTTCAAGCGTTTGTGTATAGCCATCAAATAAGGTTTTGTTGCTCGCTAAAACCGTTTGTAAATCTACTTTTAATTGCGGCAATACACGATTTACTGATTTTTGTACGTCTTCTGCCGAAGAAGAAGAGCCTTTTTTCTGGTTATAATGAGTCGCGTAAAGTTTAGTTTCAATATTCAAGCTACCATATTTATTTGACATCGCGGTTGCCAAACTTGGCTCAACATGAAAGCGCCATGCTGTCGGCATCAAGGTACTATCATTATCAAAACGTACTGCTTGTGAGAATAACTTGAAATCTACCCAACCGTTCGCCAAATCATTTTTGTAATAATTGAAGTCGATTTGTGGCAGCGCACGATAAGGCCCGATATCGACTTCATCAAAAATCTGGAACTGACGTGCGGAAATCGCGAAGTTGTAATTAGGTTTATAGTAAGCAATACGTGCGTATTGATTTGCATAACCATCAGTACTGTCACCATAATCTGAATCAAAATCGGTGAAATAACGTTTATCACTTACCTTAGTGTAATCAACATTTAAACGCCAGTTTTCAAGAAAAGAAGAATGATGTTTCCAATAGAACAAATGACGCTTACGATTATCACTGGTATATTCATCATAACGATCACGTCCTAAATATTCTCCTGCAAGTTTACCTTCACCAACGGGTGTTAAATAACGGAACTCACTATTTAATTGCCAGCCACGGCGTGACATATATTTTGGTGCAATTGTCGCATCGTAATTTGGTGCAATATTCCAATAAATCGGTTGTTTATACCAATAACCATCTCGACTAGAGTGACCAACTGTTGGCATTAATAAACCTGAACGGCGGCGATCACCAATCGGTAATTGCAGATAAGGGGTATAGAATACCGGCACACCTAATACTTTAAAACGCGCATGCCAAAATTCAGCATATTCTTCTTTGATGTGCTGACGAATCTCAGAGGCATCTACCGCCCAAGCATTATCATTGGGTAAACAAGAGGTAAATGTCGCATTTTTCATTAAGCGGTAATTATCACCTAACTCGATTTCTTGTGCTTTACCACGACCTTGACGTCCTACAAGTTGGTAGTCTGCATCGGTTACGTTACCATTTTTGCTATCTAAATTAAAACTAGCATCATTACCTAATAGATTGATTTGATTGTCTTTATAATCAAATCCACCACGTAAATAAGCCCAACGTTGTGCTTGTTTGCCTTCCCCTGTTTGTTTAACTTCAACTGAATTTCCGACCAGATGGCGGTTTCCTTGTTTCAAATCCACATTGCCTTGATAAATCGCCTGAGTTGGCTGATTAATCTCTGCTTTATCTGCCTCAATATAAACCGGCAAATTATTAACATCACCTTTCACAACCTCACCAGTAAAATGAGGCACGCCAAGTAAACACTGAGAATGCAGATCTGCCAAACTTTGTTGGCTATAAAGTGCGGTCAGAATTGAGATTGAAATTAAGGTATATTTTTTATTCATAATTCAGTTCTTATTCAGATGAAATTAGACGGGATTATACTGGAATATCACTTACAACAACAGCCATTTATATGGTCATTGACTAACCCCACCGATTGCATAAAAGCATAGCATGTCGTTTCCCCAACAAAGACAAAACCACGCTTTTTCAACGCTTTTGACATTGCTTTTGAGGTTTCAGTTCTGGCAGGCACAACAGAAATATCGGGCACATCATTAATAATGGGTTGATGATTCACAAACGACCACACAAAATCACTGAAATTTTCACCGCACTTTTCCATGGCTAAATAGGCTTTGGCATTTTTCACAATGGCTTCCAGTTTTGCTCGATGACGGATAAGTACGGTATTTTCCATACAACGATCAATATCTTGTTCGGTCATTTGCGCAACTTTAATAGGATCAAATTGATGGAATGCAGCCCGATAGGCTTCACGTTTTTTCAATACAGTAATCCAGGAAAGCCCCGCTTGTTGTCCTTCTAAACAGATTTTCTCAAACAGTTTTTGGCTGTCAAATTGTGGCTTACCCCATTCCTTATCGTGATAGTCGATATAAATCGGAAGTTCGCCCACCCAAGGGCATCTTGTACTCATGCCATATCCTTTTTGAGTTGTTCATAGATTGCGACAAAATCGGGCATCACCCCGCGCCACAAATGGAATGAGTGGGCAGCTTGCGCCACCAACATACCAAAACCATCGCTGACATTATTTAGACCTAAGGACTTACAGTGGGCAATAAAAGGCGTGTCGCTGCCTTTGGCATATTGCATGTCATAACAAGCGCGAGTCAATGATAAGATAGAGCCATCAACGGCAGCGGTATGCCCGCTTAATCCGGCCGAAGTTGCATTGATCACTAAATCGTAGGTTTGCGCGGGAATTGCATCCATTGCTACTGCTTCAATTGTGCCGTAGGGCTTGAACTTATCTGCCAGTTGTTGCGCTTTTTCTAACGTGCGGTTAGCCAAGACAATCTGCTGTTGTGCTTCTAATAAAGGCAATAATACCCCTTTGGTTGCCCCGCCGGCACCTAAAACTAAAATGCGTTGTTGTGGCTGAATCCAACCTAAGCGTTGTAAATCCGTCACTAAACCAATGCCATCGGTATTGTCTGCATAGAGTTTGCCGTTAGCTAATTTTTTTAGTGTGTTACAGGCTTCTGCCAATTTCGCCCGTTCGCTATGCTCTTCAGCGAGCGCATAGGCGCGCTCTTTAAATGGTGCGGTGATATTGCAACCTTGTGCTCCTTCAGCAAAAAAGGCCTGTAATTGCTGCTCAAAATCCTCAAGGTCACCTAATTTGGTAACATATTCCATCGTTTGCTGGGTTTGTGTAGCAAATAAGCGATGAATCACCGGGGATTTACTTTGAGCAATTGGATTGCCCCAAACGGCATAGTGCTGCATATCTTATCCTTGTCTGAAAAGTTGGTTTGTTAGCAAATCACGAATTTCCGATGGATTTTGTGCTTGGCCAACAGCTTCATCAAGCACGGGGAAATCTGCCCCAAATTGGGAACGCACAGCATCTGCGCTGCGGCAAGGTGATTGACCGGTTAAGTTCGCGCTGGTCGAGGTGAGGGCAAAGCCTGTTTTTTCGCACAAGGCTTTGACGGCAGGATGAGTACATAAACGCACCGCAATACTATTAAATTGCCCTGTCAGAAAATGTGGGACTTCTGCCTTTGCCGGCACCCCCCAGGTGATCGGATGATCGTATTGCGCCTGTAAGCGTGAAAGTTGTTCGTCAGATAAATGGGAAAAATCGATAAATGGCTGTAAAAAATGCAAGTTAGGCGCAACTAAAATGAGGCCTTTTTCAATCGGACGTTGTTTTAAATTAAGTAATTTTCTGACCGCACATTCACTTAGCGGATTACAGCCCAAACCGAATACCGCCTCAGTAGGATAGGCAACCACTTCATCTTGCATTAAACGAGCGGCAATTTGTTGTACATTCATTTTTCGTTCTCAAAAATATGTCGACAGCTTTTATTTGCACATTGCCACACTTGGTGTTCGGCATTTTCACTTTTTAATAGTGCTAGTGGAAAATGGCATTGTGGACAAGGAATAGCATAGGGTTTTGCTGGCAAGGAAAATTTGCAATGGGGAAAGTTATCGCAACCATAAAAGATTTTCCCTTGTCGTCCACGTCGAGCAACTAAATGCCCTTTATGGCACTCTGGGCAGTCAATAGATTGTTCTTCATCCTGTTGCTCATGTACCACAAAATCACAATCGGGATAATGGCTGCAGCCAATAAACATCCCAAAGGCACCTTGTTTGAGTTGGAGTGGGTTGCCACATTGCGGACAGGTTTCATCAAGCTCTTTCAACACCTTATGTTCTACCTTATGTAAGGGACGCAAATAATCACAGGCGGGATATGCTGTACAACCTAAAAACAGTCCTTTTTTACCCTGTTTCATTTGCAAAGGCGCGCCGCATTGTGGGCAATATTCTTCGTGTTTTGTGTGTTGGAAAAGACTTTGACTCATACGTTGTCCCTATGCTTGTAGCATTGTTTCCAATTCTTCCTGGGCCGCTAACCAATCCATTTCGACTTCTTCCAACGCTTTCTTCACCTCTACTTGCTGTGCCAAAAGTGCGGTCAATTTTTCTTTATTTTCTGCGCTGTAGAGTTCGGAATCAGCCAATTGATTTTCAATCTCCGCAAGTTTGGAGGCATGTTTATTCATTTTTTCCTCCAATTGAGTGATTTGTTTACGAAGAGGCGCGGTTTGTTGGCGAAGTTCGGCCTCACGACGTTTTTGTTCCTTGCGGTTTTGCATGGAATTTTCATTGTCGTCATTTTTCTCCGAGGATTTATTTTCTGGTGCGCTATTTTGTTCATTCAGCCACTTTTGATAATCCTCTAAATCGCCTTTGAATTCTTCCACTTTTTTATCGTGTACCAAATAGAATTCTTCCACGGTATTACGTAACAAGTGGCGATCGTGAGAAACCACCACCAAAGATCCTTCGTAATCTACTAGCGCTTCGGTCAATGCCTGACGCATATCCAAATCCAAATGGTTAGTTGGTTCGTCGAGCAGTAATAAGTTTGGACGTTGCCAAACAATCAGCGCAAGTACCAAACGGGCTTTTTCCCCACCGGAAAAGGCTTTCACCGCTTGATTAACTTTGTCACCATGGAATGCAAAACTCCCGAGGTAATCCCGTACCTGTTGTTCCGTTTGTTCCGGTGCAAGTTTCTGCATATGCCAAAGAGCGGACTCATCTGCGCGTAGGGTATCGAGCTGATGCTGAGCAAAATAACCGAGTTGTACGCCTTTAGCTAATTGCACAGTACCGGAAAGAGCGGTGAGCTCTCCCGCTAATAATTTAATTAAGGTTGATTTACCTGCACCATTTTTCCCGAGCAAACCGATGCGCGAACCCGGTACTAAATTCAGTTTAATTTTACTTAAAATTTCTACCGCACTTTCATCGCTGCCATAACCTGCGCTCGCCTGCTCAATCATCACTAAAGGATTCGGCAAGGATAGTGGTGGACGGAATTCAAAAGTAAAAGGATTATCCACATAAGCCGGTGCAATCAGTTCCATACGCTCCAATGCCTTCATACGGCTTTGTGCTTGTTTAGCTTTGGTTGCTTTGGCTTTAAAGCGGTCGATATACTTTTGTAAATGAGAGATCTTTTGTTGTTGCTGACGATACATGGCAGTTTGTTGTGCCAATTTGGTTGCCCGTTGCACTTCAAAGGAAGAATAATCGCCCGTGTATTCGTTGAGCTTCTGATTTTCGATATGGAGAATTTTCGTCACAATCGGATCGAGAAAATCACGGTCGTGGGAAATTAATACCAAGGTGCCTTGATATTGCACTAACCAACGTTCTAACCAAATAACCGCATCCAAATCCAAATGGTTGGTCGGCTCATCCAGTAATAATAAGTCCGATGGACAAAGCAAAGCTTGCGCCAAATTTAAACGCATACGCCAACCACCAGAGAAAGATTTTACTGGTTGAGCGATTTCTTCTTGGTTAAAGCCTAAACCATGCAATAAGGACGCCGCGCGAGATTGAATAGTCCAAGCATCCAAGGTTTCTAATTGCCCATGAATGCGCGCAATTGCATGACCATCATTACGTTCATTTGCTTCGTTAAGTTCCTGCTGTAAACGGCAATATTCACGATCCCCTTGAATCACATAATCAATGGCGGGAATATCCAATGCCGGCGTTTCTTGATTCACCCAAGATACCCGCCAGTTGGATGGATAAGTGACTTCGCCACCCTCTGGTGTTAATTCTTTTTTTAATAGGGCAAAAAGAGAAGACTTACCGCAACCATTCTTACCCACCAAGCCAACTTTTTGTTTCGGATTGATGGTCGCCGTGGCATTCTCGAGCAATTCGGTTTGCCCACGCTTTAGGGAAATATTATTAAATACAATCATTTTTTCGAATACATCTGAATTTGTGCCTATTTTGCAATATTTTTCCTTTTCTCGAAACAGCCTATTCCAATTTTATCGATATTTCTGCCAGAAAAACACGTATAATTACACTCAACAAATCAATCATGAGGAAATAAAATGAAGCTCTCTATTCTTAATCTCGCCCCTGTCCGAGAAGGACAAACTTATTTGCAAGCGGTTGAGTCTATGGTAAATCTTGCAAAACATGCTGAAAATATCGGCATTGAACGATATTGGATTGCTGAGCATCATAATATGAAAAATTTGGTGAGTTCAGCGACCGCACTTTTAATTCAGCATACGCTAGCCAATACGAAAACTTTGCGCGTGGGGTCAGGTGGTGTGATGTTACCGAATCATTCACCGTATGTAGTAGCTGAGCAATATGGCACACTGGAGACACTTTATCCAAACCGAGTTGAGCTCGGTTTAGGGCGTGCACCAGGAACTGATATGCAAACGGCTGCAGCACTTCGTCGTGGGCGAAACAGTCTGGATTTCCCTGCGGAAATTGCGGAACTTCGTGGTTACTTTAAAGATAGCAACCCAGTTTCAGCTTACCCTTCCGCAGGCTTGAATATACCGTTTTATATTTTGGGATCCAGCACCGAAAGTGCCTATCTTGCGGCAGAGCTTGGCTTGCCTTATGCCTTTGCTTCACACTTTGCGCCACGCATGATGGAAATAGCGGTGGAGATTTATCGCAAAAACTTCAAACCTTCTACCTATCTTGCTGAGCCTTATGTCATCTTAGGTGTGAATGCGATTGTCGCTGAAACCGATAAAGAAGCAAGACAACTCGCGACGACACAAACACTATTTTTCTTAAACGTGGTCACTAACGCGCAACAAAATTTACAACCGCCTTTGGCATCAGAGGAAGATGTTTGGAAAGCTCAAATGCATGCCCAAAAGAAACCACACTTTGGCCCAGTCGATTTCGAGGAAATCCCGATTTACAACCAAGAGCGTGCCGTAGTGGAACAAATGACCGCTTGTTCACTTATTGGCAGTCCTGAAAGTGTGGATTTTCAACTCAAGCAATTACGCGAACGGGTACATTTTGATGAAATTATGGCAGTGAGCTATATTTTTGATGAGCAAAAACAAGCCCAATCTTACACGATGTTGAAAGCGATTGTGGATAAGCAATAGCGAGACAAAAATAAAAAGTGCGGTAAATTTCACCGCACTTTTTATTTCTTAAGATTGATTATATTTCTTTTCTCTTTACTAAGGAGGAAAAATATTAATAAGCCGTTTCTATCGGTAAACCAGCTTTTACCCAACCATCAAACCCACCAATGATGCTAAACACGTTTTCATAGCCTTGTTCAACGAGGAAAGTCGCTACATTTCGACTGCTTACGCCATGATAACAACTCACGATAATCGGGGAGTCAAAATCCACTTGTTCTTCAAATTGTAAAAAACTTTGGTTGGTTAAATGAAACGCCCCTTTCGCATGGGAATAGGTAAAACGTTGAGGGTCCCGAACATCAGCAAGAATGGCGCCTTTTTGCATCATCTCCCAAGCTTGTTCTGGGCTAATTTCTTTAAACGACATGGTTTGTTCCTTTTACGCGCTGTTTATACACGCCATCAAAAATAATCAGGCTCATCGCCAATACTAAACAAATGAATAACGGATAGCTGTCCGCATCCATTTCCTCTCCAATTAAAAATGAAATAATCACCATCAAAATGGTTTCAACATAACCTAAAAGGCCAAGCAAATTCATCGGCAGCATATTGCTGGCAATCACGTAAGCAATCAATGCAGAGCCACTAATGAGCCCGAGCAATACCAATAACCCCCAAATATTAGGATTCGATTCCTGCACGGTGGCAAAATCAGTTTGAAGGGCAAAGTAAACGCTAATCGGCAATAATGCGATCATTTCTAAGCAAAAGGCACCAAGATCGGTATTTTTTAAGGCTTTTCGTATCGAGAAGTAGGTGGTGTAACCCACACAGATAACAATGGCCTCCCAAGATAATCCGCCTTTTAAAATGATGTTAGAAATCACTCCGACCGCCGCAATTAATACGGCTATAAATTTCAATGTTGAAATTCGCTCTTTAAAAATTATCCGCCCCGCAGCCACCATCACAATTGGTAACAATAAATAACCAAAAGAAACACTTAAGGAGCTACCATTATTGGGAGCCCACAAAAAGAGCCACATTTGATACCCCATTAATGCGCCACAAATAATATAGGAAAGGGCAAAGAGCGGTCGATTTTTAATGCGTTTTAAATGCTCAACCAAAGCCTGTTTTTGTTTAAACATGATGACGGAAAGGGCAACGAAAGGGAATGTAAACAGCATTCGATAGCCGAAAATATCCGTGCCACTGAGTGGTTTCAGTAGCGTGGAAAAATAATACATATAGCCAAATAAAAGCGAGGCTAAAAGTGAAATAAGTATGCCTCTTAACATAATAAATCCTTAGGTTAATTCTGCTTATTATTTTAGTCTAACATCTCCCAAAATGCACGAATTAGGGGGTTCGCTAAATTTCTTTTTTGCACACAAACCCCTAAATCAAACGCCTCAACGGGGTTGTCTAAATTTAAACGAGACACGTCTTTTGACATAGGGTTATTATCAATCACCACATCCGGCAACATCGCTAATCCGAAACCAAGTGCCACCATTGGTACGATACCTTCGTGCCCCGCCACAGTGGCATAAATTTTGGGATGTTTAATATGTTTGCTACGTAGCCATTGTTCAATACGCTGGCGTGCCATTCCATCTAACGGCAAAATAAAAGGCATCTGTTGCCAGTTGATGGGTTCTTCTTGTAATAATTGTGTGGCTAAACAAGCGACTCGAGGCGCAATTAATGAAAGGGAAATATCATCAATTTTATAAAACTCCAACCCAGCCGGCAGATTATTTGGTTTCCCCGCCAAAGCGAGATCTACTTGTTCTGATTGAATAAATTGCACTGCAGAGGCTGGGTCACCAGTCGTCAATTGAATTTCAACCTTTGGATAACGAGAACGAAATTTGGCTAATACCTGTGGCAAATGACTATATGAAGCCGTTACTGAACAAAATAAGCGTAACTCTCCACTTAATTCCGCTGAATTATCTCGCAGTTGACGCTTAAACTCTTGCCAGTTTTGCCATTCTGTTTTCGCAAATTGCAGAAATTTCTCGCCTTGTTCGGTTAAGCGCACTTGGCGATTATCACGAATAAATAAAGGTTGTTCTAATTCTTCTTCCATGCGTTGAATTTGGCGTGAAAGCGTAGACGGCGACATATGATTTTGCGTAGCGGTTTTAGCAAAATTTTGTGTATCAGCAAGATGAAGAAATATTTGGAGGTCTTGAAAGTTCATATGTATCGTTAAAAGCAAATAACGTTGCAAAAATTGCAACACTAAGTGTCAATAATATCACTTTACGCAACAACTAAAAACCTTATAATCCACTTCACAACAAAAAACTATATTCAAACACAACCTCATACACATTAATCAACATCATAGAAAGGATGAAAAATGGCTAACTATTTCAACACATTAAATTTACGCGAAAAATTAGATCAATTAGGTCGTTGTCGTTTTATGGATCGCAGCGAATTTGCTGACGGTTGCAACTACTTAAAAGGCAAAAAAATCGTTATCGTAGGTTGTGGCGCACAAGGTTTAAACCAAGGTTTAAATATGCGTGACTCTGGCTTAGACATTTCTTATGCATTACGTCCAGAAGCGATTGCAGAAAAACGTGCTTCATTCCAACGTGCAACAGAAAACGGCTTTAAAGTGGGCACTTACCAAGAGTTAATCCCAACTGCAGACTTAGTGATCAACTTAACACCAGACAAACAACACTCTAAAGTTGTGGCTGATGTAATGCCATTAATGAAAAAAGATTCAGCATTCGGTTACTCACACGGTTTCAACATCGTTGAAGTAGGTGAGCAAATCCGTGAAGACATCACTGTGGTAAT
The DNA here is from genome assembly GCF_001679485.1 of Haemophilus sp. CCUG 60358. GTDB lineage: Bacteria > Pseudomonadota > Gammaproteobacteria > Enterobacterales > Pasteurellaceae > Haemophilus_D. The sequence goes on from NZ_LZOZ01000015.1 coordinate 13,180, forward strand.
GACTGCACCAAAATGTCCAGGTACTGAAGTACGTGAAGAATACAAACGTGGTTTCGGTGTACCAACATTAATCGCGGTTCACCCTGCAAATGACCCACGTGGTGAAGGTATGGCAATTGCGAAAGCATGGGCAGCTGCAACCGGTGGTGACCGTGCAGGTGTATTAGAATCTTCATTTGTCGCAGAAGTAAAATCTGACTTAATGGGTGAACAAACCATTCTTTGCGGTATGTTACAAGCAGGTTCTATCGTATGTTACGACAAACTAGTTGCTGATGGTAAAGATCCAGCATACGCAGGTAAATTGATCCAATACGGTTGGGAAACTATTACTGAAGCCTTAAAACAAGGCGGTATCACATTAATGATGGATCGCTTATCAAACAGCGCAAAATTACGTGCATTTGAGCTTGCGGAACAAATCAAAGAAAGCCTTGGTTTCTTATATTACAAACACATGGATGACATCATCAGTGGTCACTTCTCCGCAACCATGATGGCTGACTGGGCGAACGGTGATAAAGACTTATTAGCATGGCGTGAAGCAACTGGCAAAACTGCCTTTGAAAATGCACCAAAAGCAGACGGCATCAAAATTTCTGAACAAGAATACTTTGATAACGGCGTGTTAATGGTAGCAATGGTGAAAGCAGGTGTTGAATTAGCCTTTGATGCAATGGTTGCAAGCGGTATCTATGAAGAATCAGCTTACTATGAATCACTTCACGAATTACCGTTAATCGCTAACACCATTGCGCGTAAACGTTTATACGAAATGAACGTAGTTATTTCTGATACGGCAGAATATGGTAACTACTTATTCTCTAACGTAGCGACCCCTATTCTTGCTAAAGAAATCATCCCAACCTTACAAAAAGGTGACTTAGGTGAACCAACACCAGCAGTTGCTATCGACAACATCACTTTACGCGATGTAAACGATGCAATCCGTAACCACCCAGTTGAATTAATTGGTCAAGAGTTACGTGGTTATATGACAGATATGAAACGTATCGCTGTTGCAGGTTAATCATTAAATCGTTAAAATTTAAGCCAGCTTTTATTCAATAAGTTGGCTTTTTTATAATCCAAAGGAATTCATATGAAAAACAATAAAATTTTTAACCGCACTTTTAAAGTGAGTTTGGTGGCTATGGCGTTAGGATTAGTTAATTCGGCATGGGCCATTGATTATAAACTATATGAAGGTACCGTATATAAGAATCCGGAAAGAACTGACTCTGAAGTAAAAAATATGAATTTTAATTCAGATTATGGATATGATTTAACAAATAAAAAGAATCTTGCAACTGTATCTTTTCGAATGAAAAATGGTTTAAATAATAAGGATTATCCAACAGAATCACTAATTTTCCTTTATCCTCAATTTTCTAAGGGGCCTAGTTCATTAGAAATCAAACCTAATAGCACTTTCACATTATCGAAGGCTTTTCCTGAAAGTTCTGTTTTTGAATTGAGAGATGCAAATCTCAAATTCCACACCGGTAATATCAATTTATTTAAGGGGCTTTCAACAGTTAATGAAGAGGGCGAGTCAGTTTCAGGAAATTCAGCATTTGAACTTCAAAGTAATAGCACCATTGATATTGATTCAGTGAGTATTGTTAGTTTAGCTGAAGAGAGCATCGGGTACCAACTATTTGATAAATCTACAGCAAATATTACTAACTCCTCTATTTTCCTAGGGGAAGGTAACAGCACTGCTGTAGATGCAGAAAACTCAGCATTAAATATCAAAAATTTAAATATCACGCTACAGCCAGCAGGTAGCGATAAATCAACTACTATTGCATACATATCTGAGAATACTACATTAAATATTGAGGACAGCTTGCTCACAATTGAAGCGAAAGGTCAAAGTAAAGGTTTAGGTTTTGTACTTGATGGTGGTATGACCAACATTACAAATTCCAACATTGAAAATAACACTGGAGATGTTGTTATTTTTACTAATAAACAAGATTCTCGAGATACAACAAATAATTACAGCTCAACAACAGTTAATCTAAAAAATACTAAAATCCCCGATGCAAAAGTATTGGTTGGATTAAACATGCCCGATCTAGCTGATACGGACTTATCTGAAGGAGAGAAAACTAGCTCACCTAGATTTGTGTTAAATGCAGATAACTCACAGTTAAATGGTGCAGTAAAGCAATATGACGGTACAAATAAAACGCCTGTTACATTAAATCTAACTAACAATACTACATGGGATTTAGTGGATAATTCAGAAGTAACAGACTTGCATTTAAATAACTCAGCGGTTTCTTTAACTAATACAAACGCTCCTTATGCAACATTAACTATCACGGGTAATCTCACTGGCTCAGGTATCTTCAACCTCAACACCAATATCGCTGAAAACAAAAGCGATAAAATCGTTGTTAAAGGTACTGCCGAAGGTAATCATAAAATTGGGGTAACTAACCAAGGTGCAAACGTTGCTAACGGCAAAGTGACACTTGTAGAAACCAATGGTGGTAATGCGGCGTTTAGCTTAACTAACCCGAATAATCGTGTAGATTTAGGGGCTTACCAATATTTTCTAACCAAAGAGGGAAATAATTGGGTATTAGCTAACTCTAAAAATGTAGTTACTCCAACTCCACCTGTTGCACCAGTTACACCAAGCAAACCAGTAGTGACCCCAAGCAAACCTGCGGTAACGCCTAGCACTCCAGTAGTAACCCCAAGTAATCCAGTAGTACCACCTGCAGTTCTACCAAGCACACCATTACTTTCAGACTTAGCGAATGCACAAGTTTCTCTTCGCCAAGCACAATTGCTTTTAGTGGAAGATGATTTAAATGGCATTCATCAACGTCTAGGTGAAGTGAAAAACGGTGAAAAAGGTAATGTATGGGTTCGTAATGTGAATTCTCGCCAAAAATTAGCCGCACTTTCGACAGGTGAGAGTGAAACTTCTGGCTTTAAACAAAACGTACATAGCTTACAAGTGGGCGCTGATGCTGCTGTAACAGATAACCTCCGTGTTGGTGGATTTGTTGGTCGTAGCCAAGCTAACGTTGATTTCAATGGTTATTACGGTGATGGCAAAGTAAGAGGCAACAGCGTGGGCTTATATGCAGCTTACCTTGCAGATAACGGTATTTATGTAGATAACATCGTGAAATACAGCCGTTTACACGCTAACTCAAATTACACTGAAAAACGCCATTACAACGCTTATACTATTTCGAGTGAATTAGGCAAACGCTTTAGCCTTGTGAACGATTGGACAATTACCCCGCAAGCACAATTAGCGTGGACACATATTTCATCACAAGAGAATGAAGATAGCTTATCTTCTGTGTATTCTCGAATTGGTTTACGTGTAGCCAAAGGCTTTGCATTAAGTAATGGTTGGAATTTACAACCTTATGCAGAAGTCAATGCGATTACTAGCAAAAACCGTAGCAGCAAAATTCATTACACAAACAGCGCACTTGATGTTGCAAGCAGCCGCGGACGTTTTGAAAGTGCGGTCGGCTTAAATGCTGGATTTGCAAATCATCGTTTTGGTTTAGAAGTAAGCCGTGCTGACGGTAAAAACTTCGATAAACCTTATGCAATTCAAGCAGTTTATCGCTATCAGTGGTAATATAAGAGGGCGGGTTAAAATCCGCCCTTTTTTTCTTTTTTACTCAATAAATAATATGTCAAAACCTTTCCCTTCTCACTCATTTACAACCAAACGAACGGCAAAATCCACTCGTTCATTTAAGCCTAAAGCGAAGCCACTTACATTAGAACAAACAATCGTTGTTTTATTTAACAAACCTTTTGATGTGCTGACACAATTCACCGATGAAAATGGCCGAGCTACATTAAAAGATTTTATTACCATTCCTAATGTGTATGCGGCAGGACGATTGGATCGTGATAGCGAAGGGTTACTGATTTTAACGAATAATGGTGAAGTGCAACATCGTTTGGCTGATCCTAAGTTTAAAACAGAAAAAACGTATTTTGTGCAAGTGGAAGGCATTCCTGAAGAGGCTGACTTAGACAAGTTTCGTCAAGGCGTTGAATTGAAAGATGGGATGACGAAGCCAGCAAAAGTGCGGTTGATTTCAGAACCAGATTTTCTTTGGCCTCGCAAGCCACCTATTCGTGAACGTCAAAGTATTCCAACGAGCTGGTTAGAAATTAAAATTAGTGAAGGGCGTAATCGACAAGTACGTAGAATGACGGCACATATCGGCTTTCCGACATTGCGTCTCATCCGTTATCAAATGAGCCATTTAACACTTGATGGATTGGGTAATGGTGAATATCGCTGTTTGAATGAAGAAGAAATGCGTGCGTTATTCAAACAACTTCATTTGAACAACGCACATTAAGATTAGAAACGTTGAGCAGGTTGTGCGTTTTCAACTTGCACGAAGAAACCTTTATCATTCAAGATAATGCTGTAATCGGTGACATATTTAACGCTGTTAGTTTCCACTATCGCATTACAGCTGCGAATGCCTTGTTGTGGATAAGATTGCGTTTCACGGGCTTGCGTGATTTGTTTTACTGTCATTTGAGTGTGAGTAGCAGCGCCTTGTTTTTTGAAGGCATCAGATAATACCGCAAAAACTTTTGAATCATTACATCTTGGCACAACGACGGATTTTGTCACAGTATTCGCTGTTTTCTGAGCAACAGTTTCCACTCTATTTTCAGTTACTTTTTCAACGGCTTTTGGTTCCGCTTTCTTCACTTCAGTTTTAACCACTGGAGTTTTTTTAGCCATCACCTTTTCAGGTTTAGCGGATTCTTTAACTGCACTTTGTTTGCTTTTCTCTACAGTCTTTTTATCTTTTACTGCCGCTTGCTTAGTTTTTTCTACTGGCTGTTTGCCTTTCGTTTTTGTCGGCTCTGCTTTAGCGGCTTTATTTGTCGTTTTATTTTTTATTTTTTCTTTTTTTGTTACCGCTTTTTTCGCTTCGACAATTTTAGCTGGCTTTTTCACTTCTGCTTTTTTGGCATCGGCTTTCTTTTTGACTGTTTTGGCTACAGCTTTAGGTGTGGTTGCTTTCTTGGCTTCCACTTTTTTAACTGCCGTTTTCACTGACTTGGTTTGAGTTGATTTTGCCGTATGATTTGGCGATGCAGCAAAGGCCAAAACAGGTAACAAAGCAAAAATCACCGCGAGTAATTTTTTCATCTGTTATTCTCCTTAAACAAAAAGTGCGGTCAACATTAACCGCACTTTGAAATCATTTATAAATTAAAGATAGTAGTGTTCTACGTAGTTTAATTTATCGTCAAGTTTTAACACTAATGGTTGACCGGTTGGGATTTCAAAATCCATGATTTCCGCATCAGAAATACCAATGATGTGTTTTGCTAATGCACGAAGTGAGTTACCGTGTGCCACCACTAAAACACGTTTACCAGAAAGCATTGCTGGAGCAATTTGGTCTTCCCAGAATGGTAATGCGCGTTCTAAGGTTAATTTTAAGTTTTCTGCATTTGGTATAACATCAGACGGAATGTTTGCATAACGACGGTCATTATGTGCAGAATTTGGATCTTTCGGATCTAAATCTGGAGGGGAAATATCATAAGAACGGCGCCAGATATGAACTTGTTCGTCACCGTATTTTTCTGCTGTTTCTTTTTTATCTAAGCCTTGTAATGCACCGTAGTGACGCTCATTTAAACGCCAGTTTTTCACTTGAGGAATCCATAATTGGTGAGATTCTTCTAACACGATGTTACAGGTTTTGATTGCACGAGTTAAAACAGAGGTAAAGGCGATATCAAATTCATAGCCTTTCTCCAACAATTTTTTACCCGCTGCTTTTGCTTCTTCAACACCGCGCTCGGTTAAATTCACATCACGCCAACCGGTGAATAAATTTTTTGCGTTCCACTCACTGAAACCGTGACGAATGAATACTAATTCCATAAGGATCTCCTAAGTATTAATAAAAAAATGAATGGTTCTGTTATAGCAAAAAATCGTTATGTTTAAAAGTAAAAAGGCGGTATTTACTGATCTTTCGCAAAAAATCGCCTGTAAACTTTTAGCCACTCAAAAATAATGCTAGTATTTAAGCTTTATTCGTCCCTTAATTTCTCTCAAGTTTAGATGTATGCAGCAAAGCAATCGTAGAAAAAAAATCTTATCAAAACTGACCGTACTTTTAGCTTGCGGTCTGCTTGGCTTTTCATCTTTCGCGCAAGGCAACGATCTCAACCAAATTCAAAAACAAATTAAACAACAAGAGTCGAAGATCGCCGAGCAAAAACGTGCACAAGCTAAACTCCAAGCTAGTCTTAAAGATCAAGAAAGCAAAATTAATAGCGTTGTTGGTGAATTACGTGAAACAGAATTAAGTTTGCAAGAAATCCGCAAGCAAATGGCGGAAACCGAAAAGCAAATCAAGCAATTAGAAAAGCAAGAGCGCGTGCAAAAAGCGAAGCTCGCACAGCAAATAGATGCCATTTATCGCTCAGGTGTCAATCCTTCTACCTTGGAAAGAATGCTTTCGGAAGATGCCAAAAAAGCGGAACGCATGAAAGTGTATTATCAGCACTTAAACCAAGTTCGCATTGATATGATTAACAATCTGAAAGCGACACAAGAGAATTTAGCGAAACAACGCGAAGCGATTTCAGGCCAACAAAAGAATCATCGCGATCAGCTTTCTACGCAAAAGAAACAGCAGCAAGAATTACAAAAAGCGCAACAAGAACGTCAATCTACGTTAAATGAACTCAACAAAAACTTAACGAAAGATCAGAATAAGCTGGAAACGTTGAAAGCGAATGAAAATGCCCTTCGCCAAGAAATTCAACGTGCTGAACAAGCTGCTCGCCAACAAGAACAACGTGAGCGTGAAGCCCTTGCTCAGAAAAAACAAGAGGAAGAAAAACGTACCTCAAAACCTTATCAACCAACTGATCAAGAACGTAAGTTGATTAACAGCACCAGTGGTTTAGGTACGGCTGCACGTCAATACAGTCGTCCAGTTTCTGGCCCGACGTTATATTCCTTTGGTTCAATCCAAGCGGGCGAAGTACGTTGGAAAGGCATGGTTATCGGTGCACCAACGGGTACCGCGGTAAAAGCTATTGCAAGTGGTCGTGTCATTCTAGCGGGTCATCTTAATGGCTATGGTTATATGGTGATTGTGAAACACGGCGACAGCGACTTGAGCTTATATGGTTTCAACCAAGCGGTATTTGTGAAACAGGGTCAGCTGGTGTCTGCGGGACAAACCATCGCACAAGTGGGGAATACGGGTGAGATCTCTAAACCGGCACTTTACTTTGGTATCAGCCGTAAAGGGGTGCCTGTAAATCCAGCTGGGTGGATTAAATAATGGCGGCATTCTTTCAAAGTGCGGTCAAAAATACGATCATTTTTTCAACCGCACTTTTCTCTGCGTTTACTTCTGCACAAGGCAAACTGGCTATTGTAATTGATGACATTGGCTATCATCCGAAAGAAGATGCCGAGGTTTTAGCCATGCCAAAAGAAATCTCCGTTGCTATTATTCCAGCTGCACCCTATGCCAAATTACGCAATCAAGAAGCGAAAGCACAAAATCATGATATTCTCATCCATATGCCGATGCAGCCTGTCAGCAATATTAAAATTGAGGAAGGTGGTTTGACTTTAGGCTTGTCCGAAGCGCAAGTGAATGAGCGAGTAAAAAAAGCTAAATCTATTGTGCCAAACGCTATAGGAATGAATAATCATATGGGCAGTGCAGCCACGGCCGATGCCACATTAATGACTTATTTAATGACCGCACTTCGCGAGCAGCATTTATTTTTTTTAGATAGCCGTACTATCGGAAAATCAGTTGCGGGAAAAATAGCAAAAGAACAAGGCATACGTGTATTAGATCGCCATGTGTTTTTAGATGACAGTGATAATTTGGCGGATGTTCAACGCCAATTTCAAAATGCAATCCAATATGCACGTAAACATGGCACGGCTATTGCTATTGGACACCCTCGTCCAAATACCGTAGCCGTATTAAAATCGGGAATAAAAAATTTACCCGATGATATTCAATTGGTGGGTATGGGAAGCTTGTGGCGAAATGAAAAAATCTTGCCACCTAAACCATTTATCTTAATTTTTAATGATATTCCTGCGCCAACTTCAGTTGCACCGTTTGAGCCAATCCCTTTATTACGGGGCGTGCCGAGGTAACAAAAAGAGCGGTTAAAAAAACCGCTCTTTTTTATCGTTTGAAATTTGCCTATCGACCATTTCGTTCAAAGAACAAGACAGTTGCGGCAACGCGTGAGTGAACGTTAAGTTTACGAAGTAAGTTACGAATGTGCACTTTAACCGTTTCTTCAGAAATGAAAAGTTGGCCCGCAATTTGTTTATTAGATAAACCTGTTGCGATTAAACGTAATACATCCATTTCACGATCGGTGAGTGAATCCATTGGATCAACAGTATGTTTGCGTTCTAAAAGAAGATTTTTAATCGAATCACTTAAAATCACTTCACCTTGTGCAATACGTTTAATTTGCTCAAGTAGCACATCTGGCTCAGTATCTTTCAATAAATAGCCATCAGCACCCGCATCGATGAGAGTGAAAATATCATTTTTCGCATCAGACACGGTTAAGATCAAAATTCGCGCATCAACACCTTCTGCACGCAAGCCTTTAAGAGTATCTAAACCTGAAAGACCTTTCATATTAAGATCTAAAATGATTAAATCGGGCGATTCTTGAATCGCAATGGAAATGCCTTCTGTACCGCTTCCTACATCAGCGACAACTTCAAAATTCTCTTCTAATTCAACTAATTGTTTGATACCACGACGCATTAATGGATGGTCGTCGATAATTAATACTTTTAACTTTTCTTGCATAATATTCTCCAAGAGATAAGCGGACAAACATTCTATCGCCTGAAGGCGAAAACGTCCACAGCCTTAGATTATTTCTCAATAGATTTTCGACCGAGGGATTCTATCGGGATTTTACCTATCTTCCAATGCATATTTGCAGATAAACTTGATTTATCTCAAACAATGCTTGTTTTGATGTCGCTATTCGCAAGTCCTTTTGCTTTTAAATTTGAACGGCATAATACGCATGCCGCTTTCAGTTGAGTGCAATTGATAAAATTGCGGGTAATTAAAATTCCGTTGCACCATTTTATACGGATTTTCACAATCATTTGAGCCAAGCGATTGATAAATACGATTTATTTCGCGTACTTTATCATCTTTCGAACCTTCACATTGACGATAAATTTCGAGACGGTTCTTCTCATCTAACAAATAGACGTTAAAGCTATTATCGGCATTATCTTCAAAGAAGAATTGTAAAAAACCTTCACTGGCAAACAAATCAATTTCAGGTGGATACCGACGTGCTTCTGGGATAATCTCTTTCTCTTCCAACTGAGTTGGTAAAACGTCTTCAAAATTGTCCGCACTTTCTTTTCCGCCTTCAATAGGTTGCAAGCTGATCCCTTTTTCTTCAAAGAAGAATTGCCAGTTTTTCCCCGCTACACGCAAACGAGAATGTGTTGTTGGACGGCTATCCCCTAATTGAATACTGATACAACGGTTTACGAGTACACTCACTAAGTTTCGCAATGTACGGTTGTAATGTTTACTGTAACAGAAAACCTGCACAGAACGAGGCTGATTCACCCCTTGATCAATTTTATTAGAAAGCACTTTTAAGGCAAGCAAAATCGCATTTTGTCCTTCAAAATGTAAGGTTCGAATTTCATTCCACACATTACGGTAAGTGAAATCAATGCTTCCTACCAAACTCTGTTCTAACTGACCAAAACTGAATAAATCACTTGGCGAAATATTTGATTTAAGCTCTTCGACTTGTGCGGTTGGATCATTCACCAAATTCACCGCGATAAATAGATCGCGGATTTCGCACTGTGAAGAAAGTGCCTCATTTGTCGGAACTTGGCTATTTGTATGCGGAAAAAACAACCGCAAATCAGCTACAAAATTACGTAAAGTAAGTTGGTCGATATTTTGGCTAATTAAGTGCAAATGGGTTTCAGCCGTCAACAAGCGATTAAAATAAGCCCACGCAACCACTTTATTTAAACTTTCGCCGTATTCAATCACACGTTCTTTCGAGAACATAATGTGGTGTGGCGGCTGATTTACCATATACCAACCATCTTTAAAGCGCTTATTGCCGTGAACTTCGATGAACGTGAGGTGTTCTTCTGTTAAGTTATAGGAAATTTGTGAGTTTAGTAACGTAATTTTACCTGGCAATTCTTCAAAGGCAGTATAAAGTTTGCGAGAAAGCACCGTAATATCTTGCGGAATCACGCTAGAATTAATTTTATGTTTGCGTGCAAAATCCACCAGATTTCGATAACTCATCATCAAGAAATTCACTAAATTATTGTGACTTTCTTTCACCCGTTTGATTTTCCAATTTGGACGATGATCTAATTCTTCAATACGTTCTTTTGACCAACCCCATTCTTGGGCCATCATTTTCATATAAGAAATACGCCAGTTTGAGGCGTGATATAACGCAAAGTCTTCCGTCGCTTTCACGTAAAAACAAGAACGTACGAAATCAAGACGCTTAAATTCTGAATGTGCAGTCAAATATTGGCTAATTCTCTCTAGAATCGCAATATAAGGATCGAAATGATGTATAGCCGTGCTGTGACCAGAAAGCAAATCCTCTTTAAATTGGCGAGCAATTAACTGAGCATTTGGGTATTCTTGAGCATAGGTTTCCAACAACAAGATTTTCATCACCGATTTATAAGGTGAATCAATACCTTTATAAAGCTGCCATAAGCTTGCACCAAAATATTCACTGGCTGAGAATTGCCCTAATCCACCGAAATCCACCCAATCATTTAAATTAAGCTCACCAGCCGCGACTAAACGCGCAACTTCGGCCTCATATTGCTTTTCATCTTCCACCCACAAGTGCAGCCACAACAATGGTTTACCCGCAAGACGTACAGCGGAACGATAAAATTCTTCCAACAGCAACATATATTGAGCTGAACCACTGTTTTCTTTAGTTAGTGGATCGGAATAACGTTCGTTACGGAAACGTTGTTGCGTCATCAAATAGAAATGCATTTCCACATGAAATGTCGATGCCCATTGGCTGATTTTCTTCGTTTTTTCTGCTAAGCGCTGCTGTTCTTGTTCAGATAAATCATCTTGATGGCAGATCCAAATATCCAAATCAGAAGCTGAAGTTTGGCTAATGGAGCCAAAACTGCCCATCACATAAATACCTAAGATCTGCGCAAAAACAGCATCAGAATTGACCGCACTTTGCACGGCTTCGACAAGTTCACGATGTTCTTTTGAGAGAAAATTTTGCTGATAATTGGAAAGAGTAAAATCGGCAATGCCTGCCGGGGCATCTTCCACATAACCCGGCAGAGCAGGATGATTAAGATGCAACAACAGCGGCACTAAAGAGACGATGTGTCGGAATGCATCACCTGAGCCCAATAATGCACGATCAAAACGACGTTTATCTAGAGTTTCGATACATTTTCGGGCTTGAGTGAGATCGTATTTCAAGGCTTCCTACCTATGACCATATAACTGGCATTACTGTACCACTTAGCTCATCAGAAATCAAAAATTTAAATGATCTGACTTTTTGCCCTAAAAATGGTAGCATAGGGCATATTTCTATTTAAAATCAGCGGTATTTATGGCAGTACTTAAAACCTTAAAAATTGCAACCCGTCAAAGCCCTTTAGCACTTTGGCAGGCAAATTTTGTGAAAGATCAATTAGAAAAATTTCACCCAACGCTTTCTGTTGAATTAGTTCCAATGGTAACGAAAGGCGATGTAATCTTAGATTCTCCTTTAGCTAAAATTGGTGGAAAAGGCTTATTTGTTAAAGAGTTAGAAAACGCTTTACTTGAAAAACGTGCTGATATTGCCGTCCATTCAATGAAAGATGTGCCTATGGAATTTCCAGAAGGTCTGGGCTTAAGTGTGATCTGTAAACGTGAAGATCCGCGCGATGCTTTCGTGTCTAATACATACCGTTCATTAGATAAATTACCGCAAGGCGCTATTGTCGGAACATCAAGCTTACGTCGTCAATGCCAATTAAAACAATTACGCCCTGATCTTGATATCCGTTCCTTGCGTGGCAATGTAGGAACCCGATTAAGTAAATTAGACAATGGCGAATACGATGCCATTATTTTAGCCTCAGCTGGCTTAATTCGTTTAGGGCTAGCGGAACGTATTGCCTCGTTTATTGAAGTGGAACAGTCGTTACCGGCTGCCGGACAAGGCGCGGTAGGCATTGAGTGCCGTGTTGATGATGAAGAAGTGAAAGCATTACTTGCTACACTTTCCGATGCCACTACGACAACTTGTGTTTTGGCTGAGCGAGCAATGAATACCCGCTTACAAGGTGGTTGCCAAGTGCCAATCGGTGGCTATGCCATTGAGAAAAATGGCGAAATTTTCTTGCGTGCACTCGTTGGAGAAACCGATGGCTCTGCGATTATTCGTGCGGAAGGTAAAAGTGCGGTTGAAAATGCCGAAGCATTAGGCGTGACCATTGCTGAACAACTTCTAGCACAGGGCGCAGATAAGATTCTGGCGAAGATTTACTCAGCATAGGAAATCACCATGGCCGTACTAGTTACTCGCCCGGATGAACGAGGAAAAGCCCTCGTTGACCAGCTGAATCAAGCCGGTGTGGTTGCCTTGCATTTGCCTTTACTTTCTATTGAAGCGGGTGCTGAGTTGGCTCAATTACCGACGAAACTTAATCAGCTAAAAAGTGGTGATTATGTGTTTTTGGTTTCAAAAAGTGCGGTCGATTTTGCGGATAAAACCCTGAAAGATATTGGCTTTAGCTGGCGTCAAGATTTACAATACTTTACAGTTGGACATAGAACGGCACAGCATTTTTCCTGTCAAACTGAATGTACTGTTCGCTATCCAATAACGTCGGAAAATACTGAAGGTGTATTAAATTTACCGCAAATGGCAAAATTAACAGATAAAAACTTGTTAATTTTACGTGGCAACGGTGGACGAGAATTACTACGTGAACAGGCCACACTACGCGGTGCAACTGTTGAGACAGTCGAATGTTACCAACGCACGCCGATTAGTTATAATAACGAAGAGCAAACCAGTATTTGTATTCGTTCTGGTGTGCAAACCCTTGTGGTCACAAGCCTTGAAATTTTGCAGGCGTTAATCGAATTTGTGCCTGAAAATGAACAAAATTGGCTAAAAAATTGCTGTTTAGTCACGGTAAGTCAACGCATTGCGGATGTCGCAGTACAACAAGGTTGGCATAATGTGGTGGTTTCCGCTGGTGCGGACAATCAAAGTTTACTTAATACCTTACTTAATGAAGTAACTCCCCTTTCTCACTAAGGAAAAGATATGGCGAAAGAGAAATTAACCCCTGAAACGACAGATGAAATCCAAGAAACAGATGCAGTGGAAATTCAAACTGAAGATCGCGAGCCTGTTGCGCCACGTACACAAACCGTTGTGAAGAAAAGTGGTACTGGATTAAGTTTATTGGCTATTCTCATTGCACTTGGCGTGGGTGGTGCAGGTTATTATTTTGGCCAACAACAAGTGGATGAATTCCAACAAAAATTGACCGCACTTGAAGCTCAAATCAATAATAAAACGGTGGTTTCAGCACCTGCTCAAGAAGTAAAATTTGATACTACACAGCTTGCTCAATTAGAGTCTGCGAATAAAGCAACGCAAAACAAAATTGCGCAAGTAGAAGAGCTAATCAATGCCAAATCACATGAGTTAGTTGGCTTACAATCACAAATCAATAAAGTGAGCGCACAAGCTAATGCTCAACAGCCTACTGATTGGTTATTCTCAGAAGCAGATTTCTTGCTCAACAATGCATTGCGTAAATTAGTGTTAGATAATGATGTGGATACAGCGGTTTCACTCTTAAAACTCGCTGATGAAACTCTTGCTAAAGTGAATAACTCACAATCCGCGGCTATCCGTAGCGCAATCAATCAAGATCTGAAACAACTTCTCTCCGTAGCTGGCGTGGATCAAAATGCGGTCATGCAAAAATTATCGCAATTAGCTAATACGGTTGATGAGTTACCTGTGTTAGATGTGAATTTCGGTGATGATCAAAATGCAACAAAATTATCAGATTCCCTGTCTGACTGGGCAGAAAATGCAGAAAAAAGTGCGACCTCATTCTTGAATCACTTTATCCGTATTTCACCGAAACATGGTGCGGATCGCAAAGAATTATTAGCGCCAAACCAAGATATCTATTTGCGTGAAAACATTCGTTTACGCTTACAATTAGCAATTATGGCAGTGCCTCGTCAGCAAAATGAGCTTTATAAACAATCTTTAGAGGCCGTTGCATCTTGGATTCGTAGCTATTTTGATACCAATGCTGAAGTGACTCAAAGTTTCTTAAAATCAGTGGATGAATTATCTGAAGTATCCATCTATGTGGATGTGCCAAGCCAATTACAAAGCTTAAATATGCTTGATAAGTACTTAAATCGTACACCTTTAGATGTGCAGAAAGTGGAAATTGAAGCAGAAAAATCGGTTGATAATTCACCAAGAAAAGAAGAAGTAAAACCAGCACCTGAAGCGAAAGCGGAAGAGCCAAAAGCTGAAGAAAAACCCGCTGAAGCACCAGCTGAACAACCGGCAACTGAACCCCAACAATAAGGATAGATAATGTTTAGAGTTCTCTTTTTAATGATCGCCTTACTTGCCGGATTGATTGCAGGGCCTTACCTCTCCGGTCAGCAAGGTTATGTCAGAGTTGAAACGGCAAACACCATATATGAAATGTCACTCACCACATTAGTGATTCTCTTTGTAGTCACGCTTGCTGTGATTTATTCGTTAGAGTGGTTGGTGACTCGCTTCTTCCGTTTAAGTAGCAATACCTATAGCTGGTTCTCTCGCCGTAAACGTGTGAAAGCACAGCGTCAAACCCTTGAAGGCTTGATGAAAATGAATGAAGGCGATTACGCCAAAGCAGAAAAACTGATTGGTAAAAATGCGAAACATTCTGCAGAGCCAGTATTAAATCTGATTAAAGCCGCTGAAGCTGCACAGCAACGCGGTGATGAATTCAGCGCAAACCGTTATTTAATTGAAGCGACTGAACTTGCAGGTTCAGATAACTTAGTCATCGAAATTGCTCGCACCCGTATTTTATTACAACAAAATAAATTACCGGCAGCGCGTAGTTCCGTCGATAGTTTGCTTGAAATGTCAGATCGCAACAAAGAAGTATTAAAACTTGCTGCTGAAATTTATAGCCGTTCTAAAGCTTACCAAGCTTTAGATGAAATCTTAGATTTAATCGAAGGTTCTGGCTTATTCTCAGCTGAAGAATTTAGAGCGCTTCAACAAGAAACAGAAAATGGCTTGTTAGATGAGAAAATGAATGAAGAAGGCGTTGAAGGCTTGCTCGCATGGTGGGAAGCTCAGCCACGCCGTCGTCGCAATGATTTAGAATTAAAAACCGCTTTAATTCAACGTTTAATTGATTGCAACGATCATGAATCGGCTTATGAATTTACGCTTGAAATCATGAAGAAATTGGGTGATAACACACCAATTAGTCATGAGCTTTGTACTCAAATTACTCGTTTACAAGCAGAAGATAACAGCAAACTGCTTAAGTTAGTGGGAAAACGTGCAAAACGTGCCGATGAAAGCCAACGTTGTTGCCTCAATCGTGCATTAGGCTACCTTTATGTGCGTAATAACGATTTTGCTAAAGCAGCAGAAGCATTTAAAAAAGTTACTGCTTGCCCAACCCAGCTTCAACCAAATGATGTCATGATGGCATCCTATGTGTTAGAGCAAGCTGGCGACAAAGCGGCAGCGGAAAAAATTCGTCAGGACAGTTTAAAATCAGCCATGTCTATTCAAGACAAACCGGCTGAAATACAAGATGAACCAAAAACAGACGAAGAACCAACCGCACTTATTGCGAAACGTGATTAAAATAAACAAAGACGGGGCTGAATAAAGCCCCGTTTTTTTCATACCTAATCACCACTTATTTTATTTAAAACCAACTTCTTATTACATTTCATTATAAGTAATGAATTTCCATTCTTTTCTCACCGATTCAAAATTTTTTACTATATCGCCACGCAAACGATTAAATCATGAAAAATGAATTGGGATTATATTTTAAGTGTCACACCACGTTTTGTTCATGCCACAGTGATGACGCTTCATCTCGCCTTTTGTGGCATTTTATTATCGCTGGTGATTGGTGTGATTTGTGCTGTGATTACCACCTACAAAGTCAAATCATTAACTTGGCTAGTAAAAGGCTATATTGAGCTTTCTCGTAATACGCCTTTATTGATTCAAGTGTTTTTTCTCTATTTTGGGCTGTCTAAAATTGGCCTGAAATTAGATGGGTTTACTTGCGGTATTATCGGCCTGGCATTTTTAGGTGGAAGCTATATGGCAGAAGCCATTCGCGGAGGCCTAGAAGCGGTATCAAAAGGGCAAATTGAATCAGCCTTAAGTATTGGTCTAACCCCTTTTCAAGCTTTTCGCTATGTGATTTTTCCACAAGCCTTTGCGATTGCCACACCTGCAATCGGAGCAAATTGCTTGTTCTTAATGAAAGAAACCTCGGTGATCAGCGCTGTCGCTGTCGCTGAACTGATGTTTGTAGCGAAAGAAGTCATCGGGCTCGATTACAAAACCAATGAAGCCTTATTTTTATTAGTGGTGTTTTATTTGATCATTCTATTACCGATGTCTCTGTTCATCAGTTATTTAGAACGCCGTACTCGGAGAGCAAAATATGGGGCTTGAGTTATTATTCCAAGGCAGCAACATTGAACGCTTGCTCAACGGTTTATGGGTGACGGCTGAAATTGCGTTCATTTCTGTCTTCTTCGCCTGTATTTTAGGTGTGATTTTTGGCGTAATTATGACAAGCAGAAATCCCATTATCAAAGCCATTTGCCGCTTTTATTTAGAATTTGTACGCATCATTCCATTATTAGCCTTACTTTTTCTCGCGTATTTCGGTTTGGCAAAATGGTTTGATATTCACTTAGATGGCATTTCTGTATGTATTTTGGTGTTTATTTTCTGGGGAACGGCTGAAATGGGGGATTTAGTGCGTGGCGCATTAACTTCCATTGAAAAACATCAAGTGGAATCAGCCTACGCTTTAGGTTTAACACCGTTTCAAACCTTTGTGTATATTTTACTTCCACAAAGTTTAAAACGTGTGACACCAAGTGCTATTAACCTCTTTACCCGCATGGTAAAAACCAGTTCCTTGGCAATGTTAATCGGGGTAGTAGAAGTGATAAAAGTCGGTCAACAAATTATCGAGCATTCATTATTTAGTAATCAATCGGCGGCGCTTTGGATTTATGGTGTCATTTTCGGTTTATATTTTGTGATTTGTTACCCGCTATCCTTATTTTCCCGTTATTTAGAAACCCGTTGGGAAAGTTAATTTTAATTAGGAAAACACATGGCGTTATTAGAAATTAAAAACCTCGTCAAAAATTACGGTGATGTAGAAGCACTCAAAGGCATCAATCTTTCTATAGAGAAAGGCGAAGTTGTCGTTATTTTAGGTCCATCGGGTTGTGGTAAAAGTACTTTTTTACGCTGCCTAAATGGGCTAGAAGAAATAAAGCGCGGTCAAATTTTGCTGCAAAATGCAGGAGAGTTAGGTAAAGACATTCCTTGGGTTAAAGCGCGTCAACGCATTGGGATGGTATTCCAAAGTTATGAACTCTTCGCTCATTTATCAGTGATTGACAATATTTTACTCGGCCCTTTAAAAGTACAAAAACGCGATCGTGCAGAAGCTGAAAAACAAGCCGATGAGTTACTTAAACGTGTAGGCCTATATGATCGAAAAAATGCCTATCCACGTGAATTATCCGGTGGACAAAAACAGCGAATTGCCATTGTACGTTCACTTTGCATGAACCCTGAAATTATTCTGTTTGATGAAGTCACTGCTGCCCTTGACCCAGAAATGGTACGTGAAGTACTTGATGTAATTTTAGGTCTTGCCAAAGATGGCATGACGATGCTTATCGTTACCCATGAAATGAACTTTGCCCGTCAAGTGGCTAATCGCATCGTGTTTATGGATAAAGGGCAAATCATTGAACAGGCAAAACCAGAAGATTTCTTCACGAATCCAACCACGGATCGTGCGAAAACATTCTTAAATATCTTAAATTATGAACCGAGAGGGACAAACTATGAAGAAAACATTTAAAACATTGACCGCACTTTTATCTACTGCCACCTTAGCATTTGGCTTAACCGCGTGTAATGACAAAGAACCAGCTAAAGACGGAGCAAAAACAATCTCAAGCCTTGAGCAAATACAAAAAGATGGCAAAGTGCGCATTGGTGTATTTAGCGATAAACCACCATTTGGTTATGTGGATACACGAGGTAAAAGCCAAGGCTTTGATGTCGAAATTGGTAAAGCGATCGGTAAAGACTTATTAGGTGACGAAAACAAAGTAGAGTTTGTTTTAGTAGATGCCGCAAACCGTGCAGAATACTTACTTTCTAAGAAAGTTGATATCATTCTCGCCAACTTTACAGTGACGCCAACACGTAAAGAAGTGGTGGATTTTGCGAATCCATACATGAAAGTGGCATTAGGTGTCGTATCAAAAGATGGCTCAGTGATTACGGATCTTGAACAATTAAAAGGCAAAACTTTAATCGTAGATAAGGGTACTACTGCTGATATTTTCTTCACCAAAAACTATCCAGATGTGAAGTTATTGAAATTCGAACAAAATACAGAAACCTTTGAAGCCTTACGTGATGGTCGTGGTGATGCATTATCTAATGACAATACCTTCTTATTCGCTTGGGCAAAACAAAATCCAGGTTATACCGTGGGCGTAAAAAACTTTGGTGATCAAGATGTTATTGCACCAGCTGTTCGCAAAGATGCACCTGAATTGTTAAATTGGTTAAATAACGAAATCCAAACTCTAGGCAAAGATGGGCGTTTAAAACAAGCTTACGAAAAAACCTTATTGCCAGTTTATGGTGATACCGTCAGAGAAAGCGACATCGTGGTTGAATATAAATAATTTAACCCCATTCACTTCCCCTGTAATTTCCCTACAGGGGAAGTGAAAATCGCTTTATTTTTGACCGCTCTTTGAAAGATGTGGGGTAAATCTTGCCTTTAATGGCATTCTTTCCTGAATACGTTCCCGATTAATCTGTAACGCTGCCTCTGTGGCTTCATAGTCCAACCATAAACTTGGATCATCGGGTAACGTTTCATTCCAAATATACTGCACGTTAAAGCCTCGCGCCTTACATTCCGCATGCAATGCATCATACCGTTTCTTTAAAAACGCCAATTTATTAAAGAAAAAGCGCACATGCCCTTCAACTAATTTATATTCCGTAGGCTGTCCTTTCAAATGAAATTTACCTTTCGCCACGGCGTTAGGAATGCGGGTTAATTCACGATGTTCCGCTAAAAGATGCTGATCACAAAGTTCCTCAGGCGGAACAAGATTAATTCGAGTCATGATCGATACCAAATAAAAAGGAACATAGTACGGGGTGTAAAGGTATTTGTCTATCTCATAATAAATACGCCCCAAAAGATTAATTATTTTTCTTTGATTTTCACATGAATCAACCTTTGTTAAACTCATTAAAAATATCGTTATTGAAGGAACCAGCATGTCTGTCAAAACATTTGAAAAATTGACCGCACTTTTAGATAAACATCAAGCACGCTATCGTGTCGTTGAACACCCCACAGCAGGAAAATCAGAAGAAGTGGCTAAAATTCGTGGTACAGAATTAGGGCAAGGGGCAAAAGCGTTAGTATGCAAAGTAAAGGGAAATGGCGTAAAACAAGCGGTATTAGTGATATTGCCGGCTGATCAACAATCTGATTTAAGCAAAGTGGCGGCCTATTTAGGTGGCACGAAAGCCTCCCTTGCTAGTCCTGCAGAAGTAGATACCCTAACTGACTGTGTATTTGGTGCAATTCCGCCTTTTAGCTTTCATCCTGATTTGTTATTAATTGCCGATCCTAGCTTACTGTCTCGTTATGATGAATTAGCATTTAATGCAGGTACGTTAGAACGCTCTATTATTCTCAATACACAAGATTATGCCTCAATCGTTCAGCCCACATTAGTGGATGTAATAAAAACCGAATAGAGAAAAGATTGGTTGTCTTTCATTTGATTGATACAATGCTTCCGTTTTTCTATTAATTGGACATCTCATGAAAAAATATCTTAAAGCATTTATTCTTTTTCCGTTGATTATTCAAATTATCGGCACTGTTGCCTTAACATTCTCGAATAATGATACTGATCAAATTCAGGGCTCTCTGCTTTCTGTCTTTATTGTCGCTACAGTGCCAACTTTTCTCATTACGCTTTGGGCCGCATTTCACCGTTATGCAAGCTACAACGTGAAAGCTATTGCATTAATCGCAGGATTAATCGGATTTAGTTACACAGTCGTGGCAGGATTCTTTTATGCCACACTCGTTAATGACATGGGATTTGGCGAATGGTTACGCGCAGGAGGATTAGAAATTACCTGCTTAATGGCCGCAGGTTTGGCACTTTATTCTGTGATGGTATTACCGCTCTTGTTACCTAAAGAACGCCCACTATAAGGCGATTTGAGGCGAATATTGAGCAGTTAAATCCACCAAATCTGCTAATGAAATTGACCGCACTTGATTGTTTTCTGGCAAAAGTGCGGTTAAATTTCGAGCTAAAATATCCTGTTCCAACATAAAACATTGCCCTTTGCATTGAGTAAACATTTCCCCATACTTCACCGCTAACAACACGCCGTCTTGCCATAAAACTACCACATCATTTTCAGTGATTTCAGTCAAATAACGTTGAAGTTCTGTCTCAGAATAATGAGCTTGAGAAAAGGTATAAAGCATAATATTCCTTAAAACGTAAACACTTTTTCTGCTTGGCTAAGTTTATTGATCAGTGAAGTGCGGTCAATTTTTTCAGCAGAAATAATGAGTTGTTCTGTTTGCAAATTGTATTGGTCGAGTGAAGTGGCACAGACAAAGCGCTGTTCAATATCGTATAAATCTAATAATTTAAAGGTACGAATAAAATCTTTTTGTAACAATAACTCAGGATTTTGCCCATCGAGTAAATTTAATACGCCATCATCGATAAAAAAGACACCGATTTCCTCTTCATCACAAAATGCTGTCGCAGCAAGCAAAGCATCTAAACCTTCACGAGAAATCGCGTTTCCATACGGTGCGGTACGAAATAAGAATGCCAGCTTCATAATGTCACCACCCGATCTGCTTTTAATACCATCGCCATAAACTCGCCTAAGCCTGTAATCTTAAAACCTTCTGCAAGATTCGTTTTATCTGTCTCTTTTGCCGTAAGTGCATCCACCACACCACGACGTTGTGAAGCGGCTACACATAAATGCAAAGGAATATGATGCTTTGCTGACAAGGCTTGCCAAGCTTGCGTGAGATTAAATTCATCATTGGCAGGATAAACCAAGCCATTGCCATTACTTACACCGTCTTGGAAAAAGAAAATTTGGCTAATAGCATGCCCTTTTTCGAGTAAAGCTTGGGCAAATTGATAGGCAAGAAAAGCCCCTTGTTTTCCATAAACGGGACTTTTCACGGCGAGAACATAGTTCATTACTCTTGCTCTTGTTTGATTTGACGAATATACAAATACACGGTGTGGCGAGAAATCGCGAGGCGATCAGCCACTAAATTGATCGCATCTTTAATATCAAAAATGCCTTTTTCGTAAAGTGAAATCACAATCTGACGGTTCTTATTATTATTCGAAACCGAGCGATCTGCATTCACTTCTTCAATGGTTTTTTCTACCGTTTGTGCCACCAATTCTTCCACTGAACTTGCAAAATTGACGGAAGAGGTTTCATTTTGTTCCTGCGTTGGCATAAAGGCCTGCATAAATTGAGAGACCGGCACATCCAAATTAATATTGATACAAAGTAAACCAATAATGCGTTGTTTGCTATTTCGAATGGCGATGGTCACAGACTTCATCAACACATTGCCTTTCGCACGCGTGAAATAAGGCTTAGACACACTCTCACTTTGCATATTACGCAAGGATTTTAGGGCTAAATCCGTAATCGGGGAACCCACTTGGCGATTGGTATTATGCCCATTGGCAATACAAATCGCAGAATGCTCAATATCTTCCAAAGAATGTAATACGATTTCACAATGCTCGCCAATCAACGCGCTCACGCCATCAACTACCGCTTTATAGGAAATCAGAATGGTACGATCTTCATCGGTGAAAGGTTGTCTATCGGTTAGTATCATTTTTCAAATCTGGTAGGGAAAATGACCGCACTTTGGACAAAGTGCGGTTAAATTAAGGATTATTTTTTAGGATTAACGTCTAATACTTCAACTTCGAAGTAAAGTGTTGCATCAGGTGGAATTGAATCGCCTGCACCTTGTTTGCCATAAGCTAATTCAGGTGGAATCACTAATTCGATTTTACCGCCTTTCTTCACTAACTGAAGACCTTCAGTCCAACCTTTGATCACTTGGTTTAATTTAAACTCAACCGGTTGACCACGTTCAACAGAGCTATCAAATACTTTACCATCTGGTAATTTACCAGTGTAATGTACTTTCACAGTATCTGTTGCTTTAATCGCATCACCTTTACCTGCTTCAGTGATTTTGTAAAGTAAGCCATCTTTAGTGCTTTTTACACCATCTTTTTTCGCAAATTCAGCGCGGTATTTATCGCCTTCTTCTTTTGCGGCTTTCGCTTGTTGTTCTACTTTTGCTTTCGCTGCAGACACTAATTGCTCTTGAATACCATCTAAGGTTTGTTGAATTTTTTCGTCTTTACGAACATCAACTTTACCTTCTAATGCATCTTTTAAGCCATCTAAAATACGCGCATTATCGTATTGAATCACTTCTTTTTGAGCATCCACTAAATCTTTTACTTGGTTACCCATTAATGCACCTACAGCATAAGACGCATCACTTGCGCTTGGCGCTGCTTTATCTTCTGCAAAAACAGAACCTGAAACAACCGCACTTACCATAAGTGCAGCAAGAGAAAGCTTTTGAATTTTCAACATTTTGCTTGATCCTTTATAATAGAAACGGAATAGTGAATAGGTTAAATCGGATTGACCAAATTCACAACATTTTTTTAAAAATTAGAGAAATTTTATGCAAAATCAACAAATTTTAGAAGATCGCATCGCCGAACTTGAAATGAAAATTGCTTTTCAAGAACAACTTTTAGACGAACTCAACCAAGCATTAGTTCAACAACAGTTTGATATGGATAAAATTCAACTTCAACTCCGCTATCTCGCCGGCAAATTAAAAGATATGCAACCTTCTAATATTGCCAGCCAAGCAGAAGAAACACCGCCTCCGCATTATTAAATGTAATAAAACCATATTTTTAGCTAAATGCGTGATCTTCATCACAAATTCATGAAAAATATTTTTATTTTATTGAAAAAATAACTAAGTGTTTTTATGGTTACCTCTATAGTTGTAAGCCAAATAGAGGATGTAAAAATGGCAAAGTTAGAAATAAAAAATATTACAAAAAAATTTGGTGACTTTTACGCAGCAAATAATATTACTTTTACCGCTGAAGAAGGCGAGTTTGTCACCTTATTAGGACCAAGCGGCTGTGGTAAAACCTCCTTATTAAAATTAATCGCTGGATTTCATGTGGCTGATGAAGGTGAAATCCTTATCGGAGGAAAAAATGTTAACAATGTTCCTCCAGAAAAACGCAATACAGCCATGTGTTTCCAATCTTATGCCCTTTTCCCTCACCTCAATGTTTCTCACAATATTTGCTATGGTTTAAAGCAACGTAAAATTGATATTGAAGAACAAAAACAGCGTTTAAATCTCGCATTGAAACAAATGGATTTAGAATTTCATAAATTGAAATTACCCAATGAGCTTTCTGGAGGTCAACAGCAACGTGTCGCATTAGCCAGAGCCATGGTCACTCGTCCAGATGTAATTTTATTTGATGAACCGCTTTCCAACTTAGATGCTAAATTACGCGAAAGTGTACGTTTTGAAATTAAGCAACTCTCAAAACAATATAATTTGACTAGTATTTATGTGACTCACGATCAGGCTGAAGCCCTAACCATGTCAGATAAAATTATTGTGTTAAATAAAGGTGCTATTGAGCAAATTGGCTCTCCTCAAGATATTTATCATCACCCTAAAAACCGCTTTGTGGCAGACTTTATTGGCATTGCCAATATCACAGAAGCCAATGTAAAAAATATCGGTGATAACCTTTATGCTGTTAGTTCTATTTTTGGCGATTTCACCGTATTTTCAGAGAAAAAACCGGAATCAGAACGAATTTATATTTGCTTTCGACCGGAAGACATTGAATTGTTACCAAACGCACAAACGGAAGCGGAAAACCAAATTACAGTAGATATCATCAACACCGCTTTTATGGGCAATATCACGGAAGTGCAAGGAGTCATTAAACGTAATGATGAAGAGAAAAAATTACGCCTGCAACTAACAAAATGTCCGGATTTGAGCGATAAACTCACCTTTACGGTTCCCCGCCATGCGATTAAATTCTTGGAGTCCGTAAAATGAAAAGTCTCAAAAATGATGTAAAAGCATGGTTATTGCTATGTAGCGGTTTAGGTACGATCCTATTTTTAATGGGGTCCACGTTCTACATTGTCGTCTCTCAAAGCCTTGGTTTATACAGTATGGGCGGGGAAGAAAGTCAATTTAGTTTAGAGTATTGGCAAGCCGTATTAAATAGCCCAGTATTCCAAAATTCGTATATTTATTCCGTAAAAGTGTCTTTATTAGGGGCGATTTTATCCATCATCGTGGCTTATCCCATTGCCATGTGGTTACGTAAAAAATTACCAGCCAAGGTAACAATTATAACCATCTTGCGGGCACCTATGTTGGTACCAGGATTAGTTGCAGCCTTCTTGTTCGTCAATATGATCTCTTACCACGGCATTCTTAATGAGGTATTTGTTTATTTAGGCATTTGGGACGAACCGAAAACCTTACAAAATGATGAATTTGGTTGGGGGGTAGTGATTTTACAAATGTGGAAAAACATTCCCTTTGCTTTAATTCTTATTGGTGGCGCGGTCAATTCACTGAAAACTGATTTATTAGATGCGGCAGCTAATTTAGGTTCGAATCCTTGGCAACGTTTTTGTTATGTGATATTCCCTCTAACCTTAGGTGCGGTACAAGTTTCCTTTATTTTAATATTTATCGGTGCACTCGGTGATTTCGCCTTTTATAGTATTGCAGGTCCTCGTAGTACCTATTCTTTAGCACGTTTAATGCAAATGTCCGCCTATGAATTTGAAGAATGGAATCAAAGTGCGGTCATGGCATTAACTATTATGTTGACCTCTGCCTTCTTCACCATCCTAGTGTCATTATTGATTAAACCATTAGCCGTCAAACGTGGAGAAGTCAAATGAGTAGTTCCGTACAAATCACAACGAAAAATGGTCGATTAATCGCACGTATTTCCTTAACGTTCTTTATTCTTGCTAATTTTATTTGGTTGTTCCTACCCTTTTTAATGGCAGGTTTATGGTCATTGGTAGATCCCGCTAAACCGTGGAGTTATCCAGATATTTTCCCTCAATCATTATCTTTTGAGCGTTGGAAAATCGTCTGGGAAACCACCTCTTTACCTGAAGCAATGTTTAATAGCTATACCATTGCGCCTACGGTTTCACTGATCACTATTTTACTCTCTCTCCCAACAGCTTATGCATTTGGACGTATGGAGTTTAGAGGTAAAAAATTAGCAGAATTATTAACACTGATTCCATTGGTTATTCCAGGTATGATTATTGCCCTATTCTTTAGCCGTATGTTATTGGATTTAAATATTAATAATCCATTCATCGGCATTGTTATTGGGCATGTGGTACTCACGTTGCCTTATGCTATTCGGATTTTATCCGCAGGCTTTTCTTCTGTACCGCAAGACCTCATTGATGCTAGCCGTGACTTAGGTGCATCTAAATTTACCGTTTTCAAAGACGTGTATATGCCGATGTTGAAACCCAGTTTTTTAGCATCAATTATCTTCTGTTTAGTGAAAAGCATTGAAGAGTTTGCTATCGCTTTCGTTATCGGCTCACCAGACTTTATTACCGTGCCAACCATTTTATATTCTTTCCTCGGTTATTCTTTTATTCGTCCGAATGCGGCCGTTGTATCGATTATTTTGTTGGTACCAAACATTATTTTGATGATGATTATCGAAAAATTGTTGAAAGGGAATTATCTCTCTCAATCCACAGGAAAAGCATAATTTTCACAAGGAGCATCTTATGCAAAAAAATATCCGTAAACTTCTATCCATTGGTCTTACCGCTGCCGCCTTGGCTGTCAGCACTTTCGCCTCGGCTTCCACAGACTTAAGTGGTAAATCTTGGAGTGAAATCGAAGAACTCGCTAAAAAAGAAGGTAAATTGACAGTTAGCGTTTGGTATTTGCAGCCGCAATTCCGTAATTTTGTCAAAGAATTTGAAAATCAATACGGTATTAAAGTCAAAGTACCTGAAGGCACCTTGGACGGTAATATCAATAAACTGATCGCTGAAAAAAATCTAGAAACCGGCAAAATGGACGTGGTTGTGTTAAATGCTGACCGTTTAGGCAACGTAGCGAAAAATGACATTCTTGTAAAACTCAATAACTTACCAAATTTCGATAAATTAAATCACCACTTACAAGGTGTTGAATTAGGCGATATGGCTGTAGGTTACTGGGGTAATCAAACCGGTCTAGCTTATGATCCTATGCGAATCAAAGAAGAGGAATTGCCACAATCTTGGGCAGATATGGAAAACTATATTGATAAAAATCCAAAAAAATTCGGCTATTCTGATCCAAACGGTGGCAGCTCCGGTAATGCCTTCATTCAGCGAGCTTTAGTGTATATTAATGGTGATTATGATTACCGTACCGATAAAATTGATGAAGCACAGATTGCTAATTGGAAGAAAACCTGGGATTGGTTCAGCAGTAAAAAAGATGCGCTAATCCGTACAGCTTCGAATGCTGATAGTCTAACCCGTTTAAACGATGGTGAGTTAGTGATTGTCTCTGCATGGCAAGATCACTTGTTCAGCTTGCAAAAACAAGGTGCAATTACTGAGCGTTTAAAATTCTATGTACCAAAATTTGGGATGCCTGGCGGTGGTAATGTTGTAACCGTAGCAAAAAATGCGCCTAACCCAGCCGCATCACTTGTTTTCGTGCATTGGATTACCTCACCTGAAGTACAACAGAAATTAAACCAAGAATTCGGTGTTCGTCCACTCAATAGTGAATCTGGTTTGAAAGATACTATTTTCTTCTCAACACCATGGCGTAAAGCCGAAATGGAAGCCTTCACAAAAGAGGTTATTTCGAGATAAACAATAAACCGCACTTTAACGTGCGGTTTACTTTTATAGGCTAATAAAGTGCGGTCAGTTTTAACCACATTTACAACCAAACAAAATAAGTCATACTGCCGATGATGGCGATACAGAATAGGTTTAAAATCAAACCGACTTTTGCCATATCGAGTTGTTTCACATTTCCTGTTGCAAACACAATAGCATTTGGCGGTGTAGCAATTGGTAACATAAATGCACAACTTGCCCCACAAGCAATAATTGCGGCTAAAGCGATAGGTGGTAAATTCATAGATTGTGCCACTGAAATCACAATTGGCATAATCAACGCTGCACTGGCGGTATTCGATGTAAATTCCGTTAAGAAAATAATAAATGCTGTCATCACAAAGCAAAGTACCCAAAGTGGTTTGGTTTGCACAAACTGAACGATACTATCCGCCATAATCTTACTGGCACCAGAATCTTTCATCACGATACTGAGTGTTAAACCACCACCGAATAAAACGAGCACGCCCCATTCAACACGCTCTTGAATTTCTTTCCAACTCGCGACACCTGAAACACAAATAAAGATCACAACGCATAGTGCAATCACCGTATCAAAGTTTTCAATTTTTTTCGGTAATTCAAGAAAAGCACTAATCCATGGGTTTAAGAGAGAGCTGAAAAGCAACATAATCGCCATACCGATAAAGATCAGTAAGGTAATGATATTTTTTCGATTAAAGCTGACTTTCTCAAGTGATGGATTAAAATCCACAGAAAAGTCTGGACGTAAAATCACCCATAAAGAAAAAATCATTGAAGGCACAAGCAGTACCATCACCGGGAAACCATAACCTAACCATTCTGTGAAGGTCACTTGAATTTGAGACGCCAAAATGGCATTCGGTGCACTTCCCACTAATGTACCAATACCACCGATACTGGCGCTAAATGCCATACCTAACAATACGAAGGCGTACAACCGATGATTTTTCTCTGCATTGATACCTTTTAACATCCCCATCGTGAGCGGTAACATCATCGCCGCTACAGCGGTGTTGTTAATCCACATAGAAAGGAACGTAGTTACGGTGAAAAGGTAGGTAATAGAAAGTTTTAAGTTTCCTTTGGCCAAACGAATAATGTAATTCGCAATAATCTTATCTAGATTCTGAATTTGCAACACCGCAGCCACCACAAATCCCCCAAAGAACATATAAATAATTGGGGTAGAGAATGGTGCGAGCGCTTTTTGTGTATTAATCAAGCCTAATCCTATGGCCACGACAGGCACCATAAGGGATGTCACGGTAATATTAAAGGCTTCCGTTAACCATAAAATACCAATAAAAATCAGCAAGGCTAGCCCGCGATTCTCTTGAGCAGAAAACGGCAGTATTTTGATTAACACCAACATGAAGACAAAGTCTAAGGCAAGAATAATGAGACTTTTATATTTAGAGAGAAAGGTTTGTTGAGTTTGCATATACAATCTCCTATAAAACGATAGGGGAGATTATTAATTAGCATTTAACCGAAAAAATTGAAACATATTTTTAACAAATTTGTGACACGCTTCAAACTATTTTTCTAAATAATAAATTTCTTTTCTACAAATCGCCTCAAAAGCATTTCTAGCTGATTTCGAGTATAATTTTTAAAAATAAGAATTAAATGAGATGGAGACGATAAATGCACGAAAATAAGGGTGTAGCAATTCAACTTTGTGATAAAGATTTCCTTAATAATTTTAACCCAGATTTCCTTGCTTTATACGATCTCAATACTTGGGATAAATCCATGGGCTCACGGGATCGACTTAACCTCGTCAAAGAGGCCTCTGTCGATGCCATTCTTGTTGATAGTAGCCTATCCTACAATTCTGACAGCTTGCTTTGTTGGGGAGCCGCATTAAAAACTGGGGGGTATCTAATTTTAGAAGCTATTGAGTATTGCCATCCACAAATACTGGCTGACAATTTAGAGATGATATTTGAGTACCAACCTATATCAGAGAAATCCCATGTTTGGTTTCTGCGTAAAAGAGCACTTGCTGACCAAGAAAGTCTTAAACAAAATCTCAGCTATCAATTGATTAATCATCCAATTACGGATTACCGAGTACAAAATGCACTTAACCAATTAGAGCAAAGCTATCCTTATGATAATTTAGCTGCCTATACTCGCACCCAAATTTATAATACAAAAGAGTTGACCGACGCTGCTTTAAGCGCTTGGAATAATTATTTTTTTCGTGCTCCTAAAGCTAATATACACTACTTTAGCACTCTACAAAGATTAAGTGCGGGAGATTATCATCGAGGATTTTATCAACGAGAATTTATTCTCCACGATAAGCATTCCTTTCGTAGTAGAATTCCTCCTTCCTTAGAAATATTAAATAAACAATGGAAAGGCGAACCACTTCTTGGTAAAGGCCTAGTTGTATGGAGTGAATTCGGTTTTGGTGATGAAATTATGTTCTCGCAATTGGCTCACTATCTCAAAAGCCAACAACCTAAACAATTAATTTTTATCGTCCAGCCACCCATTGTAGATATCATCAAATCTCATCCTGATATTGATATCGTAATAAGTTCTGACGAATGGCATGACCAGCATATTGAGTTTGATTATTGGGTTTATCCTCATTCAATTTTAGCTCATGTAACGGAACCATTTGATACTCTGCCTAAACGCATACCTTATTTATTTGCAGATCCCGCACTTATTGACAAAATGGCTCAGCGTATAGATAAAACAGAAAGATTAAAGATAGGCTTGGTATGGCGAGGCTTCCCAGAGCACGAAAACGATATCCATCGTTCAATTCATGAATTAACTCAAATTGAATCATTATTGACCCAAGCACCTCACCATTGGTACTGTCTGCAAAAAGATCTCAATGAGGCTGAACGTAAGCTCATGGAGCGTTATCAAATACCGCTTATTGGCCCTATTTGCCAAAACTTTAGTGATACCGCTGCAGCGATTTCTAACTTAGATCTCGTGGTGACTGTGGATACTTCTATTGCACATTTAGCTGGCGCAATGAATATCCCTACTTTTTTAATGCTCGCATTTATCAAAGATTGGCGCTGGGGATTTAAAGAAAATAATCTGTGGTATCCATCCATAAGAGCTTTTCACCAACGCGCTCCTCTATATTGGCCAACCGTCATTGAGGAAGTTACTGAAGCCATCAAACAATTCGCTTCTAAATAAACAACAGACCGCACCTAAAAGTGCGGTCTGTTTTGCTTTCGTTTTTTATTGTTGCATACGAGCTTGAATACGTTCTGGCAATCTTAATCCAACGAGAGCAACAAGGACAATTGTCCAGAATAAGGTCACATACACAAGGGCTGAACCAAGTCCTACTCTTTCGCTAAGTGCGGCGGCAATTACAGGAGACACCCCACCACCGATCGCAGCGAAGTTATAGATGAAACCGATACCTGTGCTTCGCATTTCAGCCGGGAAGAAAGTCGCCATATATTTGGGCACTAAACCGGCAATCCCTAAGTTAGTTGCAAGTAAGAAGAAGAGCAACGCACCAAGTGCTAATACATTATTTTCTGGCAAATAGAATACTGGGAAGAGGAAGAAAAGCGATAACAATAAGCTATATACAAAGGTTTTCTTCTCACCTAATTTATCCCCGATAAAGCCGGCAATTAAGGTACCGATGAGGATACCAAAGCCTGCCCAGAACATCAGTGATTTCACATTTTCAGCATAGCCATTTTCTTTAAGATAAAGTGGAAGTAAACCTACTACCGGCCAGTTTACGGAGAAAATTGAATAGCAAACTAAGAAAATAATTAAAGTAATTGGTAATTGTTTTTTAGTGAATAGGTCAGTAAGTGGAACTTTATTCACTTTACCCGCTGCTTTCGCTTGTGCCCATTCTTCACTTTCAGGTGCATGGCGACGAACATAGAGCACTAAAGCGACAGGAGCCAAACCAATAAAGAAAGCCATACGCCAACCATAAGTTTGAGATACCCAAGGAATCACTTGAGAGGCAAGAATATTACCAATGGAAAAGCCACTCACTAAAAATGCACTGGCTTTCGTACGCAAATGTTTTGGCCAGCTTTCAATGGCATAAGAGGAAGAACACGCATATTCACCTGCCATCCCCATACCGATAATCATACGGAAGATGAAAAGCCAAATATAACTGGTGGATAAACCGCACAAGAATGTCCCGACGGAATACGTAATAATGGAAACAATCATCGCCAAACGACGACCATATTTATCGGCAAAACTACCAAAAATCGCCCCACCTAATGGACGCGCTACGAAGGCCGCAAGTAATAATGTGGATGTTTCCGTTGTGCTCATGGTGAATTCCTTTTGAATATCCAAAAGCACATAAGTGATAAGCATATAATCGAAGCCATCAAAAACATAACCTAACCAAGCCGCAAATAACGCTTTTTTTTGCGTAGGACTGACTTCTTTATACCATGGTAATGATGTTGTCATAACAACCTCCCTTCCTTGTATTTGAGAATTTTGTGGTATAGATCACAGAATTTAAAATCACTGCTAATTTCTGCTTGCATAAATAAAGATAAGACGTATGATGTCTTATGTCAATCAAAGAGAATGAGAGCTGGATCACAAATTCAGAAAATAG
This sequence comes from Haemophilus sp. CCUG 60358, assembly GCF_001679485.1. Taxonomy (GTDB): domain Bacteria; phylum Pseudomonadota; class Gammaproteobacteria; order Enterobacterales; family Pasteurellaceae; genus Haemophilus_D. The sequence continues at coordinate 45,305 of NZ_LZOZ01000015.1, forward strand.
ATTAGAAAATGAGAACAGAAATGAAAAAAACAAGTAAAAAAGAAGCAAGTCTCGTTTTGCAGGATAAAATCAAATCGCTCATCATTAAACAAAATCTTAAATCCGGCGATTTGATGCCAACAGAAAATGAGTTGATTGAACAGCTTGGTGTGAGCCGTTCCAGTTTGCGTGAAGCCATTAAATCTTTAGAGGCGCTACACATTTTAGACATTCGTCATGGCGTCGGCACCTTTGTGAGTGAATCATCTCTTGTGCCAATGATTCGCGGATTAAGCTTTCACACCCAACTGAATTTACATAATGATCATAATCAGCTGATTAATATTTTGGATATTCGGGAAATTTTAGAATACGGTTTTGCTCCGATGGTGTTGGGAAAAATTAGCCAAGAACAGACCGGACTTTTGCAAAAATCAGTAGCAAATATGGAGAAAAATGCACGAGAACAAAAGTTTTCACCTAAAGATGAATACCACATTCATTTAAAACTTTATGAACCATTAAATAACCCGTTACTGATTCAATATTTAGATGCATTTTGGCAAATTTATCAACAAGTAGAAAAAGGCTTACCGCCACCAATACTTTCTCCTGAAAAATTAGCCATGCAACACCGTGAATTAATTGATGCCGTAGAAGCGCATGATTTGGTGCGCATGCAACGCGCGATCTTGCAATATTTCCAAAGTATTCGCCAACGCTTACAACAAGGAGGGCATGATGCAAACTAATGGATTAAACATCGCCTTAATCGGCTGCGGCTTTTTTGGTGTTCAACTAGCTTCCGCATTTGACAAAGCCCAAGCAAACTTAATTGCAGTGACCGATATTAACCCTTCTCTTGCACAAAAACTCGCCGACCAATACGGCAGTAAAGCCTTTTTTAGTGTAGAAGAAATGTTGGCAGAAACCAAACCTGATTTAGTGGTTATCGCCACCCCAAACTATGCCCATTATTCCCCAGCTATCTTAGCGTTAAATGCTGGCTGTCATGTCTTTATTGAAACGCCTTTTACCTTAAGTTCTTCTCAAGGCCAACATTTACGTCGCCTTGCAGAAGAAAAAGGTAAAGTCATTTTTGTGGGCCATTTAGAACGTACGTTACCTGGCATGTTGAAAGTCAAAGCAGCTTTAGAACAAGGAAAATTAGGCCGCATTACCGTAGCTCGAGCCATGCGTCAGCGTTGGATTGAAAATCTACCAAACAAAGAATGGTGGAAATTAGATGCCAATCTTACGGGCGGCGAGCTTTTCCACCTCATTCACGAACTGGATTTACTCTGTTGGTTATTAGGCGATATTGAGGCTGTTTTTGCTCAAGCGGCTAATCAAGCACATCACGATACGCCAGACAGCCGTGATGTGTTGCAGTTGCTATTACGTTTTAAAAATGGCGTATTAGGTTCGCTCGAAATGGGCACTGCTTATCGATTACACCAATGGGGCATTCAAATTCATGGTGAAAATGGTGTGATTGAAGTCAATTTCTTTACCTCAAGTGTCACATTTAATTATCTAGATGGAAAAATAGAACACGTTGATTTATTTGATGAATTTGAGGCTGATTTATCTTTACGCGAAAGTGCAAAAGGCACTCAGCAATATAATGTCACCCACGCACCTTGCCAACTTTGGTTAAGCCGAGCGGCTGAAATCGAAGTACAAAGCGTGGTAGAGCACTTAACGCAAGGAAAAACCAGCCCATTAAGTCTATGTTTAACTGAAGCCATCGAAGTTGCAGAAGCAGCGAAGCAATCCATGGTAACGGAAAAACAAATCTCAGTGAAAAAATAAGGAGTTTATTATGATGCGATATGGTGTTGTTGGCGTTGGCTATTTTGGTGCAGATTTAGCCCGCTTCATGAATGAATTTGATGATGCACAGATTACCATGGTATATGACCCTGAAAATGGTGAAACCATTGCTCAAGAATTGCAATGCGTAGCAGCAAAATCTCTTGAAGAATTGGTCACTTCCCCTGATGTGGATTGCGTGATTGTCGCCACCCCTAACTACTTACACAAAAAACCGGTCATTCTTGCAGCGAAAAACAAAAAACATGTTTTCTGTGAAAAACCAATCGCCTTAAGTTATCAAGACTGTGACGACATGGTACGTGCTTGCGAAGAAAATGGTGTCACCTTTATGGCTGGCCATGTGATGAACTTCTTTAACGGTGTTCACCATGCCAAAGAATTAATCAATCAAGGCGTGATCGGTAAAGTGCTTTATTGCCACACCGCACGTAACGGCTGGGAAGAACAACAACCAACCATTTCATGGAAAAAAATCCGTGAAAAATCTGGCGGCCACTTATACCACCATATTCACGAATTAGACTGTGTACAATTCATTATGGGTGGTATGCCAAAAACCGTTACCATGGCAGCCGCCAATGTTGCACACAAAGGCGAAAAATTCGGTGATGAAGACGATATGATTTTTGTCACCATGGAATACGATGATAATCGCTTCGCTGTTCTAGAATGGGGTTCCGCTTTCCGTTGGGGTGAACATTATGTATTAATTCAAGGGGAAAAAGGCGCGATCAAACTTGATATGTACAATACCAAAGGCACCCTTCGTGTGGATGGAAAAGACACCTATTTCCTCATTCACGAAACCCAAGAAGAAGATGATGACCGTACCCGTATTTACAACAGCACAGAAATGGATGGTGCGATTCAATACGGTAAACCGGGTAAACGCACACCGCTTTGGTTGAGTTCTATCATGAAAAAAGAAATGCGTTATTTAAACGATATTCTTCATGGTATGGAACCAACTGAGGAATTTGTAAAATTACTCACCGGTGAAGCTGCTCGTGCGGCTATCGCCACTGCTGATGCGTGTACCCGCTCTCGTTACGAAAACCGCAAAGTTGATTTAGCAGAAATCATCGGTAAATAAAAATAACGTAAAAATAAACCGCACTTTGGTTGAGGAATCAAAGTGCGGTTATTTTTTTACATGTTTTTGAAGAAACTTACGGCGATAACCGCTCTCTCTCCCATTTTCCATCATTGAATAAATAACAAATTCGGTCATGTAAACGACTTGGGCGACCTTGCCAGAATTCAATGCGATCAGGAATCACAAGATAACCGCCCCAATGTGGTGGACGAGGTACGTTTAATGGGTGTTTTGCTGCAATCAGAGCAGCTTTCGCTAATAAAGATTTGTGACTAGAAATGACTGCACTTTGCTCGCTGGCCCAAGCGCCAATTCGGCTGGTGTAAGGGCGAGTCGCAAAATATTCATCTGATTGTTCAGGCGAGATTTTTTCAGCTTTGCCCTCAATACGAATAGAACGTTCTAATTCAGGCCAAAAGAATGTTAGGGCAACGAAAGGATTATGTTCTATGGCGCGACCTTTTCGGCTGTGATAATTCGTAAAAAATACAAAGCCTTGTTCATTCACTTCTTTCAACAGTACCATTCGACTTGTTGGACGGCCCTCTTCATTGACTGTCGCAACATTAACACCTGTTGGCTCATTGACTTTAGCCGTAATCGCTTCGTTGAGCCATTTTTCAAATTGTTTTATTGGATTGGGATCGCAATCATGCTGAGAAAGCGCCTGTTTGCAATAATCTTCACGAATATCATGTAAGTCCATTTTCTTTCTCCTTTTGCTTGAAAACAAAAAGCCCTTGCAACTGCAAGGGCTAGTATAGTCCGTTAATTATTTACCATCAACACTCACGCCATAAAATGCATCGTAGCCGAATGGACTTTGTACGTAGCCTTTTACGCGAGGACTAAGTGGTGCGAAACCAATAGAGTGAGCAACTGGAATCCATGGTGCTTGTTCATGGAAAATCACTTGTGCTTGTTTATAAAGTGCTGCACGTTCTTCTTTATTAGTTAAGCCAATCGCTTTATCTAATAAGGCATCAAATTCTGCATTTTTGAAACGAGCAAAGTTTGAGTTACCAGCGTTAGCACTTGCAAGTAATGGAGAAAGGAAGTTATCCGGATCACCGTTATCACCTGACCAACCGAAGATACCTGCCGTTAATTCACCTGCTTTAGCACGTTTTTGATAGTCTGCCCATTCAAACGTTACTGGATTTGCTTTTACACCCACTTTTGCCCAGTCAGCCATCACAAGTTCAGCCATACGTTTTGGATTTGGGTTAGACGCACGCACCACTGGTTGAATCCAGAAGTCCGTTTCAAAACCGTTTGGATAACCTGCTTCCGCTAAAAGCTGTTTCGCTTTCTCTGGATCATACGGATAATCTTGGATTTCGTTGTTATAACTCCAAATTGTTGGTGGCAATGGGTTTTTCGCTGCAGTACCTGCACCTTGATAAACCGCTTCAATAATGGCTTTTTTATCTACAGCATAGTTCAATGCTTGGCGTACTTTCGCGTTATCAAACGGTGCTTTTTCCGTATTGAATGCGATATATGCCACGTTCAAACCTTTTTGTTCCAAAAGCTGTACTTTCGGATCAGTTTTCATTTTGGCTAAATCCGCCACGTTCGGGAAGAGAATTAAATCACAAGAACCTGCTTGTAACTTCGCATAACGCGTCGTTGCATCGGGTACGATGCTAATCACTAAACGATCAAGTGGTGTACGACCTTTCCAATAAGTTTCATTCGCTACATATTGTGCCGCTTGGTCAGTTTTGTAATCCACAAAAATAAACGGACCTGTACCTACCGGTTTGTTATCGATTGTTTCTGGTTTACCCGCTTTCAACATCGCATCTGCATATTCAGCTGAGTAAATAGAGATAAAGTCCATCCCCAAGCTTGCTAAGAAAGTCGCATCTTTTTTATTCAAAGTAATACGAACAGTGCTGTCATCCACTTTCTCAACTGATTTTAATAAATCTGGGAATTTCATCGCTTTGAAATACGGATAAGTCCCTTTCGATACGTTGTGATAAGGGTGGTTAGGATCTAACTGACGTTGGAAAGAAAAGATCACATCATCCGCATTAAAATCACGTGTTGGCGTAAATTCTTTTGTCGTATGGAATTTCACCCCTTTACGCAAATGGAACGTGTAAGTTAAACCATCGTCACTGATCTCCCAGCTTTCAGCTAAGGCTGGCTCAAGGTCAGTTGAACCTTTTTTGAATTCAACCAAGCGGTTATACACTTGCTGTGAACTCGCATTGTAAGATGTGCCTTCCATTACCAATGCCGGGCTAAAGCCAAGTGGTGCTTTTGCCGTACAGTACACAAATGTGTTATTGCCTGAAGGTTTAGCTGTTTCTGCTTTCGTAGTTTCTTTTGCTGCAGAACCAGATTGATCACAAGCAGCTAAAAACAAACTTGCTGCAACAAGTGTTAATGTCGCTTTTAGTTTCATAAGTTGTCCTTTCTTTGCAAGGTAAGTTTCTCGCTTACCCAACCATCAATTGTGGTAGATTTGAATCCACCCTGTATATAAAAATTTTACTTAAGATATAAGCAAGTCAAACTTTTACAAAATAAGAAAATGATCTTTCTTATAACAAATTAAACTAAGGTATTCAATATCAGCGTTTTTTCCGCAAATGATCCCCGTCTGTTTTGTGCAAATAGCTCAATATCCAAACTAATGCGATCGCAAAAACAGAAGTGGTCAGAAACGTGTAACTGAAAGCATGTTGTAATGCACCCCCTTCATTACCAATAAATTGACGATATAACGTTAAAATAATGGATGCCACCGCGATACCAAACCCAATACCCACTTGTTGCACAATACTCAATAAGGTTGAACCTGCACCACTTTGTTCCTGTGATAGATCGCCAACGGTAAGTGTGTTAATTGAGGTAAAAATCATCGACATGCAGGCACCATACCACATCAGATTACATATAATCCACGTCGTTGATGATGTGGTATCAAGCCATGACATGGAAACTGTTGAACCAGCCATTAAAAGTGACGATAAAATTAACGTAGTTTTATAACCTAGCATATTTAAAATATGCCCAATAAAACGTTTAAATACGACAGACATTAACGCAATGGGTGCAAGCAACCAGCCTGACTCTTCAGCTGAATAGCCAAAAGAAAGTTGGAACATTAATGGTAATAAGAACGGCACAGCCGAACCGGAAAGGCGAATAAAGATATTGGCTGCAATACCTAATCGGAATGTTCTCGTATTGAAAAGAGATAAAGGTAAAATGGCACGTTCATTACCTTTTGCATAAAAATAATAGGCCACCAATAATGCAATACCAATCGACAATGCACTATATGTAGTCATATTGTCACGGTGACTTTCGCCCAGTAAATCAAGCCCGAGCGTTAAACCGACTAAACCAAATGCAAAGAGTAAAAAGCCTGTCCAGTCTAACTTATTCGCATTACCCTTATGATTTCCCATCACTTTAGCCGCCGCCCAGAAGCCTAACATGCCAATAGGAATATTGATTAAGAAAATCCAATGCCATGACGTATGCACCACAAGCCAACCACCTAAAATCGGGCCAAGAATCGGGCCAATCAATCCCGCTGTTGCCATTAAATTCCAGGCATTAATTAATTGATTTTTGGGTACGGTTTGAATAATCGCAAGTCGAGCAACCGGCATCATAAATGCTCCACCAACACCTTGGAGAATCCGTGCAAGCACAAGGGTTTCGAGAGAAGTTGCCATTGCACAGGCGACTGAACCAAATACGAAGGTAAAAACAGCTGAACGGAAAACGGTAAGCGTACCAAATTTAGCTGCCGCCCAAGCGGTTAAAGGAATAAATAAGGCTACGGCAAGAGAATAGGCAATAATCGCCATTTGCATTTCAAAGACGGGGGTTTGCAGATCTGTTGCGATGGTGGGTAAGGCAGTATTTAAAATAGTCGCATCCAAGCTTTGCATAAACAAAGCCATGGAAGCCACCCAAGCCAGTCCTTTATAATGCTGACGTTCTATTACTGCGTCTTTTTCCACCATTGATAAATAAATTCAGCGATTTGTTCAATGTGATTAATATCTAATAAAGTGCGGTCAGTTTCAAGCGAATAATTTGTTGCTAAAGCTAACACGTTTTCATCTAATTCCGGCAACGGTTTTGTCATCTCTTGTCGATGCAATAGAATCTTTGGAATGGGTTCTTGTTTAAATCCTTCCACCAAAACTAGATCCGTTAAATGACGATCAAACTGTTGGCTTAAATAGGCTAATGAAACCGGCTCTTGAGGGGTTTCTGTCATCAATGCCCAACGATTATCACAAGCCATAATAACTTGCGCAGACCCCGCCTCTTTCATTCGCCAACTGTCTTTTCCTTCTTTATCCACATGAGCGTTGTGATGGCTGTGTTTAATCACTGAAACACGTAGGCCTTTTTTAATTAATTGAGGAAGCAATTTTTCCAGCAATGTGGTTTTGCCACTACCGCTGTAACCTGTAATGCCAAGAAGAGGAAGGGGATTATTCATTGTAAAAACCTTAAGAAAAATGACCGCACTTGATAAAACAAAACCCCGCAGGACGGGGTTTAGCTATCAAAATCCATTAGGTGAAGAAAGTATAGCAAGGGGAAACAAAATAGCAACTTTCTCACTGCTACTGAATTATTTTAGGAATGTTACACCTTGTACAATTCGTTTCGCTGCAGCAATTGGAAGCTGTCCGATAAAGGTAATTTCTTTATCGCCTATGACTTCACTGTAAATCGTGTAAGCCCCTTGTTTCCACGTGTTTTCTTTTGCAGCGGTGCTATCCGCTTTATTGATATAAAGTGTAAAAGTGAAAAGACCATCACTAAATAACGCATTTTCAATTACTTCACCGTCTATCACATCTTGATTCTGGCGAATTAAATCAAACCCTTGTGGTAACCAATCAGTTTTCCAATTGATTGAAAGGGATGATTCTTGTTTTCCTTCATTTAAAAGTGGCGGCACTGACACCTTATTAAGGTAATCGGTTAAACCTCGTAGACGATCATCTATATATAACGTCACCACGCGGAATTGATCCAATAATTTGCCTTCGCGATCAAGCATATCGCCACGCAATAACAAACCATTTTCTTCATCTAAGAAAACGAGATATTGATAACGAAAATCGTCTTTTGGCACAATTCGAATGGTATCGACGAATCGGCCTGCAATTCGGTCTTTTCCAAGCTTAATAAAATCATAATTCTGACTCAGCTTACTAAAATCAGTACGAATCACTGCCGGAAGCGCATCCACAATCTCACCACTGTTAATCGTGAAAGCACGTGAACCTGGCTGGAAATAGCTGACTAAATTACCGCGCTGGATGATTTCTTGCTGTTCACCATCTAATGTCACCAACTGTGCATACACTTTTTGCCCTTGTTTAATATGGCGATAACGGAACGAGTCCATATTCGTTGGTGTAGTTTGCACAAAAGCAATCTCATAATTTAAATCTCGCATGGCTTGCGACATTTTATTTAATGACTGAATTGGCTCTTCTGCAAATGCCGTAAAAGGTAACAGGAATAAGCCTAAAAGTGCGGTTAATTTGAGAAACGTTTTTTTCATAAATAAATCAATTGATCCATAAAAAAATTCACCACGCCTAAGGTGGTGAATTATCGATTAATTGCTGTAATTATTTCGCTTGGTTGCTACCCACATTTAAGCTATCTGCATGCATACGACGCTGTAATTCATAGTTTTGCAACATCGTACCAATACGGCGATTTTTTTGCTCAACCTGTTCCGAAGTGGCTACATCTTTGGTCGGAGCGTTGTAACTTACTTCTTGAACTGAACTGTTAAATGGTAAGGTTTGTAAAACAGGGTTTTCTGGTGTAACCGACGTGCTTTTCGCATTAAATGATTGCACACCTACTACTGCCACTAAACACACACCTGCAGCCACCGCAATTTGTGTCATTGGTGCAAAGAATGCTTTTAATTTTTGCACGAATGGTAAGCTGTCTGCTTCTTCTGGTGTTGGTTGAGAAACAGTAATCTCAACGTGTTTTACTTCTTCTAATTCAATTAAATCAGCCATTTTCGCGGTAAAATCAGCACCTAATAATACTGGTGACTCTTTACGCATAACTGCTCTTACTGTGTGATACGCCGCCCAAGATTCTTGTGAATCTTTATCCTGACAAAGTTGTTCCGTCAACTCGGCACTGACTTCTTCTCCATCCATATAGGCTGAAAGTAACTCTTTTTGCATTTTATAAACTCCGACTTTATTTTAACGTTGCATAAGCGGTTGTATTTTGTTCTCAATCACTTCCCGAGCACGGAAAATGCGAGAACGTACAGTGCCTACTGGGCAATCCATTATTTCTGCGATTTCTTCGTAACTTAACCCTTCAAGCTCACGCAGGGTAATCGCGGTTCTTAAATCTTCTGGCAAACTGTGAATGGTATCAAATACCACTTTTTCTAATTCGCTAGATAACATTTCATTTTCAGGGGTATCTACATCACGTAGATGAGTTCCCACATCGTAGCTTTCGGCATCTTCAGCCAAAATATCTTCGCTCGGTGGACGGCGCCCCTGTGCCGTTAAGTAATTCTTTGCCGTATTAACGGCAATTCGATATAGCCAAGTGTAGAATGCACTATCGCCCCGAAAGGATTCAATGGAACGATAGGCCTTAATAAAGGATTCTTGTACAACATCTGGAATGTCGTTATGAGAAATGTAGCGGGTTAAAAGTCCGGCTACTTTATTTTGATAACGAGAAACCAATAAATTAAAGGCTTTTTTATCGCCTTGCTGCACTCTTTCTACCAAAGCCTGATCTGTTAGCTGTTCAGCCATATATCTCCTATGCTACGTCTAACACGCCTTCATATATTCAAGACAGCAAGCTATTGTTGCTTTATCAGACAGAGTTAAAATTGAAAAGTTCCTTATGTATAAAAAATTTCAAAAAAATTAACGGACATTCGTTTTCTGCACATCTTGGATATATTCAACCATCGCTTGCACTTCGGCATCGTCTGATTGACTGCCATTAAAAAACCACGAAAAAAGTTGTAAATCCGTGGCGGCAAGTAAACGAATAAAAATATCTTTTTTGTCGTCAGTCAGTTGGTCAAAATGCGCTTTATAAAAAGGCATGATGATTTTATCCAACTCAAGCATACCTCGACGACAATCCCATTCAATGCGGAGTTTATTGTATTTATCCATAATTTCTCCCTAAATCATTGTAATTATACCTGATAAATGAAAAGTGCGGTTAAAAATTACCGCACTTTTTAATCAAAGAATCGATTATTCTGTCGCCTTCGGCTTAATCACCGCATAAACCACGCCGGTTAATAATGCCCCTGTTGCAATTGCACCTAAGTAGAGTAATGGTTCAGAGACAAACGGAATCACAAATAAACCACCATGTGGTGCTTGCAGAGAAATATTTAATGCCATTGAAATCGCACCCGCAGTTGCACCACCGATCACCGAGCTAATAATCACACGCAATGGATCGGCAGCCACAAACGGCAATGCCCCTTCAGAGATAAAGCATAAACCTAAGACAAAAGAAGCTTTACCTGCATCACGTTGATTACTGGTAAATTTACTGCGAGCAATCCAAGTTGCAACCGCCATACCAATTGGCGGCACCATACCGGCAGCCATAGCGGCAGCCATTGGAGTGTGAACTTGAGAGGCTAACATTCCCACAGAGAACGTATAAGCCGCTTTGTTTACTGGACCACCCATATCAATACACATCATCGCACCGATAATCGCACCTAACACCATCGCATTGACTTCACCCATGGATTTTAACCAATCGCTTAAGGTGGTCATAATTTGTGAAACCGGTGGGTTGATCACATAAATCATGGCAAGGCCGACAATCAAGGTACCAAAGAGCGGGAGAATTAGAATCGGTTTTAAGGAAGTTAAACTTGCTGGCAATTTAATGGTTGCATTTAATCCTTTCACCACATAACCCGCTAAGAAACCCGCGATAATCCCACCTAAAATCCCTGCACCGGCTGTGGTGGCTAACATACCGCCAATAAGACCTACCGCAAGCCCCGGACGGTCTGCGATAGAAAAGGCCACATAGCCAGCAAATACTGCGATCATCAAGTGGAATGCTGCACCGCCACCGATATCCATTAAGGCTTTTGGAATACCATGGAAAATTGTTTCATCTTTGAAGGCTTCGATACCAAACATAAAGGAAATCGCAATTAATAAGCCACCAGCAACCACCAATGGCAACATGTGCGATACACCTGTCATCAAATGTTTATAGACGCCTTTTTTCTCGCCGCTTTCTTCTGATTTAGCAGAAGATTTTGCTGCGCCGCCTTCATAAATTTTAGCTTCTTTGAATGCCTTATCAAATTCCTGTGCGGTTTTCTTTAACGCTAAACCCGTCGACGTACGATACATCGGTTTACCTTGGAATTTATCTAACGGCACATCAATATCGGCCGCAACAAAGACTAAATCTGCCGCAGCGACTTCTTCTGGGGTAATTTCATTACCTGCGCCCACTTGGCCACGGGTTTCGACTTTTACCTGCCAACCTTGTTTTTTTGCATAGGTTTCAATGGCTTCAGCAGACATAAAGGTATGCGCAACACCCGTCGGGCAAGCTGTAACCGCGACAATATTTTTGACGTCAGAAACGCCACCAAATCCAACCGCACTTTGAGCGGGTTGAACATAGTCCACTGCTTGATTGAGTGCATTCGTCAGCGTGACTTCAGGGGAAGCGATCGCCGCATCTTCATTGGCTAAAAAGACTTTTTTGCCCACAAGTTCAGCAGAGTTTGGCAAAGTAGATCCGAAAACAATCACTAAATCCGCATCTTTGGCTTGCTCAACCACAGTATGATTGGCTTTTTTCGCTGCCATGCTCAATGCTTGGCGAAGTAAATAGGATTTTGCCGCACCAATTTGCGGGGATTGAGTTAAAAACAAATTCATTACATTATCCTTCAATCACAGAAATTTTGACATTCGCCAGAATTGGCTCAAGCAAGTCGATATCGCTCACGCCCACATTACTTTGCGAAACGGCAAAGGCAGAAACCGCACTCGCAAATGCTAAGGTTTCCGCTTGAGATAAGCCTTTTTCGATACCGTAAATTAAGCCTGCCACCATAGAATCACCAGCCCCTACGGTGCTCACCACGTTTTCACATTTAGGTGGTTGAGCTTGAATAACAGCTTGATCACTCAGCCATAAAGAACCATTCGCGCCCATCGAAATAATGACGTTAGCAATACCTTCTGCTTTAAGTTTTTTAGCCGCCACAATAATTTCATCAAGAGAATTTAGTGGGTGGCCAATCCACGCTTCTAATTCGCGATGATTTGGTTTTACCAACCAAGGATGGGCTTTCAAACCTGCTGTAAGTGCCGCATTACTGCTATCTAATACGACTTTCACACCAGCTTGATGCAACTGATTAAGCCAATCCGCAAACAATTCAGGACTGACACCACGCGGTAAACTGCCGCAAACCGCAACAATGTCAAAGTTTTGACAATACGCTAATGAATCTGCTGTAAATTGCTGCCAAGCTTCTGGGGTGATTTGATAACCTAAGAAATTTAGGTCCGTCACATCGGCTTCGGTTTCCGTAATTTTTACGTTAATGCGAGTTTTACCTGCTACGCGATGAAATTTGTCTTCTAAGCCTTGTTTTTTAAATAGAGTTTCGAAATCACCCACGTTGTCTTCACCTAAGAAGCCACCAACCGCGACATCTACGCTCAAATCTTTTAATACCTTAGCGACATTGATACCTTTGCCTGCAGGGAAAAGACCAAGTGTTTCAACAGTGTTCACTTCGCCGATTTCAATACGCGGCAAACGCCCGACTAAATCGTAAGCGGCATTTAAGGTAATTGTTGCTACTTTTGCCATCACTTACTCCTTACCTTCACCTAAACCGCTTTCAATGACTGCACCGATACCGTCAATCGCTTGTTGAGCTTCTTCACCGCTCGCCACAAAACGTAAGCGGTGACCTTTCACGACACCGAGCGCCACAATTTTCATTAGGCTTTTCGCACTGACTAATTGGGTGTCACGATCTAAGTTTTGTACCGCAACAGATGCATTGTATTTTTTCACTTCATTAACAAGCACCGCACTTGGACGGGCATGTAAACCGTGTTCATTACGAATCATAAATACGGCTTCAATGGCATCTGCTGGTAAACCTGTTTTTTCTTCGTGAATTTGTGGTGCGTGATCACTGCTTACTTCAATGGTATCTGGTTCAGCTGGTGGCACAGCTGATACGCTTTCACCAAGTCCACTTGCAATAATCTTACCTAAGGCTTCAATGGCTTGTTTCGCATCATCCCCTTCTGCAACAAAACGTAAGCGATGACCTTGAGTGACACCTAATGCCACAATTTTCATCAAGCTTTTTGCACTAACCGGTGCGGTTTCTCGAGTAAGATTTTGTACGGTAATCTTGGAGGCGAATTTTTTCACCTCATTAACAAGCACTGCACTTGGGCGAGCATGTAAGCCATGTTCATTACGAATAGTAAAGGTACCAATCACTGCACCTGTCGCGATTTGGTCTTCAGATTGAGTAGCTAGCGAAGCCGGCACTTTACCGCCATTAAGTGCGGTCAAAATTTGCTGCGCATTACCACTTAATAAAATATTTTGGACTTCATCATCCAATAAACGCGCTAATGTCTCATTGATTTGGTCACTGACAGCCGAAATCGTCAACACACCTTTCACCGCTTTGCCATTATGATTAAAAATGGTTTTCGCACGACTGAATGCCAACGCATTTTTCAAGTTACCTGATACGGCATCGGTTACCCATAACCCTTTGCCAAGTGGCAGAGCAGAATTGGAGACTACTTCAGAAACAAAGCTATTTTCAACCGCACTTTGCTGTTGTAATTTGCCTGCATTGATGGCGGTAAGGGTGAGCAAACTTTGCGTTTCAATATCTAAGCTTAATGTTTCTTCAGTCATGCTAAAAGCATCGCTTTCACCTAACAAAATCGCACGGAATTTTTCAACATCTGTTAATGTCGCTAACTGTGCCGCAGTGTCTTCATCACCTAAAACATGCGTTAATTGACGAAGTAAAGCAAGATGCTCATCAGAACGGGCAGCAATACCAATCACAACATAAGCAATATTGCCTTCTCCCCACTCAATACCTTGTGGAAATTGGAAAACTTGTACACCGGTTTTTTTCACCATTGAACGGGTTTCTAATGTACCGTGTGGAATTGCAATCCCATTGCCTAAAAAAGTGGAGGTTTGTTGTTCACGTCCAAGCATACCTTGCAAATAGCCTTGTTCAACATTGCCAGCTTGCTCTAACGCGCTTGCAGCCATTTCAATAGCTTGCAGCTTATTTGTTGCCGTAGCATTTAAATGAATGTTGCTTTCCGAAAGTTCTAACATTCTTGCTCCTTCACATTGATGATTTAAAAAAAGAAAAGCTGCTGATAAGATCACTCATCAACAGCTCAAATTGATTATTGGCCAGTACAGGCTTTGAGTAGCATTTCGCTGCCTTGGGAAATATAGGCGTCATTTTCACCGCGCTCTTTGCCTTTTTGCAAATCACGCATTGCATCGTAGATCCCCTGCGTCACACTTGGCGAATCCACTTTTTGCCAACAATTTGCACTTAAACGGCTGAAGTTAGTTTGTAATGCTTCTGCATGTAACACACCGCTATAGTAAGCATACACATCAGAATCATGACCACCTGTGTAGAGTTTATCTTGAATTTGCTTGATTGGTACAACAATACGACCGAGATACCAGTCATTCGCACCACTTGCAAAATTATCCACAAAGAAATTTTTTGTTACACGATCTTTATAGGTTGCCACAGTGGCTTCATAAGCGGCGGCATAAGATTTTTGGTCGATTTTATCTTTATCTAAATCAATGACCTTTTTGTCTTTACCCATAAACGGAATATAAGAGGTCATATCTGAAATCGAAGAACAACCCGCAAGCATTACTGCAACAAAGAATATCGAGATTTTTTTAAACATTAAATTTTCCTTATTTATAGGAGGTTAAAACCGCTGTTAATTATACTTAGAATGGGGAGTTAAGCAAGGTAACACCTAGTACTACGCTGATTCTTTGCTCACTCCGCTGTCTTTGACAATCGAAACTAAAATTTGATCAATTTTGAAGTTTTCGGTATCAATGACTTCAAATTTATATTTATCGTATACGACAAAATCGGTTTTTTTCGGAATTTTGCGTAACATATACATCATAAAGCCACTAATAGTCTCGTAATTTTCTGAATCAGGGAAAGATTCAATATCCAAAACGCGCATCACATCTTCAAGTGGCGTTGCCCCATCAATCAACCAAGAGTTTTCATCGCGGCTAACGATTTGCTCTTCTTCGTTAGAAACCAATTCTCCCATCACAATACTCATCACATCGTTCAAGGTAATTAAGCCCATTACAAGCGCATATTCATTGACGATAATCGCAAAATCTTCCCCCGTAGATTTAAACAACTCCAATACTTCGTATAACGACAGCGTATCTGGGATAAATAACGCTTTGCGTAATAAACGGCTATCTGTTAAATCTACTACTTCTTGTTGAAGATAAAGCGTCAACAAAGTATGGGATTCCACATAACCTAAAATCTTGTCCAAACCATTATCACAGATCACTAATTTAGAATGAGAGTCAGCCGATAAGGTATTCAACACTTCCTGACGAGTAAAAGTGCGGTCTAAAAACACGATGTTTTCACGAGTCGTCATGGTTGAAGACACGGTACGCTCTTGCATTTCAAAGATGTTTTCAATCAAATAATGTTCTTGTGTTTTTAGTACGCCCGCTTCGGCACCAGCCTCCACAATCGCCACAATGTCTTCTGGAGTCATATTATCTTCGCGCTTAGTGGATATCCCCATTAAATGGAAGAAGATATTAGAAAGACCATCAAAAAACCATACAATAGGTTTTAAGAAGAAAATGAAGACTTGCATAATGCCAATAGTCCGTAACGCCACACCTTCAGGATTAATCAATGCGAGACGTTTCGGAATTAAATCGGCTAATAAAACAAATGTTGTGGTTACCATGAAAAAAGCAATCCAAGAGGAGGCTGGCTCAACCCATTCTGCCGTAGTGTATTCATGTAAAAAACTCTGTAAGTGAAGACTAATGGTTGCTTCACCAATCACACCACCGAGTACGGCAACCATATTAAGTCCAATTTGTACTACAGTAATGAAACGCCCTGGCTGTTCCTGTAATTTTAAAACTTTCTCCGCTTTGATATTGCCTTCATTGGCCAACGTTTGTAGTTTAATGCGTCTTGCACCCGCGAGAGAAATCTCAGCTGATGACAAGATTGCACTGACAATAATTAATACGATTAAAATAAAAATCGCTGCAGATAAACTCATAATGTTCTCTTTATTGGTTTTAAAGTGCGGTCAATTTACCGCTGGTTTTTAGGTTAGAAATGTTATTATTAAATTGTGAGGGCGTTCTATGACGCCCCATATTTGAGAAACGCTAATTTTCGCTGTCGAACCAGCCACGTACAAATTGGATAGAAAGGAAAAGAGTAACTAATAAGAAAGCATAGAATACCCAAGATAAAATCGGATGGCTTGGTGTCACATCGCCACTGATTTCTTTCACTGCAACGGCATTGCGATATTCATCGAACATCGTCATCCGCCAACCGTAATACTTGATTTGCACTAATTTGTTTTCATTACCCAAGGCTTGAACCTGAGCCTGTAAGTTCGCTGAACCAAATTTAAAGTAGAATGGAAAACCCCAACGGGTATCTTCATTACGATACACCATGATTTTGCCATCATCATTTTGTGTATTGATAAAATACACATCGCGCGTTGGACCATCAGCCGGATTCGATTTTGTAATCGGACCATCTTTATCCACACGTTTCACTTCCACACCCGTTACTCGCGTTACATCATAGTGTGGGAAAACGTAGTCTACCACCGCGAACATAAAGCCGTGGAAAACAAAGACTACTAAAAATAAAAAGTACTTAAAAAACTTACGCATAAAACTCTCTCATTTAAATCGATGATTTATTGTACATTAATTTTAAATAAACGCTCGAAGTTTTGTGTACTAATTTGTGCAAATTCTTCCATAGACAACCCTTTTAACGCTGCCACATATTCACACACCTCTCGCGTATAGGCAGGCTGGTTCTCTTTGCCACGATAAGGCACGGGTGCTAAGTAAGGCGAATCCGTTTCAACTAACAAACGATCTGCTGGTACATAACGAATGGCTTCGCGAATACTTTCTGCGTTTTTAAAGGTAATAATGCCCGAACAAGAAATATAAAACCCTAAATCAAGTGCCTTTTTCGCAAAATCCAAGGTTTCCGTAAAACAATGAATTAATCCACCGCACTTTTCTGCATGGTGCTCACGCAACATGGCAATGGTATCTTCTGATGCTGAACGCGTATGAATAATCACGGGTTTATCCACTTCATTAGCAATTCTGATTTGATCAGCAAAAACCGTTTGCTGCAATGCCTTATTATCCGCGCTGTAATAATAATCTAAACCGATTTCGCCAATTGAGATCACTTTTTTATCTTGGGATAAACGTAATAAACGTTCTGCATCGTAAGGTTCTTCTTCAAGATCTAGTGGATGCACACCACAAGCCAAAGACACATTCGGAAATTTTGCTAACTCAGGGTAAGCTTTTTCAAAACGGCTTAATGTTACGCCAATGGCGAGTAAATGCTTCACATCCCGTGCATTGGCTTTAGCCACTACATCAGCAATATCTTTGTGTAAATTTTCATAATCCAATGCATCTAAATGGCAATGGGAATCTACGATAAACATAATTTATTTAGTCCTTAAATACGTCGGTAATTAACTTTGTCAAACCATCTAATAACATTAATTCTGTGTTAACGCCGTTGATAGTGAGTAAATCCGAGCGTACTTTTTGCATAATTTTATTTGCGGTTAATAACCCAAGCGCTGTTTGCTCGTCTGCAAATTGAGTGACACCTGTTTTAAGATCAAGTGTTTGCCAGCCACTTTGTATTTCGAGTTTGTATTTAATGGCATCGCTTAAAAACGCTAAAATCCAATCTACTTGCTGTACGGTGCGTTCTTTTTCAAAGAAAGGCAAAATTTCCAAAGGCGAACGACGACGATAAAACAGCCAAAATTGGCGTAGGAAATTCTTCCGTTGTTCAATTAATCCTTGCTGGAGTGTTTCCAATGCTAACAATGGACGACCCAAATTCATCGCAAGTGCGGTCAATAATTCTGATGTTTCTGCTTGAAATTGAGAAGAAAGCCAAGTTAAGGCTTCTGCTTCCGTTGGCAAAGGCACATTCCACACTTGGCAACGGCTGTAAATGGTCGCTAACAATGAAGAGGAAGGCTCTATTTGCAATAAGAAATACGTGTTCGGACGTGGCTCTTCTAAGGTTTTGAGCAATGCATTCGCTGCCGCTTCCGTAAGACGTTCTGCATCTTGAATATATACTAATTTATTGCCGTTTTGTTGTGCGTGTTGGCTGACAACATCATTAATCGCCCGCACCTGATCAACACCAATGTCTTTGCCTTCTTGAGAGGCTAAAACATGAAAATCAGGATGGCTGTGCGCTGCCATTAAATGGCAAGCATGACAATGCCCACAAGGTGCATTATCTGGTGTTTGACACATAATGCGTTTTGTTAAAGCCTCAAACAAACCTTCAGCACCGAGAGCTTGATCAGCTTTAATCAATAATGCATGATGCCCCAAACCTTCGCTAAAAGTTTGGCTAATTTTGTGATAAGTAGGCACTAACCAAGGATAAAGTTCGCTCATTTTGTTTGTGAAACCCACCAATTTTTGACCGCACTTTGAATGTCTGCTTGTACTTGTTCCAAAGGCTGACCTGCATTAACAATGGCGGCTTTCGGGTTGTTCTGCACCAATTCCAAATAACGTTGGCGGGTACGATGGAAGAAATCGAGTCCTTGTTGTTCAATGCGGTCTAATTCACCACGACCTCTAGCACGAGCAAGCCCTTCTGCAGGATCAATGTCTAAATACAGTACAAAATCAGGCTCAAAATCGCCTAATACCATATTTTTTAAATTAGCCATAAGCGTTTGGTCAAACTGACGCCCACCGCCTTGATAGGCCTGTGAAGACATATCATGTCGATCACCTAGCACAATTTTACCTTCTGCCAATGCTGGCTTAATCACATTTTCTACCAATTGAATTCGTGCCGCATAAAGCATCAATAATTCGGCTTTATCCGTAACTGGCTCTTCTGTTTCATGTTTGATTAAATGGCGTAATTTCTCTGCTAACGGTGTACCGCCTGGCTCACGAGTAAACACGATATCATTTACACCAAGGGATTTTAATGTATCCACCACCGTTTGCATGGCGGTACTTTTACCTGCACCTTCCAAGCCTTCAATCACGATAAATTTGCCTTGCATTAGTTGGCTCCTTTTTGTTGGCTACGATACCAACGTAAATATTCTTGCACTGCTTTATTATGCTCGTTCAGATTACGAGTAAATTTATGGCCACCACTTCCATCAGCAACAAAATAATAAAAGTCCGTTTTTGCTGGATGAGCCACGGCCTGCAAAGCACTTTCACTCACCATCGCAATCGGTGTTGGCGGTAATCCCTCAATCATATAGGTATTATATGGGGTTATCGTTTCCAAATCTTTCTTACGAATATTGCCGGTATAACTCTCACCCATTCCATAAATCACCGTTGGGTCAGTTTGCAGTTTCATATTGGCTTTTAAACGATTAATAAATACGGAAGCCACTTGCGGGCGCTCCGCTGCAATCCCCGTTTCTTTCTCCACAATAGAAGCCAAAATCAACATCTGATACGGATCCGCTAATGGGAGATTTTCATCGCGTTCACCCCATGCTTTATCCAAGGCTTTTTGTAAACGAGTAGTTGAACGTTTTAATAATTCAAGATCAGTCGAATTTGGGGTGTAATTATAGGTATCTGGATACAACCACCCATCCATGTTATTCCATTCGTAAACGGCTTTTGCAACGGCTGGAATATCTAATAACGCCATAATTTCTTTATCACTTTTACCTTGCAAGGTTTGTTTTAAGTGCGGTGCGCTTTCAAGGTTTTTACGCCATTCCTTGAACGTCTTACCCTCAATAAACTTCACACTAAATTGCGCTTCCTTGCCAGAATTAATCATATCCAATAAATCTTGCAACGTTTTCACGCCCGTTAAAGAGTAAGTCCCCGCTTTCACTTTGTTGAGCTGAGGTTGTAATTTCAATAACCAAGGTAATAAATCAGCATGCTCAAGAATTTTTTCCTGCTCTAATAATGCTGCGAGTTTACTGCCCGTAGTGCCTCGCTCAATCGTAAGCAATTGATCTTGCGTGACATTCACCGGCGTATGAACAAACTCCGTTAGTTTTTGATAACCCCAAAAACCAACACCGCCAAGAATTAGCAGAAGAATTAGTAAAAAGACAAAAAATTTTTTCATGCGTCACTCATTTTATAAAAACGACAAAAGGGGCAAAAATGCCCCCTTATTCTAACGGTTTCTGTTATTTATCGAAATATTGAATATCAGCATTTTTACGTAATGCCTTCACCCAGTCTTTGGTTGCATCTTGCAATTGGCTATTTACGATTTGCTCGTAAGCTTTTTGACGATAGGCATCTTCTGTTTTATCACCATCGCGACTGCCAGTTACTTCTAAAATATGCCAACCAAATTCAGATTTAAACGGTGCAGAAATAGTACCTTGTGGTGTAGTTTCAACCATTTTTGCAAATGGGCCCACATAAGCTTCTGGAAAGGCATAGCCTAAACTGCCGCCATTCGCACCTGATAAATAATCTTTAGAATATTTTAAAGCTGCATCTGCAAAAGTCATTTTTCCTGAAACAATATCACCACGAATACGCTCTAATTCAGCTTTCGCTTGTGCATCGTTCAGTAATGGGTTTAATTTTAATAAAATATGACGAACTTCATACTCTTTGCCCATCACTTTTTGCGCGGTACCTTTTGCTTTTGCTTCATCGAGCATTTGTTTACCCAATGCATCCACTTGCTCGCGAGTCACATCCACGCTGTTTTGAATAGCATGGTTACGCACGCCCGCCATTAACATTTGGCGAGAAATTTGTTGTTTAAATGCATTTAAGGAAATGCCTTGATAATCCAATGCATCTAAGAATTGACCATAAGTTAAACCATTTTTCGCCGCAATATCTTCTACGATACGGTTTACTTCAGCTTGGTTTACTTTTACACCGGATTCTTTGATAGCTTTCTCTGTCAGCATATCATCAATAATCTTATCTAATGCTGCTCGTTGGCTACCTTTCTTGCCCATTACGGCATTCACTTGGCTTTGTAAAATTGGTGTACCATTTACGGTCGCCACAACGCGTTCTTCTGCTTGTACTTGAGAAAACGTAAACAGACCGATCATGGCAAACAAAAGAGATTTTAACATTGATTTTTTCATTTTAGTTGTCTTAAAAAATAATAGGATAATGCTCGTTAGATTATCAATTTTATCAAAGGTTCACAATAGGCTGATCGTTATTTAGGCAATAATGCCACTTCATAACAACCATCATATTTTAATGTACGCACCTGAACTTGTTCATCGCGAGAGGTCGGCACATTTTTACCCACATAATCTGCCCGAATCGGCAATTCACGATGTCCACGATCCACTAAAATCACCAACTCAATTTTAGCTGCTCGACCAAAATCCGTTAACGCATCCATTGCAGCACGAATGGTTCTTCCGGTGAATAGAACATCATCGATCAAAATGACTTCTTTACCCTGAATATTCATATAACTTGAGGCACCGCTATACACAGGGGTTGGATTTTCAGGTTCAACATACTCTAAGTCATCGCGGTAAAATGTGATATCCAATTCCATCATGGGAAGACTTACTCCATTCAACTCTTCAATGCGACGTTGAATCAATTCGGCAATTTCAGCACCACGACGTTTCACCCCAACTAAAATTACATTATCGAAATCTTGGTGCTTTTCAATAATTTCATGGGAAATACGTGAAATGGTGCGTAAAAATCTGTCTGCATCAATAATAATTTTTTCCATTTTATCTCTCGCTTTGTTTACATAGACTAAGTGCGGTTGAAAAAACACTGATTTTTTGACCGCACTTTTACTGGAATATTAACCGAATTCTAGCTCTACCGCATTTTCGCCGAGCAAATTCACCAATTCTGTTAGAATCTCATCCGTTGGTGTAATAGACCATTGAATCCCTAAACGCAATAACGCACGACCTTTTGCGCTTTGATAATATACGTTAATTGGTAAAGTACCGCCACTAACAGGTTCTAACATTTCTTTCAATTTCTTAATAAAACTTGGGCTAATCTGCTCCTCAGACAAACTGATAGCCAAAGATTTTGCATAACGGGAACGCGCCTCATCTAAGGTCATTAAATCCCGTACCGACATTTTTAATCCACCAGAAAAATCGTCAAAACTCACCTGACCAGATACCACTACAACCGTATCTTTTTGTAGTTTTTCGCCGAATTGGTCTAAGCTTTCGCCGAATAGGGTTAGGTCTAAACGCCCTGATCGGTCATCAATGGTTGCGATACCGATGCGATTGCCTTTTTTCGTTGTTGCAAAACGCGTTGACACCAACAAACCAGCTGCAGTGCTAATTTGCCCACGGCGGTTTGGCGTGAGATCTTTTAATCGCGTAGAGCTGTAATGAGAAAGCTCTTTTAAATAACGACTTACTGGATGACTGCTTAAATACAAACCTAGAGTTTCTCGCTCACCATCTAGAATTTGCTTTTCTGTGTAAGGTGGCGTATGGGCGTAAGCATTTTCCACTTCTTCGTGTGTTTCTGTCAGCACACCGAACATATCGGTTTGCCCCATGGCCTCATCTTTTGCATGCTGATCAGAGGCCTTGAGTGCATCTTCTAGATTCTTAGATAACGCCGCACGATGTGGCCCTAACTTATCAAACGCACCCGACATAATCAGACTTTCAAAGGTACGACGATTAATTTTCTTCAAATCAACGCGAGCACATAAATCAAATAAATCTCTGAAAATGCCACCTTCATTACGAGCGGTAATCAATGCATCAATCGGACCTTCCCCCACACCTTTAATGGCGCCGATACCGTAAACAATCTCACCATTTTCATTCACACTGAAATGATGTTTCCCTACATTGATATCCGGTGGGGTAACTTTTAAGCCCATACGTAAACATTCATCGTACAAGCCAACAATTTTATCCGTATTATCCATTTCCGAGGTCATTACCGCAGCCATAAACTCAGCAGGGAAATGGGTTTTCAGCCAAAGGGTTTGATAAGATACTAACGCATAAGCCGCTGAGTGCGATTTATTGAAACCATAGCCGGCAAATTTTTCCACCAAGTCGAAAATCTTCATGGAAAGCTCGCCATCAACGCCGTTTTTTTCCGCGCCTTCTTTAAACACTGAGCGCTGTTTCGCCATTTCTTCCGGCTTTTTCTTACCCATCGCACGGCGTAATAAGTCCGCACCGCCAAGAGTATAACCCGCTAATACCTGAGCAATTTGCATGACTTGCTCTTGGTACAAAATAATACCATAAGTTGGCTCTAAAATCGGTTTAAGGCTTTCATGTTGATAGTTTGCGTCAGGATAAGACACTTCTTCTCGACCATGTTTACGGTCAATAAAGTTATCCACCATGCCCGATTGTAATGGACCAGGGCGGAATAATGCTACCAACGCGATAATATCTTCAAAACAGTCTGGCTGAAGGCGTTTAATTAAATCTTTCATCCCACGCGATTCCAACTGGAATACAGCGGTCGTTTCAGACCGTTTCAGCAAATCAAAGGATTCGGGATCATCTAATGGAATAGCGGCAATATCGACTAACGGTTTGCCTTCATGAGTAAGGCGGGCATTAATCATATCTAGTGCCCATTTGATAATGGTGAGTGTACGCAAACCTAAGAAGTCAAACTTCACTAAACCGGCATATTCCACATCATTTTTATCGAAGTGGGTGACCGGATGAAGACCCTCACTATCGCAATAAAGTGGTGAAAAGTCAGTAATCAAAGAAGGCGAAATTACCACACCACCTGCGTGTTTACCCGCATTTCGCGTTACCCCTTCCAGCTTACGCGCCATATCAATTAGGGCTTTAACTTCTTCATCCGTATCATATGCTGTTTGTAATTGCGGTTCAGCCTCAAAAGCCTTGGCTAAAGTCATGCCTGGATCAGGTGGAATCATTTTCGAAATACGATCCACAAAGCCATAAGGATGGCCTAACACGCGACCTACATCTCGAATTACCGCTTTGGCCGCCATGGTACCGAAGGTAATAATTTGTGATACCGCACCACGACCATAGGTTTCTGCCACATGATCGATAACGCGATCTCGCCCATCCATACAAAAATCCACGTCGAAATCGGGCATGGAAACACGTTCTGGGTTTAAAAAACGCTCAAAAAGAAGATCGAATTCAAGGGGATCTAAATCGGTAATTTTTAGTGCATAAGCCACCAATGAACCCGCACCAGAACCCCGTCCAGGCCCTACCGGAATATCGTTGTCTTTTGACCACTGGATAAACTCCATGACGATTAAGAAGTAACCCGGGAAACCCATTTGGTTGATCACATCGAGTTCGACTTGAAGACGCTCATCATATTCCGGTCGTCTTTCTGCCCGCACTTTTTCATCGGGGAATAAAAATGCCAACCGCTCTTCCAAACCTTCTTTGGATTTCATCACCAAATAATCTTCCGTACTCAGATCGCCTGTTGGGAATTTTGGGAGGAAATATTCGCCCAAACGCAAAGTGACATTACAGCGTTGCGCAATTAATACTGTATTTTCAAGCGCAGAAGGAATATCAGCAAATAATTGGCACATCTCTTCTTCTGAGCGGAAATATTGTTGTTCGGTATAACGTTTTGGACGTTTTGGGTCGTCTAGGGTATAGCCATCATGAATAGCGACACGAATTTCGTGTGCCTCAAAATCATCAGGTGCGAGAAAGACAACATCGTTGGTTGCAACAAGCGGTAAATCATGTTCCTCAGCCAATTTTAATGCGGCTTGAATATAACGCTCTTCATCCAGATGCCCTGTTCTGGAAAGCGAAAGGTAAAAATGGTCAGGGAAAAATTCTTGATAAAAACTAACCGCACTTTCAGCTTCGGAAATATTTTCTTTAAGGAGTTTTTTCGCGATATCGCCTTGTGTGCCACCTGATAAAACAATTACACCTTCACGGTGTTCAATCAACCACTCTTGGTCGATATAAGGTAGGTCCACATAGCCACGTTGATAGGCTTTTGAAAGCAGTAAGGTGATGTTTTTATAGCCTTCGTTGTTCTTAGCAAGTAAAGTGAGCGTAAATAATTCCTCACCGCATAACTCGCTTTTAACATGAACATCTGCGCCAATAATCGGTTTAATCCCCGAAGAAAGAGTTTCACCATAAAAACGCACCACACCACAAAAATTGGTGAAATCTGTTAATGCCAACGCGACCATATTATTTGCTGCACACGCTTTGACCAATGGTTTCACTTTCGCAATTCCATCAATCATCGAAAAATCAGTGTGCGTACGAAGATGTACAAAACGCGGTTTGGCTGACATTCAAATTCCTTGTTCAGTAAAAGTGCGGTTAATTTTAACGGGATTTTACAATCGGCTCAATAAACAAAATGCGAGGCTAAGCCCCGCATTCCCAACTCATATTTGTAATTATTTTCTTGCCAATGGTGGCACGAAAGTTAAACCTAAATCCCAAGGTTGTTCAATCCAAGTGTTTTGTGGAATATCAATTACATAATCATCCACCAACTCAGCACCTGCAGGTTTTGCGAATACTGTGACGAGTTTTGCTTTTGGATACATTTCACGAATTGCACGAGCAGTGTTGCCGGTATCTACCAAATCGTCTACCACGATCATTCCTTCGCCATCACCATCTGCGCGGTGTAATACTTTTAATGCACCTTGTTCATCGTGATCATAGCTAGCAATACACACGGTTTCTACGAAACGAATATTTAATTCGCGAGCAAGTACCGCTGCTGGGAATAAACCACCACGGCTTACTGCGATGATACCTTTCCACTGAGTGGCAGGAAGTAAACGTTCCGCTAATTTGCGGGCATGCATTTGGAACATATCCCAAGTCACAACATATTTTTCGCTCATAACAAATCCCTTAAACTTTGTCGCTAAATAAAAAAATTGCGGAATTTTAACCTGAAATGGCGTTTTATGCTATGATTTCCGCAAAATTTTAATGAAAAAAGGAGTTCATTATGTCAGAAATTACCACATTACAACCGCAATTACTTTGGAAATGGTTTGATCAAATTTGTGCGATTCCACATCCTTCTCATCACGAAGATGCGCTCGCGACCTTTATTGTTAACTGGGCGAAAGAAAAACAATTTTTTGCCGAGCGTGATGAAGCCGGTAATGTATTAATTCGTAAACCTGCCACAGCAGGTATGGAAAACAGCCAACCTGTTGTGTTACAAGCACATTTAGATATGGTTCCACAAGCGAATGAAGGCAATCCACACAACTTCGCTCAAGACCCAATTCGCCCTTATATTGATAGCGATTGGGTAAAAGCACAAGGCACCACACTTGGCGCGGATAACGGTATCGGTTTAGCCTCGACCTTAGCGGTATTAGAAAGTACCGATATTGCACATCCACCACTTGAAGTGTTACTCACCATGACTGAGGAAACCGGCATGGATGGTGCCGTACACCTTCGCCGCAATTGGTTAAAATCGGAAATCTTAATTAATACCGATACCGAAGAAATCGGTGAAATCTATATTGGTTGTGCTGGTGGGGTAAATGCGAATGTTGAACTACCTGTTCACCGTGAAACCAATTCATTCAACCATACTTTGCAAATTAACTTAAAAGGTTTACGTGGCGGTCACTCTGGTTGTGATATTCACACCACACGTGCGAATGCAATTAAAGTATTGGCGCGTTTATTAGCAAAACTTTCACAAAATCAACCGCACTTTGCCCTTGCAGAAATTCGCGGAGGCTCAATTCGTAATGCGATTCCACGTGAAGCCGCCGCAACCATTTGCTTCAATCATGATGTAAAAAGCGTAAAAAGTGCGGTCAAAAATTTTGAAGTTTTATTGAAAGATGAGCTTGCTATCGCTGAACCAAACTTAACCTTAACCGCTGAGCTAGTTGAAAATCCACAACAAACCTTCACGCTTGAAACCACCAAAAAAGTGATTAATTTGCTGAACGTCTTACCAAATGGCGTGATCCGCAACAGTGATGTAATCCAAAATGTCGTGGAGAGCTCGTTAAGCATTGGTGTATTAAAAACCCTTGAAGATAAAATCAAAGGTACGATTCTTATTCGCTCACTTATTGAAAGTGGTAAAGAGTATGTAGGGGAAACCTTAACTTCACTCGCTGAACTCACTGGTGCAACGGTTGAATTCTCAGGTTCTTACCCTGGTTGGAAACCGGTAAACGACACGGCAATTTTAGCCTTAATGAAAAAACATTATGCAGAAGTGCTTGGCAAAGAGCCTGAGATTAAAGTAATTCATGCGGGTCTTGAATGTGGCTTGTTAAAAGAACATTATCCGAACATTGAGATGATTTCTGTAGGGCCAACTATTCTCAATGCGCATTCGCCTGATGAAAAAGTCCAAATTTCAACAGTACAAACTTACTGGGAGTTACTCACTAAAGTCTTAGCAGATATTAAATAATCTACAAATAAAAAGGGCTAAATATTACATTTAGCCCTTTATTTTTTATCTTTTATAAACTACGTAATGCTTCGATACGTTTTTCAAGTGGAGGATGACTCATAAAGAGTTCGCTACGTTTGCCATTAATCATAAAGGCATTAAGTGAACCTTCCATCTCTTGCGGCTCATGAATTTGTTGTAAACGTTGCAATGCCGCAATCATTTTTTCTTTACCAACAAGTTGTGCAGAACCTGCATCTGCGCGGTATTCACGATAGCGTGAGAACCACATCGCGATAATACTTGCCAAAATACCAAATAAAATTTCTAACACCATTGAGACTAAGAAGTAAATGCCTGAACTGCGGCTTTCTTCATCACCATTACGAGAACTTGCTACCACATTAGCAATTACACGAGATAAGAAAATTACAAAGGTGTTCAATACGCCTTGTAATAAAGTCATGGTCACCATATCACCGTTCGCGATGTGTGAGACCTCGTGAGCCAATACCGCTTCAGCTTCTTCTTCCGTCATGGAGTTTAATAAGCCCGTACTAATCGCCACTAAAGAATTGTTTTTAGTTGCCCCCGTAGCAAAAGCATTCGCATCATTAGAATGGTAGATCGCGACATCTGGCATTGGGATGCCTGCTTGTTGCGCTTGACGGCGTACAGTTTCCACTAACCAACGTTCAGCTTGATTACGTGGTTCGGTAATCACTTCCGCGCCCACAGAGCGCAATGCCATGGTTTTTGACAAAAATAATGAAATCAATGATCCGGCAAAACCGAAAAGCATTGCCATAATTAAAATGCCACCTGTACTATTTCCTGCAATACCGGTCACATTTAAAATAATCCCTAACACAAGCATCACAGCAAAGTTAGTCGCTAAAAATAAAAGGATTCGCATCATAATAAAGTTCCTCAATAAAAATAAAATAGAAAGTAAACACTGTAATAATGGAGAATTTTTTACAAAATTCAAGGTTAAACAAATAATTTATTGTAAATCTTCTAAGGTATTAAAATTTACAAATCGTCCTTCTTGTTCGTCAAATTGGACAGCTACGGCGCCATTTTTGTTCATAAATTGTAATAAACGTCGTTCGCCCTCGTTTAAATAAGCGCGTAACGTCTCTTTAAGCTGAACGGACATCAAACAAAATGTCGGGTGTTCACGATCTTTATCTTTTGCATAAGCCATTAAAGTGCTGTCATTTTTAACCGCAGTTTTTAATTTTTCTAATAAGTTTTGTGGAAAATACGGGCTATCGCAGGGCACAAAAAGCACAAAATCCGTTTTAGCTTGTTCGAGTGCTGTTAACATACCGCTCAATGGTCCCTGAAAATCAGGCAATTCATCTGAAAATACAGGCCCCCCCCATTGTGCATATTCCGCATGGTGACGATTAGCATTAATTGAAATATCAACCACTTGAGGTTGTAAGCGATCAATCACATGGCTAATTAATGGTTTATTTTGTAAAAGCTGCAAGCCTTTATCCGCACCATTCATCCTCCGCGCTTTTCCTCCCGCCAAAATAACCGCACTTATTGTGTATTTCATATTTTCTTATTGCCTTATTTGAAGTATGATCTAGCCTTATTTTTCTCCATTTAAAAGGAAATAGCAATGAAATGTAAGCGTTTAAATGAAGTATTGGAACTTTTACAACCTTATTGGTCTAAAGACCCAGATCTGAGCTTGTTACAAATTTTGCAAAAAATTGCTGATGAAGCAGGTTTTGATAAACCCGTAGCAGAATTATCTGATGAAGTGATTATTTATCATTTAAAAATGCACGGCACAGATAAACTTGAGCCAATCCCTGGCATCAAAAAAGATTATGAAGAAGATTTTAAAACCGCATTGTTAAAAGCACGCGGAATTATTAAATAAGGAAAACAAATGAAAAAAGTTTTATTTTTACTCGGTGCTTTATTTTCATTTAATGCATTCGCAGCCAACCTAGAAGAAGGCAAACAATACGTTCAAGTGGGCCAAACCGCTTCTGCACAGCCTGAAGTCATTGAATTTTTCTCTTTCTACTGCCCGCATTGCTATGCCTTTGAAATGGAATACCACATTCCAAAACAAGTTGCAGAAGGCTTGCCACAAGGCACTGAATTTAAACAATATCACGTCAACTTCTTAGGTCGTCAATCTGAAAACCTCACTCGTGCATGGGCATTAGCGATGGCACTTGGTGCAGAAAGCAAAGTAAAAGCGCCTTTATTTGAAGCGGCACAACAAGATAAATTAAGCTCAATGGACGATATTCGCAAAATCTTCATTGACAACGGTGTTACAGCTGAACAATTTGATAACAACATCAACAGCTTTGCTGTAAACGGTTTAGTGAATAAACAAGTAAATGCAGCGGAACAGTTTCAAGTACGTGGTGTACCTGATTTCTATGTCAATGGCAAATATCGCGTAAACCCTGAAGGCTTAAATTACGACGATTTCGTCAAAGATTATGTAGAAACCGTGAAAGGTTTATTGCAAAAATAAAAAAAAATTGGTTTAATGCCTGCCGTTTTTAAATATAAAGAAGAGAGATGATTATGGCTGCTAGTTTCAGTGTTACTCGTCGTTTTTTTGACGACAAAAACTACCCACGCGGATTTTCCCGTCACGGTGATTATACAATCAAAGAATCCCAAGTATTAGAGCAATATGGTCAAGCGTTTAAAGCATTAGATTCAGGCGAGCGCAAGCCAGCGACAAAAGAAGAAAAAGAATTTGTTGCATTTTGCCGTGGTGAACGTGCACCAGAAACTTTCTTCGAAAAAACCTGGAATAAATATCGTACTCGCATTAACACAACAAAACGTGTTTACACCCTATCAGGTGATGTGAGCGAAGCGGCTTCTGGCGGCGAAGATTATTCTGGCGAATAATACATTTTAAAAGGCAGGCTGAAGCTTGCCTTTTGCTTTTTTACTCAATCCCCATGCTTGCCAAGGGCTGTGGGATATTTATCATTCAAACGTAAACATCAATGCAACTACCCGTTTCCCAATATACCGAACTCCTGCAAAAAAAGACTGAAAAACTGACCGCACTTTTGCAGCCCTTTAACGCCCCAGAAATAGCCGTGTTTGATTCGCCGGCTAGCCATTATCGGATGCGTGCAGAATTTCGTATTTGGCATGATAAAGGCGATTTTTATCACATCATGTTTGATCAAAGCACCTTGCAGCGTTATCGAGTGGATGAATTCCCAATTGCCAGCGAACTGATCAATCGCATGATGAAAAGCTTACTGCCATTGTTAAAAACGCAGGAAGTATTACATAAAAAACTGTTTCAAATTGATTATTTGAGCACGCTCAGCAATAAAATTATTGTAAGTCTACTTTACCACAAGCAACTCACGGAAGAATGGCAAAGCGCTGCTATACGCTTAAAAGAAGAATTACAACAACTTGGTTTTGATGTGCAGCTGATTGGTCGTGCGAGTAAACAAAAAATCTGTTTAGAGCAGGATTTTGTCGATGAAGTGTTACCAGTGAAAGGGCGTAATTATGTTTATCGCCAAGTGGAAAACAGCTTCACTCAGCCAAATGCCGCGGTGAATTGCAAGATGTTGGAATGGGCGATTGATTGCACCCAAGGTTCTCAAGGGGATTTATTGGAACTGTATTGTGGTAACGGTAATTTCTCCATCGCCCTTGCACAAAACTTCCGCAAAGTCCTTGCTACCGAAATTGCCAAGCCATCAGTGGCTGCCGCACAATTTAATATTGCGGAAAATGGTATAGATAATCTACAAATTATCCGTATGTCAGCAGAAGAGTTTACTCAAGCAATGAATGGCGTCCGTGAATTTAATCGCTTAAAAGGCATTGATTTAAAAGCCTATCAATGCAATACGATTTTTGTGGATCCACCACGAGCAGGGCTTGACCCTGACACGGTAAAACTGGTGCAGAATTACGATCGTATTTTGTATATTTCCTGCAATCCACATACCCTTTGTGAGAATTTGCAAACCCTAAGCCAAACCCACCGCATTGAAAAGGCGGCGCTGTTTGATCAATTCCCTTACACAGATCATATGGAAAGCGGCGTATGGCTGGTGAGAAAATAAAAATTCAACTGCTTGCCGAAGCGGGAACATTGTCAGAATTGACCGTACTTTGTTCCCCTCTTGGTATCGAGCATTGTACTGAAAGTCCACTTGCATTGGTGCGAACAGAAACCCATCTTGCCCTGCGTAAACTAGACGAGCCTAAGCTGGGCGATGTGTTTGTAGATTTCGTAGCTGGTGCGATGGCGCATCGTCGTAAATTTGGCGGTGGACGTGGCGAAGCTATTGCCAAAGCTGTAGGCATTAAGGGAACTGAATTACCTTCCGTGATTGATGCCACCGCAGGACTTGGTCGAGATGCCTTTATTTTAGCTTCTATCGGTTGCCAAGTGCGCTTAGTAGAACGTCATCCAGTAGTATATTTGCTATTGCAGGATGGTCTCAATCGTGCCTATCAGGATGCAGAAATAGGTGACATGATGCAACAAAATATGCGCTTACTAGATGTTCATCATATTGCCGAACTTAATCCACAAACCGAAAGTGCCGATGTGGTGTATTTAGATCCAATGTATCCACATAAGCAAAAATCCGCATTAGTAAAAAAAGAAATGCGTGTATTCCAACATTTGGTTGGTGCAGATTTGGATGCCGATGAGCTCTTGACACCTGCGTTACAATTAGCCCGTAAACGTGTGGTGGTAAAACGTCCTGATTATGCCGAATTTTTAGCGCAAAAATCGCCCCATGTTAGTCGTGAAACTAAAAATCACCGCTTTGATATTTATATGGGAGAAGCACAATGCTAAAAGAAAGTGCAGTTGTAATGAGCTATGATGCGAAAACAGGCCTTGCTACAGTGAAATGTCAATCACAAAGCGCCTGTGGAGCTTGTTCGGCTAGAGAAGCCTGTGGAACAGCTTCCCTTTCTGAGCTTAACGGAAAACGAGGTGAACATATCTTTACGCTAGAAACCATCACGCCACTCCGTGCAGGTCAAATGGTAGAAATCGGTCTAGAAGAAAAATCCATGTTATTTTCTGCATTGTTAATGTATATCGTGCCGCTTTTGACTTTATTGATTGCAACGTTGCTTTCTAGCTATATCAGTGAAAATGAGCTCATCCGTGCGATTTTAATCTTTATGTTGGCCGCACTTTCCTTTGTGATGGTTAAACGTTACACCCTAAAACTCGGCCAACAAACAGAATTTCAGCCTGTTTTGTTGAGAGTGTTGTCCTAAATAAAAAGAACGGCTAAAAACAATTAAATTTTCAACCGCTCTTTTGTACTTAGCTTATTGCAACTCAAAAGGCCTACATTAAGATGTAGGCTTTTCTATTAAGATAATAATCTTTGTACTAAAGAAGTATAAATATTAACCCCAGTAAGCAATTGATTTTCATCAAAATCAAATTCAGCTTCATGATGACCTGCTGTGCGATCTGCACCAAGAATGAAGTAAATAGCTTTGCCCCCATGTTCTTGTACACGTCTACCTAAAATAGTCGCATCTTCACTTGCATTGAAAGCATAATCTGAATTTACGTTATTTATTTGTGGTTGTTCAAGGGATATTTCTTCGATGAGTTTTATAAGTTCAACATCGTTATTCATATCCACTGCTTCACCTACAATTTCAGTTTCATACGCTACATCAAAACTTATGGAGATACCTTTGGCTATTTGCATGACTTGTTCAGTCATGTATTCATTAATTGCTTTATTTTCTCCCCGCACTTCTAATTGTAATTCAGCAGAGGATGGAATGACATTTCGTCCTTCACCCGCTTTTAGCACACCCACATTAATTCTTGTCATGCCTTCACCATGGCGTGCAATACCATGAAGTTGAGTGACTGTATGCGCTGCAGCTAATAAAGCATTACGACCTAAATGGGGGGCAGCACCTGCATGTGCAGGTTTACCTTTATAGCGAATATCAATTTTTGTAGTGGAAAGAAAATTTCTTGGATTAGCAATAACTGTGCCTGTATTCGCGCAAAAACTAATGTGTGAAGAAGCAAAATAATCTGCATCATCAATTATGCCACTTTGTGCAATGGCTGCTGCACCTCGAACACCTTCTTCTGCTGGTTGGAATACAATTTTTACTTTTCCAGTGAGTTTATCTTTGTTCTGAGCGATCCATAATGCAACACCTAAACCTATTGTAATATGTGAATCATGTCCACAAGCATGCATAAAGCCATCGTTAATTGAGGCAAAACCTTCTTTATTTGGAATATGCTCGGATGAACGAGTTTCTGTTACATTCACACAGTCAATATCAAAGCGTAACGCGATGGTTTTTCCTGGTTTACCTGAATCAAATAATGCCACACAACCAGTGTACCCTTCCATTTTTTCGAGCCATTTTTCATTCGCTCCATAGGCTTTTGCATTAGCTAAACCTTTATCTACTACGGCTTGTTTTCGTCCACGAACAAAGTCTGGATTTATAATTTGTTTGCCAAGAAAAATTTCAAAACAATCTAAGTCTTCCAAGTAATCCGCAATGCGAGAAGTTGTCCAAAATTCACTCCAACCAATTTCTGGAAAACGATGAAATTCACGACGCCATTTAACAAGTTGATTTAAATCTAAGTTCATTTTTTCTCCTTTAAAAGTCTATAAAAACAGACCGCACTTAAATAAAGTGCGGTCAATTTTTTACTATTTCTACAACATAAATAATGCTAAGAATAAAACAGCAAGTATCATGCCTGGTGCGGTACGTTTTACCATTTCTACCGGGCTTACCATCGCAAGGCCTGCACAAACAATGGTTACACCTGCAATTGGTGAAGCTGTACGACCGATTGCACCAGCAATAGCTGCTGCCATACCAAGATTTACGTGAGTGTAGCCGAGTTCTACAGCATGTGGCGTGACGGCAGTGTTAAAGGCAATCGCTGCTGCATCGCCAGAGCCTGTAATTAAGCCCATTAAGAATGGTCCAATTGTTGCGCCCCAACGTACAAATTCGTTGGATTCTTTTAAGAAAGAAATTGCAGCATCAATTGCGCCCGTAGATTTTAATCCTGCTACAAATACGCTGGCTGCAATGATGATACCAAGTACGTTTGCATAAGAATTTCCCATACCATTGAAAAACTCTTCAGTGATTTTTACTGGGGAAATACGAGTTACTATAATGCCGTAAATTGCGCCAATGAGCATCGCTTGAGGAACGCCCATTTTAGTCCATTCAAGACCCGGTACTTGTTGTAATGACGTTCCACCAATTACTAAAATAACTAATGGTATTAATGGTGCAAGGGCATAAAGTACATTGACGCCTTCAACAACTTTAATTTCACTTTCTTTTTGTTCTGCAAGATAAGCTTCACGATGTTGTTCACCATAATCTTTAAAAACAAGTGCAAGAATTGTTAAAACAACCGCACCTATTGCTCCCGCAATCATGCTATATGGCGCATGTGAAAGGTTTACTTGGGTGATAGTTAAGCCTGACATTTCACTAATCATTGCTGAGTGAGAAGACCCAGGGCTCATCATTGATCCAAAAGTCCCTGCTAAAATAGCTGCACCAGCAGTAGCTGGTCGAACACCCGCACTTTTTAAAACAGGAATTAATGTTGCGCCAACCGCAGCAGCACAACCAGCAGCAGAAGGAATAGCAATATTGATGAAAAAGGTGATGACTGTTGCAATCGGAATTAAGAAGAATTTTAATCCGCTTAATGGTTTGGTAAGTAAATGTACCAGATGAGTATCACATTGAGTGTATTTCATTACATAAGCAAAACCCATACTGGAACAGATAGCCATAATTAATCCGCTAGATGTCATGCTTTTGGCAAAAGCATCTAATGCGCCCATTGGGTTAAGCGTCAGAATGGACATTATTAAACCGACACCAATCAAAACAGTTCGGGTTTCAGCTTTTTTAATTAGAAAATAAATTGTGGCAATAATGCCAACCACTGCAACGATGGATTTAAATAATTCCATTATATGTTCCTTTTAAGTTAATAAGAAAAAGTTGTATTGATGTCAAATGTGCCACATTCCATATTTTCACTGAAGCACAAAATAGGATTTTCCCCCAACACAGTTGCCATTTCATTTTGTATATGAAGCGCAGAACCTTCAGGCAATGCATATACAAGTGCGGTTGGATTAACGAGTAAAAATTCTGCCAAACGTTCTTCTCGGCTTTCACCATTGTGGCCTTGCATTTTACCTGAAATAAAGTGCGGATTAATTTGATGAGGAAAAAGTTGTAATGCTTGAAATGAAGGAGGATAAGTAATCGGCATATCATTAGTTGTCATAATAGATGCGCCAGCTACATTGGCCCCAGCACTCCAACCAAAATAAGGCGTACCGTTATTTACTTTTTTACGAATAATATCAATCAAATTGTGTTCATAAAGCTGTTTTAACAAACAAAATGTATTCCCGCCGCCAATAGCGATGACATCTGCTTGTTCAATAATATCTCGATGCTGTTTACCATGATGAACGGAAACAATATTCATCCCTAAATCAGAAAGTGCATTTTGCACAGTTTTTTCATATTCATCAAAAGTGCGGCGTACCCCAGCATAAGGCACAAAAGCAATTGTTTTACCACGATAATCAGTCAGAAAATTTTGTAACCAAGGTATGGTGTGTTCAAGATAACCTGTGTTCTTGTATTTTGAGCTACTGAGCAGTAGCATGTTTTTCATCTTCTACTCCTATTTAGAGGAATTTAGCAATACCGATATTACACTTAGAAAAGGTTAATTTTCAAAGAAAATTATTGTTGTTTGACGAATATCAAAAAATAAACCGTATCAGGAGAAAACTATGTCAATTAATCTTAATCGTGTTCAAAATTTAATTGAAAAACTGGCTTTTATTTCATGTTATATCAGTGAAAATGAGCTCATCCGTGCGATTTTAATCTTTATGTTGACCGCACTTTCTTTTGTGATGGTTGAACGTTACACCCTAAAACTCGGCCAACAAACGGAATTTCAGCCTGTTTTGTTAAGAGTATTGTCCTAAATAAAAAGAGCGGTTGAAAACAATTAAATTTTCAACCGCTCTTTTATACTTTAAGCTTATTACTACTCGAAAGAGCCTACATGAAGATGTAGGCTTTTCTTTTTTAATTAAGCTTGAGATTTTTTAAGGTCAAATTTGTAAGAAACAAAACCATACAATGTCCAACCGATAAAGGTCACAATTGAACCGTATAACATCGCCTGTTCACCTGCAGCATAAAGCGCATAGATACTATAGACTGAACCAATAAAGGCAACAAGAACAGTTTTTTTGTATTTTTGGTGAGGAACATTTTCAGTTTTCAACAATACGGCAAGTGCTGCCATTGAGAGCAAGTATGGAATAACGTTCGTTACTACCGCGAGGTCCACCAACACATTGAATTGTTTATTTAATGATGGGCTGATTGTCATTAATGATAGTAATGTTTGTAACGAAGTGATGGTTACCATACCAACGATTGGTGCATCTTTGCTAGTAACTTTTTTGAAGAATGCTGGGAAATAACCTTCTTCCGCTGAAGATTTGAATACTTGAGCAATAGTGAACTGCCAACCTAATAATGAACCGAAACAAGACATCACCATTAAGCCCATGATCACTTTACCGATTGTTTCATCAAACATATGAGCAAAGGCTAAACCAAACGGTGCAGTTGAGTTAGCAAGTTCAAGGTTAGGAACAATACCTGCGATCACGTTAGTTGAAACGATATAAATTACCGCTGCACCTAAAGTACCACCAAGTACCGCGATTGGTACGTTTTTCTCTGGATTTTCAACCGCATCAGAGTTCGCACAAGCAGACTCTAACCCTAAGAATGCCCATAATGTCATTGAAATAGATACACCGATCGCTTCAAAAGTAGGCACATTGTGTGGGTTCCAAGAATTTACATACATTGAACCATCAAACCATTTCCAACCGATGATTGAAATACCAACTACAGGAATAATTACACCCCAAATGGTGAATGAACTGATGTTACCCGTAATTCTTGCGCCACCGAAGTTAAGAACAGTCGCAAGCCAAAGAGTGAAGATCGTCCATAATGCAATAGAAAGTGGAGAAAGGGTTGCACTGAGGAACTCAGAACCATAACCTACAGCAGAAATCGCAATCGCAGTATTCGCAATAACTAACGACACACCATAAGTATAGTTCGCCATGAAGTTACCAGCTTTACCGAAAGAGTATTCGGCATAGCCACCCATACCACCAGATTTTCTACTAAACATACCGCATTGTGCGAATGCATAAGCTAAGGCTGTTGAACCAACTGCGGTTACAAGCCAAGAGACGATAGAAATAGTCCCAATTTCGGCTAATTTGGTCGGTAACATAATGATACCTGAACCCATCATATTAACCATGGTCAGAATGGTGAGTTGAACCACACCAATTTTATTACTTTTAGCACTCATAATTTATACTCCTTAAAGTGCGGTCAAAAAATCAGATGTTTTTAACCGCACTTTTTTTGTTTGTGCTGAGAGGGTTATAAGGGAAAACCTCATAACCACACTTTATTAATAGTCAGTTAAAACATAGCCATATGCACGAGTACGTCCATCAGGGTCTTTTTGTAAGTAAACCCCTTGGATTTCAGGTGCGAAACCAGGTAATGTGTTGATACCTTCTTCTAATGCGAGGAAGTATTTTTGTGCAGTCGGACTCCATCTTTCCCCAGGAACCACACATAACACACCTGGAGGATAAGGTAATGCACCTTCCGCAGCTACGCGACCAACAATGTCAGTTAATGCAACAAGTTCAACTTTGTTACGAACGAATTCAATATTCGCATCGTGTGGATTTAACGCATATTCCGGTAATGTTGCTTTGCGGAATAGGTCTTTTTGAAGTTGTTTTACATTGCGGCTTACATAAAGGTCATGCATTTCTTGGCATAATTGACGGATTGTGTAACCTTTGTAGCGGTCTTCGTTGTTTTTGTACACAGTTGGCAATACATCTTTTAATAAAGAGTTTTGTTTAATGTGTTTTTCGAACAAGGCAATTTGAGCTACCAATGTTTGCATTTTGGTGAGAGTTTCTGCCGGAGTGAGCAAGAATAAGATAGAGTTCAAGTCACATTTTTCCGGAATAATACCGTTTTCACGTAAGTAGTTTGCAAGAATGGTCGCTGGAATACCGAAGTCTTCATATTCACCATTTTCTAAGCTGATACCTGGAGTGGTAAGCAAGAATTTACATGGGTCAACGAAGTATTGTTCGTCTGCATAGCCTTCAAATTTATGCCATGTATCAGTTGGGTGGAATTTGAAGAACTCGAGGTTAGTTGCGATTTCTTCTGTGTCATAATCTTGCCATTTTTTACCTTTTACTGTGGTAGGGATGAATGGACGGATTAAGTCACAATGATTCAACACTAATTTACGTGCTTCGATACCCACTTTCACACATTCATGCCATAAGCGAAGACCTGCTTCACTACCTTGGATTTTCGCGTTCACATCTAATGTTGCAAACAATGGATAGAACGGACTGGTTGAAGCATGTAACATGAAGGCGTTATTGAAACGTTTATGGTTTACATAACGATCTTGACCTTTGATATGTTTATCTTTTTTATGGATTTGTGAAGCTTGTGAGAAACCAGCTTGTTGTTTGTGAACAGATTGTGTCACTAAAATACCAGGGTCATTTTCATTTAATTCAAGCAATAATGGAGAGCAATCTTTCATCATTGGAATGAACTGTTCATAACCTACCCATGCAGAGTCGAATAAGATGTAATCACAAAGGTGACCGATTTTATCCACAACTTGGCGTGCGTTATAAATCGTACCGTCATAAGTACCTAATTGGATAACTGCTAAACGGAATGGACGTTTTTGGTTTAATTTTTCAGGTGCAACTTCTTTGATTAATGATTTTAAGTAATCTTCTTCAAAACAGTGACTATCAATACCACCGATGAAACCAAATGGGTTACGTGCAGTTTCCAAGTAAATTGGCGTTGCACCTGCTTGAATTAACGCACCGTGGTGGTTTGATTTGTGGTTGTTACGGTCAAATAACACTAAATCACCTGGAGAAAGTACAGCGTTTAATGCTACTTTGTTTGCAGATGAGGTACCATTTAATACGAAGTAAGTTTTATCTGCATTAAATACTTGAGCGGCATATTTTTGTGCATCACAAGCTGCACCTTCATGAATTAACAAGTCACCTAATTTGACGTCCGCATTACAAATATCAGAACGGAAAATATTTTCACCAAAGAAATCGTAAAGGAAACGACCTGCTGGGTGTTTACGGTAGTATTGACCACCTTGGTGTCCTGGACAGTCGAAAGCGATATTACCCATTTCCACATATTCACTTAACATTTTGAAGAATGGAGGTAACATTTTTTCTTCATAAAGTTTCGCTGCAGTTTCAATTTGGCGGCTATAAAGTTTGATGTCATAACCGTTTAAATCTTGGATATGATAAATAGAATCATAGAATTTTGGATCCACTTGTTGTTCTTCTGTTTGAACAACGAATACTGGAACGCCGAATTTTGTTGCTTGAATTCGACCGAGGTATTCTCCTACATCACCTGAACTTAACACGATAGCCGCAACATCTGTAAAGTCTGTTTTGGCAATCTCAACTAATTCTCTATTTGTAGAGAAATATTGTTCAACTTTTGGGCTATATGCAATTTTTAAGTTTGGCATAATGAACTCCTTTATTTATTTTTGACGTAAAGTTACCCGGCATTATTAATTTTAATAACGCAATAGATTTATTTAGAATAAAATAACCCGCTCTAGATTTTTATATAAAAAAACTAAAGTAAGAATTTTTTATTTTAAATTAAATAAGATTAAGTTAATTTCACAAAATATTTCTTGCCTGTTCTAGACAATACAAAAATATTCAGAAATTAATCTGTGGAGACTCTCTAAACAGAGAGAACAACTCTGTTTAGAGAGCCGTGTTGGATGGTTTGTTTTGAGAAGCAAATACTGAATATGAGAAGCAAGAACGATGCGATGGCATCATAATATGGCGTGTACGACGGATATGCGCCATCAAAGAACGACCTTTTATCGGATTAAACCGTAAAAGTCTCAATACTTTCGTATGGACGTATCTGTGTATATATGTACGAAGTAGCATAGAAAAATTTCCTCTTTCTATCTAAACTAACCTTAGTTGGGTATATTCTCTGCTTGTGTAAATATCATGTCAATAATATTTTTCAAAAAATGTGATCATTATCAAAAAATAAATTTAATTTTTCACATAAAAAAAATAAAACCACAAAAAGTATGGAAATAAATTATTCTTAAAATAGATGATTAATAAATGTACTCATTTATCGCGATCTTTCCTAAGCTAAACTCGCTACCATGACTGCTTTAATCGTATGCATACGGTTTTCTGCTTGCTCAAAGGCAATATTCATCGGCGACTCAAACACCTCTTCAGTCACTTCAATGCCATTTGCTAATTCAGGGTATTTTTCTGCAATTTGGCGACCCACTTTCGTTTCGCTATTATGGAATGCAGGTAAACAGTGCATGAATTTTACTTTTGGATTACCGGTACGCTTCATGAGTTCTGGCGTTACTTGATAAGGAAGCAATAACTTAATGCGTTCTCCCCAAGCTTCTAATGGCTCGCCCATTGAAACCCAAACATCGGTATGCACAAAATCAACACCTCTTACGGCTGTGTCGATATCTTCAGTGACTGTAATCTGCGCACCACTTTCTTTAGCAAAACCTTCACACATCTCAACAAAACTGGCTTCTGGTAATAAAGCTTTTGGGCCGCAAATACGCACATCCATCCCCAGTTTTGATCCAATTAGTAAAAGAGAATTCCCCATGTTATTACGTGCATCACCAATATACACATAACTAATTTGACGAAGTGGCTTGTCACAATGTTCAATCATCGTGAGAACATCCGCGAGCATTTGAGTAGGATGAAACTCATCCGTTAAACCATTAAACACCGGCACACCTGCATAATCCGCAAGTTCTTGCACGGTACTTTGTTTAAAGCCCCGATATTCAATCGCATCATACATTCTCCCAAGAACTCGAGCTGTATCCTTCATGCTTTCTTTATGTCCAATCTGAGAGGAGTTTGGATCAATGTAAGTCACTCTAGCACCTTGATCATAAGCAGCGACTTCAAAGGCACAACGAGTACGCGTTGAGGTTTTTTCAAAAATAAGTGCGATATTTTTACCTTTAAGCTTAGGTTGCTCTGTTCCTGCATATTTCGCACGTTTCAAATCACGTGATAAATCTAACAAATAATTAATTTCGCGTTCTGAATGATGAACAAGACTCAATAAGTGTCTATTTTTAAGATTAAAAGCCATAGCGATCTCCTTATCGGATGCCATCAATAAATGCAGGCTACCTTACTATGAATGACTTAATTTCTAGTGGATTGGATAGCCTATTTTTGTCCCAAATGCGGAGTTTTGCAACAAAATTCAATCCTTTATTTTGTGATGCTCATCACACTTCATCCCAGAACTTTATATTGCGCTTTCTTTATATATAAAAGAGATTTAAAATCCCGTCGATTCTCACACAACAGGAGCACATATGATCAACAGAAGAGATTTCATTCAACTTGGCGCAAGCAGTATTTTAGCGTTAAGTGCGAGCCGTTTTGCTTTTGCGAAAAGCGACACACAAGTCGATTTACGTATCGTAGCAACGACCGATATTCACAGTTTTTTGACTGACTTCGATTACTACAAAGATGCACCTACTGAGAAATTCGGTTTTACCCGTGCAGCAAGCTTGATTCGTCAAGCACGTAAAGAGGTGAAAAACAGCGTTTTAGTTGATAACGGTGACTTAATTCAAGGTAACCCAATTGCTGACTATCAAGCAGCTAAAGGTTATAAAGAAGGCAAATCAAACCCAGCCGTAGATTGTTTAAATGCAATGCACTATGAAGTAGGGACATTAGGTAACCACGAGTTTAACTATGGCTTAGATTATTTAGCCGATGCGATTAAACAAGCGAAATTCCCTATCATCAATGCTAACGTAGTGAAAGTCGGTACCGAAGAGCCCTATTTCACGCCTTATGTGATTCAAACTAAAGAAGTGGTGGATAGCCAAGGTAAAACGCATAAACTAAACATTGGTTATATCGGTTTTGTGCCACCACAAATTATGGTGTGGGATAAAGCAAACTTACAAGGTAAAGTTGAAACGCGCGATATCGTGAAAACCGCACAAAAATATGTGCCAGAAATGAAACAAAAAGGTGCAGATATTATTGTGGCACTTGCGCATACGGGTCCATCTGACGAGCCATATCAAGAAGGTGCAGAAAACTCAGCATTCTATCTTGCTGATGTACCACACATTGATGCGATTGTTTTCGGTCACTCTCACCGTTTATTCCCGAATAAAGAGTTCGCAAAATCACCAAATGCAGATATTGCTAAAGGTACCGTGAAAGGTGTTCCTGAAAGTATGGCAGGCTACTGGGCAAACAACATCAGTGTAATCGACTTAACCCTTGCTCAACACAACGGCAAATGGTTAGTAGCTGATGGTAAAGCGGTACTTCGTCCAATTTATGATGCCGAAAACAAAAAAGCAACCACAGAAAGTGACGCAGAATTGACCGCACTTTTAAAACCTGTGCATGAAGCCACCCGTGAATTTGTGGCACAGCCAATCGGTAAAGCGACCGATAACATGTACAGCTACTTAGCGTTAGTGCAAGATGACCCAACCATTCAAATTGTGAACCAAGCACAAAAAGCTTACGTTGAAAAAGTAGCACCAAGTGTTGCAGCAATGGCGGGCTTACCAATTTTAAGTGCAGGCGCACCATTTAAAGCAGGCGGACGTAAAAATGACCCAACGGGCTATACTGAAGTTAACAAAGGTGAATTAACGTTCCGTAACGCAGCAGATTTATACCTCTATCCAAATACCTTAGTTGTTGTCAAAGCAACCGGTGAAGAACTGAAAGAGTGGTTAGAATGTAGCGCAGGTATGTTCAAACAAATCGATCCTACCAGCGACAAACCACAATCTTTACTTGATTGGGACGGTTTCCGTACTTATAACTACGATGTGATTGACGGCGTAAATTATGAATTCGACCTCACTCAACCACCGCGTTATGACGGCGAATGTAAATTGATTAACCCGAATTCACACCGTGTGGTGAATTTAACCTACCAAGGTAAACCGGTTGATCCAAAAGCAGAATTCTTAATTGCGACTAATAACTATCGTGCTTACGGTAATAAATTCCCAGGCACAGGCGATGCGCACATTGTTTACGCTTCTCCAGATGAAAACCGCCAAATTCTTGCGGATTACATCAAAGCAGAAAGCGAAAAAAATGGCCATGTAAACCCAAGTGCGGATAAAAACTGGCGCTTTGCACCGATTAAAGGTAACGATAAATTAGATGTGCGTTTT
Organism: Haemophilus sp. CCUG 60358; assembly: GCF_001679485.1. Classification (GTDB taxonomy): domain Bacteria; phylum Pseudomonadota; class Gammaproteobacteria; order Enterobacterales; family Pasteurellaceae; genus Haemophilus_D. Next base: position 89,536 of record NZ_LZOZ01000015.1, read on the forward strand.
GAAACCTCACCAAGCGAACAAGCGGCGAAATTCATTCAAGATAATGCACAATACCCAATGAAAAAAGTCGGCACCGATGAAGTGGGCTTTGCGGTATATCAAATTGATTTATCGAAATAACAAAAAAGGGCGTGCTCAGCACGCCCTACTTATTTCAAAGTGCGGTCAATTTTGACCTTATTTTTCTTCTTTTGGAAGTCTGATTAAGGAAAAGATCAAGCCGCCCCAAATCACAAAAAGCGCCACAATCATCATTGTAATTGCAATACTTGTCATCTTTATTCTCCTTTTTCTTCAAGCTTGAAGTTGTCTTCATTTTTCCATTGTAAACGAGAAAGAATGAACGAAACAACCACTAGCGAAATTGCCATACCCCAACCAAAGATATTTACAAACCAGCTTGGATAGCCTTCATAACCTTCTGTAAATACTTTCGCACCTTCACTCAATAACATAAAGGCGAGAATACCGGTGGTGATGACAATGCATAAACGCCATAGGAAACCGACTTTGAATGAAGAGCTTTGATTTAAGTGGTTGCCTAATAAGCCTAATTTTTCATTTGCTACAATCACAATTAATGAAACAAATGCCACTGCAACGATACCAAAGTAGTTCACGAATTTATCTAATACATCAAGCATTGGTAAGCCGGTTGTCGTACCAAATAAAATGACTGATACCACCATCATTGGTAAACCAACAACAAAGGTCGCTTTTGCTCGACGTAAACGCAGTTTATCTTGAATCGCTGAAATGATTACTTCAATAACAGAGATAAATGAGGTTAATGCCGCAAAGGTTAATGAACCGAAGAACAATACCCCTAATACTTCACCGAATGGTGCTTTGTTAATAATAGTTGGGAATGCAAAGAAGGCTAAACCAATACCACCTTTTGCCACTTCGCTCACTTCTACGCCTTGTGCAGTTGCGATGAAACCTAATGCCGCAAATACACCGATACCAGCAAGCACTTCAAAACTTGAGTTCGCAAAACCAACAACCAAACCGCTACCTGTTAAATCTGAATCTTTTTTCAAGTACGATGCATATGTAATCATAATCCCGAAACAGATGGAAAGAGAGAAGAAGATTTGACCGTAAGCCGCAATCCACACACTCGGATTAGAGAGTTTTGACCAGTCTGGTGTAAATAGTGCGTTTAAGCCTTTTTCTGCACCTGGTAAGAATAAAGAATAAACGACCAACGCCACAAACATCACCACTAAAACAGGCATTAAGATATCTGAAGATTTAGAAATCCCTTTTTGAATACCTAAAGAAAGTACGCCTAACGCCACTAACCATACAGCAATTAATGGTCCAGTTACCATGCCGACAAACTCAAAGCTCACACCATTGCTGATATCGCCCATTTTTAAGAATTCGTGTAGGAAGAAATCAATCGGTTGGTCGCCCCAAGCAGAATTAAGTGAGAAATAGGTATAGCTTGCCGCCCAACCTAATACTACCGCGTAGTAAAGACCAATGATAACATTCACCATTACTTGCCACCAACCAAACACTTCAAAGTGTGGGTTAAAGCGACGATAAGAAAGCGGTGCACCACCACGATGGCGATGACCAATTGCATAATCTAAGAAAAGCAATGGAATACCGGCGGTTAAAAGTGCAATAAGGTAAGGGATAATAAATGCACCGCCCCCGTTTTCATAAGTGGTATAAGGGAAACGCCAGATGTTTCCTAAGCCAACAGCGGATCCAATCGCCGCCATAATAAATGCATTCCGACCAGAAAAGGTCTCACGCTTTGCGTTTGACTGCGTCATATTAAGTTCCTTTTTAATGAAGAAAGATTTCAATATAATGAATTCTAAAACCGAGTCAAGGACTTGGTTAAAAGAGCGGTTAAAAATAGTGAATTTTTTTTAAAATTTACTGTCTAAAGGCCAAATTTAATCTCTATTAACAACCAAAAGGAAACATTTATGGATATCAACAGCATTTTAAATCAAGTTTTAAATGTCGCTAAAAACTCTGCAAGCAAACTTGAAACCGGCAACCAAACTATCGACTCTATTACAAAAGTAGGTGGTGGTGCAGCGTTAGGCGGTATCTTATCAATGATTTTAGGCCGTAGCGGTGGTGCAAGCTTAGCAAAATTAGGCTCACTTGCCGTTTTAGGTAACCTTGCTTACCAAGCGTACCAAAATTATCAAAAATACCAACAAAATAATAGCCAACCAAACATTTCAGAAAATGCGTTTGATGTATTAAATTCATCAAGCCATATCGATGCGGGTGAATTAATTTTACGTACTATGATCGCCGCAGCGGCAGCAGACGGTGAAATCACTGAAGATGAAAAACAAACTATCGCAAATGAAGCTGGTAACAACCCTGAATTAGCGCAATGGCTTGAACAAGAAATCCAAAATCCAATTTCTATCAATGAAATTGCACGTCTTGTAGGTAACGATACTGCACTTGCAAGCAATGTATACTTAGCTGCACGTTTAGTAAGCAAAGATTTATCTCGCAAAGAAATCATTTTCTTAGCAGATTTAGCTCAAGCGTTAGGTTTAGATGATGCGCTTGTTGAACAATTAGAAAAACAAGCAGGCTTCTAATTTTGTGTAGAAAACATCGCGTTTTCTGACTGCACTTTTCATTAAAAAACACGATAATCTTAGTTATCGTGTTTTTTTCATTTGTTTTTTCGCGAAAACCTAACCAAAGGCGAAAAATTCCGCTACAATGCAAAACTTCAATATTCATAAAATTATTTAATAATCATAAAAACGGGAAGCAACATGACAGGCGCACAACTCATTATCGAATGTTTAAAAGCGCACGGTGTAACCGATCTTTTCGGCTACCCAGGCGGGGCAATCATGCCAACCTATGATGCCATCTATGACTCAGGTCTTGACCATCTCCTTTGTCGTAACGAACAAGGTGCCGCAATAGCTGCGATTGGTTATGCGCGCTCTACTGGCAAAGTCGGCGTTTGCGTGGCAACCTCTGGTCCGGGTGCAACCAATTTAATTACCGGTTTAGGCGATGCCTTTGCTGACTCTGTACCAATCGTGGCATTTACTGGCCAAGTGGCCGCCCCTCTTATCGGTACCGATGCTTTCCAAGAAGCCGATGTTTTAGGTTTATCTCTTGCTTGCACCAAGCACAGCTACATTGTGCAATCCATCGAAGAACTCCCCGAAATTATTGCCTCTGCTTTCCAAATTGCACAAAGTGGCAGACCTGGCCCCGTTCTCATTGATGTGCCTCGCAACATCCAAGTGAGCGATGTACCTGAACATGTAAAACCTATTGTCAAACCAACCGTAAAACCAACCGCACTTTCAGAATTAAAATTAACTGAAGCAAAAGCATTATTGGCACAAGCGAAAAAACCCGTGCTTTATGTAGGTGGTGGTGTAGGTATGGCAAAAGCTACACAAGCGGTCAAAAAATTCCTACAAATAACCAAAATGCCATCCGTTTCAACATTGAAAGGTTTAGGCTCAATTGACCCAACCGATCCCGTTTATATGGGCATGATTGGTATGCATGGCACAAGAGCCGCAAATATTGCCGTACAAGAATGTGATTTATTGTTAGTGTGCGGTGCACGTTTTGATGACCGTGTGACCGGTAAATTAGACAGTTTTGCACCACATGCGAAAGTCATTCATTGTGATATTGATGCAGCAGAAATCAACAAACTCCGTGTGGCAAATGTCGCCCTTCAAGGTGATTTAATTCAAGCTTTAGAAGCTTTAAGTATCCCGCTTGCGATTGATGATTGGCGAGCACACATTCAAGCATTGAAAGCCAAACTCGATTTCACTTATATTGACAATGCAGGCAACCGACCTATTGACCCTTGGTCGTTGCTCAACACGCTTTCTCAGCGTAAACCTCAAAATGCGGTGATTTGCACCGATGTGGGTCAACATCAAATGTGGTCTGCACAACATATGCGTCATTTCGCACCAGAAAACTATATTACCTCTGCGGGCTTCGGTACCATGGGATTTGGTTTACCTGCAGCGGTAGGTGCGAAAAAAGCACGTCCTCATGATGAAGTGATTTTAGTGACAGGTGATGGTTCATTGATGATGAACATTCAAGAATTAGGTTCAATCAAACGCGGCAAATTACCTGTGAAAATTTTACTGTTAGATAACCAACGTCTTGGTATGGTGCGTCAATGGCAAGACCTTTTCTGGAACAAACGCCGCTCTGAAACTATTTTAGAAGATAACCCTGATTTCGTGATGTTAGCGAAAGCCTTTGATATTCCAGCTGAACGTATCGAGCGCGCTGATGATGTAGATGCGGCACTTAATCGTTTATTAAATAGTGAAACTGCCTATTTATTGCAAGTATGCATTCCACCTGAAGAATGTGTATGGCCATTAGTGCCTCCAGGCGCATGCAACACAGATATGCTGGAGGAAATTTAAGATGAACCAATATACTTTTGACTTGATCGCTCAACATCGCCCAGAGGTTTTAGAACGTGTATTACGCGTTATTCGTTTGCGCGGCTTCACTGTGACTAATATGGATATGGCATTGGTAGAAACCAAAGTGCAGTTAAAAATCACTGTAAAATCTGACCGCACTTTTGATTTGTTGGTGAATCAATTGGCGAAATTGCCGGATGTTTTAAATATTATTTAAAAAGGAAGACATTATGACTAAATTTTTTAAATCATTTTTAGCTGTATCAGGATTAGTATTCGCAACTTCATCACAAGCTGCTTATGCTCTCACTTATTTGCAAAACTATACAGGCTATATAACAACACTCTCAATTCATAATACAAAAGAGCAGTGTGAAAAGGCCAAAGAAAATTTTCAAAAAGAATTTGAAGGACAATACGATACAAAACAAATGGTTTACAAGTGTGTAGATATAGCTAATGGGGCAATTTAGTTTAAATGTGGTCAAAAAGTACTATTAAATCTGATCAGACTTTTATTTTAATCGGTAGGCTCTTTATCTGAATAATTGCATTTATAAACTTAATTTTATCAAATAATTTCTTCGTATTATCTTCTGCCAAATCTCCCCTACCCCTCTTTGCTAAAGAGGGGATTGAAATGAGATAAAATTAGATCTTAGCGTTTATGATTTAGCTAACTAAAATAAAAGTGAGAAAATTGTTGCTCATTAACTAAAGATTCCCCCCTCTTTAGCAAAGAGGGGTAGGGGAGATTTGGCAGTATTTATTAACGAAGAAATTAAAGAACATAACAAACTTTAACAAAAATTTACTTGGAGAGATTATTTATGCCAAAACTACGTTCAGCGACCAGTACTCAAGGTCGTAATATGGCGGGTGCACGTGCCTTATGGCGTGCAACAGGGATGAAAGAAAATGACTTTGGTAAACCGATTATTGCGGTGGTGAACTCATTCACCCAATTTGTACCAGGGCATGTTCATTTAAAAGACATGGGTCAACTAGTCGCGGCTGAAATTGAAAAAGCTGGCGGCGTGGCAAAAGAATTCAATACCATTGCGGTGGATGACGGTATTGCTATGGGTCACGGTGGGATGCTTTATTCCTTACCAAGCCGTGATTTAATCGCAGATAGCGTGGAATATATGGTTAATGCTCACTGTGCTGATGCGATGGTGTGTATTTCCAACTGTGACAAAATCACCCCTGGAATGTTAATGGCAGCAATGCGCTTAAATATTCCAACTATCTTCGTTTCAGGCGGCCCAATGGAAGCGGGTAAAACCAAATTATCTGATCAGCTTATTCGCTTAGACTTAGTCGATGCGATGATTGAAGCGGCAGATCCGAATGTAAGCGATGAGCGTATTGATGCGATTGAGCGAAGTGCTTGCCCTACTTGCGGTTCTTGCTCAGGAATGTTTACCGCTAACTCCATGAACTGCTTAACCGAAGCATTAGGTTTATCTTTACCAGGCAATGGCTCGATGTTGGCAACCCATGCTGACCGTAAAGAATTATTCTTAAAAGCTGGTCGTCAAATTGTTGAGCTTTGCAAACGCTATTATGAACAAGATGATGAAAGCGTCTTACCTCGTTCAATTGGCACCTTTGAGGCTTTTGAAAATGCTATGAGCTTAGATATTGCGATGGGTGGTTCAAGTAACACTGTTTTACACTTATTAGCAGCTGCTCAAGAAGCTGGTGTAGATTTCAAAATGGCGGATATTGACCGCTTATCACGCGTTGTGCCTTGCTTAAGCAAAATTGCACCAAACACCAATAAATACCACATGGAAGATGTACACCGTGCAGGTGGCATTATGGGCTTATTGGGTGAATTAGATCGTGCTGGTTTAATCCATCGCGATACCAAAACCGTATTAGGTATGACTTTAGAAGAGCAATTAAACCAATACGATATCATCCGCAATAAAGACGAAGAATTACACAAATTCTTCCGTGCAGGTCCGGCAGGCATTCGCACCACGCAAGCCTTCTCACAAGATTGTCGCTGGGATAGCGTAGATGATGACCGTGTAGGCGGCTGTATTCGTAATAAAGAAAATGCGATTTCTCAAGAAGGCGGCTTAGCCGTATTATTCGGTAACATAGCTAAAGACGGTTGTATCGTAAAAACGGCGGGTGTGGATGAGTCTATTTGGAAATTTACCGGTCGAGCAATCGTATTTGAAAGCCAAGAAGATGCGGTAGCCGGTATTTTAGGTGGCAAAGTGAAAGAAGGCCATGTGGTAGTCATCCGCTACGAAGGTCCAAAAGGTGGCCCTGGCATGCAAGAAATGTTGTATCCAACCAGCTACTTAAAATCCATGGGCTTAGGTAAGAAATGTGCCTTATTAACAGATGGTCGCTTCTCTGGCGGTACATCTGGTTTATCTATCGGTCACGCTTCTCCTGAAGCAGCTTCTGGCGGTGCGATCGGCTTAGTACATGATGATGATATTATCGAAATCGATATTCCAAATCGCGCGATTAATCTCAAAATCAGCGATGAAGAATTAGCAAAACGCCGTACCGAGCAAGATACCAAAGGCTGGCAACCAGCTAACCGTGAACGTGAAGTGTCTTTTGCATTAAAAGTATTTGGTCACTTCGCTACTTCTGCGGATAAAGGTGCCGTTCGTGATAAAACACTTTTAAAATAGTGTCTGATTCTCCCTCTCTTTTATGAGAGGGAGAAATAAAACAAAGAAAAAATTACCCGCACTTCATCATAAACAACAAATACCATGAAAAACCTACTCACCAATCCTCAACCCTCTCAATCGGATTACATTAACGCGATTGTCAAACTTGGCTCCAGAGTATATGAAGCCGCTACCGTAACTCCACTACAAAAAATGGGCAAATTATCTGATCGCCTACATAATAATATTTGGATTAAGCGTGAAGACCGCCAGCCAGTAAATAGCTTTAAGCTGCGTGGTGCTTATGCGATGATATCTAGCCTTTCTGATGAACAAAAACAGGCTGGTGTTATTGCCGCTTCTGCAGGTAACCATGCACAGGGTGTTGCTTTATCAGCAAAACAGCTTGGCTTAAAAGCATTAATTGTTATGCCACAAAATACACCGAGTATCAAAGTGGATGCCGTTCGTGGTTTTGGTGGTGAAGTGTTGTTACATGGAGCTAATTTTGATGAAGCCAAAGCTAAAGCCATTGAGCTTTCAAAATCTAAACATATGACATTTATCCCGCCTTTTGATCATCCATTGGTTATTGCTGGTCAAGGTACATTGGCGATGGAAATGCTACAACAGGTGGCAGATTTAGATTATGTCTTTGTGCAAGTCGGAGGCGGTGGTCTTGCGGCTGGCGTAGCCATTTTGCTCAAGCAATTTATGCCGGAAATCAAAGTCATTGGTGTCGAGTCCAAAGATTCAGCTTGTTTAAATGCCGCCTTAGAAAAAGGAGAACCTACCGATTTATCACACGTTGGCTTATTTGCTGATGGTGTAGCGGTAAAACGTATTGGTGACGAAACATTCCGTTTATGTCAAAAATATTTAGACGGTATGGTGCTGGTAGATAGTGATGAAGTTTGTGCAGCAATGAAAGATTTATTCGAAAACGTGCGTGCTGTCGCAGAACCATCTGGCGCCTTAGGATTAGCCGGTTTGAAGAAATATGTGAAACAAAACAATTTGGAAGGCAAAAATATGGCGGCAATTCTATCTGGCGCCAACCTTAACTTCCATACACTGCGTTATGTTTCGGAACGTTGTGAAATTGGTGAAAACCGTGAAGCTTTATTGGCGGTAACGATGCCTGAACAACCGGGTAGTTTCTTGAAATTTGCCCATGTCATCGGCAACCGTGCAGTAACAGAATTCAGTTATCGTTATGCAGATAATCAAAAAGCCTGTATTTTCGTTGGTGTGCGCACGGCTAATGAAGCTGAAAAAGCAGAAATTATTGCTGATTTAACGAAAAATGGCTTTGATGTAGAAGATATGTCTGATGATGATATTGCGAAAACTCACGTGCGTTATTTAATGGGTGGACGAGTTTCTAATCATCATGAACGACTTTATAGCTTTGAATTTCCAGAGCAAAAAGGCGCGTTACTTAAATTCTTAGAAATTTTGGGTAAACGTTGGAATATTTCATTATTCCATTATCGTGCACATGGAGCCGATTACGGTAATATTCTTGCGGCTTTCCAATTAGGCGAAAAAGATAACGCAGAATTTGAACAAGCTTTAGCAGAACTCGGTTATGTTTATGAAGATGTAACTGAAAGTAAAGCGTATCGATATTTCTTACGATAGAAAAACAAAAAGAGCGGTCAAAATAACCGCTCTTTTTTATTATTAAAAACTTATCGTTTTGATTTAACAAGTCTTTCAGTAAGTTCGTAAGCACGAAGTTTTGCTAACTCTCTAGAAAGTTTAGCCACAAGTAAATCTTGATCAACATCAACTGCATGATTTACAATATTTTCTTCTGCTTTACGTTTTGCTTCACGAATACGATCTGCATCTAATTCGCTACCGCGAATTGCAACATCGGCAAGCACTGTTACTACTTTAGGTTGAACTTCTAAGAAGCCACCTGAAACATAGATAACTTCTTCATTGCCATCTTCAAGAGTGAATTTAACAATCCCTGGCTTAATCGCCGTCATCAAAGGGGTGTGGTTTGGTAAAATACCAAGTTCACCTTCCACACCTGTTGCTTGGATTTGTTTCACAGCACCTTCAAAGATTTTTCGCTCTGCGCTGACTATTATTAGGTTAAATGTCGCCATTTTTGTTCTCCTTCAAATGACTTGAAGTGATTACATATTTTTGGCTTTTTCTAGCGCTTCGTCGATTGTACCGACCATGTAGAACGCTTGTTCTGGAATATGGTCGTATTCGCCGTTTAAAATACCTTTAAAGCCGCGGATAGTTTCTTTTAAAGAAACGTATTTACCTGGAGTACCGTTAAATACCTCAGCAACGAAGAACGGTTGTGATAAGAAACGTTCAATTTTACGTGCACGTGCTACCACAAGTTTGTCATCTTCAGATAACTCGTCCATTCCAAGAATTGCGATAATATCTTTTAATTCTTTATAACGTTGTAAGATACCTTGTACACCACGCGCTACATCATAGTGCTCTTGACCAACAACGAGTGGGTCTAATTGACGTGAAGTTGAATCTAATGGGTCAACCGCAGGGTAAATACCTAAAGACGCAATTTGACGACTTAATACAACTGTTGAGTCTAAGTGCGCAAAGGTTGTTGCCGGAGATGGGTCAGTTAAGTCATCCGCAGGTACGTATACCGCTTGAACAGAGGTGATAGAACCTGTTTTGGTTGAAGTGATACGTTCTTGTAATACACCCATTTCTTCTGCTAATGTTGGTTGGTAACCTACCGCAGATGGCATACGACCTAATAACGCAGATACTTCAGTACCAGCAAGAGTATAACGATAGATATTATCCACAAAGAATAATACATCACGACCTTCGTCACGGAATTTTTCAGCCATGGTTAAACCGGTTAATGCAACACGTAAACGGTTACCTGGTGGCTCATTCATTTGTCCGTAAACTAATGATACTTTATCTAATACGTTAGAATCTTTCATTTCATGATAGAAGTCGTTACCTTCACGAGTACGTTCACCTACACCCGCAAATACGGAGTAACCTGAGTGCTCAATCGCGATATTACGGATTAATTCCATCATGTTAACGGTTTTACCTACACCCGCACCACCGAATAGACCTACTTTACCACCTTTTGCGAATGGACAAATTAAGTCGATAACTTTGATACCAGTTTCTAATAATTCCGTACTGTTAGATTGTTCTTCATAGCTTGGTGCTGGACGGTGAATAGACCAATTTTCTTCCGCGCCAATTTCACCTTGCTCATCGATTGGTTCACCTAATACGTTCATAATACGGCCTAATGTTTTAGTCCCTACTGGAACTTGAATTGGGTTATCCGTATTTTCTACTTTTAAGCCACGTTTTAAGCCGTCAGATGTACCTAATGCGATACAGCGAACTACACCGCCACCTAATTGTTGTTGAACTTCAAGGGTTAAACCTGATTCAACTTTTAATGCATCGTAAACTTTTGGTACTGCATCTTGTGGGAATTCAACGTCAATCACCGCACCGATGATTTGTACAATTTTTCCTGCTGACATTACCGTTCCTCTTTCATTAAATCGCTGCCGCGCCGGCGACGATTTCGTTTAATTCATTTGTAATACTTGCTTGACGGGCTTTATTGTAAACTAATCGCAAGTCATTGATTAAATTACCTGCATTATCAGTTGCCGCTTTCATTGCTACCATTCTAGCAGCTTGCTCGGAAGCAAGGTTATCTACCACAGATTGATACACTTGTGATTCCAAATAACGAGTAAGCAAACTGTCTAATAAGACTTTTGGCTCTGGCTCGTAAAGGTAATCCCAGGTGCTTTGTCTTTGCTCTAAATTATCGGTTTCTAATGCCGGTAATGGTATTAATTGCTGATAAACAGGTTTTTGTGCCATTGTATTAACGAATTTATTGTAGGCAATATAAACTGCATCTACTTCTTCGTCTTTATAGCTACCAAACATACCGTTTGCAACACCAATTAAATCTTCCATTGTCGGATTATCACCCAAACCGGAAAGTTGTGCACGAACAGGTAATCCTAATGAACGGAAGAAACTAATGCCTTTTGAGCCAATTAAACCCAATTCAACATTAACCCCTTTATCTTTCCATTGTTTGATTTCTGTCATGACGGTTTTAAACAAGTTAATGTTCAAACCACCACACATTCCGCGGTCAGTCGAGACCACTAAGATCCCGACTTTTTTCACTTCGCGTTGAATTAAAAATGGGTGTTTATAACCAACACTTGCTTTAGAGACGTGGCTGATAACATTTCGTATTGTTTCAGAATACGGACGAGAAGCCGACATACGATCCTGCGTTTTACGCATTTTCGAGGTCGCCACCATTTCCATTGCCTTTGTAATTTTTTGTGTACTTTGTACACTGGCAATTTTGGTTTTTATCTCTTTTGCACCTGCCATCTTATTTCTCCGTTACTTTTACCACGCGCTGTTGGCTTTAAAGTTATCCAAAATCGATTTCAATGATGCTTTAACTTCATCATTGTAATTACCGGTTTTGGTCAATTCAGCCATAAACTCGCTGTGGTTACGGCGAGCGTAATCTAAAAGTGCGGCTTCAAAACTTGCAATTTTTTGCAATTCCACATCTTCTAAATAGCCAAACTCAACCGCGAAAAGCAACACAGATTGCTCTGCTACGCTAAGCGGTACATATTGTTTTTGTTTCAATAATTCAGTGACTTTTTCACCGTGAGAAAGTTGTTTGCGGGTAGCATCGTCAAGGTCAGATGCAAACTGAGCAAACGCCGCTAATTCACGATATTGAGCTAATGCAGTACGGATACCACCAGCTAATTTTTTCACTACTTTAGTTTGTGCAGAACCACCCACACGAGATACCGAAATACCAGGGTTTACCGCTGGACGAATACCAGAGTTAAATAAGTTAGATTCTAAGAAAATCTGACCATCGGTAATCGAAATTACGTTGGTTGGAACGAATGCTGAAACGTCACCAGCTTGAGTTTCAATAATTGGAAGAGCGGTTAAAGAACCAGTTTTTCCTTTTACTGCACCTTGAGTGAATTTTTCTACGTATTCTTCATTTACACGTGCTGCACGTTCAAGTAAACGTGAGTGTAGATAGAATACGTCACCTGGATAGGCTTCACGACCTGGTGGACGACGTAATAATAATGAAATTTGACGATAAGCAACGGCTTGTTTTGATAAGTCATCGTAAACGATTAACGCATCTTCACCGCGATCACGGAAATATTCACCCATTGCACAACCAGCATAAGGCGCTAAATATTGTAATGCTGCTGATTCAGATGCAGATGCCGCAACAACAATAGTGTTTTCAAGCGCACCGTGCTCTTCTAATTTACGCACTACGTTTGCAATAGTCGACGCTTTTTGACCGATCGCTACATAGATACATTTAATACCTGAATCACGTTGGTTAATGATTGCGTCGATTGCTAATGCTGTTTTACCCGTTTGACGGTCACCAATGATTAACTCACGTTGACCACGACCGATTGGAACCATGGAGTCAACCGCTTTATAACCGGTTTGTACAGGCTGATCAACCGATTTACGATCGATAACACCTGGTGCAATGACTTCAACAGGAGAGAAACCATCGTTTTCAATTTCACCTTTACCATCGATTGGTTGACCAAGTGTATTTACCACACGACCTAATAAACCACGACCAACTGGTACTTCAAGAATACGGCCAGTACATTGTACTTCCATACCTTCCGCTAAATCTGCGTAAGGACCCATTACTACCGCACCAACAGAATCACGTTCAAGGTTAAGTGCCATTGCGTAACGGTTGCCTGGTAAGGCGATCATTTCGCCTTGCATCACATCGCTTAAGCCATGAATACGAATAATCCCGTCACTTACAGAAACAATTGTCCCTGTATTACGGGCTTCGCTCACCACGTCGAATTGAGCGATGCGTTTTTTAATCAATTCACTAATTTCAGTTGAATTTAGTTGCATCTTGTATTCCTCTTATAATTGCAACTCGTTTGCGAGACGAGCAAGTTGCCCACGGCTACTTCCGTCAATCACAAAGTCTTCAGTACGAATAACCACACCGGCAATCAGTGAGCTATCTACGTTGCAATTTAATTTTACTTTGCGAGCTAATCTCTTTTCCATTGCAGCTGCAATTTTTTCGATTTGTGTTGCATTCAATGGTTGTGCGGAAGTTACTTCAACTTCTGCAATAGCTTGGTGTTCTTCTACATAATGTTTAAATTCTTCAAACACGGTAGAAATCGCACTCAAACGCTTATTTTCAGCCATTAACCGAATAAGATTTTGCCCATATTGATCCAATTGTTCGCCACAAATAGAAATTACTGTATTAGCTAATTTCTGTGCAGAAAGAGAACTACTTAAGTAAGCTTTTACCGCTTCATCTTCAGCTACGGCAGCAGCGAAACCTAACATTTCAGTCCATTTTTCGACCGCACTTTGTTCAATGGCAAAGTCGAATGCAGCTTTTGCATAAGGGCGAGCTATTGTAGTTAATTCTGACATAAGCTAAGCCTCTTATAACTCTGCAACTAATTTATCAATAATGTCATTGTTTGCCGCTTCGTCAATAGAACGACCCACAATTTTCTCAGCACCAGCCACTGCTAATGAAGCCACTTTAACACGTAATTCTTCTTGAACACGTTTACGTTCTGCTTCTACTTCAGCATAACCTTGAGCAATAATTTTTGCTTTCAGTTCTTCGGCTTCTGCCTTCACTTCGTCTAACACTTCATTGCGACGTTTATTCGCAGCATCTAAAATCTCTTGAGCTTGTACTTTTGCAGATAAAAGTTCTTGTTCCACAAGATTTTTAGTATCTGCTTGCTCTTTTTTCGCTGCTTCAGCTGACGCTAACGCGTTCGCAATTTGGCTCTGACGTTCCTCAATTGCTTTAATAATTGGTGGCCATACATATTTAACACAAAACCATACAAAGATGATAAATGCTATAGTTTGGCCAATTAATGTTGCATTAATATTCACAACATACCCCCTTCTTTAATAGGCTGTTTGTTGTTTATTAACCTAATAATGAGGCAAATGGGTTTGCAAATGCAAAGTACAAGCCGATACCAACTGCAATCATAGCAATCGCATCCAATAGACCTGCAACGATAAACATTTTTGTAAGTAGTGAGTTAGCTAATTCAGGTTGGCGAGCTGCAGATTCTAGGTATTTACCACCTAAAAGACCGAAGCCAATTGCAGTACCTAAAGCAGCAAAAGCAAGCATAATCGCAGATGCAATAATTGTTGCACTAATTACAGTTTCCATAAGATTTCTCCAAGTTGAGTTAAGGCTTTCGCCCGGTTTGTTAATAAAAAAGTTAATTAATGTTCGGCTTTGTTATAAGCGATACTGAGATAAACAACAGTTAACATCATGAAAACAAAGGCTTGCAACGTTATAACCAAAATATGGAATATAGCCCAAACTAAATGCAATGGCACTCCCATAGCAGCAACGAAAGCATTAGCTGAATACATCACTGCGATAAGAATGAAAATCAACTCACCAGCATACATATTACCGAACAAACGTAAAGCAAGAGAGACTGGTTTTGAAATTAAAGTAACAGACTCTAATAGTAAGTTTACGGGAATAAAAGCCCAATGATTAAAAGGATGTAACGTATATTCTTTAACCAATCCTGTAATACCTTTAGATTTCACGGTATAAAACAGAATTAGAATAAATACAGAAATAGACATTGCGAAGGTCATGTTCATATCTGTAGTAGGCACGGCACGTACAGGAATATGATGATCTCCGCTAATTAAAGCAAAAAGTTGAGGGATGTAATCAACAGGTACAAGGTCAATTGCATTCATGATAAACACCCAAACGAAGATAGTTAATGCTAATGGCGCAATAACCCCTCGTTTTCCATGATAGTTTTCACGAACGACACCATCTATCCATTCTACAGCCATTTCAACTGCACACTGCAATTTTCCTGGAACACCGGTTGTCGTTTTTTTAGCTACTTTATAAAAAATACCAATAAAAACTAAACCGCAAACGATAGAAAAGAAAAATGTATCTAAATTAAAGGTCCAAAATCCTTCCCCTGTGGTTAGGTAAGTCAAATGGTGCTGGATATACTCAATCGAGGTTTGTCCTGACATAATAAATACCCTGTATAAAAAATAATAAAATGGATGCTGTTTTATCTAAACAAAAAAGGAAGCAAATTATTCAATAATAATGCCACCATAAAACCGCTAAAAAACAGTAAAAAATTAGTAATTTCAAACCATTTAAAAAAGGTTATAACCAACAAAATAGTGAATAGAAACTTAACTACTTCAGCAAGATAAAATGCCTTTAATTTTGTTGAAAAATCTTGTTTGCGAAAAAAAACAATATAAGCAAAAGCACAAAATGGTACAAAAGCACTGATAAATCCTAAACTGAAATCTACCGCACTTTCACCTTGCCAAATTGCAAGGAATACCCCAAAAACAACAAGACAAACCGACTCAATGATTATCGCCTTTTGATATCGATTTTTAGCCTGTGTTAAAACCTTAGACATTATCTTATTTTTTTAAAATACAAAAACCATCTAATTATACCCGTGCTACAAAGAGTTTCAACTTTTAAACCACTAAAAAATGTTAAACAAATCACACTTTTAAAAAAATATTCACAAAATCATCACAAAAAAAGTGTGTTTTATCGTAAAACGATTAAATGTCGTTCACCTACAAGCTCAGGGACATGTAAAGTTATCACGTCTTTTACTTCGAATTTTTTGTCTAATTCTTGAACTTCATCTTCGTGATAAATGCCTTTCAAAGCATAAAAATATCCATCTTTCTTTGGCAAATGATGACACCAATCTGTCATATCTTTTAACGAAGCAAATGCACGACTTAATACACCGTCAAATTTTTGTTCAGGTTGGTATTCCTCAACGCGGCTAAGAACGGGTTCTACATTTGTTAGTCCTAACTCACGTACTGCATTTCGAATAAAGCTAATACGCTTACCTAAACTATCTAACAAGACAAATTGCTTGGTAGGGTTAATAATGGCTAAAGGCAGGCCTGGCAAACCTGGACCGGTTCCTACATCAATAAAACGATCCCCTTGTAAATAAGGACTAACAACAATACTATCCAAGATATGTTTCACTAACATTTCCTGTGGATCACGCACAGAGGTTAAGTTATAGGCTTTATTCCATTTATTGAGTAATTGCACTAACTGGATAAGTTGATCTTTTTGTCGATCTGTTAATTGAATTTCTGCTTGAGTCAGTAAATTTTCGAGTTTTGTTTTCATTTTTCTATCTATCTTGTCTGTTTGTCGTCATTCTACTTGAAAGTGTGGTTAAAATCCTTAGTGTTTTTATTTAAGCAAATAATTTAGCCTACTCATTACATATTTTTTAATTTGTAATATAAAAAAGTGCGATGAAAATTCACCGCACTTTTACTTTCAATACCTGAGAAGTTTACTCCCCACGTTTTAGCATGCCTTGTTTTTTCAAATTCACCAGAATAATTGAAATTGCCGCAGGAGTAATGCCTGAAATTCGGCTCGCTTGACCAATTGAAACTGGACGATGCTGTTCCAACTTCGCACGTACTTCATTAGATAAACCGGAAACTTTGCTGTAATCAAAGTTAGCCGGGATAGCTGTATTTTCGTGGCGTTTTTGTTTTTCAATTTCTTCTTGCTGATGCTCAATATAGCCTTGATACTTAATGGCAATTTCCACTTGTTCTACGGCCTCTCTGTCTTCCATTGCCGGTTGATATGGCGTTAAAGAAGTCAAAATATCGTAAGTTATTTCCGGACGGCGTAATAAATCTTCACCGTTGGCTTCACGCACAAGTGGGCTACCAAGTACTTTATTCGCTTCTTCTAAATATTCAGAACGCGGATGCAACCAAATGCTGCGTAAGCGTTGGCGTTCCTGTTCGATATTTTCCATTTTTTGATTGAAGCGAGCCCAGCGAGCCTCATCAATCAAACCTAATTCATGGGCAATTGGCGTTAAACGAATGTCTGCATTGTCTTCACGTAATAACAAACGGTATTCTGCACGAGAAGTGAATACGCGATACGGTTCTTTGGTACCAAGCGTACAAAGGTCATCCACCAATACGCCAGTATAGGATTGATCGCGACGTGGATACCATGCCTCTTTCTCTTGCACGTAAAGACCTGCGTTAATCCCAGCCAATAAGCCTTGTGCTGCAGCTTCTTCGTAACCGGTTGTACCGTTAATTTGACCCGCAAAGAATAAACCCGAAATCGATTTAGTTTCTAATGTTGGTTTTAAGTCACGTGGATCAAAATAATCATATTCAATGGCATAACCTGGTTTAATGATGCGAGCTTTTTCTAAACCTTTCATAGAATTCACAATGCCCATTTGTACGTCAAAAGGCAAACTAGTAGAGATCCCGTTCGGATACACTTCATTACTGGTTAAGCCTTCTGGTTCCAAATAAATTTGATGTGAATTACGATCCGCAAAACGCATCACTTTATCTTCAATAGATGGACAATAACGCGGACCGATTCCTTCAATCACACCAGTATACATTGGACTACGATCTAAGTTATTACGGATCACTTCATGAGTTTGTTCATTAGTGTGTGTTATATAACAAGGAATTTGTTGAGGGTGATCATCCACTGATCCCATAAAAGAGAATACCGGTAATACGGCATCACCATGTTGTTTAGCCAATATATCGAAATTGATCGTGCGTGCATCAATACGTGGTGGTGTACCGGTTTTTAAACGATCTACACGTAAATTCAGATCACGTAAACGATGAGAAAGTGTAACAGATGCTGGATCACCTGCGCGACCGCCTTCATAATGTTCTAAACCAATATGGATCTTACCCGCTAAGAAAGTACCGGCAGTTAAAATCACCGATTTAGCACGGAATTTAAGTCCCATTTTGGTTTCCACACCACAAACACGATCTTGCTCAATTAAAATATCCGTTACTTCTTGTTGGAAAATATCTAAATTTGGTTGATTTTCTAGTGCGATGCGTACGGCTTGACGATATAACACGCGGTCAGCTTGAGCTCGGGTTGCACGTACAGCAGGCCCTTTACTGCTGTTTAAAGTACGAAATTGAATACCGGCTTTATCCGCTGCGTGAGCCATAAGACCACCCATTGCATCAATTTCTCTTACTAAATGGCCTTTACCAATGCCGCCAATGGCTGGGTTACATGACATTTGTCCAAGGGTATCGACATTATGTGTCAATAATAGGGTTTTTAATCCCATACGTGCTGGTGCTAATGCCGCTTCTGTACCAGCATGACCGCCTCCAATGACGATCACATCATAATTTTCGGTGTAAAACATATCTCTCTCTTCGTCTTCAATTTGATCTTCGATCTAAAAATAGGCGCTATTCTACTGAAAATTACGTGTGCTTGAAAGCAAGAATTCAATCTGTGATAAGAGAAGATCGAGAGGTAATAAAGATAAGATCTATTTATATATAAAGATCTTATTATTGTTACTATTAAGATCCTTTTACCTTGTTAATAAGATCCTTTTCCTTTTTTAAATGAAGAAGTTAGATCATTTTAGACTGTGTTGAAATGTCGTCAGTTTGGAGGCTTTTTCTTGTGGATAACCTTTAATTTTATCCACAGTTAAAACAATCATCATATTTACTCAGTGGAAAAGAACAAGTTTTTGACAGGTTTTTTTAAAGTTATCCACAGGTGATTTTTTTAGATAATAGATAAAGAAAAAGCGATAACTCAAATTATCGCTTTATTATGACTAAAGTGCATGAATAAATTGTGGTAGCCAATCTTCCGCAAATTGTTCTTGATCATCAACATGCAAGACATCGATTTTTAAACTCTCGCAAATTTTGACCGCACTTTTTTCACTTAATTGTGTTTCGACTTTATTCACGGCATGACAGAATGTATCGTAATCTGAATTGCCTAAGCCTACAACGGCAAAGCGGAGGGAAGAGAAATCTTTATCTGATGCCGCAATTTGTTCAAAGAGTGGTTTCAAATTATCAGGCAATTCACCTGCGCCATGTGTTGAAGTGACAATCAACCAAATATTTTCATCAATCACATCATCAAGTTCTGGTCCGTGGAAAAGTGCGGTAGAAAAATCTTGTTTTTTTAACACCTCTTCTAAATGCTCCGCCACATATTCAGCGCTACCTAGTGTGCTGCCTGAAATCACGCAAATATTCATATTGTTTCCTAATAAGAAAAAAGGCTTAGATTTTCTAAGCCTTTATAGTCATTATACGTTGTCGAATTTACCCAACAATGAACGAATGTGTTCTTGCCAGTTGCGGTGTTCATTTCTAAGTTGCTCATTTTCATGCTGCAATGCTTCTACCGCTTGTTGAGATTGATTTTTTTGTTCTTTTAATTCTTCCACTTCAAGTTGAAGTAATTGAATAGTTTCTACTGCTTGTCTAATTTTTTCTTCAAGCTGATCTAAAATTTCTAAAGACATAGTGATTTCCTTTTTAAAATAAGTCCGAAACGGCTTTATTCTACCCACTTAATCCTATTTTTAAAAGCCTCTTGTCAAAAATTATTATGCAAACGTTTGCTTAGTGATAAAATAGCAAGACTTTTTGCATTGGGAGAGAAAAATGAATCGTGCACTAGCTATTGAATTTTCAAGAGTAACCGAAGCAGCTGCATTAGCGGCTTATACTTGGCTTGGACGTGGTAATAAAAATGCGGCAGATGAGGCGGCAGTCAAAGCCATGCGTTATATGCTGAATTTAATCCATATGGACGGTGAAATTGTAATTGGTGAAGGGGAAATTGATGAAGCCCCAATGCTTTATATTGGCGAAAAAGTCGGGTCAGGTAATGGTGAACTCGTTTCTATTGCGGTTGATCCGATTGATGGCACAAGAATGACCGCAATGGGCCAATCAAATGCTATTTCAGTATTGGCTGCTGGTGGTAAACGTACTTTTTTAAAAGCACCTGATATGTATATGGAAAAATTGGTCGTTGGTCCTGAAGTGAAAGGCATGATTGATTTAAGTTTACCGATTGAGCAAAATCTTCGCCGTGTAGCTTCTCGTTTAGGTAAATCCTTATCGGATTTAACGGTGATGGTACTCGCTAAACCACGTCATGATGAAGTGATTAAGCAAATGCATAATCTAGGTATTCGCGTGATGGCTATTCCAGATGGTGATGTTGCCGCTTCGGTTTTATGTTGTTTACCGGATGCTGAAGTGGATATGGTTTATGGCATTGGCGGTGCACCTGAAGGTGTGGCAGCTGCCGCTGCAATTCGTGCATTAGGTGGAGATATGCAAGCTCGCCTTATTCCACGTAATGAAGTGAAAGGCGATACAGAAGAAAACCGTAAAATTGCCGCTGAAGAAGTTCAACGTTGTGAAGCCTTAGGTGTGAAGGTCAATGAAATCTTAAAATTAGAAGATTTAGTACGTGATGATAATCTTGTTTTTGCTGCAACGGGAATTACGCACGGTGAATTACTCAAAGGAATTTCTCGTCGTGGAAACTTGGCAACGACAGAAACCTTATTAATTCGTGGTAAATCACGCACCATTCGTAAAATCCAATCCATTCATTATCTCGATAGAAAAGATTCTGAAATCTATGAGATTTTAAGAAATTAGTGAAAATAAAAGAGCGGTCATAAAAAACAATGAATTTTTTGACCGCTCTTTTTTATTTCTTACAGCATTTTCTTCAATTGATACAGATAAGCTAAGGCTTGTTTTGGACTTAATTCATCTGGATCAAGTTGCTCAATGGCTTCGCGTAAAGCATCAGGCTCCGCTTCAAAAGCCAATTCACCTTGATGTTGATTTAACGCTCTTAAATGTTGAATTTGTTGATCACCATTTTGTGCTGACAATTTTTCTAATTGATGTAATTTTTGCTTCGCCAGTTTAATGACAGATTGGGGCACACCTGCCAGCGCTGCAACAGCAAGACCATAGCTTTTACTTGCCGCACCGTCTTGAACAGCGTGCATAAAGGCGATGGTATTGTTATGTTCTAATGCATCTAAATGAATATTAGCAATACCTTCAATTTGTTCTGGCAGTGCGGTGAGTTCAAAATAATGGGTCGCAAATAATGTAAGTGAACGGGTTTTCTTCGCTAACCATTCGGCACAAGCCCAAGCTAAAGAAAGCCCATCATAAGTAGACGTACCTCGTCCAATTTCATCAATCAGAACCAAACTTTGTGAAGTGGCTTGATGAAGAATATTCGCCATTTCGGTCATTTCTACCATAAATGTAGAACGACCGGATGCCAAATCGTCAGAAGCACCAATTCGAGTAAAAATACGATCAATTTGCCCAATAACCGCACTATCAGCTGGCACAAAACTGCCTATATACGCCATTAACGTAATTAAAGCCGTTTGACGCATATAGGTACTTTTACCACCCATATTTGGGCCAGTAATAATCAGCAAATGACGTTGCTGATTGATATTCACAGGGTTAGCAATAAAGGGGTCTTTTAAGACTTGTTCCACTACAGGATGGCGACCATTTTCAATTTTTACGCCAATTTCATCACTAAATTGTGGTGCAACATAATTTAAGGTTTCTGCTCGTTCTGCGAGATTAACTAACACATCCAATTCAGATAATACCAAGCTCGCTAACTGCAATTTACCTAAATGTGGCAATAATAAATCAAACAATTCATCATAAAGTTGCTTTTCTAAAGCAAGCGCCGCTCCTTTTGATTTTAAAACCTTGTCTTCATATTCTTTTAATTCAGGAATAATATAGCGCTCGGCATTTTTTAATGTTTGACGGCGAACATAATGAATCGGTGCTTTATGAGCTTGCCCTTGGCTAATTTGAATGTAATAACCATGCACCGCATTAAAACCAATTTTTAAGGTATCAATACCTGTGCTTTCTCGTTCACGTTGTTCTAAATTTTCTAAATATTGCGTTGCGCCAGCGGAAAGGGTTCGCCATTCATCTAATTCTGCATTATAGCCTTCAGCAATAACGCCACCATCGCGAATTAATAACGGAGGAGTTTCAATAATTGCTTTTTGAAGTAGGTCGATTTGCGCGGAAAAATCATCAATTTGTGCGGAAAGTGCGGTCAAATTTGACGATATTTTTGTATGAATCAGCGATTTTATCGGTTCAATTTGTTCTAATGCAGTACGTAAACGCGTGAGATCTCGAGGACGAGCAGAACGCAATGCTACACGAGCAAGAATACGTTCCATATCCCCCACTTGTTGCAAATAAGGCTGCAATTCGTGATACAAATCTTGCTCAATAATTTCACCAATAGTTTTTTGGCGTTTTAATAGAATGTCTGTTTGACGGATAGGTTGATGAATCCAACGTTTTAACAAACGGCTACCCATTGGGGTAACACATTTATCTAATACCGAAGCAAGTGTATTTTCTGTGCCACCTGCAAGATTTTGAGTGAGTTCTAAATTTCGGCGTGTTGCTGCATCTAATTGAATATTATCGTTATTTTGAATAACACTAATGCTTTGAATGTGTGGCAGAGAAGCACGTTGAGTTTCTTTTGCATATTGCAATAAACAGCCTGCTGCTGCCAAGCCAAGAGGTGATTTTTCCACACCAAATGCACGTAAATCTTTCGTACCAAATTGACGATTAAGTTCTGAAATAGCCGTACTAAGTTCAAATTCCCAAATTGGGCGACGGCGTAGGCCTTTATAATGTTCGATAATGGCCATTTCGGCAAAATCTTCACAATAAAGTAATTCTACGGGATTAATACGTTGTAATTCGGCTTGCAAGGCTTCTTTTGAATGAGGTTCACAAAGTTGGAAACGTCCAGATGTCATGTCTAATGTGGCTAGACCAAATTTTTCTTTTTCCTGATAAACCGCCACAATTAAGTTATCTTGGCGTTCTGGTAAAAGCGCTTCATCACTTACTGTACCTGGCGTCATAATTCGTACAATTTTGCGTTCAACAGGCCCTTTTGATGTAGCGGGATCACCCACTTGCTCACAAATGGCTACAGGTTCACCTAATTGCACTAATTTTGCTAAATAACCTTCTACCGCATGATAAGGCACACCCGCCATGGGAATGGGATTACCTGCTGATTGCCCACGTTTCGTTAAAGAAATATCTAACAACGCTGCCGCTTTTTTTGCATCATCATAAAAAAGCTCATAAAAATCCCCCATTCGATAAAATAACAAAATATCAGGATTTTCTGCTTTTAACTTGAGATATTGCTGCATCATCGGCGTATGCTGCTCGAAATTATCTTGTAAATTCATGACGTTATCCAGTTTAAGTGTTTAACTTTTTGTCTAGCAAGTATAGGTTTTACGATAGAAGTAATGTGTTATTTTAAGCTGATTTTAATTTTCTACATCCACACTCAGTACTTCATCTTCTGTTTTTAATAGCGTATAGACATCTTTTAGCATTTCATTATCAATATTGTAGCATCGTACTTGCAAGCGAACCTCGCCACTCGCTTGGTCTTTTACCGAGATATTTTCAATGCGATAGTCATGTTTCAATAATAAATCTGTCACTTTACTGATGCCGTTCGCAGAACTTAGTTGAATAGCTAAGCGAGTACGTTTTTTATAGGTTTTACGACGAACATAACGTTGCACAATCGGGCTGATACGGATGGCGATTAAAATCATTAAAGTGGCAATAATCGCATCAAAAATAAAGCCTGCACCTGTTGCCACACCGATAGCTGCTGCTGCCCAAATAATGGCAGCTGTGGTTAAGCCTGAAATCGCATCATTTTTCTTGTGCAAAATAACCCCAGCACCTAAGAAACCGATGCCGCTGATTACTTGTGCGGCAAGCCGCATAGGGTCTGTTCGGATATTATCTGAAACTTGCGCATAATGTTCTGCAGCTTGAATGGATACAATCGTCAGTACACAAGTTGTCACCGCAATAATGGCGCAGGTTTTGACCCCAACCGGTTTGTGTTTAAGTTCACGTTCTAAGCCAATAATCCCGCCAAGTACAAGTGCGAGTAGCATTTTCCCTAGAATAAGTAAATAAGCCGTCTGTTCAAGAGCGGTCGAAAAAAGAGAAGAATTTTCCATGTTTATAATGAATATGAGTAAATAAGAAAACGGGCGTTATTCTACCTGAAAAAAGGACTTTAATGGGCAAATTTACAATCAATTTACCTTTAATTTATCGCCTTTCTGCTTGAAATTGAGTAAAATCTAAAGTCTTGAAAGATGATGATAGCTGAGAATAAATTTATGCAAAAATCAACGCCGAATATTGGCTTTGTAAGTTTAGGTTGTCCTAAAAATTTAGTGGATTCCGAACGTATTCTGACCGAATTACGTACTGACGGGTATAACATTGTGCCAAGTTATGAAAATGTGGACTTGGTTATTGTGAATACTTGCGGTTTTATTGATAGCGCCGTGCAGGAATCTCTAGAAGCTATTGGAGAGGCGTTGGAAGAAAATGGACGCGTGATTGTGACTGGCTGCTTGGGGGCGAAAGAAGATCAAATTCGCCAAGTTCACCCGAAAGTATTGGAAGTGAGCGGTCCGCATAGTTATGAAACAGTAATGGCACAAGTACATAAATACGTACCAAAACCAGAGCATAATCCTTACACCAGCCTTGTACCAAAACAAGGGGTGAAATTAACACCAAAACACTATGCTTATTTGAAAATCTCAGAAGGCTGTGATCATCGTTGTACATTCTGTATAATCCCTTCATTACGTGGGGATTTAGAAAGCCGTTCTATCACGCAAGTATTGGATGAAGCAAAACGTCTTGCTGATGCGGGAGTGAAAGAGTTATTGGTTGTTTCACAAGATACTTCTGCTTATGCGATGGATACACAACGCAAAGAAGGTGGCGTGAAAACCGCCTTTTGGAATGGTATGCCAATTAAGAATGACTTAATGACCTTGTGTAAACAACTTGGTAAATTAGGCATTTGGGTACGTTTACACTACGTTTATCCTTATCCTCACGTGGATGATTTAATTCCATTAATGGCGGAAGGTCTATTGTTGCCTTATTTGGATATTCCATTGCAACATGCGAGTCCAAAAATTTTAAAAGCGATGAAAAGACCAGGAAAAATTGACCGCACTTTAGAGCGTATCAAGCAATGGCGTGAGATTTGTCCGGATTTAACCTTGCGTTCAACTTTCATTGTAGGTTTCCCGGGTGAAACAGAAGAAGACTTCCAAATGTTATTGGATTTCTTAAAAGAAGCACAACTTGATCGCGTGGGCTGTTTCAAATTTAGCCTGGTAGAGGGAGCACCTGCAACTGAAATGGCCGACCAAGTGCCTGAAGATGTAAAAGAAGAACGTTTCCACCGCTTTATGCAGTTACAACAAGAAATTTCGGTTGAACGATTAAAACAAAAAATTGGCCAAACGCTTGATGTAATTGTGGATGAAATTGATGACGAAGGTATCATTGGCCGTACTAAAGCTGATGCGCCAGAAGTTGATGGCTTAGTTTATATTGAAAATCTAAGTGGTGCGCCTGTGAAAGTAGGCGAGTTTATTAAAGTAACCATTACCCATTCAGATGAATATGATCTGTGGGGAACCTGTTAATTATTCATTTTATTTATTTTTTATCAAAGGAATTTAGAAATGGCAGAAACACAAAAACAACCAAGTGTTATCCGTTTTGAACAAGAAGTAGCGGCAAAAAATTATGAAGCAGCTTGCGTGGAATTGCTCGATATTTTAAGCAAAATAGATAGTAATTTTGGCGGTGTAGAAGGTATTGAAATTGATTATCCTAATCAATTAAATGATGAATTAGTACAAGAGAAGATCAAGCATTTTTGTACCCGTGTAGCGGTAGCGATAAGTGAGTTATTTTCTGATCCTCAATTAGATATTTCTGAAGGTGGTGCACAACGTTTCTTAACCTTACAACGTTGGATTAACATGATTTTTGCATCATCGCCATTTGTAAATGCCGATCATGTATTGCAAACCTATAACCGTAATCCAGATAAGGCTAATTTATCCGATTTCCACTTGGATAATTCTAGATCATCATTAATTAAATTTTATATTTTGTATTTGCCAGAATCGAATATAAATATCAATCTCGATGCTTTATGGAATTTAGGCCCTGAATTATGTGCATCCCTTTGTTTTGCCTTGCAATCACCTCGTTTTATCGCGACAGATCAAGCTTTTTCTAAACGTAGTACCATTTTACAATGGTTCCCTGAAAAATTAGCAACGATTGAAAACTTAAATAATGTACCAAGTGCAATTTCACATGATGTGTATATGCATTGCAGCTACGATATTGCTGAAAATAAACACTGGGTGAAAAAAGCATTAAACCAAGTTATTCGTCGTCACCTATTACAAGGTGGGTGGACTGATCGCAATGTCACTAAATTAGGTGAACGTAATGGCAAACCTGTCATGGTTGTATTATTGGAGCATTTCCATTCATCTCATTCAATTTACCGTACGCATTCCACTTCAATGATTGCTGCGCGTGAGCATTTTCATTTAATTGGTGTAGGTAATGAAGCTGTAGACGAAGCGGGACAAGCGGTGTTTGATGAATTCCATTTATTAAAAGGTGATAATATTTTTGATAAATTGAATGGATTAAAAGATATTTGCGAAAAAAATGGTGCTGCGGTTCTTTATATGCCAAGTATTGGTATGGATTTAACCACCATTTTTGCAAGTAACACGCGTCTTGCACCAGTTCAAGTGATTGCTTTAGGCCATCCAGCTACAACCCATTCTGATTTTATTGAATATGTAATAGTGGAAGATGATTATGTTGGTTCTGAAAAATGTTTCAGTGAGCAATTATTGCGTTTACCAAAAGATGCTCTGCCTTATGTGCCTTCAGCGCTTGCGCCACAACACGTAGAATATCGTTTACGTGAAAATCCTGAAGTCGTGAATATTGGTATTGCTTCTACCACAATGAAGCTTAACCCCTATTTCTTAGCAGCATTAAAGGCTATTCGTGATCGTGCGAATGTTAAGGTTCATTTCCACTTTGCTTTAGGTCAATCCAGTGGTGTGACACATCCTTACGTTGAGCGTTTTATTAAATCTTATTTAGGCAATGATGTGACAGCTCATCCACATGCACCTTATGATCAATATCTTCGTATTTTGCATAACTGCGATATGATGGTGAATCCATTCCCATTCGGGAATACGAATGGCATTATTGATATGGTGACATTAGGTTTAGTGGGGGTATGTAAAACGGGTGCAGAAGTTCACGAACATATTGATGAAGGGTTATTTAAGCGTTTAGGTTTACCGGAATGGTTAATTGCAAATACGGTAGATGAATATGTTGAACGTGCTATTCGTTTAGCAGAAAACCATCAAGAACGTTTAGAACTTCGCCGTCATATCATTGAAAATAATGGTTTACAAACCTTATTTACAGGCGATCCAAGCCCAATGGGTAAAGTATTACTTGAAAAATTTGAGGAATGGAAAGCGGCAAATTTAGCTGAAAAGCCAAAGAAAAAAGCAACTAAATCCGCAACGACAAAAGAGAAGACAACAAAGTCTACCACAGCAAAGAAAAGTGCGGTCAAATCTGAAGGTGAATCTGAGCCGAAAAAAACGGTAAAGAAAACCACGAAAAAAGCAGATAAATAATCAATAAATCCCCGAAAGGGGATTTTTTATTGAGAAAAATTAAACAAAGTCTCATTTTTTTTAAAAAAACTTGATTTTGTAGCATAAAGCCTGTAATTAATAGACCCATTCAACACAACATAAAATAAGGAAAAACTCATGAAAAACGTCGGTTTTATCGGTTGGCGCGGAATGGTCGGTTCCGTATTAATGGATCGTATGGTGCAAGAGCAAGATTTTGCCAATATTAATCCAGTTTTCTTCACCACTTCTCAAGCAGGTCAAAAAGCCCCTGTATTTGCAGGAAAAGAGGCAGGTGAGCTTAAAAATGCATTCGACATTGAAGAACTTAAAAAATTAGACATTATCGTGACCTGCCAAGGTGGCGATTATACCAATGAAGTCTATCCAAAATTAAAAGCAACAGGTTGGGACGGTTATTGGGTTGATGCTGCTTCTGCACTACGTATGAAAGATGATGCGATTATCGTGCTTGATCCGGTAAACCAACACGTGATTTCTGAAGGCTTGAAAAAAAGTATTAAAACTTTCGTAGGTGGTAACTGTACCGTGAGCTTAATGTTGATGGCTATCGGTGGTTTATTTGAAAAAGATTTAGTGGAATGGGTATCTGTCGCAACTTATCAAGCGGCTTCAGGTGCAGGCGCAAAAAATATGCGTGAATTGCTTTCACAAATGGGTTTATTAGAACAAGCGGTTTCAAGTGAATTAAAAGACCCTGCTTCGTCAATTTTAGATATTGAACGTAAAGTGACAGCAGAAATGCGTTCTGATAGCTTCCCAACGGATAACTTTGGTGCGGCATTAGGTGGTAGCTTAATCCCTTGGATTGACAAACTTCTCCCAGAAACAGGACAAACTAAAGAAGAATGGAAAGGCTATGCAGAAACCAACAAAATCTTAGGTTTAAGCGACAATCCAATTCCTGTTGATGGTTTATGCGTACGTATCGGTGCATTACGTTGCCACAGCCAAGCATTCACTATCAAATTGAAAAAAGACTTACCATTAGAAGAAATTGAACAAATTTTAGCATCTCACAATGAATGGGTGAAAGTGATTCCAAATGACAAAGAAACCACATTACGTGAATTAACCCCAGCTAAAGTAACAGGTACATTAAGCGTACCAGTTGGTCGTTTACGTAAATTGGCAATGGGTCCGGAATACTTAGCGGCATTCACTGTAGGTGACCAATTATTATGGGGGGCTGCAGAGCCAGTTCGCCGTATCTTAAAACAATTGGTGGCATAAGTTTTACTTTCACTACAAAGGGCGTATTTACTACGCCCTTTTCATTAGAAAATTATGATCAGAGAACCTCATTTTCATCAATTTGCTCTTGCAGAGTTATTGCCTTTTTTTGAGCAATTTCCGACGCAATATCTTTCTGGTGAACGAAATATCAAATTAGCTTATCGTCATTTTGTTCAGCCTGAAAGCGAGGTCAGAAAATTGATGATTTTGGTGAATGGTCGAGCAGAAAATATGCTGAAATGGACTGAATTGGCTTATGATTTTTACCAACAAGGTTATGATGTTTTGCTTTTTGATCATCGAGGACA
The DNA here is from genome assembly GCF_001679485.1 of Haemophilus sp. CCUG 60358. GTDB lineage: Bacteria > Pseudomonadota > Gammaproteobacteria > Enterobacterales > Pasteurellaceae > Haemophilus_D. The sequence goes on from NZ_LZOZ01000015.1 coordinate 118,857, forward strand.
AGGCTATTCACAGCGTATTATTCCTCAAAAAGGGCATTTAGATGAGTTTCGTTTTTATACCGATGATATGGCAAAAATCATTGAAAAAGCGACCGCACTTTATGCTTATCAAGCGCAATATATTCTCGCACATTCTCTCGGCGCTTTGATTTCCACCTATTATCTGGCCAATTATGATCATCATATTAAAAAGGCTGTGCTTTCTTCGCCTTTCTTTGGCGTTCCCATGAAACATCCGTTACGAGATGAAGTCATCATTGCAACGATGATGGCATTTGGTCAAGGTCATCGTTATGTTTTTGGCAAAGGACATTACAAACCGGCAGATTTAAACCTTAATGAACTTAGCCATTCTAAAACGCGAATGAAATGGATGAACCGAGTTAATCGAAAACGCGCTGATATTCACTTAGGCGGCCCGACTTTCCGTTGGGTACATTTGTGTTTAAATGCAATCAAAGCGCTTCCTAAAATCATCCCAAGAATAGAAACACCTGTGCTTATCTTACAAGCGGAAAAGGAAAAGATTGTAGATAACAAAAATCTTGAAAAATTGACCGCACTTTTTCCGCATGCAGAATCCATGCTTGTACCTCAAGCAAAACATGAAATTCTTTTTGAAAAGGATAACGTGAGAAAAGCCGTGCTTAAGCGTGTGAATCAATTTCTTCATTCTTAAAGTTGTTTTTTAATCTGCATCAAGTTTTCATCAAATTTTATTAAAAACATCGCTTAAATCTTTACTCGTACTAAATAAGTGGTATCTTTATAACCGCTTATTTAATCGATTGCGTCACGGTCGTTATCCGTGATGAATTATTTTTTGTTCATTTATCTAGGAGTTATCCTATGGAAAGTAAAATTCCAGCAGTAGAAGTCAAACTTGGCTTTAAATGGCAGGGGCTGCTGATAGCCGTCATCATTGGTTTAGGGATTTGGTTAATCCCGACACCAGAAGGTTTATCCGCTAAAGCCTGGGGAATGCTAGCACTGTTTGTGGCAACCATTGTAGCTATTATCGCGAAAGCCATGCCTATGGGTGCTGCAACCTTGGTGGCATTGGTGATCAGTGGATTAACTGGACTTACACCAATTTCGCCAAAACAAGGTGATGTTGGTATGTTATCCGGATTTGCTAATGGCACAATTTGGTTGATTGCTATTGCCATGTTTTTATCTCGCGCGGTGATTAAAACCGGTTTAGGTAAACGTATCGCGCTGTACTTCGTTGGTCGTTTTGGTAAAAAAATGATGGGCGTGGCTTATGGTATGGCGTTAGCTGATGTTGTTATCGGTCCGGGGATTCCTTCGGCTTCTGCGCGTGGGGGCGGTATTATGTACCCAATTATGCAATCTATTGCTGATGCGTATGAGTCTAAACCTGGTCCAACCGCTCGTCGTGCTGGTGCATTCTTAGCGATTGTTGTCTCTCAAATCGATACCATTATTTGTACTATGTTCTTAACTGCGATGGCGGGTAACCCGTTAATTGCAGAACTTGCGAAAAGCCAAGGTGTAGAAATCACTTGGATGACATGGTTCTTAGGGGCGATCGTACCAGGTATTGTGAGCTTAATCGTCTTGCCTTATTTCGTGTATTTAATTTATCCGCCAGAATTAAAAGATACGCCTAAAATGGCAGAAATGGCACGTGAAGAATTAAAAAGCATGGGCCCAATGAGCAAAGCGGAATGGATTCTTGCCCTAGACTTTATCCTTCTTTTATTCCTCTGGACGGTGGGTGATTTAGTCTTCCATATTCCTGCAACAATTTCAGCGTTTATCGGTTTAGTTATTTTATTATTAACCAATATTATGAGCTGGAAAAATATCGTGGCAGAAACCACTGCATGGGATACGATGTTCTGGTTTGCGGTATTGGTGATGATGGCAAATGCACTTAACAAATACGGTGCAATCACTTGGATTTCCACCCACATTTCCTCATCTGTAGGCGGTTTCAGCTGGCCAGTTGCCTTTACTATTTTAGTGTTGGTGTATTTCTATACCCGCTATTTCTTTGCTTCAGCCATGGCGCATATTTCCGCAATGTATCTCGCTTTCGTGGCAGCGGCTATCGCAGTGGGTACACCACCAATCATTGCTGCAATTGGTTTAGGTTACACTTCAACATTATCCATGAGCTTAACGCAATATGCAGGTGGTCCTGGTCCAGCACTATACGGTTCAGGTTATAACTCAACCGGTCAATGGTGGGGCGTGAGCTTTATTGTTTCCATCCTCTCATTAGTGATTTGGTTTGGTGTGGGTGGATTATGGATGAAACTCCTTGGCTGGTGGTAATCCTTATTAATTCATAAATAATCCCTAAAAAACGACCGCACTTTGATTTGTATCTCAAAAGTGCGGTCATTTTTATCTGTATTTTAAATTAATCATCCCAGTCGTCATCCCAATCACGGTGTTTTCTGTGGTGGTGATGTCTTTTATGTTTTTTATGATGGCGATATTCTCTGTCATCGTAGTCTCCGCCTTTATTCACTTGGCTACCGATTACACCACCTAATGCTGCGCCGCCGAGTGTTGTGGCAATATCACCACCCAATAAACCACCGGCTACACCACCGATTGCTGCACCTGTTGCAGTATGACGTTGTTGTCTGTCCATTTCACAAGCGGTTAAGCTTCCTGCTAATGCAACAATCACTAACCCTTTCATTAATTTAGATTTCATAAATCTACTCCTCTATTTTTGTCGGGATTGCTTGCCTCAGCACTTATGCAATCCGGCGTGTAAAAGTATTCCTTTTACGATTGCTTTGACTGTTTGGAAAATTAGTTAGTTCAAATGGCTTGTTCAATTGGTTTAAGAATGAACAATTTTTGGTATGATTGTGAAGAGGTTCTATTGGTGATTAAATAGGATGTTGTAAAATCTATTTTCACTAATTGAAGTTAAATTTTAATGAATGAAATGAGCACTAAAATGAAAAAAGCCATATTAATCATTATAAATATTCTTACTTTATCTAGTTGTAGTATAGATCAAGATGATTATCTTGTCAGATGGTGGAATGGTAACATTCCAACGAAATTATCTGATAAAGAAAAAAACATACAGGATATTTGTTGTGAAGAAACAAAATATTTACCGGAAAATACTGAAGAGGAAAGGGAAAAATCGAACCTGTAATTAATCAAATGCTTAAGAAAAAAGGAATTTGGGATTAGATAGCAAGGTCGAGTGTACCTGTTTTTTATATTTATTCTTGAATTTTTTATTTACACAGCTTAAAACAATAATTTGAATTTCTCGAGGAAAACATGCTTAATAAGATTAGAAAAAACTCATGGTTTAGCAACTTAGTGTTGTTTTCTCTTTTATATTTATTGTTTATCTCTAGAGATATAATTTTCTCTCTATTTATATATTTTAAGTTTAATGAAGTGTATTGGAATTCAGATGCATTTAAAGATGCATTGACCCCAACATTAGTTATGTATTTACCTCTTAGTTTTCTTGATTTTTCAATAAAATATTATAAAAGAAAAAAATAAAAAGTATTATAAATGTACTAAGTTTTTTGTTTTAATGGAGTTGATTTTATTAATTTTACCTATGAAAGATAATGAATTAGATATTACAAGTCATATTTTTCTCTATAACGAGTTTGTCCATAAAATGGAGAAAGATTATGGTCATTTAGATAGTTGGCTTAATATGGAAATATTAAATGCCTTAGCTCTTGATGAGTGGGAGATGGTAGGAAGACCTGAAGAATGGGATGATTGGAGGGATTTCTATCAGGAAAAAGCATTAAATTTAGTAAAACTATTTTTTAGTGATAGGCTTAGAAAATGATAAAGAAGAAAAATAAATGTTTTAAAAGGTTAATTAGAAACCTTTTTATTATTTTAATTATCAGTGAGATTGGTATTATTTATAGTGTTTTAAAACACGATAGCTTTTCTTATCTTATAGATAATTTTATAAAAATTAATCTTAACTTTTTAGAATATATGATTTCAGGTTTTTTAATTTTAAGTTTGTATGATATATTTAATATATAAAAGGAATATTCTTTAGAGGAAAGGAGAAAGGTGGAATCTATACTTACCATCTAAATAAATAATGATTTTAAAAATATTAAAATTTTTTATAGCTGTTACATTCATTTTTTTCTTGTTTATGGTGATAGTTCAGTTAGATATGGGAAGGAATAATTTGCAATATGCAGTTCTTATGAAAGAAGCTTTACTTATGTCTCTAAAATTTCAGGTGGTTGCTTTGCCGATATATCTTCTCTTTTTTAAGCGAGATTAGAGTAGTTGAAATGAAAAAATATTTTGGAGATAAAAATGAACAAGATCAATCTCAGTCTCTTTTTACTTTGTAGTATTTTGACTGCATGTGTTTCTTCTAATAGTTATTTTGTTCGGTTCTGGAATGGGGATGTGATACCTGAAAGGCCATATGAGGAACAAAAAATTTTTGAATAATGTTATGAGAAATATAAAAATCTTCCTGATAAGACAAATGAGGAACGAGAGGTCATAAGTTTGAAAGTTATGGACTGTATTTAACATGATAAATTAAAAGAAAAAGAGAAGTAGGTATGAGATATTTATTACTTATTTTAAAAAGATCTTTTTTGATGACTATCATTCTGCAACTTATTTTTTATATAAATGCATGGTTTATTACAGGTAATGTTGATCAGATTGATTTTTTTGTAAGTAAAGAGCATTTATTCTTTAGTTTAAAGATATGGCTTTCTCTATTTGTTTTATTTTTATTAATATATTCTTTAGGTAATAATAAATATTAATGACTTACTGATGATGCAAGAATGAGATAATTAAGGTGTGACAATGTTTTATTTATTAGAAGAATATGAAGATGAATTGTTATGGTCTGGGGATATATTTAGAGTTTTTATCCAGAATAAGGGTGAGAATTATTACACAGATCGAGTCGTGGACTTTATTATCTTTGAAACAGAGGATGTTGACAGACCGCTTGGATTGTTATCTATATCTGGTTATAAGGCTGGAAAAATAGCGCTTATCTTTCCTAAAGAGGCTTTTAAAAAAGACGCAATTTATTCTTTAGATAAGAATTGGATAGAAAAAAACATATATGATTATTTATATCTAAACAAAGAGTGTGACAAAGTTTTTATATCAAAAAATGATTCAATACTTCCATTCTAATAGCTCTTATACAAAAGAAATTGTTGGATTAAAGTGCGGTCAATTTTAAAAGAGTTTTAAAACCACTCAAAGCTGACTTCGCTTTTTTTATTAAAAATATAAGCTTATAGAATTTTAGAGCGGTTTTTGATATCATATTGGAAATTTATCAACAACTTAATCTCTGCAGTATAATGAAGAACTTATCACGCGCTTTTCTTTCTAGTTTATTATTTATTTCCTCTTTCGCTTTGGCAGCACCTAGCTCACCAAATACAAATGTAGAAAAACAAATCGATGCCCAGCAACAAAAACAACAAGCGGAACAAGATGCCGCTATTTTAGCGCAGCAAACGCAATCCGCGAATGTACGCTTGGAGGGTGAAAAAGAAGCCTCACTTGGCTTTCCACAAAATGAAGCACAATGTTTTCCTATCAATCAACTGGTGCTGACCGATTATCAAGCTGAAGAAGAAAATTCATCAGCCTCTTCCCTTAAATTAATCCAACCAAGCCAATTCTCTTGGGCATTAAAGTCAGTTTATGCTGAGCGTGATTTTGCGCTGCCTGCTTGTATTGGCTCAGAGGGGATTAACGTATTACTTCGCCGTATTCAAAATCGTTTAATTGATTTTGGTTATGTCACTACACGTGTGGTAGTGGAGCCACAGGATTTACGTTCAGGTATGCTCGTACTTACCGTGATTCCGGGTAAAGTAGGTCGTATTCAATTACAAGACCAAAGTGCGATTCCGTTTGCCACCCGTGGTACCTTATGGTTTGCCATGCCGATGGCAGAAGGGGATATACTAAATATTCGTAATATTGAACAGGGTTTAGAAAACTTAAAACGTGTACCGAGTGCTGATGCGAATATGGAGCTTGTGCCAACAGATGCGGTAGGTGAAACAGACGTGGTGATTGCTTATAAGCAAAGCTTACCTTTCCATTTAACCTTGGGACTAGATGACTCAGGCAGTAAAGCTACGGGTCGTTTACAAGGTTCAGCTACGTTTTCTTGGGATAACGTGCTAACACTTAATGATATGTTCTATATCAGTGGTACACGTAGCTTTAAACGTGATAGCGATGATGCGGAAGGCGATTATGGCAGTAAAAATGTCAGTCTCTATTATTCTATTCCCTGGAAGAACTATCTCTTGACCCTTTCCGGTTCAAAATATTCTTATCATCAAACAGTGGCGGGTGCGTTTGAGTCTTACACCTATTCAGGTGAAAGCCAACAAATGAAAGCTAATTTAAGTCGCTTATTATCTCGTGGAAGTCTTCATAAAACCTATGTGAATGCCGCGTTATGGACGAAAAAATCACATAACTACATCAATGACACTGAAATTGAAGTGCAACGTCGTCGAACCGCTGGTTGGGAAGTGGGACTTAATCACACCCAATACATTGGTGAAACAGTGTTACAACTGTTTGCGAACTATAAACGTGGTACAGGTGGTAATAAATCTTTGCCTGCTCCGGAAGAAGAGTTTGGTGAAGGGACTTCCCGTATGCAGATTTTTACTGCAGGCATTGATTTTACCTATCCTTTCACTATCGGCAACCAGCCTTTCCGCTTTAACACCAGTTGGAATGGACAATGGAACGGTACACCTTTAACACAACAAGATAAATTTAGTATTGGTGGTCGTTATACCGTGCGAGGATTTGATGGCGAGCTATCACTTTCCGGTGAAAAAGGTTGGTTATGGCGAAATGAGTTGGGTTGGGATATTGCCAATAAAGGACATGAGCTTTATTTAGGGATTGACCGAGGTAAAGTGCACTCTAGCCAAGAAGAGCTTCAAATTGGTGATAGCTTAATGGGTGGCGCAATTGGGCTTCGCGGCAAACTATGGGGCATTAACTATGATTATTTCGTGGGTGTTCCAATTAAAAAACCGGAAGGATTTAGAACCAGTCATGTGACAACCGGATTTAATGTGAGCTACCGTTTTTAATGCTCACGCTTTTAGATGAATAAATTGATTAAAACCAAACAGAATTTAAAACTTTAAAGGAAATTAAAAAATGAATAAACGTCATTATAAAGTGATTTTTAGCCGTGTATTAAACCAGCTTGTGGTGGTATCTGAGTTGGCAAAATCTCAAGGTAAAGTGCAAAGTGAAAATGTGAGCTCAGAACAAGAAAAAACAGGGTTATTTTCAACCGCACTTTCGCTTAATCCTATTCATTTTAGCCTCATGCTGGCATTAGGCTTTGTCTTCTTATCGCCTTCTGTTCATGCAGAAGATATGGCGATTCGTGCTGATAAATCTGCACCGGGTAATCAACAACCTACCGTACTTCAAACCGGCAATGGGTTACCGCAAGTAAATATTCAAACACCAAGTGCTGGTGGGGTATCACGTAACCAATATTCACAATTTGATGTGGCAGAAAAAGGCGCTGTGTTAAACAACGCCCGTAAAGCAGCCCAAACGCAAATGGCGGGTTGGGTGCAAGGTAACCCGAATCTTGCTCGTGGTGAAGCGAAAGTCATTCTTAACGAAGTGAACTCCGCTAATCCAAGCCGTTTAAAAGGTTATGTGGAAGTCGCAGGCAAAAAAGCAGATGTGGTGATTGCCAACCCAAGCGGTATCCAATGTGATGGTTGTGGTGTGATTAATGCTGGGCGCACAACACTCACCACCGGTAAAGCTGATGTAGAAAATGGTGAGTTGAAAGGCTATCGCGTAAAAGGCGGTAAGGTGACTGTTGGCCAAAAAGGGATGGATAACAGTCAATCTGATTACACTGATATTATCGCTGAGAAAGCCGAAATCAAAGGTGGGGTTTGGTCGAAAAAAGGCATTAAAGTTACTACTGGTAAAAACAATGTTGACCGCACTAATGATTCGGTTGTGTACGTGGGGGATAAAAACACCGACAACACTGACCGCACTTCTGATACCCAAGGTGAAAACCAAAGCTACAGTGTGGATGTGAGCCAATTGGGTGGGATGTATTCAGAGAAAATCCATCTAGTGGATAACGGCCAAGGTCTTGGTGTGCGTAATGCGGGGCACATTGGTGCATCGGCGGGTGATGTGAAGATTGATAGTCAAGGCCGTATTGTTAATGAAGGGGTGATTAGCGGTAAACAAGATGTCCAAATCAAAACCAAGTCTGATTTTATTCAAAAGGGTAAAGTTGAAACAGCACGAGGTGATGTTCTAGTTGATGCTAAAAATAAAATTACTCAGATGGGCTCGACTATTTCTGGTGGACATATTCGTTATCAAGCGGATTCGGTCGAAGCGGGCAAATCTTCTGTATTAGCTGCGGGTGTTGAGGAAAATGGTAAAGTCCGCGAAGTTGATGAGGTTGGTGAGACTAAAAAACTTGAAATAAAAACAGTAAAAACAACTGTTGCAAAAGGGAAAAATATTGCCTCTGGTAAGGTCGATATTCAAGCTCAAAAAGTAGATGTAAGTGAGAGCCAAACAAGTGGCCAGGATGTTCATATTGTGGCTCATCAAGGTGAAATTAACGCAAATCAAGCGACGCTCGTTGCAAAAAATGAGATCAATTTACATACACCTTCTCAACTTTTAACACAACACGCTAATTTAAAAGCGGATTGGATTAATGCAACCGCGCAAAGAGTAGAAAACCAACATGGTCGATGGGCAAGCCAAGGTGCGCGTGATTTCTCATTAAACCTAGAACAAGGGTTAAATAATGAAAAAGGCTTAATACTTTCTGGTGGAAAGATGAGTCTTACACAGCATAATCAATTCTTAAATAATCGAGAAGGGCGTTTGCTTAGTGGTAAAGATTTAAATTTAACCGCATTATCCGTGGATAACCGAGCCGGAATGATTGTTGCTGATGGTTCTTCAACGTTAAATATTGCAAGGGACATTAATAATCAAAAAGTAGGCAATACAGGTTCACTCATGCAAGCTCAAGGTGGTTTAACGATTAATACCACTAATCTAAATAACCAAAATACTAAAGGGAATGTGCAATCGGTACCAACACAGGGTATTCTTGCGGGTCAGGTTGAGGTGAATGCTCAGCAATTGGACAATAAACAAGGTGGTGTTTATTCGGTTTCTTCTCAGGTAGTGAATATTGTTAATCAATTAGACAACACGCAAGGTGAATTATTCTCTACAGGGGATATTCGTATTCAGGGTAAAGGGGCCTCAATAAAAAATAGTCAAGGTTCAATTCAGGCTGCAGAAAAATTGAATATTCAGGTTAATGCACTTTCTGGTGATGGCGATATTGAGGCTAACCATGCAAATATCCAACTTGTTCAGGATTTTGATAGTCAACGAGATTTGGTTGGACGTTCTTCATTAAGTTTAACCACTAAAGGAAATTTGATTAACCGTGCCGGACTGCTTTCTGAAGGTCATACCCAAGTCAATGCGAAGAACATTGAAAATACAGAAACTGCTGAAATTCAAGGGAAACAAACTGTACTTTCAGGTGAGCAGAATATAACCAACCGAGGGTTGATCAAAGGGACAGTAGAAAATGTTATCAAGACCGGTGATACATTAACTAATATCGGTACTGGTCGTATTTATGGTGGTCATGTTGCTTTGCAGGCTGGTCAAAAAATAGTGAATACAGATGAATTACAATCAGATGGAACGATTAAATCAGCTGTTGTAGCGGCAAAAGCACGTCTAGATATTGCAGCTCCTTTAGTTGAGAACAGTAAAACGGTCTTTACCCAAAAATGGGCATTTAATGGTATTGGCGGTACATTATCCTCTGAAGGGAAAGTTGTATTTGGTCGTACTTTAGATGAAAACAATCAATCGAAAGATTTAGGTGATAAGTTATTAAATAGCGGTAGTTTGATTGAGGGACGAGGCGTCGTCCTTGGTATGCGCGAAACTTTAAACAAAAATGCGGGTATTGATACAAGACTAGAAGAAGTCAAACGTGAAAATGTGAATGAACATTATCTGCTTGAAGATGGGAGCGCTGAACGTATTAATTTTGATCAACTTCGCTGGGCATCCTTTAGTCGAGCGGGTAAAGTGGTTTATAAAAATCAAAATAAGGTAACGCGACCTGCTGATGGCAAAATTGAAGGTCATATTTTACCAATGCCAAATGAGGAGGTATGTGGTAACGAGCAAACTCGTTCAGGTTGTGTTGTTGTGCCTCAAGCACTTTATTTAAATAATGATCCTATATGGACAGCATTTAATATTGCTCCTCCATCCACTTCTCCAACATTACCCGATCTGAGTGGCTTGGATGAAACGTTAAAGCAAGCGCCAGAAGAGCCTAAACAGCCTAAACGAACATGGCGTAATCGTCATGATTATGATCGTCTCATGAAAGAATATGAATCGGAAATGGTAGAGTACCATAAAGCTGTTGCTGATTATGAGGCTAAGTTAGTTGAGTTTTCCGCTCAAATGAAACCTTATTTTGAGTGGGCGAAGGCAAATGAAAAAGCATTTGAACAGTTAGATGCAGCTATTCTTGAACACAATAAAAAGCTCTTGGGCAAAGAATTTTATCGTTTCTGGGATATCTATGTGCAAGAACGTATAACCAGCGAAACTAAGGTAAAAGAAACGCATCCTGGTAAGATTTTGAGTCAAGGCGATATTGAATTTAATGGTAATGTGGAAAATAACCGAAGCCAAATAATGGCAGCAGGAAAGATCTATAATCCAAATAACCCTTCTGAAGAAGTAAACAATGTAGCAGAAATGGGGATTACTCAATTTGTTGATAAAGGTAATCAAGAGTGGACTTACTCGCGTTGGCGAGGCGGCTTTAAACGATATCATCAGCGAGAGTGGGCTGGTCGACATGGTTATGAAAAAGTAGTAATTACGCCACTCGATCTCAATCAAGTAAAAACTGAATCTTATAGTACCTTTAAACCAGAGGCGGAAAAAGCCAATCTTTCGATGGAAACTATCGCACTTGCCAACAATATCAATGTTGCCAATGGTGTGAATCAATCGAATGCAAAAGCTGGGCAGCGTGAAATTCGTACGATTGGTGCGGATGTTTCCTTACCTACCTCGAGCCTTTATCGAACAAATCCAGAGGCAACGAATCGCCCATTAATTGAAACTGATCCACAGTTTACTGATCGTCGTAAGTGGTTGAGCAGTGATTATATGTTTAACGCACTTCGTCGTGATCCACAAAATATCTTGAAGCGCTTAGGTGATGGCTATTACGAGCAACGTTTAGTACGTGATCAAGTTAATCAGTTGACGGGACGTATGTTCTTAACAGGCTATCAAGATTTAGAAGCGCAATATAAGGGCTTAATGGATAATGGTATCACCTTTGCTAAACGCTTTAACTTAACTCCTGGTGTGGCTTTAAGCCCTGCTCAGGTCGCACAACTTACTTCAGATATTGTCTGGTTTGAAGAAAAAGAAGTAACGCTACCAAGCGGAAAACAAGTCAAAGTGATGGCGCCTCGTGTCTATGCGATGGCGCAGAAAGGTGACTTAAATGGTGAAGGTGCGTTGATTTCAGCAGATGTGATTGATTTGCGGAGTAAGCGTTTAACGAATAGCGGAACCATTGCAGGCCGTAAGTTCACTTTATTAAATACTGAAAGTTTATTAAATGAAGGTGCCATTACGGGTGATAAAGTAGGCATTAAAACCACAAATAACTTCGATAATATCGGCGGTAAAGTGGAAGCTGAGCGTGCCCTCTTGGTGGATGTGGGCGGTGATTTAAATCACGAAAGTACCACGATGACAACAAAGGTGGACTTATCTCATTTCCAACGTAGTGAAACCACGCTTGGTCGTAAAGCGCTTTTCCATGTGAAAGGAGAAGAGGGCCAGTTACAACTCTCATCAAATAATCTGAACGCTAAAGGGGCAGATATTATTAACGATGGCAATGGCATTACACTTGTTCAAAGCAAAAATAACATGAATCTGACCGCACTTTCAGTGGGCTTTGATGAGAAGATGGGTGCGGGAAATCATTACCGTCATGAGAAAGTGGAAGAGGCGGTAGTAAGCCGAGTAAAAGGCAAAGGTGATGTTGCGCTAACCGGTAAAAATATTTTATCAGAAGGTGCACAGCTGGAGAGTGAAGCGAAGTTGATGGCTATCGCTGAAAACGACCTTGTGCTGAATGGCGCAAAAGAAAGCCGTGATTTTGAAGAGTTCCACAAAACGAAAAGTGGAAGTGTGGCGAAGGTGACCAAAACCAGTCTTGACCAACAACAATCGGTTACTCAAGTCGGCACACAGGTGAGTGGTAAAGACGTGGTTCTTTCAGCAGGTCATGATGTGAAGGCGAAAGGCATTCAGGCTATTGCGGATAATAATCTCCATATTCAGGCCGGACATGATGTTGACATTGCAGCAGATACCAATCATTTCAAAAATAAGCGCGTGGAAACCAAGAAAACGTCAGGGGTATTCACAGGCGGCGGTATTGGCATTACTTTTGGTTCCAAATCAGAAAAACACGATTATGAGACAGAAGGTTGGACACAATCAGATGCACGTAGCACGCTAGGTGCAATGAATGGCAATATCACGGTGAGTGCGGGTAATCATACAAATGTTCTTGGTACGGATATGATTACACCACGCACGAATCGAATTGATATTGAAGGTGCAAGCGTTAAGGTAGAAGCCGGAAAAGATATTATTGAAAGTAAAGAGGGGCATGAGTATAAACAATCAGGCGTGACGATTGCCTTGAGTACACCAGTGACCGATATGGCACAAGCGGCTTATAACAGTGTGAAGCGAGCCAAACAGGTGAGCAATTCAAAACTTCAAGCGCTTTATGCCATGAAAGCCGGAGAAGAGGCGGTTATGGCTGCTCAAAATGTGAGTAAGGTAGCGGAAACCTTAGATGCCTTAAGAGCCGGTAATATGCAGAATACCGGGACGACATCCAGCCCAAGTGTGAAAATTAGTATTGGTTATGGCAGCCAAAAACAAACACAAAGTAGCGAAAGCCAGAGTATTAGTCATCAAAAATCAACCGTGAATACGGGGACATTTAATGCAAAAGCGCGCGATGAAAAACTCAGTTTTGAGGGCGTTGATGCGAATGCGAAATTGATGGCATTATCAGGCAAAAAAGGGATTGAGATAAAAGGCGTGAAAGACGAAGAGCATCAACGCACAGAAAATAAATCTGTAGGGGGAAGTGTAGGCGTCTTTGTTGGGACCAATGGTAATAGCTATGGAATTGGTATTGAGGGTTCGGTGAATGTGGCTAAGGGCAAGTCGAACTCAGATAGCGAACGTTGGCAAAATAGTCACTTTACTGCAGATAAAATCATCACGAATAGTGAGGACGGCGGCTTAAACCTTGATGCGGCGAATCTTAAAGCAAAACGCTGGGAAGCGGACATTCAAAATCTCACTGTCACGAGCCGTCAAGATACAGAGAAATACGAATCCAAACAAACGAGTGCGAGTGCAAGTGGCTCGGTGGCGTATGGTTCAGGTGGTGGTGCTTCGGTGAGTGCATCATACAGTAAAGCGAAAGTGGATTATGCTCAAGTAAAAGAGCAAACCGGCATTAGTGTGGGTGAGGATGGCATGGATGTCACCGTTCATCACCACACGCAATTAAATGGTGCGATTATTGAAAGTGATGCTGATGCAAGTAAAAACCGCTTTAAAACCCAATCAATCTCGACAACAGATATTGAAAATAAAAGTGAGATTAAAACTGAAAGTGCAAGCATTAGTGCAGGCAGTGGTGGAGTGAATCCAATGCAGGCGCTTAGCAGTGCGTTGAGCTTGCTTGGCAATAGTCATGAAAGTGAACATAGCCAAACCAAATCAGCCATCAGTGGCAACATTCAGATAGACACCGAAACACCGGAAAATCTGACCGCACTTTCACGAGATACCAAAAATGCGAATCAACGTGTTGAAAAGCAAGATTTACAAAAAGTACAAGAACGCCAAGAAATGGCGAAAGTTATCGGTGAGATATCGGAGAATGCAATTAATATTGCCACCTATGAAGAGCGTGAGAAAATCAACAAGCTAGGGCTTGAGAAGTTTAAGCTGGAAGAGCAAGAAAAAGCTTTGCAGGGACAAGTGGGTAATGAACAACAGCTTGCAGCCATTAAGCAACAACTGACAAGTGTTCAAGCCGAAATCACGAAAACGCAAGGTGAAATCGACCGCACTTACGGCATAGGTAGTGAAAAGGGCATGGCGATTCGTGCTGTGACAGCGGCATTACAAGCAGCGGCACAAAACGATACCGAAGGCAGTCTTGTCGCCCTGGCTTCGCCTTACCTCAACCAAGCCATCCACGAGATGACGGCAGGTGATACCGCAAAAGACAAAGCTGCGAATCTGATGGCACATGCGCTGCTTTCTGCGGTGGAGTTCCAAGTGACAGGCAAAGACCCGTTAACAGGTGCAGTGGCTGGGGTGACAGGAGAAGTGACTGCACAAATCCTTACGCAGGCAATCTATAATAAAACGCCAAATCAACTTACGGCCAATGAGAAGGAAAACATTAGTACGTTAAGCCAATTGGCGGGCGGATTAGCTGCGGCATTGACAGCGAAGGCGAATGGCACCACAGCAGAGCAAGGGGGGAATTTCCTTGCTGCAACCTCTGGGGCAGAGACGGCTAAAAGGGCGGTGGAGAATAATTATCTAAGTATTGCAGATGTTCAGAGCTTCATTCGAGAACTGAGCAAAGCGCAAAAAGAAGGCCGTGATACTAAACCGATTTTAGAGAAATATAAAGGGATTAGTGAAGAGAATCGTCAGCAACTCATCGCGTGTAAGGGGAATGTGGCTTGTGAAACGGCACATTTACATGAAATGAACACAGGGGCTGAAGAGCTTGAGAGAAATTTAGGGTTCTTTAGTCGTATGACGGTGTATTATCCAAATGATTTAAATACAGCGAATCGTTCTGCATTATTTAATTTAGTTGAAAGTGAGAATGCAGAAAGTTTTAGCAAGCTTTCGGATACCACAAAATTTGGTTTGAATGCCATGGAGGCTGGTACAGCAATAGGTCTGGGTGCTGCAGCAGGTTATGCAAAAGTTGGATTAAGCAATGTTAAGAGCTTAATTAGTGGAAAAAATAAAGCTTATCCGACATCGGAGGGGGATGGGTATAAGCATGCTAATGTTGGGGATTCAGACTATCGTTCAAGTGGTGCTAGTAATGCTTATGTAGATCCTAGAACTGAAAAATTAAAGAGTGTGTTACCAACTGGACGACAGATGCTTGATCCTTCAGAAGTGTCATTTTCCCAAGCAACAGTGTCTTATCAGAAAAAAGATAAGAGTTATAATTATGATACAATGGTTGAGGATATGAGAAAGAATGGTTGGAATGGACACCCTGTAGACGTGGTAAACATGCCAGATAATGCGCCAACAAGCATGGATAATACACGTATTCTGGCAGCAAGGAAAGCTGGAATACAGATTGATGCGATAGTTCATAATCATTCGGATAGACTTTCTTATAACGAAATTAAACGTTTTAAAGTCGGAACAACCTACCCTAAAACCTGGGGAGAGGCAATTGAATTGAGAGTTAAAAGACAGTCTGAAATGTCTGGTGTTGATAAGAATTGGTCTACAAAGTTTCCTCATGGTTCCCTGTATGATCCAAAAGTTGTGAAATAAAGGAAGTAATTATGCAAACTAAATTTAATTTATATCCTAAAGAACAATTACCTGAAAAATTTAAATTTCCTCAGTCTTATATTGATTTATCGAGTAATATGGAAAAGATAAATGAATTGAAATATTTTCCTTGGTGGTTTGAGGATTCTGAGTTTGAGGATAATGTTTATCTTTATAGTAAGGCTATTGAAGAGCTTACTGGTGTGGCTGATTTAATTGCATTTGCTAGAGATGGCGATTGGGCAGCTTGTTTCAAATTAACGGATTACTCTGGAAATCCGAGAGTTTATGTTCACGATCTTGGTAATGAAGCCAATAAATATGAATGTAAGGATTTTGATGAGTGGTTAGCGGAAGAAATCAAAAGTGCAAAAGAGTATTAAAATGGACTATTTAAATTTAAGTAAAGAAGTTTCCTATGCGCTTCGTCATGCCCCATGGGAATATGAATTAGAACTGGATTCTGAAGGTTGGGTTTCTGTCGAACAATTAATTTCATCATTTAGAAATAGTGATGAAAAATGGAATACGTTAACCGAAGACGATCTAGTTAAAATGATCAACCTATCGGAAAAGAAAAGACATGAGATTAAAAATGGAAAAATAAGAGCTTTCTATGGGCATTCAATTCCAATGAAAATTTCTAAAGAAATTGGTTAT
Organism: Haemophilus sp. CCUG 60358; assembly: GCF_001679485.1. Taxonomy (GTDB): domain Bacteria; phylum Pseudomonadota; class Gammaproteobacteria; order Enterobacterales; family Pasteurellaceae; genus Haemophilus_D. The sequence continues at coordinate 135,291 of NZ_LZOZ01000015.1, forward strand.
CCACCAAAGTATTTATACCATGGGACAAGTATAAATTATTTAGATGATATTAAATCAAATGGATTGAAGCCGATGTCTCGTCAATATGTACATTTATCTGAGGATGTTGAGACAGCAAAATTGGTCGGGGATAGAAAAAAAGGAGAGACAATTCTTCTGATAATTGATACAGAATTAGCTCGATCTAAAGGCATTAAGTTTTATATAGGTAATGAGAAGGTATGGTTATCCGATGGTATTCCAGTCGAATTCATTAGAGAAAGATAACTTTTAAAGGAAACTAATAAAGTGCGGTCAATTTTCAAAGAGTTTTAAAACCTCTTAAAAACTGACCGCACTTTTTGTGTTTTTAATGATGCTTATTTTTAAGCAAACCTTATAATTTCACATCCAACTTAGCGTAAGCTGGTTCTACTTTTTCCAATGCTTTTTATACGTAAATATCGTGAGCAAGCAATACACTTAAATGGTGATGACCATTGATTCATCTTTGCAGAAAATGCGCATGTTTCTATTAAAGGCAATCTTAATTTAGGAAGCCGTCAAGACAGCAATCACTACGACAGCAAACAAACACAAGCCGGAGCGGGCTTTAGTGTGGCAATTTATGGCAGCGGCTCAAGTGTTTCAGCGAACTATTCTCAAAACAAAGCGAAAGTGAACTATGCCCAAGTGGAAGAACAAACGGGCTTCCATGTTGGCAAAGGTGGAATGGATGTTAAGGTTGCGGGGAATACGCACCTTGCGGGCTCTGTGATTGACAGTGAAGCAGCCCAAGATAAGAACCACTTCAAAACCAAATCGCTCACTCACACTGATATTGAAAACCGCAGTGAGGTTGAAGTGAAAAGCGTGAGTGCGGGGCTTTCAACGGATATGGCACAGAATGCTAAAAATGCGATGGCCGCCGCGGCGAGTGCTTTAGGGAATAAGCATGAAAGTGCTACAAGTCAAACGCAATCAGCGATAGGGTCTAATATTCAAATTGACACAGAAACACCGGAAAATCTGACCGCACTTTCCAGAGATACACAAAATGCCAATCATAAAGTGAAAGCATTTGACCATAACGAAGTGAAAGAGCAGCAAGAAGCAGCACAAGTAGCAGGAGAGCTGTTTGCAAAAGTAACGGGCGACCTTGCGAAAAAATTTGAATTTGAAGAGGGGAGCCAAGAGAAGATTGTAATGCATGCCCTTGCCGGTGCTTTAGCTGCGAAGATGTCAGATGGCAATGTGGCGACAGGTGCGGCAGCGGGAGCGAGTTCAGAGTGGTTGAACACGTATGTTACAGATTACTTAAATGAACAAGCGAAAGACCTCAAGCTAGATGCAGGACAAAAAGAGAAACTGAAACAAGCTGCACAGCAGATGACAGCGTTGGCGATAGGTGCGGCAGCGGGTGCTGTAACTGGTGGGTCAAGTGAAACCATGAAACAGGGCGCGTTGACATCTTACAATGCGGAGACGTATAACAGACAGCTTCATCAAAATGAGAAAGAGCGTATTAAGTTACTTGCAAATGGCGATGAAGAAAAAGAACGTCGTTTAGAAATTGCGGCCTGTGCGTTGGTGCATTGTTCTGCGCAGATTCCTGAGGATGACCCGCGTTATGCAGCAGAATATCAAAAAGAAATATTGGGTAATACAGCGGAATTTGCCAATGAGAGAACGTTGCTCTCACAACAAAAATATCTTTGGTCTGATGATGCTTGGAGAGCCGGAGATGTCGAGAATATGTTTGATTATAATCATGTTTATAAAGCATCAGATGCTGCTGCTAGAAATCGTATTCCTGAGCGAACAGTTGGTTTGTTACAGTCGGCTAGTGGCGTCGTGACGGCGACTGCAGGTGCTGTTGCTTGTTTAGGTGGCACAACTTGTGTTGTGGGAACAGGAATGATGGCTTATGGTGGTGATAATGCCTATGCTGGTTTTGAAACGATGATAACAGGTAAAAACCCAGGTACCCTTGGTGGGAAAGTGATCAGTACTGTTACAAATACTGATAGAGATACATCAGAATTAATTTATGGATTCCCAAGCTTATTCACAGGAGGTAAGGGGATTGGAGCGGTTAAGACTGGTATAAAACAAGCTGAAGAAACATTATCAAGAGGAACGATTAATAGTAGATTATTAGGAAACGATTACGAATATTTAGGTCATGGTGTATTTAAAGGTCCGAATGGTGGCCTAGCAGTCAACACAGGCCAAGTTGATCCGTTGACTGGCCAAGCTGTTTTTAGGGGATTGAATAAGGATGGTTCTGGGGCAAATGGTCGCTATTATTTTATTTCAAATGTCGATGGAAATCAGTTCATAACAAAAAGTATAAATAGGAATGGTTTGAATTCATCTATATTACAAAAGATATCTGATGGAAATAAGTTTAATAATGAGCGCCATTCTATTTATCCCTATAATGAACTTTACATTGATAAAGTAAATGGGGGCTATTTTCGGTTAGATTCTTATGATAATAGAACAAGAGAGATAGTGTCTAGAAAATATACTCAATTTTCTGATATTAATTTAAAAACAGGATTATCTTATTTAAAGGAAATACCGAAAAAATACTCAGTGGGAAGTAGAATTTCGGATGTTCCTTCTAATGGCATCTTAGGTGGGCAAGTATTAAGAGGTGAATATATTTTAGAGGTGCCTAAACAGTATAATCCTATTCCATCTAAGATATTAGATAAGGCTAATGAATTGAAAATAATTATTCGTGATAGTGAAGGTAATGTTTATTAATTTACAAGAGGTTGTTGTATGGAGAAATATTTTTACAGTAAAGGATGGTCATTTGTTAAAAAAAAATCTTGGGGGGAGTTTTCTGTCGAAGATGCCTTAAGGAGACATGGAAAGGAGGAATATACTGTTTTAATCAATTCTTCTAGTAGACCTGATTCCTATATTGTTATTGGGAAAGATTATGTCATTGTGTACTTTTTAGATGATAATCTTAATGAGGTTTTATCATATGAATTTAAATTTAGTAAATTAACAACTGATAAATTATTTTTATCTTTTATTACATCTAAAAAATATGGGGTAGGTAAGGCTCCTATTATTATACATCAATTTAAAATTTTAGAGGATGGACACGTTTTTTCAGAAAGAATGGACTATGAGTCTAATATTGTTGATAGTTATGAGGTTATTATAAATACTAATTCTAATTATTATAATTATCCTAAGTTTGGATGCTATGAGGAGTTCCTAAAGTTGGATCGATATTTTGATAGTTGGTAATTAGCGTGTTAAGAAATAAAGCCTAGATAATCTGGGTTTTATTTGAGGTTATATGGGCTATTATAGTTCATTAATGATAAATTGCGGTCAATTTTCAAAGGGTTTTAAAACCTCTCAAAAACTGACCGCACTTTTGTATTTTTAATGATGGTGATATTAATCATATGAGAAATCTTTAATAGATAAAGGTTATGATTATTTGGTGGTTGAAGAGGCAATAAATGAAATTATTATAAGAAATAAAAGTAGAGGAATTAAATGAAAAAATTTGTGGGTGATATAAATATTTTTTTAAATGCTTTGGGTGAAAAACAAGGTAGCAACTTAATATTAAAAGCTATTTCTATTGTGGCTACGGATTTTGAAGTGGAGTATTTTGAATGCGATAATATTCAACATACTTATTTTCACTTTTTTAAAAGAGGAGTTGATTTTGTTTTTTCTAAAAATAATGATAGTGAGTTTTTGGAATCTATATTTTTTTATGTAAATAAATATAACAATGAGTATTATGAGTACCCTTTTTTAGAACAGCTTTTTTTGGAGTTAGATAATAAATTTACTCAAAATGATCTAATTGTGAAATTTGGAAAGCCTGAAGCTTATTCTGATAATTGGATTAGGTATAGTATTAATAATAAGTATGTTCATTTTGAATTTAATGAGTTAAAGGAGCTTTCTCAAATAACATTGTTTATTAAATGAGACACTCAATAGCTCAGATCTCCTGATGCGTGCTTGTATCTAACTAAAAATAAACAAACTGAAATTATTTATAAAAATAGTGAAAATCTGAATTAAATAAAATTGATGTTTAGGCTCGCGTTGGGAAACGCGCGCCGTCGTTGGAGCATTAAGTGAAGGACGTTAAAGAAAAGTTTAGAAATATTGATATTTGGTCTTTTGATGGAAAAGGCGATATAAATAACATATTGAAATTTCAATCTATATTCAACATTACTTTGCCAAATACTTATAGAGAATTAATGACTAGGTATAATAATCCGAAGTTTGAACAAGATACTTTTGATTTCTATGATCCCTATCATGAACGAGAATCTTTAGCATCATTTGGATTTGATGGGTTTAATTCCCAATATGAGAATATTTACAATCAATTTATTTATTCAGATGAAGATGGATATGAAAATGTGTATTCATTTGCTCATACATCTGAAGGAAACTGGTTATGCTTTGATTATAGAGATTGCCCCACAACATCAGAACCAAAGATCTCTTTAGTTATTCATGATGAATATAACGATGAAATAGGAAAATGGCTTATTTTATCTGTAGCAAATAATTTTGATGATTTTCTAGATAGTCTTTACGATTTTAATGAGCGCTATCCTGATTAGCAAAGAGCGGCAGTGTTTCTCTAAAAAACATAAATGGTAAAAGCATCTACGCTTGTACTAATTAAGAAAGCGATTTAAAAATCGGGCAATTTAGTCATGTAAAATCGCTAATCATCGATTTAATTAACGCAGTTGAAAGTGCGGGCAATTTTCAAAGAGTTTTAAAACTTCTCAAAAACTGACCGCACTTTTTGTGTTTTTAATGATGCTTATTTTAAGCAAACCTTATAATTTCACATCCAACTTAGCGTATTAACCTTACCAAGCGGAAAACAAGTCAAAGTGATGGCACCTCGCGTCTATGCCATGGC
>NZ_LZOZ01000016.1:0-9161 GCF_001679485.1 Haemophilus sp. CCUG 60358
ATATTCAGGCTGGACATGATGTTGATATTGCAGCGGATACCAATCATTTCAAAAATAAGCGCGTGGAAACCAAGAAAACCAGAGGTGTGTTCACAGACGGCGGTATTGGTTTTACCGTTGGTTCGAAATCAGAAAAACATGATTATGAAACGGAAGGTTGGACACAATCAGATGCACGTAGCACGCTGGGTTCAATGAATGGCAATATCACAGTGAGTGCGGGCAACCATTCGAATGTCATGGGAACGGATATGATTACGCCAAACACGAATCGCATTGATATTAAAGGTGCAAGCGTGAAGGTAGAAGCCGGAAAAGATATTATTGAACGTAAAGAGGGGCATGAGTATAAACAATCTGGCGTGACAATTGCCTTGAGTACACCAGTGACTGATATGGCGCAAGCGGCTTATAACAGTGTGAATCGCAGCCAACAAGTCACCAATGGAAAACTCAAGGCACTTTATGCAGTGAAAGCCGCGGAAGAAGCGACAATGGCGGCTCAAAATGTGGGTAAGGTGGCAGAAACCTTAGATGCCTTAAGAGCTGGTAATATGCAGAATACAGGGACGACATCCAGCCCAAGTATGAAGGTGAGTATTGGTTATGGCAGCCAAAAACAAACACAAAGTAGCGAAAGCCAGAGTATTAGTCATCAAAAATCAACGGTGAGCACTGGTACGTTTAATGTAAAAGCCCGTGATGAAAAACTCACCTTTGAAGGCGTGGATGCGAATGCGAAATTGATGGCATTATCAGGCAAAAAAGGGATTGAGATAAAAGGTGTAAAAGATGAGGAGCACCAACGCACAGAAAATAAATCAGCAGGGGGGAGTGTAGGTGTCTTTGTTGGAACCAATGGTAATAGTTACGGATTTGGTATAGAGGGTTCGGTCAATGCTGCTAAGGGCAAATCTAACTCGGATAGTGAACGTTGGCAAAATAGTCATTTCACTGCGGATAAAATCATCACGAACAGTGAAGAAGGCGGCTTAACCCTTGATGCTGCGAATCTCAAAGCGAAACGTTGGGAAGCGGATATTCAAAATCTGACGATAACGAGCCGTCAAGATACAGAGAAATACGAATCCAAACAAACGAGTGCGAGTGCAAGTGGCTCGGTAGCGTATGGTTCAGGTGGCGGAGCTTCGGTGAGTGCCTCCTATAACAAAGCTAAGGTAGATTATGCTCAAGTGAATGAACAAACCGGTATTCGTGTGGGTGAGGATGGCATGGATGCCCATATCCACAACCATACCCAACTGAATGGTGCCATCATCGAAAGTGATGCTGATGCAAGTAAAAACCGCTTTAAAACAAAATCGCTCACGCATACCGATATTGAAAATAAAAGCGAGATTAAAACCGAAAGTGCGAGCATGAGTGCGGGCAGTGGCGGAGTGAATCCAATGCAAGCGATAAGCAGTGCCTTGAGCTTATTGGGTAACACCAATGAAAGCGCGCGCAGCACCACCCAATCAGCTATTAGCGACAACATTCAGATAGAGACCGAAACACCGGAAAAACTGACCGCACTTTCACGTGACACTAAAAATGCGAATCAACGTGTTGAAAAGCAAGATTTACAAAAAGTGCAAGAACGCCAAGAAATGGCGAAGGTGATAGGCGACATCAGCAACAACGCGATTAATATTGCCACGTATAATGAGCGTGAGAAAATTAACAAGCTAGGGCTTGAGAAGTTTAAGCTGGAAGAGCAAGCAAAAGCCTTGAAGGGACAAGCGGGTAGTGAACAACAGCTTGCCGCCATTAAGCAACAGCTAACAAATGTTCAAGCCGAAATCACGAAAACTCAAGGTGAAATCGACCGCACTTACGGAATAGGTAGTGAAAAAGGCATGGCGATTCGAGCGGTGACAGCGGCATTACAAGCGGCAGCACAAAACGATACCGCAGGCAGTCTTGTTGCACTGGCTTCACCTTATCTCAACAAAACCATCCACGAGATGACGGCGGGGGACACGGCAAAAGACAAAGCCGCGAATCTGATGGCGCATGCGCTGCTTTCTGCGGTGGAGTTTCAAGTGACAGGCAAAGACCCATTGACGGGGGCAATTGCCGGGGTAACTGGTGAGGCAACAGCTGAAATCATCGCGAGAGCTTATGGCAAACCGGTCAGTGAATTAACGGCAAATGAGAAGGAAAACATTAGTACGTTAAGTCAATTGGCGGGTGGATTGGCTGCGGCATTGACAGCGAAAGCGAATGGCACCACAACAGAGCAAGGTGGGAGTTTCATCGCTGCAACTTCTGGAGCAGAGACGGCTAAAAGGGCGGTGGAGAATAATAATTTTGTTGCTTTAGCTGCTGAGGGCTTCACACTTGTTTGTTCAAGAACTTGTTTGCAAGCCCTTTCAGGGATAGCGGGTGTTTCAATTGGTATAGGTTTATCGCCTAATGAAAAAGAAGTTGCTATTGTGGCTGCTGCGATGAGAGATCCTGAGGCTATGTCCAAATTAACAAAGGAACAGGTTTCTTATATAAATGAGCAAATCTTGACAGATGGTGGTTTTGTTAATAATAAAGAGCTTTTCGGTGATAAGGTTTGGATTCCGAATGCAGATGGCGGATATATGCCAGTCGATCCAAGTTTAGTGACTACAACATATGGTGGTAAACCTGTAGTTGATCCAAGAATCTTTGTTAATCATACAGGAGGTATTGAGTATCCAGCAGATTATAATTTGCCAACAAATACAGGCGGAAATCAAATACTAAATAATGATAAAGGTAGTCATATTCTAGTTGGAGGTGAAAGTCAGGTTGGGGATTGGAAAGATGGGATTATGGTTAGAGATAACCGACTACCCATACCTGAGCCAATTAAAGCTAATAATGGATTAACGATAGAGTCTAATTCAAAGCATACTTTAGGGGGAATGGGTAATAGACCTAATGCAGGAATAGAGCCTAAAGATTCTTTAAAATTATTTGAATCTTCTATTGAAGGTGGTAAGAAACGTTATGCCTTAGATAATGAAGGAAGGATTCACCAATTTAACTCAAACAAGGAGGGGTCAGTGTGGCATTGGGCTGGAAGAACAGGAAAAGACCAGGCACCTGCACAAAGGATTAATCCTTCAGATATAACTAAAGATGTATACGAACGATTAGGCACACACTATAACGAGGTAAGAAAAAGATGATTATCGGAAACCCAGGGATATATGATAGCAAAGGGAATTTTAATAACTTTGCTATTCAAATAGATAATATTGTAGATACAGATTATTTTTCAGTTAACCTATGTATCGATATGAATATTTATCCACCCCAATTGGCTTCTAATAAAGCAAGCTATCTTATTGATTACTTTAATCCTGAATTGGAAATTTTTTCCAATATACATGATGATTTATTTTATTTGGATGATAGGGATTTAATGATTAATCTAATGGCAAAGGGATTTGGATATACATATGCTATTGAGGAATTAATAAAAGAAAATAAAATTGATTATCAAGAGTTTATAAATAATGAAGATATTTTTTTCGAAAAATTGAATCTAGTTAAACAGAGTGGAGAGGTAAACCCATATTTATGGGAGATAGACTATATGGAGTATGTAAACAAAGGGTTTTATCCTTTTGTAATAAATAGTTCTAGTGGGTTATCTAAAGTAATAGTTGTTTTTAATAAGAATAGAAGTTATGACTTAGATTATATTGAGGATAGATTATTACTTTCTAATATAAGAGCAAGTAAGAGTGTGGGTTTCTTTGACGAGCAATTTTGGGGAGTGAAAGTGTCTTGTATTAAGACTGATGAGTTAAGTCTAATAATTAATAAGATTCAATCTGTGTTGAGTGCTTTTAAATAAAATATAATGTGTTATATATAAAAAGATTTCATAAATCTTATAATTTCACATCCAACTTCGCATAAGCAAGATCTACTTTTTCTAATGCTTTTTCCACAGAAATTACATTGAAAGGGATTGTTAAAGATAATAAAGACCCTGTTGAATCTGGAGTTAGGGCAGCTAGATCTGGGAGTGTTGCAATAATTTTCTTGATCAGAGAGAAGAGAAAATGAAAAGTAAGGATAAAGAATGAAATTTATTATAGAACTATTTAAATTATCTATCGCTGTTTTATCTGGTGTTATTATTTTATATATAACCGAGTTGATTCGGTATGGACGTGTAGAAAATTTTGTAGATTTTCTAGAAGATGTTTATCCTTATGCTTTTGTTATTGCAGTGTTTGCGATTTTAGCAAAAGAGAAGATAGACCATTGAGTTTTATAGGATAAATATTTCAGAAAATATCAAGTTTTCTAACGTTAGGTTTTAGTGGATTGTAAACTTTTAGCTATCTGAAAGGTATATAATTTAAAATATCTAGATATAAAGTGCGGTCAATTTTAAAAGAGTTTTAAAACTTCTCAAAATTGACCGCACTTTTTGTATTGTGAAGATTAGTATTGGTTATGGTAGTCAAAAACAAACTCAAACCAGCGAAAGCCGGAGTATTAGTCATCAAAAATCAATGGTGAACACCGGTACGTTTAATGCGAAAGCACGCGATGAAAAACTCACCTTTGAAGGCGTCGATGCGAATGCGAAATTAATGGCATTATCAGGCAAAAAAGGGATTGAGATAAAAGGCGTGAAAGACGAAGAGCATCAACGCACAGAAAATAAATCTGAGGGGGGAAGTCTAGGCGTCTTTGTTGGAACCAATGGTAATAGTTACGGATTTGGTATAGAGGGTTCGGTCAATGCTGCTAAGGGCAAATCTAACTCGGATAGCGAGCGTTGGCAAAACAGTCACTTGCAAGCGGATAAGCTCATTACCAATAGCGAAGCAGGAAACCTCAGCCTTGATGCAGCGAATCTTAAAGCGAAACGTTGGGAAGCGGATATTCAAAATCTGACGATAACGAGCCGTCAAGATACAGAGAAATACGAATCCAAACAAACGGGTACGAGTGCAAGTGGCTCGGTAGCGTATGGTTCAGGTGGCGGAGCTTCGGTTAGTGCCTCCTATAACAAAGCGAAAGTAGATTATGCTCAAGTGAATGAACAAGCCGGGATTCGTGTGGGTGAGGAGGGAATGAATGTCACCGTTCATCATCACACGCAATTGAATGGTGCGATTATTGAAAGTGATGCTGATGCAAGTAAAAACCGTTTTAAAACCCAATCAATTGCTGCAACAGATATTGAAAATCGAAGCGAGATTAAAACCGAAAGTGCAAGCATGAGTGCGGGCAGTGGTGGAGTGAATCCAATGCAGACGCTTAGCAGTGCGTTGAGCTTACTTGGCAATAGTCATGAAAGTGAACATAGCCAAACCAAATCAGCTATCAGTGGCAACATTCAGATAGACACCGAAACACCGGAAAATCTGACCGCACTTTCACGTGACACCAAAAATGCGAATCAACGTGTTGAAAAACAAGATTTACAAAAAGTGCAAGAACGCCAAGAAATGGCGAAAGTGATAGGTGACATCAGCAACAACGCGATTAATATTGCCACCTATGAAGAGCGTGAGAAAATCAACAAGCTAGGGCTTGAGAAGTTTAAGCTTGAAGAGCAAGAAAAAGCCTTGAAGGGACAAGCGGGTAATGAACAACAGCTTGCCGCCATTAAGCAACAGCTAACAAATGTTCAAGCCGAAATCACGAAAACGCAAGGTGAAATCGACCGCACTTACGGCATAGGTAGTGAAAAAGGCATGGCGATTCGCGCCGTGACAGCGGCATTACAAGCGGCGGCACAAAATGATACCGCAGGCAGTCTTGTTGCTCTTGCTTCACCTTATCTCAACAAAACCATCCACGAGATGACGGTAGGCGATACCGCAAAAGACAAAGCCGCGAATCTTATGGCGCATGCGCTGCTTTCTGCAGTAGAGTTTCAAGTGACAGGCAAAGACCCATTGACGGGTGCAGTGGCTGGGGTGACAGGTGAAGCAACGGCTGAAATCATCGCGAGAGCTTATGGCAAACCTGTCAGTGAATTAACGGCCAATGAAAAAGAAAACATTAGCACGTTAAGTCAACTGGCGGGCGGATTGGCTGCGGCATTGACGGCGAAAGCGAATGGCACCACAACGGAGCAAGGAGGTAATTTCCTTGCTGCCACCTCTGGGGCTGGAACGGCTAAAAGGGCGGTGGAGAATAATTTCTTGAGTGATGCATCAAGAGCGAGATTAAATGCGTTAAAAACAAAATATCATCGTGGAGAAAAATTAACAAACAAAGAAAAATTGGAGTTTAGAGATTTAATTGAATCAGATCAGCGTAGTGATGTTCTCTTGGATAAATTTAGAAAAGATCCAAATTCCTTAAATAGCAAGGAAAGAGAGGCATTTTTAAGCTATGTAGATCGTTATTATATAGAAACTGTTACGGGTAATACCGCATCGGGTTATAAATTGGCATCATCAACATCATTGGTTAATGCTCAAAATCGTTTCGAATCAGAATATTTAATAAACGATCCTGTACCAAAACGAGATTATGGTCATTTCCCTTTTGCAGGTACGGATGTACAAAGATCGCAAGCAGTGAATACCTTGCCAGAAGAGAGTAAGAACTGGCTAGGATGGCGTTCTGAAAAACATTCTCGTGATGAAGAGATGTATTATACTGTCAAGAACGAACTTGATGCTCCTGAGAATTATAAAAATTCAGCGAATGGGAAAATAGCTTATTCAGTTAAGGATGGGTTGGAGTCAGCCTCAATGATTTATGGCGTTGGTGTACTTTCAAATGCATTAAGTAAAGTGCCAGCAACTGTTAATGCATTGAACTTACCAAACAAAGTGGTTTCTGCAACAGCGAAAGTTGGAGATTTGGCTAAAGCACATCCTATTTTGACTGAAAAGGTGGTGAATTCGGGTACAAGTATGGGATTTACTTATCTTGGAAATTCATTAAGTGGGAAAGAGACTTCGATGAGCGATCTGGCATGGAGTGCAGGAACTGGTTTTGTTGCGGGAGGAACAAAATTTGGAACAACATTAGCTATTAACTCTATTAGCGGAGGTGTTCAGGGATATTTTGAAGAAAATGATGAGCCAGTTAAACATGCTGGTTATAAAGCAGCTTCATCCGGTATAGCAACATTAGTCGGTGGAGGTATAGGGAAAGGAATAGAAAAATCAGGATTTAGAGTACTGGTTGGTAATGTTAGTAGAAATAAAGATTATTATGAACCATTATATAGAAATCAAAAATTTTATAATCTTTTAAATGAAGAATATAAATATATTCCTACTAAAATAGGAACTATTGGAGATTCTTTATCTAGTGAATATATAAATAATAAGTTGGAGAAGAATGAGCCCAAAATAAATAGCTGGTTAAAAGGTGAGGATAATGCTAAGTAGGTTATTCCAGTACTTGATTTTTACATTTTTTGCATCCGTAGTTTGCTTTATTGGGTTTTCGTTATTTTTAATTCTTATATCCTATATATTAAATTGGGGAGAAATATCTTTAAGTGAAATAAAAGACATTGTTTTATTTTTCTTTAATGTGTTTAGTAAGGGATTTCCTTTACTCTTTTTATCTATACTTATTTCAGATAATTTAAAAAGAAGATGAAAGGGGCTTTAAGAATATCACCTTGATAGTGCCCCTCTGATGGCGCAAGTGTCCACGCTTGTGCTATGACAAGCACACCAAATCAGCCATCAGAAGCAACATTCAGATAGAGACCGAAACACTGTAAAATCTGATCGCACTTACGGCATAGGTAGTGAAAAAGGCATGGCGATTCGAGCGGTGACAGCGGCATTACAAGCGGCAGCACAAAACGATACTGCAGGCAGCCTTGTTGCACTGGCTTCGCCTTATCTCAATCAAACCATCCACGAGATGACGGCAGGTGACACAGCAAAAGACAAAGCTGCGAATCTGATGGCGCATGCGCAGCTTTCTGCGGTAGAGTTTCAAGTAACAGGCAAAGACCCATTAACGGGAGCGGTTGCAGGAGTGACAGGTGAAGCAACAGCTGAAATCATCGCGAGAGCTTATGGCAAACCGGTCAGTGAATTAACGGCCAATGAGAAGGAAAACATTAGTACGTTAATCCGAGAGTTTATGTTCACGATCTTGGTAATAAAAACAATAAATATGAATGTAAGGATTTTGATGAGTGGTTAGCGGAAGAAATAAAAAGTGCAAAAGAGTATTAAAATGGACTATTTAAATTTAAGTAAAGAAGTTTCCTATGCGCTTCGTCATGCTCCATGGGAATATGAATTAGAACTGGATTCTGAAGGTTGGGTTTCTGTTGAACAATTAATTTCATCATTTAGAAATAGTGATGAAAAATGGAATATGTTAACCGAAGACGATTTAGTTAAAATGATCAACCTATCGGAAAAGAAAAGACATGAGATTAAAAATGGAAAAATAAGAGCTTTCTATGGGCATTCAATTCCAATGAAAATTTCTAAAGAAATTGGTTATCCACCAAAGTATTTATACCATGGGACAAGTATAAATTATTTAGATGATATTAAATCAAATGGATTGAAGCCGATGTCTCGTCAATATGTACATTTATCTGAGGATGTTGAGACAGCAACATTGGTTGGAAATAGAAAAAAAGGGGGGACAATTCTTCTGATAATTGATACAGAATTAGCTCAATCTAAAGGCATTAAGTTTTATATAGGTAATGAGAAGGTATGGTTATCAGATGGTATTCCAGCTGAATTTATTAAAGATAACTTCTAAATGAAACCAATAAAGTGCGGTCAATTTTCAAAGAGTTTTAAAACCTCTCAAAAATTGACCGCACTTTTCGTATTTTCAGGGCTGTTTACCTTTAAGCTAATCTTATAATTTCATATTCAATTTAGCGTAGTAACCTTACCAAGCGGAAAACAAGTCAAAGTGATGGCGCCTCGCGTCTATGCCATGGCGCAGAAAGGTGACTTAAATGGCGAAGGCGCGTTGATTTCAGCGGATGTGATTGATTTACGGAGTAACCGTTTAACCAATAGTGGCACGATTGCAGGCCGTAAGCTTACTTTATTAAATACCGAAAGCTTATTCAACGCAGGCACTATTACAGGTGATAAAGTAGGCATCAAAACCACGAATAACTTCGATAATATTGGCGGTAAAGTGGAAGCTGAGCGTGCCCTCTTGGTGGATGTGGGCGGTGATTTAAA
>NZ_LZOZ01000016.1:9297-9630 GCF_001679485.1 Haemophilus sp. CCUG 60358
GTAAAAGGCAAAGGTGATGTTGCGCTAACCGGTAAAAATATTTTATCAGAAGGTGCACAGCTGGAGAGTGAAGCGAAGTTAATGGCTATCGCGGAAAATGACCTTGTGCTGAATGGCGCAAAAGAAAGCCGTGATTTTGAGGAGTTCCACAAAACGAAAAGTGGAAGTGTGGCGAAGGTGACCAAAACCAGTCTTGACCAACAACACTCCGTTACTCAAGTTGGCACACAGGTGAGTGGTAAAGATGTGCTTCTTTCGGCAGGTCATGATGTGAAGGCGAAAGGTGTTCAGGCTATTGCAGATGATAATCTGCATATTCAGGCTGGACATGAT
>NZ_LZOZ01000017.1 GCF_001679485.1 Haemophilus sp. CCUG 60358
GCAGGTGATACTGTTGAAGTAACAGTCACCCCTGAAGGTTCTAACACCCCTGAAAAAGTGACCTTAACTAAACAGCCGGATGGTAGCTGGACTTCAGACAAACCTGAAACCGTGCCAAGCGTTGAAGCAGGTAAAGACAGCACCACTATTCCACAAGATAAAGTGAAAGATGGTTCTGAAGTGACTGCACAGGCGAAAGACCCAGCAGGTAACGAAAGTACTGAATCTAAAGGTAATGCGGGTAATAATGCAGACCACACTGCACCAAGCGCACCGGAAGTCACTCCATCAACCAATGATGGCTCAGTAAAAGTGAAAGTGCCAAGTGATGCTGAAGTAGGTGATACTGTAGAAGTAACCGTCACCCCTGAAGGCTCTAACACCCCTGAAAAAGTCACCTTGACCAAACAGGCGGATGGTAGCTGGACTTCAAATAAACCAGCGATCGTACCAAACGTTGAAGCAGGTAAAGACAGCACCACTATCCCTGAAGATAAAGTGAAAGATGGTTCTGAAGTTTCTGCGAAAGCGAAAGACCCAGCAGGTAATGAAAGTGCTGAATCTAAAGGTAATGCGGGTAATAACGCAGACCACACAGCACCAAGCGCACCGGAAGTGACTCCATCAACTACTGATGGCTCAGTGAAAGTGAAAGTGCCAAGTGATGCAGAAGCAGGTGATACTGTAGAAGTAACGGTCACCCCTGAAGGTTCTAACACCCCTGAAAAAGTGACCTTAACTAAACAGCCGGACGGCAGCTGGACTTCTGATAAACCAGCGATCGTGCCAAACGTTGAAGCAGGTAAAGACAGCACCACTATCCCTGAAGATAAAGTGAAAGATGGTTCTGAAGTTTCTGCGAAAGCGAAAGACCCAGCAGGTAATGAAAGTGCTGAATCTAAAGGTAATGCGGGTAATAATGCAGACCACACTGCACCAAGCGCACCGGAAGTCACTCCATCAACCACTGATGGCTCAGTAAAAGTGAAAGTGCCAAGCGATGCAGAAGCAGGTGATACTGTAGAAGTGACAGTAACTCCTGAAGGTTCTAACACCCCTGAAAAAGTCACCTTAACTAAACAGGCAGATGGCAGCTGGACTTCAAGCAACCCTACAACGTTACCAAATGTTGAAGCAGGTCAGAGCAGCACAACCATTCCACAAGACAAAGTGAAAGATGGTTCTGAAGTGACTGCGCAGGCGAAAGATCCTTCAGGCAACGAAAGCACACCGGCTAAAGCGAATGCAGGTAACAATAAAGTTGTTAAACTTGAACTATCACTTGCAGAAGATACTGGTGCGTCTAGTAACGATAACTATACTAAAAATGGTCAAGTTAACGTGTCTGGTATTCCATCAGGTTCTGAATGGGAATACAGTACAGACGGTGGTCAAAATTGGACTTCTGGTTCTGGTACCTCATTTACCTTACCAGACAACACCAAAGTGGGTGGTATTGTATACAACTTACAAGCTCGTGTGAAAGGTAATGCGGCATCAACCAGCGACACCTTAAATATGACTCTTGACCAAAAAGCAGAGGAATTCCATGCGATTATTGATGATAGTATGAATTTAATCGGAACAGCTGAGAAAAATTCAACGATTTCTATCAATAATAGAAGTGGTCAAGCTAATGCCAATGGTGAGTTTGAGGTTGCTACAGGTATTGATCCAAAGGCAACAGCGAAGAGAGTACCTTACACTGTAGTTGAAACAGACTTAGCGGGTAACACTATATCTAAGGACGTTGCCTACACTTACTACCGTCGTTATGGGGCTAATACCAATGATAGTTATGGTAGTGAAAATGATGTTATCTTAATTGGTACTAAAGGTGGTACTGGTGACTTAGGTTCATTAATTAAATCTAGCCTGACTACTGGTGACGGTGATGACTCTGTCTATGCAATTGGAGTTCAATACCATAGTAATACTCTTGATATGGGTAGCGGTAATGACTTTGCTAGCTTTGGCAAAATCGCCGGTACTATAAACATGGGAGATGGTAACGATATTCTTGAAGCGCGTGATACACGCAGCCCGTTCTTCTATTTAGTTGGTGGTAACCCAACTATTAATATGGGTTCCGGTAATGACATTGTAAAGACATCTGGCGACACTAACACAAAAGCCACTATTGATGGAGGCAGTGATTTCGATACACTTGAGTTTGTGAACCGAGATGGTAAACCGATTACAACCACTATTTCAATGATCTCTAACTTTGAGAAAATTGATATTACCGGCACGTTAAACAACTCGGTTACTATCAGTGATAAAGATGTTGAGAGAAACCACAGTGCTAAAGCAACTGTTGATGCAAGTGGTACATCTCATAACAACGTGTTAATTGTTGATGGTAATGCGGGCGATAAAGTGACCTTAAGTGGTATTAGCAAAGCTGCAAGCTCGCAAGTTACTTATGAAGGCAATACTTATAATGTTTACAACACCAATTCTAATGAACTCTGGGTTGATTCAGATATTACTGTTGCTTAATTTGTAACATCTATTAGAAAAACGCACCCTCGGGTGCGTTTTTTGTAAAAACCGAGAAAAGTAGGTTATGAAGTCACAAGCTTTGAACAAATTGACGATGCCAAATGGTCAATTACAGTGGTTAAATAACACACAAATCAAATCCTAAATATATTTTCAATTAGCTTGGTCAGAATAGCTAGCCAAGCACTCAAAAAAAACAAGAAAAATAATAAAATCAATTAGTTAAAATTACATTGTAAATAAAGTGTAAATTTCTTAATTTCTCCTTTCTTTTTTTAAATTTCAGCTAGAATGCGACACTAACAAGTCTACGAGCGTTCAGTTTTTAATCACTCGTGTTTTTTCTAAACTATTTTACAATTATAAAAGGACACTAATATGAAACTTCATAAATTATTAGTAACAGCATTTGCTGTTTCTGTACTAACAGCTTGTACACTAAGCAATGAACGTTGGTCAAACTTTGATAATCAATCAACGAGTGTGGCACCTCAAGAAAATCATGCTGGCTTAATTTTCTATCGCACTGATGCTGGGGCAAACCCAATCGCAGTAAATATCAAAGTAAATGACGAATACCTTTCTTCTCTTCAAGTAGGCGGTTTCACTAAAACTGAAATTTGTGCAAAACCGACCGCACTTGAAGCGCACTATGTTGCAATGAAACCTGCAACAAACTTAACTGTCAATCTCGCGAAGCAATCTGTTCATTATTTCTACGTCGATACCTCTAATACATCAAAACCTCAATTAAAAGAGGTGGATGCAGCAACAGCACAAGAAGCTTTAAAAATGCTTAAGCATCAAGCTAATACTATTTCTCGTGTAAACAACACCGCTTGTGCAACTCATTAATCAATTAAGGGAGATTATTTATGTCAAAAAATATTAGCGTAAAGATTAATACCGGTAATAAAACTATTGAAACCGTCAAATTAAATTCAGCAAATCAAAAAGTTATCATCAAAGCACAACCTCATGTGAACTATGAATTGGTTGATGAAGCCACACAATATGCCCCTGAAATGATCGACACCAAACGTGTTGGCAACGATCTTCATATTGCCTTTGAAGGCACCGATATCAATAAAGAAAGCGATTTAGTGTTAGAAGGCTATTATGAACATGATAATACTGAATTAGTATTAGGTATGGCCGAAGATGGTCAATACTATGCTTACGTTCCACAAAGTGGTGTGGAAAGCGATGCGGTGACATTACTTGCAGATCAAGTTTTTGCACCACAAGCATTAGGCGGGAACAGCGTAACTGCACCATTCTGGGCATTCAATCCAAGCTGGTTATGGGTGGCGGCAGGTGTGGCTGCTGTAGGTGGTATTATCGCAGCAGCAAGTGGCAGTCATGGTGGCGGCTCGTCAAATAACGCTAATAACAATAGCAATACTGCTAAAGACACAACAGCACCAGCTAAACCAACTGTTGAAGCAAAAGACAACGGCTCAGTGGAAGTAACTCCTCCTGCAGATGCAGATACCAAGTCTGTAGAAGTAAGCTACACTGATGAAGCAGGTACACCGAAAACAGCAACCTTAACTAAAGGTAACGATGGTAACTGGACTTCAAACAATCCAGATGTTGCACTAGATCCAGCGACTGGTAAAGCAACGATCCCAGCGGATAAAGTACAAGATGGCTCTCCGGTGAAAGCGAAAGCAACTGATGAATCAGGTAACACTGGTGAAGAAGGTACAGCGAATGCGGGTAATAACGTAGACCACACTGTGCCAAACGCACCAGAAGTGACTTCATCAACTACTGATGGTTCAGTAACTGTTCAAGTACCAAGCAATGCAAAAACGGGTGATATGGTCGAAGTGACTATTACTCCAGATACTGTATCGGGTAATGCAACACCAATAACGGTAACCTTAACTAAGCAAGCTGATGGTAGCTGGACGTCTGACAATGAATCAGCCGTACCAAATGTAAAAGATGGTGAAAATAGCTCAATCATTCCAGAAGATAAAGTGGAAGATTTAAGCAAAGTAACCGTAGTTACAAAAGATGCTATGGGTAATACAAGTAATAAAGTAGAAACTATAGCCCCATTAGATCCAGCTAAACTCAGTGTAAATGAGGAAGGCAACGTTGTACTTACTCTTCCTAAGCAGGTTAACGAAGGAGATCTGATTTATCTCAACGCTATTGGAGGAGATCCAACTTATTATTACAATGAGGCTATTGGTATAGAATTTTACAAAACAGCTACAGGTTGGAGTTACTTTTCTGAAACTCGTCGGGACGAAGACATAACTAAAGTTGATGAATATACCTATATTCTCAATAATCTTAAGCCTACTTCTAAAATTTCAGCACAACATATTGAGAAAGACGCAGTTGAAAATTTCCCTAATAATGCTGATGATTCATCATCAGATAATAGATTTGGTAAATTTTATACTATTAGTGATAGAACAAAAGGCAGTGTAGTATCTTATGTAATTGTTCCGCCTGATAACGTTCCACCAGGAAAACCTACTGTGTCTAGCAATGCGGATGGTTCAGTAAATATCACACCGCCAACAGATAAAGATGTGAGAACTATTGAAGTAAACTATATTGATGAAAATGGCAATCCGCGAAATGCTGTTTTAACGAGAGACCTTCCGGATGGAAACTCGCATTATGAACAATGGACTTCAAATAACCCAGATGTGAAAGTTGATAAAAATGGTGAAGCCACTATATCCGCAGATAAAGTGAAAGATGGTTCAGAGGTGACAGCCAAAGCAACAGATGCATCAGGTAATACTGGAGAAGAAGGTACAGCGAATGCGGGTAATAACGTAGACCACACTGTGCCAAACGCACCAGAAGTGACTTCATCAACTACTGATGGTTCAGTAACTGTTGGAGTACCAAGCAATGCAAAAACGGGTGATATGGTCGAAGTGACTATTACTCCAGATACTGTATCGGGTAATGCAACACCAATAACGGTCACATTAACTAAGCAAGCTGATGGTAGCTGGACATCTGACAATGAATCAGCCGTACCAAATGTAAAAGCTGGCGAAAATAGCGTAATCATTCCAGAAGATAAAGTGGAAGATTTAAGCAAAGTAACGGTAGTTACAAAAGATTCTATGGGTAATGTAAGTAATAAAGTTGAAACTACAGCTCCTTTAGATCCAGCTAGACTTAGCGTAAATGAGGAAGGCAAAGTAGTTCTTACACTTCCTAAGCAGGTTAACGAAGGAGATCTGATTTATCTCAACACTATTGGTGGAAAATATGATTACAATAGAGCTCTTGATATAGAATTTTACAAAACAGCTACAGGTTGGGATATTGATACTGAATCTCGAGAACCGGAAAAAGATATAACTAAAGTTGATGAATATACCTATATTCTCAATAATCTTAAGCCTACTTCTAAAATTTCAGCACAACATATTGAGAAAGATGCAATTGATAATTTCTTTAATGATCCTAATGATGATGAATCATTAAATAATGGATGGAATAATATTAATACTACTAATGATAGAACGAAAGGCAGTGTAGTATCTTATTTAACTGTTCCGCCTGATAACGTTCCACCAGGAAAACCTACTATATCTACCAATGCGGATGGTTCAGTAAATATCACTCCGCCAACAGATGAAGATGTGGTGAAAATAGAAGTAAACTATATTGATGAAAATGGCAATCCGCAAAATGCTGTTTTAACAGGAGACTTTCCAGATGGAAGCGAGTATTATGGTAGCTGGACTTCAAATAACCCAGATGTGAAAGTTGATAATAGTTATACTCGAGCCACTATAACTATATCAGCAGATAAAGTAAAAGATGGTTCAGAGGTGACAGCCAAAGCAACAGATGCATCAGGTAATACTGGTGATGATTCAATCTATGAAACTGGTGTTCAGCACGGTAGCAATACTCTTGATATGGGTAGCGGTAATGATATTGTAAGGATATCTAACGACATTATCCCAAAAGCATCTATTGATGGTGGTGATGGTTTCGATACATTTAAGTTTGTGAACCTAGACGATAAACCGATTACAACCACTATTTCAATGATCTCTAATTTTGAGAAAATTGATATTACAGGTATGCGATACAAAACAGTTAATATCCAAAAAGAGGATGTTGAGAGAAACCACAACGCTAAAGCAACGGTTGATGACAGTGGTAAATCTCACAACAACGTGTTAATTGTTGATGGTAATGAGGGCGATAAAGTGAATTTAAGTGAGATTAGCAAAACTACAAGCTCAAAAGTTACTTATGAAGGCAATACTTATAATGTTTACAACACTGGTTCTAATGAACTCTGGGTTGATTCAGATATTACCGTTGCTTAATTTGTAACATCTATTAGAAAAACGCACCTTCGGGTGCGTTTTTTGTAAAAATCGAGAACGTTTGACTGCTTGATGCTGAATAAAAAAGAGGTATAGCTGGGATGTTTTTAGCGCAGCTTTATGCAATATTTATCTTGAACACTGCCTTTACAAGCGGTTGAATTTTACGAGTAGTTTGCATCTTTAATTATTACTCTTAACTGATTTGAGCTATAATTAAACATTAAAAAATTTTATTTTGATTACTCTATAAGAGAGCCTTTCCATGAAACTTGCACATCATAAAATCATTGCATTGCTACTCCTTGGTGCATTGCAATCTCCATCTGCTTTTGCGGAAGAACTTGCTGATATTCTTCGCAATGCTTTGCGAAATGATCCTGCATTACTTGAGGCGAGCGCTAATACAGAAGGCGCTTATAATGAAATGGAAGCATCTAAAGCTGGGCACTATCCAACATTTTCGTTAACTGGACAAAATGTTGTCGCCCAGCAACATACTTCTAATAATTCCAGAATGCGTGATGATGTTGGCATTAAATCGCGTTTAAATTTATATGCTTGGGGTGGAATTCAAGCTGCTGTTGAGCGTGATAAACATAAAATGGAATATTATCAACATAAATATTATGAAACGCGCGAAGAGTTAGCCAACACGATTAGCACTCTTTATTTAACCGCACTTCGTGCAAAAGAATCCATTGCAGTTGCGAAAAAAAATATTAAACGCCATGAGAAATTCTTAGCAGATTTGCGAGTAATTAGTGAATATGATTCTGGTCGTCGTTCAGAGATGACACAGGCACAATCCCGTTATTTACAAGCACAATCAACAGAAGCGAGTTTACAGAAAACGTTATCGGTTACTTTGAGTAAATTAAACAAATATAGCTCAAAACGTTTAACTGAAAAAGATATCGTCGATCCATTTAATAAACAGAATTCAGCACAGCTTATTGCACTATTCGATAAAGTGCCAATCACTGAACATCCAAGTGTGAAAGCGCAAGAATCAGAATACAGTAGTGCATTATCGGATGCTGAAGTTGCAAAAGCTTCAAAATATCCGTCTATTAATTTAGAAGGAAGTGCAACTCGTCATGATAGAAGTGTTGCGGTAACGATGACTTGGGATCTTTATAATAAATCTGCTGATTATGCACTAGAGAAGAGCCACGCAGTAATACGATCTGCTAGAGCGCGTTCAGATGAGTTATTACGTGATATCCAGGAACGAGCAGAAACAGCCAAAGTGGATATGAAGCAAAGTGAGCAACGCGCTAAAATTGTAAAATCACTGATTTCGACACAATCTCAAGTTGCTCAAGACTATGAGCAACAATTCTATATTTCTCACCGCACTTTGCTAGAAGTATTAGATTCTTATGCAGAATTAGCCGCAACAGAGACAAGTTATGTGGAAGCACAAAATGATTACCGCGATGCAGCTGTGGCATATTTATTGGCGAAAGCAAGTTTAGCAAAATGGGCAAAAATCCCAGATTTTAATGCAAATAGTCAGTTCTAAGTAGAAGGCATTTTATAGATAAATTTTATGAATTCAATTATTAAACATTTAGCTATTGCAACAAAGCTACTCAATCAACCTGTTGCAGAAGAGGCGTTAGCCGCAAATGTCGCAAGGGATCGAAATTTAAATGCGAATATTCAATCACTTAGCGAAGTATTGCGTAGTTATGGATTTGAAAACCATATTTCTCGCCGTAAGTTAGCTGAGATTCCTTCACTTGCGATGCCAGTTATTATTATTTTACATAATGACGAAGCTGCTGTTGTGAGTGAGGTAAAAGGGCGTGGCGAAGAGCGTGTTTATGTTGTTCGCCAAGGTGATGCGCCAGCACATGAGGTTAGCCATAAAAATCTTGAAGCACAATATTTGGGATTCTGCTGGTTTATTAAGCCAAAATTAACTGCGGATCACCGTTCTGAATTACCAGAATATCATTTACCAAAAGCCTGGTTTTGGAAGGTTATTGGTCGCTTTAAAAAATATTACTACCAAGTCATTTTAGCTTCTTTTTTAATCAACATTTTGGCATTGGTGAGTTCACTTTATGTGATGAATGTGTACGATCGAGTGATTCCAAACCAAGCATATTCAACATTATGGGTGTTAAGTATAGGCGTATTCTTAGCTATTACCTTTGAATTTATTGCTAAAATGATACGTTCGCATTTAACCGATATTGCTGGTAAAAAAGCTGATTTAATAGTCAGCTCGGCACTTTTTAGACGAGTAATGGCATTACGTTTAATTGAACGTCCAATTTCTTCAGGCTCTTATGCGAATAATTTACGCGATTTTGAGGCAGTGCGTGAATTTATGACAAGTGCTAGCTTATTGGTATTAGTTGATGCGCCATTCTTATTGCTTTTCTTATTTGTCATGTTTGTTATTGGTGGAAAATTGGTTATTGTACCTGCAGTGACTTGCGCTTTAGTGTTGCTAATTTCTTTTGCAGTGCAACCAACATTAGCAAAACGTATCAATGAAAGTATGAAAGAGAGCTCTCAACGTCAGGGGCTAGCAGTTGAAGCGGTAGAAGGCATTGAAACATTAAAGGTTAATAACGCAACTAACTGGGCTCAGCAGCGTTGGGATAGACTCAATGCTTTAACAGCTATCAGTTCAATGAAAGTTAAGCAGATCAATGAATTTGTTTCTAACTTTACAGTGGGGCTACAGCAATTAAATACCGTAGGTTTAGTTGTATTAGGTACTTATTTAATTCACGATGATGTCGTTGAAGCTCGTATTACAATGGGTGCGGTAATTGCTTCGGTAATCCTTTCTGGCCGCGCACTTTCATCTCTTGGGAAAATTGCAGGATTAGCCATTCGATATCAACAAGCTAAGAATGCACTCAAAGGTGTAAACTCCATTGTTGAAAGACCAATTGAACGAGATCCAGAACGTTCTTATGTAACACTTGATCAAGTACAAGGTCAGATAACCTTTAACAATGTCGTATTTCAATATAATAAAGATTCGCAACCTGCTATTGCAAACCTTAATTTAACCATTCGTCCTGGTGAAAAAGTTGCAATATTAGGACGAATCGGTAGTGGTAAAAGTACATTATTGAAATTAGCGAGTGGGCTATATGAGCCAACGGGCGGAAATATCTTGTTAGATAATGTAGATATTCGCCAAATTGATCCGAATTTCCTACGTGATAAAGTCACTTTACTTAATCAATCCCCACGTTTATTCCTTGGGACATTACGTGAGAACTTAGATTTAGCTCGAATGGATGGTTATTCAACAGACCAGGAATTGCTTGGTGCATTGCGTAATTTCCATTTAGATCAGTTGGTTCGTAACCATCCTAAAGGTTTGGATATGCCACTCGGTGAAGATGGTTTGGGGCTTTCTGGTGGACAAAAACAAATTGTTTCATTAGCACGTTTGACTTTACGCCATCCGCGTGTTGTTTTATTAGATGAACCAACAACAGGTTTAGATGAGCAAACTGAACAACAAGCGCTAGGCGTGTTAGCTCAATGGGCTAGAGATAAAACCGTTGTAGTGGTGACGCATCGTTTACAAGTGTTACCAATGGTTAATCGTGTCGTTGTTGTTGATAATGGCCGTGTCGTGATTGATGGCCCTCGAGATGCAGTTATTGCAAAATTGCGTGAAAATGAAGAGCGACAAGCACAGGCAAAAGCGCAAAATGTTGCACAGGTTGCCGCTGAGAAAAAAGAAGAAAAAGGTGAGTAATATGTCAAATCAGCAAAGAGAAAATATCAATCAAGAGGATTTAAAGCTGATTAACGATCTAAATGCAGCCTTACAATCGGAAAAACATACAGGTTATTTTTCAATAATTAGTTTATTTTTGTCTTTTATCATTGCTTTTATCATTTGGGCATATTTTAGTCCGCTCGAAGAAGTTGCCCAAGGACAAGGACGAATTATTCCAAGTAGCCGTGAGCAAATCGTACAAAGCCTCGATCCAGGAACGATTCAAGAAATGTTAGTCAAGGAAGGGGATACCGTTGAAAAAGGGCAAATTCTCTTAAGATTAGATGATACCCGTAGTTCTGCTATTTTACGTGAAAGCCAAGCAAAAGTAGAAAACTTAGAAGCTATGGTAGCTCGTTTACAGGCAGAGGCTTACAATACGAATCTTGTTTTCCCTGACCATATTTCAGATGAATTAAAAAAGCGTGAAGAAGCTGCTTACGTTTCTCGTCGTAGAGCGATGGAAGAACAAGTTTCTGGATTGAGACAAAGTAAAAATGTGCTTGAACAGCAAATAGCTATAGCAGAACCAATGGTAAAACGTGGCGTTATGTCACAAGTTGATCTTCTACGTATGCAACGTGATTCACATGATTTAGAAGCACAAATTACAGAACGTCAAAACCGTTATACAACAGATGCAAGTAATGAGTTAGTAAAAACAGAATCGGAACTCGCACAGGCTAAGGAAAATATGGCAATGCGAGCTGACCCCGTTGAACGTTCACAAATTCGTGCACCAATGAAAGGGATTGTAAAAAATATTCGCATTAATACGATTGGTGGGGTTGTTAATGCTGGGCAGGATATTCTTGAAATTGTACCGATTGAAGATAATCTTCTAGTTGAGGCTTATATTCGTCCGAATGATGTTGCATTTATCCGCCCTGGTTTGCCTGCAGTTGTAAAACTCAGCGCTTATGATTATGCCATTTATGGTGGTTTACAAGGCGAAGTGACGTTAATCAGCCCAGATACATTAAGTGATGAAAAACGTAATGCTAGTGAATTAAAGCTAAATATGAATAACGTGTATTATCGCATATTGGTGAAAACGTCAGGGAGCCATCTTGTTGATAAAAACGGGAACGAAATGCCAATTATTCCTGGGATGGTTGCAACAGTAGATATTAAAACTGGTGAGAAAACAGTGTTTCAATATTTAATAAAACCAATTACGCGAATGAAACAAGCATTAAGAGAGAGATAAATTTAAAAGTGCGGTCAGAAAATATATAAATTTCTAACCGCACTTTTTCTTTAATGAATCGAAATAATTAAATCAATTCTACTGGTACTTTCACCACCAGTTTTTTCACGAAACTTGATTTGCCATTTACGGTGCAACCTGGTTTATGTGGTTCATAAGGGAAAAAAACCGCGAACATTTTTGGTAAAAGTGTTACGGTGCTTTTATCTTCAATTTGTGGAGTAAGTTGGTAATCATCTGCATCACGATATTCATCGTATAAGCTGAGATTTGGATAAGTTGCGCTTACTTCAACATTCTCTTCACCACGAATAAGTAATTGAATATCTAGATATTTATGGTGAAGTTCAGCTTGTTTGCTATCCGCTTCAACCGTATCAAATTCCATGACATTCATATAGACTTGCTCGCTTAAATCATGACGACCATTTTCTAATGCTTCAAGATCTAACGTGTTGAGATGATCGCAAATGTCCGCGATAACTTTTGGTAAACCCACTTTGAAATTTGGGTTATTTAATGCACTGATAATCATAGTGTCTCCTTACGTATGTATTTGTATGAGAATATGATAACAAGTTGCTTATATTAAATAAAGTTACCAATAAATTTAAAACTCTGTATAATAAGCGAGCTTTATTTTCTGCATTAGCGTGCGGCTATCAAAAGAGATTTTTAAACGCCCAAAGTGCGGTCATTTTTTCGAAAGATTTCTTTTGCTAGTCGCAATCTGGAAAATAAAGCTTTGTTTTAAATATTATTTTGAAGGAAAACATTGTGAATCCAATTGTTAAACAATTTAAATACGGTCAACATACCGTTACTCTAGAAACCGGCTCGATTGCACGTCAAGCAACTGCAGCGGTCATGGCAAGCATGGACGATACTACAGTATTCGTGACTGTTGTTGCTAAAAAAGATGTAAAAGAAGGTCAAGACTTCTTCCCATTAACCGTAAACTACCAAGAGCGTACTTATGCGGCGGGTAAAATCCCTGGTGGTTTCTTCAAACGTGAAGGTCGTCCATCTGAAGGCGAAACTTTAATTGCTCGTTTAATCGACCGTCCAATTCGTCCATTATTCCCAGAAGGTTTCTTCAACGAAATCCAAGTTGTGGCAACTGTAGTTTCTGTAAACCCACAAATCAGCCCTGACTTAGTGGCAATGATCGGTGCTTCTGCAGCATTAACCTTATCTGGTGTGCCTTTCAATGGCCCTATCGGTGCAGCACGTGTTGGTTTTATCGACAACCAATTCGTATTAAACCCAACTATGGCTGAACAAAAACAAAGCCGTTTGGACTTAGTGGTTGCAGGTACTGACAAAGCCGTATTAATGGTTGAATCTGAAGCTGATATCTTAACTGAAGAACAAATGTTAGCAGCAGTAGTATTCGGTCATCAACAACAACAAGTTGTAGTTGAAGCAATCAAAGAGTTTGCGAAAGAAGCAGGTAAACCACGTTGGGATTGGGTTGCACCACAACCAAACACAGATTTAATTAACAAAGTAAAAACGATTGCTGAAGCGCGTCTAGGCGATGCATACCGCATTACTGAAAAACAAGCACGTTACGAACAAATCGATGCAATTAAAGCGGATGTGATTGCACAAATTACAGCAGAAGATGAAGAGAGCAGCGAAGGTAAAATCGTAGATATTTTCACTGCTCTTGAAAGCCAAATTGTTCGTGGCCGTATCATTGCAGGTGAACCACGTATTGATGGTCGTACCGTTGATACCGTTCGCGCATTAGATATCTGTACTGGTGTATTACCACGTACACACGGTTCTGCAATTTTCACCCGTGGTGAAACACAAGCACTAGCCGTAGCAACGTTAGGTACTGAACGTGATGCTCAAATCATTGATGAATTAACAGGTGAACGTCAAGATCACTTTTTATTCCACTACAACTTCCCTCCATACTCTGTAGGTGAAACCGGTATGATTGGCTCACCAAAACGTCGTGAAATCGGTCACGGTCGTTTAGCAAAACGTGGTGTAGCAGCCGTTATGCCAAGCCTTGCAGAATTCCCGTATGTAGTACGTGTTGTATCTGAAATCACTGAATCTAACGGTTCTTCTTCTATGGCATCTGTATGTGGCGCGTCTTTAGCATTAATGGATGCGGGCGTTCCAATCAAAGCTGCTGTTGCAGGTATCGCAATGGGCTTAGTGAAAGAAGAAGAGAAATTCGTGGTTCTTTCAGATATCTTAGGTGATGAAGACCACTTAGGTGATATGGACTTTAAAGTGGCGGGCACACGTGAAGGTGTCACCGCACTTCAAATGGACATCAAAATTGAAGGTATCACTCCTGAAATTATGCAAATTGCATTAAACCAAGCAAAAGGTGCTCGTATGCACATTCTTGGCGTAATGGAACAAGCAATCCCTGCACCACGTGCAGATATTTCTGACTACGCGCCGCGTATTCACACCATGAAAATTGATCCTAAGAAAATCAAAGATGTTATCGGTAAAGGTGGTGCAACTATCCGTGCATTAACTGAAGAAACTGGTACGTCTATCGATATCGATGATGATGGTACAGTGAAAATCGCCGCAGTAGATAGCAGTGCAGCGAAAAATGTGATGGCTCGTATTGAAGAAATCGTTGCTGAAGTTGAAGCGGGCGCAATTTACAAAGGTAAAGTGACTCGTCTTGCTGACTTCGGTGCATTCGTCGCTATCGTTGGAAATAAAGAAGGTTTAGTTCACATTTCTCAAATCGCAGAAGAACGCGTAGAGAAAGTGAGTGATTATCTTCAAGTAGGTCAAGAAGTGACTGTTAAAGTGGTTGAAATCGATCGTCAAGGTCGTATCCGCTTAACCATGAAAGATCTTGCACCAAAACAAGAAACTGAAGCAGAATCTGCACCAGCAGAAGATATTTCAGAAGAACAAGAATAATCTCACAGGGTGTGTGAATTCAATTTACACACCCGTTTTGATTATCAAACTAACTTATAAAATAATGCAGTATTTTCGGTTATTCCGTTTTCTAGTTTCGTTGTCTAGCCTAAGTGTGATTTTATTTATTTCCGGTTGTGTGCAATCGGGAAACGTGTTTGTTGCACCAAATAAAGTCATGCTAGCAGATCAAACCCCGAATACGCACTTCGAACAAGAAGTGATAATTACCCGAATCGGGCAGGTTTTATTAGTTGGAAAAATGAGTAATGAAGAACGAGCGACGCTTCACTTTGAACGTGGCGTATTATACGATTCCCTCGGTTTATGGGGTCTCGCACGTTATGACTTTACACAAGCCCTCGCGTTACAGCCAAAGATGGCTTCCGTTTACAATTATTTAGGGCTTTACTTACTGCTTGAAGAAGATTACGACAGCGCATTAGAAACCTTTAATGCGGTGTTTGAATTGGATCCAAGTTATGACTATACCCACCTTAATCGTGGTTTAAATTTTTATTACGTCAAACGCTATAACCTTGCTGAAGACGATTTGATGAAGTTTTACGAAGCCGATACCAAAGATCCTTATCGCGTACTCTGGCTCTATTTGAACGAACAAAAATTAAAACCACAAGAAGCCCATGCCAACCTTGTTGAACGAGCTAAAGGGCTATCTAAGGACTTCTGGGGAACAAATATCGTTCAATACTATTTAGGTAATATTTCCGTGAGTGACTTGCAAGAGCGGGCAACCAAATTTGCAGAAAACTCGCAGCAATATGCAGAAATATTAACCGAAACCTACTTTTATCTAGCAAAACAAAAACTCAATTTGGGGCAAATTGATGAAGCTGCGGCTTTATTCAAACTTGCTATTGCGAATCAGGTGTATAACTTTGTTGAGTATCGTTTTGCCGTGTTAGAGCTGATGAAATTGAAACCGGCTCAAACTGAAGACGAAAAAGAAGAAAAAAGTGTGGTCACAAAAACAGCTGTTTTTTAGACTTGCCTTCTTCTTTTATAACAAATAAACCTGAAAGCTAAATTGAGCTTTCCTTACTTACATTCGAGTATTTTAATGACAGACAAAATCACTTTTAATGATTTAGGCTTGCCTGAATTCATTCTAAAAGCCGTTTCTGACCTTAGTTTTGAAACACCTTCGCCAATCCAACAAGCTTGTATTCCTGCTCTTTTAGAAGGCAGAGATGTACTTGGTATGGCACAAACCGGTAGTGGTAAAACTGCCGCATTCTCTTTACCTATTTTGGCAAAAATTGATCCTGCCGCAAAACATCCACAATTATTGGTGATGGCACCAACACGTGAACTTGCCATTCAAGTTGCTGATGCTTGCGAACACTTCATGAAATATGCCAAAGGCATCAATATCGTGACTCTTTATGGTGGTCAACGTTATGACATCCAGTTACGTGCATTAAAACAAGGTGCACAAGTTGTTGTGGGTACACCAGGTCGTATTTTAGATCACATCCGTCGTAACACATTAAATCTATCTGAATTAAAAGCGATCGTACTTGATGAAGCTGATGAAATGCTTCGTATGGGCTTTATTGATGATGTAGAAACCGTTATGGCTGAATTACCGGAAGAGCACCAAACCGCCCTTTTCTCAGCAACCATGCCAGAGCCAATTCGTCGCATCACAAAACGCTTCATGAACAATCCGCAAGAAGTGAAAATCAAAGTAAATAACGATAATGCACCTGATATTGAGCAAAATTGTTGGTATGTTCAAGGTTTCCGTAAAAATGATGCATTATTACGCTTCTTAGAAGTGGAAGATTTTGATGCGGCAATCATTTTTACCCGTACTAAAACAGGCACACTTGATGTGACTGAATTATTAGAAAAACACGGTTTCCGTGCTGCAGCCTTAAACGGTGATATGACTCAGCAATTACGTGAGCAAACCTTAGATCGCTTACGTAATGGTAGTCTTGATATCGTCGTTGCAACCGATGTTGCTGCGCGCGGTATCGATATTGAACGAATCAGTCTTGTAGTAAACTATGACATCCCACTTGATGCAGAGTCATACGTTCACCGTATCGGTCGTACTGGCCGAGCTGGTCGTTCTGGTCGCGCATTATTATTCGTTGAACCACGTGAACGCCGTTTACTTCGTAATATTGAACACTTAATGAAAAAACCAATCAACGAAGTTGAATTACCAAATCATGAAGTGTTACAAGCGTGTCGTCGTAAGAAATTCCAAGACAAGATTACCAAACAATTGGAACATCACGATCTCGAAATGTATCGTAGCTTATTGGAAGATTTATTCACGGCAGATCAGGATCAAGAAGATATTGCTGCTGCAATGTTGATGTTGCTTCAAGGCAAACAAAAACTCATTCTTCCACCTGATCCACCAATGGATAAACGTCGTCGTGACCGTAATGATCGCGGTGATCGTCGTGAAAATCCACGTTCAGCTGAACGTCGTGGCGAACGTAAAGGCTATGGCAACCCACAACCGATGGATTTATATCGTATCGAAGTAGGTCGTGCAGATGGTGTAGAAGTGCGTCATATTGTAGGTGCTATCGCAAATGAAGGTGATATTAACAGCCGTTACATTGGCCACATCAAACTTTATGATGACTACTCTACCGTTGAATTACCACAAGGCATGCCGAAAGAATTACTTCAACAATTCGTTAAAACTCGCGTTTTAAATAAACAAATGCAAATGAGCTTTATGGGCGCAACACAATCAGACAGCGGACGCGGTGGTAACGATTTTGGTGGAAAAGGCCGTCGTGATGGTCGACGTAATGAGCGCGGAGAGCGTGGTCAAGATCGCTTCCGTGGTGAGCGTAATGGTGAACGTCGTCAGCGTAAATTTAACGATAAAAACGACCGCACTTTTAATGAACGTGGTCGCCGAGATCGCCAACGTTAATCCTTATTTAACAGCCCCTTGAAGTAAAAGGGGCTTTTTTATTGTCTTAATTCTCGTTACAATCGTCTCTTATCTTAATTTATAAGGTTTATCTATTGAAAGGTCTATTTTTACGTATTATTGCTGCCTTTGCATTATTACTTTGGGCAGTGGATATGGTGTTCCCTTGGCAAAAAATTATGCAATCGGAGCAAAACCCTTACACTGCGATCAAAAATCGCGGTAGCCTTATTGTCGGCACTATTAACAATCCCATTTACTATTTTATTGGGAATGAGGGCGAATCTGGCTTGGAATACGAATTAGCAAAAAACTTTGCTGATTACTTGGGGGTTCGTTTACAAATTAAAACCTTAGAAAATAACGATCAACTTTTTAACGAATTAGAGAACAACAATATTGATATTGCTGCTGCGAATCTTTTGTTCCAGCCTCAACGTACAGAAAAATTTCAGTTAGGGCCCTCTTATACTTCTGCCTCTTGGCAGCTTGTGTATAAAAAAGGTGAAAATCGTCCGAAAGATTTAGCTCAAGTACAGCAAGAAATTATTATTTCTGCGGGAGAAGACTTAGAAAAATTACTATCTCAAGCACAGAAAAAACTCCCCGCGCTCAAATGGCAAAACAATAAGCAGCTGACTCAAGAAGAATTACTGATTCAAGTGGCAGAAGGCAAAATTCCTTACACCATTGCAAATAGTATTGATGTGGCGGCGGCACAACAAATTCGTCCTAACTTAGCGATTGCATTTGATCTAACGGATGAAATGACCGTGCATTGGTATCTCTCCAATCAATCCTATAATGAATTGCAAGCAGGTTTGTTGGATTTTATGAATAATGCCATTGAAACAGGATTAATTGATCGCATTGAGGAAAAATATTTCCGCCATATTACTGCCTTTGATTATGTAGATACTCAGGCTTATTTAGAGGCAGTTGAAAAAATTCTCCCTCAATATCAACCGCTCTTTGAAAAATATAAAGGGAATTTAGACTGGCGATTATTAGCCGCTGTGGCCTATCAAGAATCACATTGGGACCCTTATGCCACCTCTCCAACCGGTGTACGCGGGATGATGATGCTAACTAAAGATACGGCTGCACGTATGAATATTAACAATCGTACAGATGCCGAACAAAGTATTAAGGCCGGATCTGAGTATTTACATTGGCTACTCGACCAAATGCCTGACAGTATTCCAGAAGAAGATCGAATTTGGTATTCTTTAGCGGCATACAATATGGGATTAGGGCATATTTTAGATGCACGTCGCCTAACTAAAAAATTAGGCGGCAATCCTGATAACTGGTTAGATGTAAAAAATAATCTTCAGCTATTATCGGAAAAGCGTCATTATTCAAACTTAAAATATGGCTACGCTCGCGGCTATGAAGCCTACCAATATGTCGAGAATATTCGCCGTTACATGAACAGTATTGTGAATTATCATCGTGTTCAAGAAAACCAAGCAACTGCAACAGAATAAGTGTGGTCAGAAAAAATAGAATTTTGATTGAATAGAAAGAAAACAAGGAGAAAAAGATGTTAAAACGAAAAACCTTTTTAAAGAAAAAAGCATCAAGAGATATTTCAGCCTCACGTAATTTACGTCTAAGACGTTTTAAACACCGTAAAGCACAACAATTCCAACGTCACGCATTACAACTTGTGGTTCAAGATATCTAATAAAAAGGCGAACATCATGTTCGCCCTTTAAATTTATTCATTATCCTTTATTTTTCAAAAGAATCTTTCAAACGCTCATCTGCTCGGCGGGATTCACCTTTATGTTGAAGTTTATTTAATTGGCGTTCTAATTTTTCTTCGACTTCATTGATCGCTTTATACATATCATCAGCGGTTGCTGTCGCAAGTAGATTACCTAACGGGGTTCCAATTGAAGCTTCTACAGAAAAGCCGTTTGGCACTTTACTTAAAACAAAGTGAGGGCTAATCAGTTGAGTGTGCCATTTCTCTAATTTTGCAAGTCTTCCCTCCACATGTTCACGGATTGCAGGGGTGATTTCCATTTGTTTGCTTGTGATATTGAGTGTCATAGCATTTACCTCTTTTGGTTAAATGAACCCTTCGGTTCCGTTCATCTTTAATAACAACATATCGACCTTGCACTGCTTTTTCAAGTGCTTTTAGTCAAATAAAAAAACAAATGTTCAAAAATATGATCGGGATCTCATTTCTGCAAAAATATAATTTTCTTTCTGTATAAACTTGTTATGATGTAAAACTGTAAACAACAAAGGGAAGCGTTCAGCTTCCCTTTTCTTTTTACGATATGAATTAGGCTAATTCATCTTGATCATGTTGTGTTGCTTTTAAACGTTCGAAGTAATCCTTAGTTTCTGAAATAATTTCTTTACGCAAACCAATTAATGCTATCAAGTTCGGGAAGGCCATTAAACCATTCACGATATCCGCTAAAATCCAGATTAAATCTAAGGTGAGGAATGAACCCGTCCCGACCAAAACAATAAACATGAAGCGATAAAATTTAATACCACGGATACCAACTAAGTAAAGGAAGCAACGCTCACCGTAGTAACACCACCCTAAAATTGTGGTGAAAGCAAAGAATAATAAACCAACGGTTACAATAGTTGCACCAATTGATGTGCCTAAGCCCTGTGCAAAAGCGTAGTTGGTCACACTTGCACCAGAAAGCTCAGGATTACTCCATGCTCCCGTAATCACAAGCACTAAGCCCGTCATGGTACATACGATGATGGTATCTAAAAATGTCCCTGTCATCGAAATTAAACCTTGGCGAACAGGCTCTTTCGTTTGCGCCGCTGCAGCAGCAATAGGCGCACTCCCTAAACCAGATTCATTTGAGAAAATACCGCGTGCAACACCTGATTGAATGGCTTTCATCACTGTAAACCCAACCGTTCCGCCCAAAGCCGCTTGTGGATTAAACGCACTATGAATAATTAATGCGATCGCAGCGGGCAGTTTATCGTAATTAACTACTAAGATGATAATTGAGGTTGCCACATAGCCGATTGCCATAAAAGGCACAATCACTGAAGAAGCAGTCGCAATACGTCTTACACCACCGAGAATAATCATCGCAACCAATACGGTCACCACTGTTGCCGTAATAATAACGGGTACATTGAATGTGTCTTGCATCGCATGCGTAATGGCATTTATTTGAGGGAAGGTACCAATACCGAAAAAGGCCACCAATACCCCAAAGAGCGCAAATAATTTGGCTAGCCATTTAATTCCAAGACCACGTTCGATGTAGTACATCGGTCCACCCGCCATAAAACCATATTTATCTCGCACACGATATTTCACGGCAAGTAAACATTCAGCGTATTTAGTTGCCATGCCTAATAATGCAACTAGCCACATCCAAAAAATTGCGCCAGGTCCGCCCGCTTGTACTGCAGTCGCTACACCAACAATATTCCCTGTACCAATGGTTGCCGCTAATGCCGTACAAAGTGCGGCAAAAGAAGATACATCCCCCTTACCTTTATTCGCACCTCGAGCAAATAAATAGCCCAATGCACGCGGCAAATAACGAATTTGTAAGAAACCTAAACGAAGGGTGAGATAAAGTCCTGTTCCGGACAATAGAATGAGTAGGGGCGGTCCCCATACAAAGCTGCTAATCGCAGATAAGGTTGTCTGTAATGACATTGATGATTCCTCGTCGTTTAAAATACAAATAAACTCGACAAGGAGACAAGAAGAATCCCGATAGAAATATTTTGATAATACCGATTGTCTTTTGCCCCTGTCCTTTTGCCTGAGCGTTTGGAAAACAATCGAAAAATCGACCGCTCTTTTGCGCCTTCGGCGTCCATTTACATCAATAAAATGCAATGGATCTCTCCAAGGGTTCGTCCAGTAACAGTCCCTGCAATCTTGCGATTGCGCCTGAAAGATTTTACCTCGTCGGCGTAGGGGCAATTCCCTACTCTCCAGCTACCTTCTTCCGAACTCACTTTTTACGTTTTATTCTTATTGCAAAAAGTACTGCAAATTCTAACAAACTTAAAAAGCTAACTCAATGGATTGACGAAAAAAGGCTTAGATAACAAGGTGAAAGCCGATAAAAACAAAGTGATCTGTACCCCAAAATCTGGACACCTACTTTGAGGTGCAGATTATGTCCTACTCTTATCAATTTCGTTTGAAAATTATCAAACTTGTCACCGAACAGGATTATGGCATCCGTGAGGTGGCTAAACTTCATAAAATTTCCCATGCTCTCGTCATTTATTGGCTAAAAGCATTTCGGGAAAGAGGGCTTGATGGCGTAAAATCGCCTTATACAAACCTTCAAACACCAAAAATAGTGAAGCTAAAGATGAAAAAGAAAGACATTGAAATTCCAGAAACTACAGACTTTTCACCTAAAGCGTTTAAAAAGTTACAACGAGAGCTCGCCTTAGCTCGTGCGGAGATTGCTTATCTAAAGGAGTTGGAGGCGTTCGACCGACAAAAACAACGACAGAAAAAAGAAAAATCATTGAAAGATTGAAGCTGGACCACGCGTTAAATGATTTACTTCATGTGTCTAAAATGACTCGCTCAAGCTTTTACTATAAAGAGATTAAGCGAAATTATCACGAAGCTAAAGAAGCTATCTTATCGCTGTATAAAAAGAACAGAAAACGAGATGGTTATCGCCCCATGACGTTTAAATTACGCCAAATGGGTTTTCATTTGAATCATAAAACGGTGTTAAAGCTAATGAACGAGTTAGGTATTCATTCCATTTTACGCAAAAAAAGACATGGGAAACGTGGAAAAACATCACATATTGCCCCGAATTTACTGAATCGTGATTTTACAGCGACGGCACTCAATCAAAAATGGGTAACGGATGTAACGGAATTTCAGGTTGGGCAAGAAAAGCTTTATTTTTCACCGTTAATGGACTTGGCTAACCGAGAAATTATTGCCTATAACTTTGCGACACGCCCCAAATTTTCATTGGTAAAAAAGATGTTAGAACAAGGACTTAGTCGAATTAAACCGATAGAGTGCCCGATTATTCATAGCGACCAAGGCGTATTGTATGGTTCGGCGGAATGGGTGAAAATGTTGGAGGGTAAAGCGGTTCAAAGTATGAGCCGCCGAGGAAATTGCTACGATAATGCGGTGATTGAAAGTTTTTTTGCAATATTAAAATCAGAGTGCTTTTACTCTCGAACTTATCATTCAATTGCTGAATTACAGGCTGAAATTGAAGAATATTTAGTGTATTACAACCAAAAACGAATTAAACTTGGTTTAAGAGAATTGAGCCCAGTGCAATACCGAGCTCAATATTTAAGTTAACTAACCTGTCCAACTTTTGGGGGGCAGATCAAAGTGCAGTCAAAAATTTTCTTATTTTTTGACCGCACTTTCTTAAAAAAGAAAGGCAGGTAATTACCTGCCCTTATCTATTTTAATAATTATAAAATCTCTTTTACTTTTGCCACCACGTTATCCACGGTGAAACCAAAGAGTTTGAATAATTGATCCGCAGGTGCTGATTCACCGAAGCTATTCATACCTACCACGCGACCTTCAAAGCCAACGTATTTATACCAGAAGTCGGCAATACCCGCTTCAATCGCAACACGTTTGGTTACAGCTGCTGGTAATACACTTTCGCGGTACGCTGCATCTTGTTTATCGAAACGGTTAGTGCTTGGCATAGAGACGACACGTACTTTTTTACCTTCTGCACTTAATGCTTCAGCCGCTTTCACCGCTAATTCTACTTCAGAACCTGTTGCAATGAAGATTAACTCAGGTGTGCCATCACAGTCTTTTAACACATAAGCACCACGTTTAACCGCATCTAATTGTGCAGAAGTGCGGTCCATTTGGGCTAAGTTTTGACGGGTAAAGATCAACGCACTTGGACCATCTTGGCGTTCAACAGCTTGTTGCCATGCGATAGCTGATTCCACCTGGTCACACGGACGCCATGTTTCAAGATTTGGAATTAAGCGTAATGATGCGGTTTGCTCAACGGGTTGGTGAGTTGGACCATCTTCACCTAAGCCGATAGAGTCATGAGTATAAACGAATAAAGCGCGTTGCTTCATTAATGCTGCCATACGCACCGCATTGTGTGCATATTCGTAGAACATTAAGAAGGTTGCACCGTAAGGAATGAAACCACCATGTAAAGCAATACCATTCATGATCGCTGACATACCGAACTCACGCACACCATAGTTAAGGTAGTTACCACCTACGTTTTCGTGTGCACGAATTGGTTTAGAACCGCTCCATAACGTTAAGTTAGAGCTTGCTAAGTCTGCTGAGCCACCTAAAAATTCAGGTAACACATGTGCATAAGCTTCAATGGCATTTTGTGATGCTTTACGGCTTGCAATGCTTGCAGGATTTGCTTGTAATTTTTCAATGAACTCTTTAGATTCTGCTGCCCAATTTGCTGGTAATTCACCGTTTACACGACGTGTAAATTCTGCCGCAAGTTCTGGATATGCTTTAGCATAAGCGGCAAATTTTTCTTCCCAAGATTTTTCTGCTGCAGCGCCTTTTTCTTTCGCAGACCATTCAGCATAGTATTCAGCCGGAATTTCAAATGGACCATATTCCCAGCCTAGTGCTTTACGGGTTAATGCGATTTCTTCATCACCTAATGGTGCACCGTGACAATCGTGAGAGCCTGATTTATTTGGTGAACCAAAACCAATGATCGTTTTACAAATAATCAACGTTGGTTTTTCTTTTTCTGCTTGAGCAAGAATAGTCGCTGCACGGATTTGTTCTGCATCGTGACCATCCACATTGCGGATCACTTGCCAGCCATAAGCTTCAAAACGTGCTGCGGTATCATCACTGAACCAGCCATCAACATGACCATCAATCGAAATGTTGTTGTCATCGTAGAATGCGATTAATTTACCAAGACCTAATGTTCCTGCTAAAGAGCAAGCCTCGTGAGAAATCCCTTCCATTAAACAGCCATCGCCTAAGAACACATAAGTGTGGTGGTCTACGATTTCATGGCCTTCACGGTTAAATTGACCCGCTAAGGTTTTCTCAGCAATCGCCATACCTACAGCATTGGTGATACCTTGACCTAACGGACCAGTTGTGGTTTCAACACCAGGTGCATAACCATATTCTGGGTGGCCAGGCGTTTTAGAATGTAATTGACGGAATTGTTTTAAATCTTCGATAGAAAGATCGTAGCATGTTAAATGTAATAAGCTATAAATCAACATTGAACCGTGGCCGTTAGAAAGCACAAAACGGTCGCGATCAGCCCATTTAGGGTTGTTTGGATTGTGTTTTAAGAAATCGCGCCATAATACCTCAGCGATATCCGCCATTCCCATTGGTGCGCCAGGGTGGCCTGATTTTGCTTTTTGTACTGCATCCATTGATAGCGCACGAATTGCGTTGGCGAGTTGTCTACGAGTTGCCATGTTTTTCTCCTGTCTAAATAATTCTGAGTATTCTACCTTATTTACTGATTGACTTGAGCAATATCTGCAATTTTATTTACCTTGATCAAATTCTTCGACGACGTTGATGGAAACGTTGGCTACTCGATTTACCTTGTAAATTTACCACCGTTTTAGTTTCTACTGGTTTTCGATATATTCGACGATAATGACTTAAAAAATAATGAATGGAACTGGCGAATAAAGCACCTAATAAAAAAACCACGACAATTTCACCATATAAGCGGTGGAAGACTTGATTAATTTTGCTCTGCGTCGTTTGAGCATATTGGGCATCAAATGTTACCCTCAAAAAGCCACGAACGGCATTATTGGAAGCGGAATAAATCGGCTCAACAATTTGTTGTGTTGAAAATTCACCTTCATTTTTATGTTCTAGGCCAAGTTGCTCACGAAGATTGCCGGTATTAGTACTTTGTGCCAATTCTTTGCCGTTATAATCATAAATGGTCGCATCAAACACAAAATTCTCTTTAACTAAATTATCTAAATTTTCAACGAGCTGATCGGATTTAGCATTATTGGTTAATAAAACTGAAAATAAATTGGCTTGCTGACGAACCAAAGTATGCGATAAATTTGCTACTTGATTCACACTTGAAAGCTGTGAACCAATCTTAAATTGTTTCACACCAAATAAAATCACCGCCATGGCACCGATACAAAGCAGAATGATGAGTCCAAACATCAGTGATTTTTGAAGTTTTTCTTTAATTAATTGCACGTTGTTTTTCCATTTTTTCGCCAAGATCGGCTAGAATAGATGAGTATTCACAATTTACAGGATTTTCTATGCAAATTCAAAACCTTGCAAGCATTACCCAAAAATATCCCCAATTCCCCACCGCACTTTCGTCTGATTTGCCTCACTCCGATGAATCGCATGCGTTTATTTTATACGGTACAACGCTGAATTTAGCCAAATTACTCGAATTCCAACAAAAGTGCGGTCAATCTTTCCTGTGTTTTGATGCATGGAACGTTGAAAAAAATACCGTTGTTCTTTTAAAAGGCAAATGGCTAGCCGATTTTATTGCCCATGCTCACGACCTGCAATTAGACATCGCCAAACTGGATTTTGATGCAAAATTATCAGAAAAAGGTTTATTGGTAATGGATATGGATTCTACTGCCATTCAAATTGAATGTATCGATGAAATTGCTAAACTGGCTGGCACAGGTGAATTAGTTTCTGCCATTACTGAAAGCGCAATGCGTGGAGAGCTCGATTTTGAACAAAGTTTGCGTCGTCGAGTGGGTACACTTAAAGGTGCACCAGAAAGTATTTTGCAGCAAGTACGTGAAAAATTGCCTTTAATGCCAGGCTTAATTGAAACCATTAAGACATTACAACAACATGGTTGGAAAACCGCCATCGCTTCTGGTGGCTTTACCTATTTCGCCGATTATTTAAAAAGTTTATTAAACCTCGACTTTGCGGCTTCTAATCAATTTGAAATTATTGATGGCACGCTGACTGGCAATGTAAAAGGTAGCGTAGTCGATGCACAATACAAAGCGAATACCTTGCAAAAACTCGCTGAAGAATACCATATTCCACGCAAAAACACCCTCGCCATTGGTGATGGCGCCAATGATTTGGCGATGATGAATGTCGCCGGATTGGGCGTAGCATTCCATGCCAAACCGAAGGTGCAACAACAAGCGCAAATTGTGGTAAACTTTGCTGACTTAACCGCACTTTTATGTCTTTTAAGTGCAAATGATCGAATTTAATTCATTTTGGGAGAAAACTTATGCCATCTTTTGATATCGTATCTGAAATTACTATGCACGAAGTGCGTAATGCGGTTGAAAATGCAAACCGCGTATTAAGTACACGTTATGATTTCCGTGGCGTGGAAGCGGTCATTGAATTAAATGAAAAAAGCGAAACTGTAAAAGTGACGACCGAATCTGATTTCCAATTAGAGCAATTAATTGAAATCTTAATTGGTGCGTTTGTAAAACGCGGCATTGAGCATAGCTCATTGGATATTCCAACAGAAAGTGAACACCACGGTAAACTTTACACCAAAGAAATTAAATTAAAACAAGGGATTGAAACGGAGATGGCGAAAAAAATCACTAAATTAGTGAAAGATTCAAAAATCAAAGTGCAAACTCAAATTCAAGGTGAACAAGTACGCGTAACTGGTAAATCCCGTGATGACTTACAAGCTGTTATTCAATTAGTGAAAGGCGCTGAATTAGGTCAACCATTCCAATTTAATAACTTTAGAGATTAATTTAATGAAAAAATATCTGTGGGTATTTTTGGCTGCAATTCCAGCATGTTCGCTCGCAAATGAGAATGCCATGAATCTCGGTGATAGCGTCATTGATGTTGTAAAATGTGAAAGCACCAAAGGGGAAAAACTTTGGGTCGCGCTAAATAATCTTAAAACATTCACTTACATGAAAAATGATGTGAATGTGGCTCATCAAACGATAGATAATGCTTACTTACAAGCTTATGCCACGGAAGCGACTCTTTTTCTTCCACCAACAGAAAATAATCAGTTGTGGACTATAATAAAAGAGAGCGCCGCAGATAAGACGGGCATCAATCAAGTTACTATCGATTTGCGTAATGAGAAAGGTAAGCTAATTTCTCATGCTGCTTGCAAACGAAATGACGAGACTTTCTCATTATTAATGGAATCGAGTTTCGATATAAAAGAGCCTACCGATAAAATCCTTGAATTAATGGATCCACCTACGCCATAAAAACGAAAGAGCGGTCAAAAATGATCTGCACCGTTTTTTTTAACTTATCTTTTTCATCTTTGATTCCAATCCCATTAAAATTGGCTCAACAATTTCCTCAGGTAATCCATGGGTATTTATTTCACTTACTTTTGGATATCTAACACTGATCTCATGCAAAATTTCCTCTACCACTTCCTTTGCCAA
This sequence comes from Haemophilus sp. CCUG 60358, assembly GCF_001679485.1. Classification (GTDB taxonomy): domain Bacteria; phylum Pseudomonadota; class Gammaproteobacteria; order Enterobacterales; family Pasteurellaceae; genus Haemophilus_D. The sequence continues at coordinate 28,062 of NZ_LZOZ01000017.1, forward strand.
GCCTGCGAGTTTAGCGGTATTGAAAATATGTCGGAGTCGTATTTTATCCCATAAATAATGTTTATTTTCGCCCTGCCACGCCATTGCCATTTTGACTTTTTGCTTTTGTAGTCCGTTGTGTTTGATTAGTGGATAGGCAGACATCACATCATAAAAAGGCGTTAGACGATAGCGATTCTCTTGTTCTAAAAATAGACTGAAATTTTTACCATGTCCGTCAATGGCGCAAAGCAACCAGAAAATAATTTGTGCTTTAAAAAATTGCTTGCGATTTGCTTGAGCATTAGATGAGCCATTGAGGAGCGACATAATTTGAAGAATGCTTGGCCCACCGTCATTTTCATATTTTCGTGCAGGAGCAATATTCAGCGCTTGGCACATATCTTCTTGTGGCAAGCGAATGAGCCAACTCCTATTTTCAGACCAACGGCGATCAAAGCGCTCCACAATCAGCACTTTCATTTCACCGAAATACTGAATTTGGCTTTGAGGAACCGGCAAATCGAAGGCTTTCATAATATTCAAGCAAAGCCATTCGTTTTCACAGCTACCGGAAAGATCAAGCTGCCCTTGTGCTACCATCCCAATTGGGAGTTTAAAAATATGGCTAGTCGCGGTGGAATGCAAAGGGCGCTGCCATTGATTCTGGTAATAAAGTAGTGCTGTTTTTTCCTGAGCACCAGCTAAAGAAATTCTGAAATCTTCGCTTTCTTCCATACCGAGAGGGAAAGTGCGGTAGTTTTTCAGCACGTTTTCCACCTCATTGTTATTTAGCGGTTCTGCATAAATTTGACGTACCGAGCGACTTTCGCCCTGATAAAGCTGAATTGCGCCGATACAATCCTGTCCAATCGCTGAAAGTAAATCAAATGGGGATTTCGTTGAGGTTTGGAAACGTTGTTGAATCCGTGAACGGATCTGCTCGTTGTCAGGGAGAAGATTATCAAAGAAATTATAAACAGAATCGCCTCGATAAATTTTGTGCGATAAGGGCAATGACAATGAAATAGGGCGTGAACGCGCAGATTCTAGCCATTTTTTAGCATACTGAAATTCAGTTGCACCGCTAGTGAGTTTTCGCCATTCACCTACCAATAAGCCATTCATGGCAACATTTAGAATAGTATTGCTCATCACCACGCCTCATCGTCATCGTATGTTGCAGTTGGTTCTTTGATTGAACGGATGATATCAGATGACTTTTTGCGTGGTTGCACAACAAGTTCTAGCTCTAATCCAGCTAGAATTTTAAATAACGTTTCTAATTTTGTACGCTCTGGATCATTTTCAAACGCTGAAATTCTAGCTTGGGTAGTCCCAGCAAGTTTAGCCACATCAGTTTGTGACAGATCACCTTGATAACGAAATTCCCGAATTACATGAGAAAGCATTTTTGCGGTGGTAATAACCATTACTACTCCTTATACCCTACGGCATATAACTTCAATTTATACGCCATAGAGTATAAATATCATTTTATATCTTGTAAAGTATAATTTATGTTTTATATCTTGCAAAGTATAAAAATGCAAAAACGGAATATTAATCTGGATTAGATAAAATCCAAGAGCAGTAATTAAAATAATTTGAGTGTTGTCGTTTTAAAACAAATAAAAAGAACAGTCAAAAAATACAGCATTTTTTAACCGTTCTTTTGCTTTATATCAATTAAGCCAATCTCGCTTTTGCTTCTGCAATCGCTTCTGCCACACGAAGTGGTGAAACCCCACCTTTCGCACAACGTTTATCCAAACAAGATTGTAGTGAAAGAATGTCATATACATCATCCCCTACCACATCACTGAATTGACGGAATTCTGGGATGGTTAAGTCTTCCAAGGCTTTGCCTTTTTCAATGGCATAAACCACGGTTTCACCGACAATATGATGAGAATCTCGGAATGGCACGCCTTTTGCCACAAGGTAATCCGCTAGCTCTGTTGCATTTGAATAACCTTTTAAGGCAGCTTCGCGTGTGCGGTCGGTATTCACTTTTAATTCATCTAGTACAAAAGTCGCCATATCTACGCAATCTTGCCAGGTATCTAGCGCATCAAAGATCCCTTCTTTGTCTTCTTGCATATCTTTGTTATACGCTAACGGCAAACCTTTTAAAGTCATCAACATACCGGTTAATGCCCCCATGACACGGCCCGCTTTACCACGAATCAATTCACAAGCGTCTGGATTTTTCTTTTGCGGCATTAAAGACGAGCCTGAAGTCACACGATCTGACAATTCCACAAAATTCGCTTCACCACTGTTGAAAATAATCATATCTTCTGCGAAACGAGAAAGGTGCGCCATACTTAAAGACGCCGTTGAAAGCAATTCCACAATATGGTCACGATCAGAGACGCTATCCAAACTATTACGCGTCGCAAAAGCAAAACCAAGATCGGTGGCTAATTGTTCACGATCGACTGCATAGGCTGTTCCTGCAAGTGCGCCACTGCCTAATGGGCAGCTATTCATGCGTTTATAAGCATCGGCGAGACGTGAATAATCACGCTCAAACATCTCCACATAAGCCATACACCAATGGGCAAAAGTGATTGGTTGTGCACGTTGTAAATGGGTATAACCTGGCATCACCGCATCTTGCGTATTTTCAGCAGTTTGTACTAAGTGACGTTGAAGATTACGAACAGACTCTTGCAACTCAACTACTCGCTGTTTACACCACATTTTAATATCAAGTGCAACTTGGTCATTACGGCTACGACCCGTGTGTAATTTTTTACCTAAATTCCCCACTTTATCGATAAGTTTACTTTCCACCCAGCTATGAATATCTTCTGCATCATCTTGTAAAATCGCTTGTGGATTTGACCGCACTTCGATTAATAATTCATTTAAGGCAACCTCTAGCTGTTGTTGCTCTTCCGCACTTAAAACACCAACATTCACTAAGGCTTTGGACCAACCAATTGAGCCTTCAATATCTTGCTCAGCCAAGCGATAATCAAAACGCAGGCTATCATTAAAATCTTTAAAACGTTTGTCTGCCGCTTGTGTAAAACGACCACCCCAGAGAGCCATAAGTTATCCTTATCTCGATTATAAAAATGATTAATTATTCAATTATCACGCATAATTAATCAATATGCAATGATAATCTCTATATCGTCCGCTATTTTACCCTGTTTTTTCTAACAAAAACTAGACAGTACTGCATTTTAGTGGTAATTTACGCAGCATTCTTAAGGGCATTGCCCACCATTCAAACAATTCAGTATTATCAACTCTTATTAATTCCAACATTATTAATTATGCATCTTACAGAACTTAAAAATACGCCTGTTTCTGATCTTGTGAAACTTGGCGAAGAACAAATGGGTTTGGAAAATCTTGCCCGTTTACGTAAACAAGATATTGTTTTTGCTATTTTGAAACAGCACGCCAAGAGCGGTGAAGATATTTTTGGTGGCGGCGTATTGGAGATTTTACCCGATGGTTTCGGTTTCTTACGCTCCGCAGACAGTTCCTACCTTGCTGGTCCTGATGACATCTACGTTTCCCCAAGTCAAATTCGTCGTTTCAATCTACAAACTGGTGATAAAATCGAAGGCAAAATCCGTCCACCAAAAGAAGGCGAACGTTATTTTGCACTTTTAAAAGTCGACCAAGTCAACGATGACAAACCTGAAGTCTCTCGTAGCAAAATTCTTTTCGAAAACTTAACCCCATTACACGCAAATTCTCGTTTAAGAATGGAACGTGGTAATGGTTCAACCGAAGACTTAACCGCGCGTATTTTGGATTTAGCGTCTCCAATTGGTAAAGGGCAACGTGGTCTTATCGTGGCTCCGCCAAAAGCCGGTAAAACCATGTTGTTACAAAACATTGCACAAAGCATCACGCACAATTATCCAGAATGTGAGCTTATCGTGCTTTTAATTGATGAACGTCCAGAAGAAGTAACGGAAATGCAACGTTCGGTAAAAGGTGAAGTGATTGCTTCTACCTTTGATGAACCTGCAACCCGTCACGTTCAAGTGGCAGAAATGGTTATTGAGAAAGCAAAACGTTCTGTTGAGCATAAAAAAGATGTGGTGATTTTACTCGACTCTATTACTCGTTTAGCACGTGCTTACAATACCGTGACACCAGCATCCGGTAAAATTCTTTCTGGTGGTGTGGATGCTAATGCTTTACATCGTCCAAAACGTTTCTTTGGTGCGGCGCGTAATGTAGAAGAAGGTGGTAGCTTAACCATTATTGCAACTGCGCTTGTGGATACCGGTTCAAAAATGGATGAGGTTATCTTTGAAGAATTTAAAGGTACTGGTAACATGGAATTGCATCTTTCTCGCAAAATTGCAGAAAAACGTGTATTCCCAGCGATCGACTTCAATCGTTCTGGTACGCGTAAAGAAGACTTACTTACCACACCAGATGAATTACAAAAAATGTGGATTCTACGCAAAATCCTTAACCCGATGGGTGAAGTGGAAGCGATGGAATTCCTCATCGACAAACTTATGGTGGCGAAAACCAACGATGAGTTTTTTGAAATTATGAAGCGGTCTTAATTCTGACCGCACTTAAAAATAAAAAAGGCTTGGAAAACCAAGCCTTTTTTATTTTGCGAATTATTCGCCCAAACGCTCTTTAATACGAGCAGATTTACCTGAACGTTCACGTAAGTAGTAAAGTTTAGCTTTACGTACTGCACCTTTACGTTTAACAGTGATTGAATCTACAACTGGTGAGTGAGTTTGGAATACACGCTCAACACCTACACCGTTAGAAATTTTACGTAAAGTGAATGCTGAATGCAAACCACGGTTACGAATTGCAATAACCACGCCTTCGAATGCTTGCAAACGACGTTTGCTACCTTCAACTACCCATACTTTAACTTCTAAAGTATCACCTGGGCGGAAGCTAGGTACGTTTTGTTTTAATTGTTCTTGTTCAAGTTGTTTGATAATGTTAGACATTGTTTGATCCTTTATTGATCCTAGATGTAACTGAAACTAACTGTTATGCTCGGCTTGCGCCTCTTTTAACAGTTTACGTTGTTCGTCAGTCAGAGCTAGGCCTTCTAAGAGCTCAGGACGTCGGAGCCACGTTCTTTGTAGCGATTGTTTTAATCGCCATTTCCGAATTTCTTCGTGATGTCCCGACATCAGCACAGGTGGTACAGTTAATCCTTCTAACACTTCCGGTCTGGTGTAATGCGGGCAATCTAATAAACCGTCTGCAAAAGAATCTTCTTCTGCGGAGGCTTGCTTGCCTAATACACCGGGAATAAAACGCGCAACAGCATCAATTAATGTCATTGCCGGCAATTCCCCACCGGTCAGAACGTAATCGCCGATTGACCATTCTTCATCGATTTCAGTTTGAATCAATCGCTCATCAATACCTTCGTAACGTCCACATACCAAAATCAATTTCTGATTTTGAGCAAGCTCGGTTACGCCGCCTTGATCGAGTTTACGTCCTTGTGGCGAAAGGTAAATCACCTTTGCGCCTTCTCCTGCCGCTGCTTTCGCAGCATGAATCGCATCCCGTAAAGGTTGCACCATCATCAGCATTCCCGGACCACCACCATAAGGACGGTCATCCACGGTTTTATGCTTGTCGAATGTAAAATCTCTTGGATTCCAACATTCCACTTGCAGAAGATTATATTTTACGGCTCTACCTGTAACCCCAAATTCCGTAATCGCTTTAAACATTTCGGGGAATAATGAAATCACCCCTATCCACATAAAAAGCCTACTACATTACGTTTGTGCATACTTGAGATTAGAAACCAGCGTCCCAATCCACTTCAATTGTTTTCGTGGTGAGATCGACTCTTTTAACTACTTGTTCATACAAAAACGGAATTAACCGCTCTTGTTTTCCAAAAGCATCTTTAGTATTGGCTTTAACCACTAACACATCATTAGAACCGGTTTCCATCATCTCTGTTACCGTTCCCATTGTATAACCTTCTAAGTTTACGACTGAACAACCGATTAAGTCGTGCCAGTAATAATCACCTTCTTCCAGTTCTGGGAATACAGATAAATCCACACCAATTTCAACATTTGCTAAAATTTGTGCGGCTTCACGATCATCAACGCCTTTTAATTTGACGATGATTTCGTGATTATGATGACGCCAGTTTTCTAATTCAGTTGGCTGCCATTCACCTTTGATTTTTAAAAACCAAGGTTGATAATCAAAAATGCTTTCAGCTTGTTCTGTTGATGAATAAATACGTAACCACCCACGGATACCGTAGGTTGAGCCTAATTTGCCCACAACTTCAATACGTTGTTGTTCCATATTTTTCACCTATCTTAGTTTAAGAACTAAATCAAAAAGCGAGATTATGCTTTTTGAGCTTCTTTTACCAAAGTCGCAACACGGTCTGAAAGTGAAGCACCTTGAGCAACCCAGTGGTTTACACGCTCAAGATCAACACGAAGACGCTCTGCGTTACCTTGTGCGATTGGGTTGAAGAAACCTACACGCTCAATGAAACGACCGTCACGTGGTGAACGGCTGTCAGTTACTACGATTTGATAAAATGGGCGTTTTTTAGCTCCGCCACGAGATAAACGAATGGTTACCATAACCTTCCTCTAAATGTTTAATTACTAAAAGAATATTCTCAAACTCGAAAGTGATTTAAGAATATAGCTTACTTTTTTCTCTGTATATATAGACAAAAAGCCTGAAGATTTTACACTTTTTGAGCAAAAAAGCAAGCCACAAGCCCATTTCAACTTGAGAAATTCACTATAAAAAATGACCGCACTTCATCACAAAGTGCGGTCAAATTTTCATTCATTTATTGGCTTAATAAACCCCTTGCGCCAACATTGCATCAGCCACTTTCACAAAGCCTGCGACATTTGCCCCGACAACATAGTTGATGTTTGCTTGACCCGAGACAGTGCCATATTTTTTACAGTTTGCATGAATATCTAACATGATACGATGAAGCTGTTTATCCACTTCTTCAGCCGACCAATACAAACGTTGTGAGCTTTGTGCCATTTCTAAACCTGACGTTGCTACACCACCGGCATTTGCTGCTTTGCCAGGCCCAAATAACACGCCAGCCTCTAAGAATGCCTCTGTAGCTTCGATAGTGGTTGGCATGTTTGCACCTTCAGCAACTAATTTCACGCCATTTGCAATTAAGGCTTTAGCGTCTGAAATCTCTAATTCGTTTTGGGTTGCACAAGGAAGAGCGATATCAGCTTTCACTTCCCAAGGGCGTTTACCCGCAACATATTGCAAACCAAACTGTTCCGCAAATTCTTTTACGCGACCACGTTTTACGTTTTTGAGTTCTAATAACGCGGCTAATTTTTCACGATCAAAACCTTCTGGCAAATATACATAACCCGCCGAGTCAGAACAGGTTACCACTTTCGCACCGAGCTCCATCGCTTTTTCAATGGCATATTGAGCCACGTTACCCGAGCCAGAAACTAAAACGGTTTTACCTTGGAAGCAATCCCCTTTTTCAGCGAGCATTGCTTGTGCGAAATACACCAAACCATAACCCGTCGCTTCAGGACGAATTAAACTCCCACCGAATGAAAGACCACGCCCCGTAAACACACAAGCAGCTTGGTTTGATAATTTTTTCATATAGCCTGCAAGATAGCCGACCTCTCGACCACCTACACCGATATCGCCTGCCGGCACATCGGTATCCGGACCGACATGACGATAAAGCTCAGCCATTAACGCTTGGCAAAAACGCATGACTTCTGCATCTGATTTTCCTTTAGGATCAAAATCTGAACCGCCTTTCGCACCGCCCATTGGCAATGTGGTTAAGGCATTTTTAAAGATCTGTTCAAAGCCTAAGAATTTTAAAATCGATAAGTTAACAGATGGATGGAAACGCATTCCGCCTTTGTATGGACCAATTGCGCTGTTGAATTGTATGCGAAAAGCTCGGTTTACTTGAACTTGACCTTTATCATCAGTCCACGCCACACGGAACTGAAATGCACGCTCAGGTTCAACTAAACGCTCTAATAAAGCTTCTGAACGGTATTTAGGATTTGCTTCCAAGAAAGGCCAGATTGAAGTGAATACTTCACGAACGGCTTGTAAAAATTCAGGTTGGTGGCCGTCACGTTGAGCCACTTTTTCAAGAAATTCGTCTAAGGATGCTACTGCTGACATAGGATTTTCCTTCTAGTAGTGAGTGAGTATGATGTGTGTAAAATTATTTTATTTCACCGTCTTCTTGCGGTGTGCCTTCAATATAGCAATAGAAAAATCAATTCAGCAATAGTTTTTTTATAGAAAAAATGAAGAAAAAATAAAAAACGAGAAAACATTTAATATTTTCCCGTTTCTATTAGATAAGATCTAAAATCAGTATCTAAGCTAACACTTCAACTTAAAAAGTCCTTATTTATTTTTACCTTCTAAGTAAAGCCACTCTGCAACCTGCTTCGCAAAGTACGTCAAGATACCATCCGCACCCGCACGTTTAAAGCAAAGCAATGATTCCATAATGCATTCTTTTTCTTTCAACCAACCATTTTGAATGGCTGCCATATGCATCGCATATTCGCCAGAAACTTGGTAAGCAAAAGTTGGCACACCGAAATACTCTTTCACGCGATATACCATATCCAAATACGGCATACCTGGTTTTACCATCACCATATCCGCACCTTCTTGTAAATCAAGTGCAACTTCTTGCAAGCCTTCATTTCCATTTGCCGGATCAAGTTGGTAAGTTTTCTTATCGCCACCTTTCAGATTACCCGCAGAACCGACTGCATCACGGAATGGACCATAGTAATTAGACGCATATTTCGCTGAGTACGCCATAATTTGTGTATTGATATGGCCATTCTCTTCCAATGCCTGACGAATACGGCCAATACGACCATCCATCATATCACTCGGTGCCACAACATCTGCACCTGCTTCAGCATGAGAAAGTGCCTGTTTGATCAGAATATCTGTCGTTATATCGTTTAAAACATAACCTTCTTCATCAATGATGCCATCTTGTCCATGAATAGTATAAGGATCAAGCGCCACATCAGTTAATACGCCTAATTCTGGATATGCGGCTTTCAATGCTTTTACCGCGCGCTGTACCAAACCATTTGGGTTAAACGCTTCATCTGCCATTAAAGATTTTTTATCTTGCTCAACCACAGGGAATAATGCGATCACAGGCACACCATATTTCACCAAAAGACCTGCTTCAATTAATAATTGATCGATGGTTAAACGTTCAACTTTAGGCATAGAAGGCACTGGCTCACGATGATTTTCGCCTTCAATGATAAATACCGGATAAATTAAATCATTAGCTGTTAAGGTATTTTCTGCCACTAAACGGCGGCTAAAATCATGTTTACGTAAGCGACGAAGACGACGGGTTGGGAAACCGCCTAAAATTTGCTGAGTCATAATAATATTCCTGTTTTTTTTATGATATTAAAAGGGCGTATCACCTACGCCCATTTTCTTAATCTTTGTGATTCAAATCAGCCTGATTTTCTACCGCACTTTCTTCATCCGTTGTCTCTTCTTCATTCTCTTTCGGTTGATAGAAACGTGCAACTAACAAGCCTAATTCAAAAAGAAGGCACATTGGTACAGCAAGTAAAGTTTGAGAGAAAACGTCTGGTGGCGTTAAGATCATGCCAACAAAGAACGCTCCCACAATAATATAAGGACGTTTTGCCGCCAATGCTTTCGTGGTTGTGACACCTGTCCAGCAAAGTAAAATAATAGCAACAGGCACTTCAAAACACACACCAAAAGCCAAGAATAATGCTAGTGCAAAATCAAGGTAACTGCTGATATCTGTTGCAATAGCTACCCCTTCTGGTGCAGTTTGCGTAAAGAAACTAAACACAAAAGGGAAAACAATATAATAAGCAAATGCCACACCGCAATAGAATAAAACTGTACTGGAAAATAATAACGGATAAATTAAACGTTTTTCATGTTGATACAGCGCCGGTGCAACAAACGCCCAAATTTGATAAAGCAAATAAGGCACCGAAATAAATACCGATACAATCGCGGTTAATTTAATTGGCGTAAAGAAAGGCGTTTGAATATTGGTTGCAATCATGGTTGCACCCTTTGGCATGACAGCCGTTAAAGGTGCGGCGACAAAATGATAAATATCATTAGAAAAATAAACCAACGCCACAAAAACCACTAAAATACAAATTACACAACGTAATAAGCGGTTTCTGAGTTCAACAAGATGGGTAATTAACGGTTGGGAATCGTCCGTCGTATTGCTCATAATTATTCTCTAGGACTTAGCTTCAGATTTAGGTGCTGGTTGCAGTTCCACATCATCCGGCGAATAGTAATCAGATAAACGCTCGGTTAATTCAGCTTGTTCATGGGCTTCAAGTGCGGTCAAATCCACTTCTGTTTTTTCAGGTACTGAAACTTCAGCAAGTTCATTCTCTACATGCTCTGTCGATGCTGTTTCAGCTGGTTTTTCTGTAGTTTCTTGTGAATTCACCACGAGTTTTTCAGCAGAATCAGCCGAATTTTCAGCCGCACTTTTAATTTCTTTAATTTGCTCTTCTACCGTTGTGCCCGCTGCAGCCGCTTTTTCTTCTAGCTCTGCACGCATTTTTTGAGCCTGCTCTTTCAGCTCTTCAACGGTTTTACTTAAGTCTGGGGAAAGCTGTTTTAGATTCAGTTGTTCCGCTTTCTTAATGCTATCTTGCAATTCTTGCAATTTAAGCTCTTGTTTTAATTCATTTTGAACATTAGCTGCCAACCCACGGATCGTTTTCACCCAGCTCATTACCGTGCGAATAGCCACAGGTAAACGCTTAGGGCCTAGTACTACTAAGCCCACAAGCATCAATAAAACAAGTTCGGAAAAACCAATATCAAACACGGTTATGCCTGTTCTTTATCTTTTACAGTTTCAGTTTTTTCAGCGGTTGTTGTGCCGTCTTTAATTTGAGTAAACTCAGCATCTTTTTTTGGCTCATCATCAGACATCGCTTTTTTAAAGCCTTTTACTGCTGCGCCAAGATCAGAGCCCGCATTGCGTAATTTTTTTGTACCGAATACTAATAAAATCACGACTAATAAAATAATCATTTGTGCTGGGGATAAACCAAACATAGAAAAACTCCGTTAGAATTAAATTGAAAATTTGGGCTTGAATATACTCTTTTTATGCATTTGTCTCAAGAGGTAATTTTAAAAGTGCGGTCAAAAAATAATGTTATTTTCAACCGCACTTTATTCTTATTATTCAGCCAGTTCTGTTTGCTCATGAGACAGGAATTATGAAATAACAAAATCCAGCTCTCTCATGTATCGCTCATAACATTGCAAGATGTCCACGATCAAATCCTCTTCATTTGTAATACTCAAAGGATAACCTTCCAATTGAATATTGGTTGAAACCATTAATGCATGATGAACTTGTGCTGTTTCAGGCTCAGGCTTTTCGAACAAGGTAATTTGGTAAAAAAAATCTTCTGCTAATCCATTTTCAATAGAAAGGACCAGTTGATTATTATCGACGTCAAAACGTTGCTGTAATGTCACATTTAGACCATAGGTACCAATGAGTAACTGCCGTAACTCTCTCATTGCTAAAAGTGCCGTTGTTTTTAAATGGGAAATGGCGTCATCTCGCTTAGGTTCAATCACTAGCTGTCTTAAACGACTACGCCAGTTTGCACCTGTCCACAAATCTGAAACCTCTGTGGAATAATATTGTCGTTCAAATCGTAAACCTTTTAACAAACTCCATGCCATCACTGACATCAACAGAGCAAAAGGTAAAGAGAAAAACAACATCGTTGATTGTAGTATTTCAATACCGCCAAAAAGATAAAGAACAAATGTAACAGCTGACAATAAACCACCCCAAAACATAGATTGCCAACGAGGTGAAACCTGGCTTTTGTCTTCAATTGCGATATTATTAAGCGTATAAATACCAAAGTTAATGGTTACAATAAAAAAGAGTGTGATAATAAATAAAGCTAACGTTTTAGTTAAACCGGAATAGGGTAAATAACTCAAAAAATCAAAAAGAAGTGATCCCACATTATTTACAGCTTGGCCTAATGCTCCCTTAGCAAGATGTTCATTCACCCAAATTGCGCCATTACCAAATACCGTGAACCACAAAACGAAGAATAAACTTGGTACCATCAATACGCCGAAAATAAACTCCCGCAAAGTTCGTCCGCGAGAAATCCGTGCGATAAAAATCCCAAAGCCTGGCGCCCATGAAAACCACCATGCCCAGTAAAAAACCGTCCAATCCATAAACCAATCCAAATGTTCTACATCATAGGCATAAGCCTTGAAGCCGACTCTAATTAAACCGCTTAAATAGGTACCAATATTTTCCGTAAAAGCAGAAATTAAATATATTGTCGGACCGAATAGCAAAACCAGTAGCATAAAGAGAAATGTAACGCCTAGATTTAGCTCACTAAGAATACGGAACCCGTTGGCAATCCCTTGCAGTGAAATTAAGATAGCAATGATAAAAACACTCACTAAAATAAGGGGAACCAAATACGATGAGTTATCCAATAAATGCATTGAATGGAATGCTGCAGCCAACCGAATCGCACTGTAACCTAAGGTTGCGACTACGCCAAATAAGGTGGTACAAATCCCGAGAATATCAATGATATCCCCTACTTTTCCATTAATCTTTTCTTTCAGTAAGGGATAAAAACAAGAGCGTAAAGAAAAGGGCAATTTATAGCGAAATCCGAAGTAAGCAATCGTAAGTGCAATTAATCCATAAATAGCCCAAGCACTGATACTCCAATGAAAAATACTAAAAAATAATGCTGTTCGAACTTTCTCATATTCACCTATTGGTGAAAGAAAATGTGAAAGCGGTTCAGCAACACCAAGAAAAACAATGCCAATACCAATTCCAGAGGTAAAAAGTAACGCAATCCAAGAGCCTAATTTAAACTCTGGTTCTTCCTCATCACTCCCTAGTTTAATATCGCCGTATCGTCCTAACGCCAAGAAAAGTAAAAAGAATAGAAAAAATGCACTCAGTAAAATATAAAACCAGCTAAATTGAGAGAAAATAAAGGCTTTCGCCGCAGCAAGATAAGATATCGTTTGCTGCGTATCAAATAAAAGGGCTGCAATAATCGCTAAACTAAAACCTAAACTGCCCCAAATAACATTTGCTTTGAAAGTATTTTGTATCTTCATATTTGTTTTAAGATAAAAAGTGCGGTTAAAAATTAAGAGGATTTTCAACCGCACTTTAGTCTTATTATTCAGCCAGTTCTGTTTGCTCGTGTGCCATCAATTCTTGACCCACATCGTCTAGCAAACTTAAGTAACGTTCATAATGTTTCAACATATCGGCAATCAATTCATCTTGGTCCATATATTGCACATCATAACCCACTCGACCATCAAAGAAATAAGTGTATGGCTCATAGGTCATACTATGTTGGATATGTGGCAAGTTATCATCATTAATTAATTGCTCTGACACCTCACGACCGATAGATTTCACCCCGTACATAAAGTCTCGCATCAAATCTTTTTGAATGACTAACTCGACTGCAGGTTCATCTTGATCAAATAACGTGTTAATTTGCACACTCAATTCATATTTACTAATTAACTCTTGGCGTAGCTCACGCATAGCCGGTAATACCGTATGTTTAAGGAAACGTAAAATATCTTTTTCTTGCGTTTGGTTCATCATTTGTTCCAAACGTTCTTTCCACTTATCCCCTGTCCAGAAAATACTGGTTGGATTAACTTTGGTATCAAAATATTTTTTATCCGCATTCAAGCCTTTCCATAAACTAAAACACATCAACAACATCAACGTGGCGAAAGGTAACGCCACTAATAATGTCATTGCCTGTAGATTAGCCAAACCACCCGATTGCATTAAAACAATGGCAACAACTGACATTAATATGCCCCACATTACGGCCTGCCAACGAGGTGCTGCAAGGCTTTTATCGCGTGATGCAATGTTATTTAATACATAAATACCAGAGTCTGCTGAGGTGATAAAGAATAAAGAAATCACCACCAAACTCACTAAACCGGTCACACCAGAAAGCGGTAAATAATCTAAGAATTTAAAGAGTAACGTTTCGGGCGAGGAAATCATTTGTCCTAACGTACCTGCAGCTTCCCCATCATTCAACCAAATGGCCGTATTACCAAATACGGTAAACCACAAGATGCCGAACATGCTAGGAATCACCAACACACCGAAAATAAATTCGCGAATGGTACGTCCTTTCGAGATACGCGCAATAAATAAACCGACAAATGGCGCCCAAGAACACCACCATGCCCAATACAGAATGGTCCAACCGCTAAACCAGCCAGTATGTTCTTGTTCATAAACATAGGTTTTGAAGCTTAATTGGACTAAGTTGCTGAGATAAGTTCCGATGTTGTCGCTAAAAGCAGATAACAAATAAAGTGTTGGCCCCGCCACTAATACGAAAATCAACAAACAGAAAGCTAATGTTAAATTCAGCTCACTTAAGATTTTTACCCCTTTCCCTACACCAGAAATCGCGGAAAATATCGCTAAACTCATTACCACGGCAATTACGACAACTTGCAAGCTGAAGCTATTTTCGCTAATCCAGCCTAATTGATGTAAGCCTGCACCCAATTGTGATGCACCAAAACCTAATGTTGTGATAACACCAAATAAGGTGGCAAGTAACGCCATAATGTCGATAAGATCGCCTAACTTGCCATTAATACGCTCTTTCAATAACGGATAGAAACAAGAACGTAATGCCAAAGGTAATTTGTAACGGAATCCAAAGTAAGCCAATGCCAACGCAATCGTGCCATACACCGCCCAGGCATGAATTCCCCAGTGGAATAAGGTGTGTAACAAGGCTTCTTGTTGCTTATGCTCTGCGCTGCCTGTGGTAATATCAGATAAGTAATGCGTCAATGGCTCTGCTACACCAAAGAACATCAACCCTACCCCCATACCGGCAGCAAATAACATCGCCAACCAAGACAGAAAACCAAATTCAGGCTCTTCTTCATCATTGCCTAATTTGATATTACCTAGGCTACTGACTGATAAAATGACTAAAAAGCCCAAAAATACTGAGAATGCTAATACGTAAAACCAACTAAAGTTGGCAAAAATGCCCGATTTAGCAGCATTTAATAAAGTTTGTGTTTGTTCAGGTGCGATTAAAATCATCGCGACAAGCAACACCACAAAAAATAACGTTGCACCAATCACTAAAGGATTGAACGACGTTTGCTTTTCCATAAATTTAGATAAAGACAACGCTTCCCCCTTAAAAATTAAGTGAATAAAAATAAAATCAGATTAAATAAAATAAGGCCTTAAGCCCTAAATGGTGAGATGGAACCATCGCAAATGATAGCACGGAGAAGTGCGATTTTGAAGAAAACGCTCAGTAGGATTTGAGTGGATTGTTTCCAAAAGTGCATTTATGGTATAAAAAAATACCAATTATTTCAAATTAGGAAAATATTGATGGTATTTAATTTAAGTCGTATTTTTAACTGATATAATGAATTACAAAACTTGCTCAAACAAGACAGTAAAAGAAAACGTTTTATTTAATGTGTTGTAGATAAAACAATTTCTTAATGCAGCTTCAGTAAGCTTATCAAACGTCTGATCATCTAAATCAGATGAAATAAAAATTTTAATTTTACAATCGGTTATGTGTGGAGGTTCATCATAACCATGCACACCAAGTAAGGTTAAAGGATTGGCGAGGTTGAGCCAAATTTTTCCTTCCATTTCTACAATATCGGCACGTTGTTGAACAAAATGCGCTTTTACACTACTCAAAATGCCAATGCAGTTAAGTCATCGGAGCAAGGGAAAAACTCTACAAACGTCTAGCAAAAATGGTTGAGCATAACTTTACGGAAGCAGAACAACACCATAGACATAGTTATGCCCATTACAGAGGTTCGTCGAAAGTACACATGCAAGCAAGCACAAAATATCAAGAAAATGCCCTTGTGCTATGGGCTTTTTTACGCTTTTTATAATTCAGACTTTATTAATATGAGGTAATGGTAAAAACTCTACGAAACTGACTGCTTGAATGGCAATCTAAAGTGAAATGTAATAGAAAGAGATAAAACGACAAAAAATAAACCCACCTTTACCAGATGGTCTATAAAGTGGGTTTGCCTGAGGTATAAAATCGAGTGTTAAATACGCGCTATTTTCAATATATTTTAGCTTTTATTTTTTAGGTAACGCATCACTAGAAGCATTAAATTTCACATTTGATGAAGTGTAAGCCTCAAAGTGCGGATGTTTTTTCATAAATTTAATGAAACTTTCCGCATCAGGCAAGTAAGTATCAACGCCTTCATATTTCGGATCGTTAAATAATTTACCAAAAGTTTTGTAACCATCTTTACCGCTAGCTACATAAGCATTAGTACCAACGAGATAACGTTTATTATCATCAATTGGTTCCCATTGTTGGGTTTGTTTATTCAATACTTCCACGCTGACTAAACGTTTACCTTCCGCATTTGGTATTTCATTCGCTTCGTAACGAATGCCCGCGCCATAAGGGAATGCCCCTGTAGAACCATCAACTAAAGCAAATTGCATCGCATCTTCAAGCACTTGTTTCACTAACGAACCTTCCATTTTATAGGTATATAACGTATTCCCGAAAGGTAAGAAAGTATAAGCATCATTAAAGGTTACATTGCCTGGTAAAATATCCGCACGAACACCGCCTGCATTTTGAATGGTTAAATCCACTGTTTTGAGTTCGTTATACATTGTTTCTGCAATAAAACGCGTTGCAATAGAACCTTCTGGATTTGAGCCTGCTTTATTTGGGATACGATTTGCTGAACCACCCGGCATTGCAGAACCGGTGATGACGCCAACAATTTCTTGTGCTAAACGATCTTTTTCACTTTTATATTTTGAAATAAGCATGTCTGTTTTTGCATCATGATCATCAAGTGAAATACTCTTCATTGACTTTAAAGTATCAAGCGCTTTTTTACGTTCATCGCCTGTTAATTCAGTCCATTTACCTTCCGCATTTTTCACTTGAAGTTTATGAGAACTCATTAACACATGAGGAATTTTACGAGTAATAGACGCAATACCTTCAGGACTGAATTTAACACCTAAGTCACCCACAACAGCAGAATAAGCCCAACCTTCCATTACAAATACCGGTTCGCCATTCGGATTTTTAAATTCAAGCGGATATTCATAGATTACTGGAAGTTTTAAACCACGTAATTCATCATTTCCGTATAAATAATGTGAATCCCCAGTAACGATCACATCAATATCATTTACTTTTTGAGCAATTTCGATATTTTTTTCACTTCCTGCATGTGAAAGTAAAATGATTTTATTAATGCCTTGTTGTTTTAGCGCATTTGCCATAATTTGTGCGGTAGCAATTTCATCATAGAACTTCACATCCTTACCTGGTGAAGATGAATTAACCGTTTTATTCACGGTATCTAAACCGATAATGGCAATTTTTTCTCCATCCACAGTGAAAATATCGTAAGGTTTCCATTTGTTATATAAAATTGAATTTTTATCAGGAATAACATTGGCTGAAAGTACTGGAATTTTTAATGGCTCGAGTAGTTTTAATAAACCTTCATTACCCGCGTCAAATTCATGGTTACCCAAAGTAAAATAATGGAAATTACCAGCATTCATGACAGCCGCATCAGCGGAACCGCCAAAAAGTGTGAAATACAGCGTACCGGTAATCGCATCACCAGCATGTAGCACTAATGGATTTTTATACTTTTTACGTAACTCATAAAGTTTTCCATTCACAGCAGAAAAACCGCCAATATCAACCTTTGTTTGTTGACCATTTAGATTAATTCTTGCTTCGTGCGGTTCCAAATAAGAATGGTGGTCGTTAATATGTAAGATACTTAACTCCACAGCTTTATGTGCTTGCGGCGCTTCTTTAGCAAAGGCTGCACCTGAGCAAAGCATTGCTAACGCACTAACTGCAAAGGTAACTGATTTTTTAGATAAAAACATAATGGCTCCTTGTGAGTAAACGGATTAATTTAAGCCTTCAAGCATTGCTTGGAAAGTCTTATAACGAATAGCATAGTTATTGTGTTGAAGATTTTCACGTGCTTGATCTAAATACGAAAAATCATCAACCTCCACCCCTTTAAATTGGCGAGCAAACATCATATTGGCTAGAGCTAGGCGGGGCTTAATTTCAGAAGAAGGGGTTATCAAACTCACTCGATTCTCAGTAATAGAAAAAGTTGTTTGATTAGGAAAATCTTGACGCATCTGTTCAATAATTTTTTGAAATATGCCTTTAGCATCCAAAGACAATAATATAATTTGATCTGGTTTGGCTCCCCTTTCTAGTAAAGCCTGAACAAATTGCTCCGAATTATCTGTTTGACGAATATAAATTTTTGCCTGCTCATTCGCTAAAAAAGACACCAATAAGTTTTTCTTCATTTCCTGAATTAAATTAGCATCGCCAGTATTTATCGGCTCAAAGTATAAGTAATCAAGAAATTTAGGAGTGAGATTTTTATCTGTTTTAAAAATGCGAGTTAGGATTTTTTCGCTTATTTGGATCTGATTATCTAGGAATTGAGGAGGTAAAGAAAAAAGTGCGGTGAGTTTTTTCTGTAAAATCGAAACTTGTTGCTTTTCTTGTTTGGCTAAAGCGATTGAAAATTGTTGTTTTAAAGCCTCAGCGGACTCAGTAGATACTGATTGTTGAGAAGACGGAGGAGGACTCGCTATCACAGATTGTTGAATGCCAATACATGACGCTAATCCAAGTAACACAGAATGAAAACCGATTTTCATAATAAACCTCATTTAACTGATATTTTATCAATATAAAATACCGCTTAACGCGTAAACTTGACCTAAAACTATTTGAGAGTTTCTTAGATTATACGTAAAACAAAATTGCATGTGAATGATAATGTTTACCTTTTCAAGAGAATATAACGTACTTATTAGAATGCTCATCGAAAACTTGCAAGTTTGCTCAAAAAGTATAAAATTCGCAAGCTTTTTGTCTATATATACAGAGAAAAAAGTAAGCTATATTCTTAAATCGCTTTCGAGTTTGGGAATATTCTTTTAGTAATTAAACATTTAGAGGAAGGTTATGGTAACCATTCGTTTATCTCGTGGCGGAGCTAAAAAACGCCCATTTTATCAAATCGTAGTAACTGACAGTCGTTCACCACGTGACGGTCGTTTCATTGAGCGTGTAGGTTTCTTCAACCCAATCGCACAAGGTAACGCAGAGCGTCTTCGTGTTGATCTTGAGCGTGTAAACCACTGGGTTGCTCAAGGTGCATCACTTTCAGACCGTGTTGCAACTTTGGTAAAAGAAGCTCAAAAAGCATAATCTCGCTTTTTGATTTAGTTCTTAAACTAAGATAGGTGAAAAATATGGAACAACAACGCATTGAAGTTGTGGGCAAATTAGGCTCAACCTACGGTATTCGTGGGTGGTTACGTATTTATTCATCAACAGAACAAGCTGAAAGCATTTTTGATTATCAACCTTGGTTTTTAAAAATCAAAGGTGAATGGCAGCCAACTGAATTAGAAAACTGGCGTCATCATAATCACGAAATCATCGTTAAATTAAAAGGCGTTGATGATCGTGAAGTCGCACAAATTTTAGCAAATGTTGAAATTGGTGTGGATTTATCTGTTTTCCCTGAACTGGAAGAGGGCGATTATTACTGGCACGATTTAATCGGTTGTTCAGTTGTCAACCTAGAAGGTTACGCAATGGGAACGGTAACAGAGATGATGGAAACCGGTTCTAATGATGTATTAGTGGTGAAAGCCAATACTAAAGATGCTTTTGGAAAACAAGAGCGGTTAATTCCGTTCTTGTATGAACAAGTAGTTAAAAGAGTCGATCTCACCACGAAAACAATTGAAGTGGATTGGGACGCTGGTTTCTAATCTCAAGTATGCACAAACGTAATGTAGTAGGCTTTTTATGTGGATAGGGGTGATTTCATTATTCCCCGAAATGTTTAAAGCGATTACGGAATTTGGGGTTACAGGTAGAGCCGTAAAACATAATCTTCTGCAAGTAGAATGTTGGAATCCAAGAGATTTTACATTCGACAAGCATAAAACCGTGGATGACCGTCCTTATGGTGGTGGTCCTGGAATGCTAATGATGGTGCAACCTTTACGGGATGCGATTCATGCTGCGAAAGCAGCGGCAAGAGAAGGCGCAAAGGTGATTTACCTTTCGCCACAAGGACGTAAACTCGATCAAGGCGGTGTAACCGAGCTTGCTCAAAATCAGAAATTGATTTTGGTATGTGGACGTTACGAAGGTATTGATGAGCGATTGATTCAAACTGAAATTGATGAAGAATGGTCAATTGGCGATTACGTTCTGACCGGTGGGGAATTGCCGGCAATGACATTAATTGATGCTGTTGCGCGTTTTATTCCCGGTGTATTAGGCAAGCAAGCCTCCGCAGAAGAAGATTCTTTTGTAGATGGTTTATTAGATTGCCCGCATTACACCAGACCGGAAGTGTTAGAAGGATTAACTGTACCACCCGTGCTGATGTCGGGACATCACGAAGAAATTCGCAAATGGCGATTAAAACAATCGCTACAAAGAACGTGGCTCCGACGCCCTGAGCTCCTAGAAGGCCTAGCTCTGACTGACGAACAACGTAGACTGTTAAAAGAGGCCCAAGCCGAGCATAACAGTTAGTTTCAGTTACATCTAGGATCAATAAAGGATCAAACAATGTCTAACATTATCAAACAACTTGAACAAGAACAATTAAAACAAAACGTACCTAGCTTCCGCCCAGGTGATACTTTAGAAGTTAAAGTATGGGTAGTTGAAGGTAGCAAACGTCGTTTGCAAGCATTCGAAGGCGTGGTTATTGCAATTCGTAACCGTGGCTTGCACTCAGCATTTACTTTACGTAAAGTGTCTAACGGTGTAGGTGTTGAGCGTGTATTCCAAACTCACTCACCAGTTGTAGATTCAATCACTGTTAAACGTAAAGGTGCAGTACGTAAAGCTAAACTTTACTACTTACGTGAACGTTCAGGTAAATCTGCTCGTATTAAAGAGCGTTTGGGCGAATAATTTCGCAAAGAAAAAGGCTTGGGATCCCAAGCCTTTTTTGTTAGGTTATTTAATCCGTTCTTCGATAATCCCACCGCCCAAACAAATTTCACCAAGGTAAAATACGGCAGATTGTCCTGGTGTGACGGCTGATTGAGGTTCATCGAAAATCACTCGAATAGTTTCATCATCAATCGGTTCAATCACACAAGGAATATCTTGTTGGCGATAACGTGTTTTAACCGTGCAACGTACTAATTCACGAATTGGCTCGCGATCAACCCAATGTAATTGGCTAGCAATCAAACCTTTTGAAAATAAACGAGGATGGTCATGCCCCTGAGCGACAATAAGCTCATTATTTTCAACATCCTTATCTACCACATACCAAGCCTCATCACCCGCATTTTTTAAACCACCAATGCCTAACCCTTTACGCTGTCCCAACGTGTGATACATCAAACCATCATGGCGACCAATAATTTCACCATCAACAGTACGAATATCACCAGGTTGAGCCGGTAAGTAACGAGCTAAGAAATCCTTAAATTTACGCTCACCAATAAAACAAATACCGGTAGAGTCTTTTTTCTTCGCCGTAATTAAGCCAAGCTCTTCAGCAATAGCGCGAACAATGGGCTTCTCAATTTCACCAACGGGGAATAAACTTTGTCCCACTTGTTTATGGCTTAAGGTATAAAGAAAATAACTTTGATCTTTATTAGCATCTAAACCACGTAATAATTTTGCATTTTCATCATCACCAGCCCTACGTACATAATGCCCTGTTGCAATGTAATGAGCACCAAGATCTTCAGCTGCATATTCTAAAAATGCTTTAAATTTAATTTCTTTATTACACAAAATATCTGGGTTCGGCGTGCGCCCTGCTTTATATTCAGTTAAAAAATGCTCAAATACATTATCCCAATATTCTGCAGCAAAATTAATTTTATGTAGTTTAATCCCCAACTTATCGCATACTGCCTGCGCATCAGCAAGATCCGCTGCGGCTGTACAATAATCCGTGTCGTCATCTTCTTCCCAGTTTTTCATAAACAAACCTTCCACTTGGTAGCCTTGTTGTTGAAGAATAAACGCAGAAACGGAGGAGTCCACCCCACCAGACATACCACAAATGACTTTTTTAGTGGCATTTTCGGCAAGTTGTTCTGCACTCAATGGTGCGAAATGTTGATTATAAGTATTTGAAGTTAACATAAGTCTCCCGTAACTTCGGTTAAGGCGAAGCACATTGGTGATAATGATTGAAACATAGCGGAATGACTTCCGCCCCATAAATTAAGGTTATTGCACAAAGTGCTGTTGATTTTGCGTGAATTATTTCACTTCATAAAATTGCGAATCATCGTCTTTCTTCGCAAATTTTTGTTCATATTCAGCTTTGGCATTTTCATCGCCAGCATTTAATTTTTCTTGTAAAGTGTCGCAAGGTTTATCGCAATCACAGGCTTTGGCGATACCGAGTGATGAAAGCCCGCCACAGCTGCCCTTTAAGCTTTGTTTTTTAAAGATAAAGCCGACAGACATTAATACAATAATTGCAACAAAAACGATTAGGGTAAAAAATAAAGTTTGCATAACTATTCTTTTGTTTCTGTTAATTTTTTGAAAGCAGAGGATGATTTTGTCACAAAACCATTATCTGTTTTAATGATTAAATAAACGGCAAGATTATTTTTCTCAGCCACTTCTAACGCCTTGTCTTCACCAAGCACAAATAACCCTGTTGATAAGCCATCTGCAGTCATTGAAGTTGGTGCAAGTACCGTAATTGAGGCTAAATGATGCTGAATTGGATAACCTGTTTTCGGATCAATTTCATGAGCAAAGCGTTTACCATTTTCTTCAAAGTAAATTCGATAATCGCCAGAACTTGCCATTCCCATATTGTCTAATCCAATGACAGCTTCAACCGCTCTTTCACCTGTTGTAGTTGGTTTTTCAATTGCGATCTGCCAAGGTTTGCCTTCAATATTTTTTCCTTTCGCACGAATTTCTCCGCCGATTTCAACCATGTAATTCTGAGCATTTAATTGTTCTAACTTTTCAGCGACCAGATCAACGCCAAAGCCTTTAGCAATCGAGGACAAATCGACATAAACTTGAGGAAGTGCTTTGCTTAATGTCGGTTTGGCAGCACTCATATCGAGGGCAATTTTATCAATACCAACCCAAGCTTGGCGTTCAGCTAATTGTTCTGGTGTAGGTTGTTTTTCTGGACGTTTTTCCGGGCCAAATCCCCATAAATTAACGACAGGGCCAACAGTTACATCCAATGCACCTTCAGTCACTTTATTTAAACGAATCGCTTCGGCCAATACTTTGGCAAAATCTGCTGAAATCTCAATCGGTGTATTCACTTGGGTATTTTGATTGAAACGACTCAATTCCGAATCTTTTTTGTAAGTGGACATTTTCGCGTTCACATCTTTTAAGATAGCTTCAATTTCTTCATGCGTCTTTTCAGATGTTGCTTTCATTGAGCCTTCATCAAGGTATTTAACATGATAAGTTGTTCCCATTGTTTTACCACTTAATGAGATAACTTTTGTTTCTTTTTCACAGGCTGCAAGACTTAATGCCATTGCCACCGCCACGATACCGCTTATTAATTTTTTCATCTGGATTTCCTAAATCTGTGAACTACTAGCAAACTAAACAAAATTTACCTGTAATCATAGAAAATTTTCTAAAAACACCTTAAATATTGACCGCACTTCATCACAAAGTGCGGTCAGTTTTCATGATGTTTTGATTAACTAAAATCAACCACCGAAGTCATCTAATAAGATGTTCTCATCTTCAACACCGAGGTCTTTCAACATTTTGATTACCGCAGCGTTCATCACCGGAGGTCCACACATGTAGTATTCACAATCTTCTGGTGCTTCATGATTTTTCAAGTAGTTTTCATAAAGTACGTTGTGAATAAAGCCGGTATAACCAGTCCAGTTATCTTCCGGTAACGGATCAGATAATGCCACGTGCCATGTAAAGTTTGGATTTTCTGCTTGAAGCTGATCAAAATCTTCCACATAGAACATTTCACGTTTAGAACGTGCACCATACCAGAATGACATTTTACGTTTAGAGTGTAAACGTTTTAATTGGTCAAAGATATGAGAACGCATTGGTGCCATACCCGCACCACCACCGATGAAGACCATCTCATTATCGGTTTCTTTCGCGAAGAATTCACCGAATGGACCTGAAATTGTCACTTTATCACCTGGTTTTAATGACCAAATGTAAGAAGACATTTGACCTGGAGGTGCATCAGGCTGACGAGGTGGAGGCGTTGCAATACGCACGTTAAGCATAATGATGCCTTTCTCTTCTGGGTATGAAGCCATAGAGTAAGCACGGATAATATGCTCGTCCACTTTAGACACATAACGCCATAAATCGTATTTGTCCCAATCCTCATGGTATTCTTCTGGAATATCAAAATCTTTATAGTAAACCGTATGTGGATCAGCTTCGATTTGGATATAACCACCTGCACGGAAAGGTACTTCTTCGCCTTCAGGAATCGCTAATTTAAGCTCTTTAATAAAGGTGGCTTTGTTATCGTTAGAAATAACGGTACATTCCCATTTTTTCACGCCGAAAATTTCTTCTGGAAGTTCAACGTCCATATTGCCTTTTACATTCACTTGGCAAGCTAAACGATAGCCTTCTTTTGCTTCACGTTTATTAATATGAGAAAGCTCAGTTGGAAGAATTTCACCACCGCCACTTTTTACTTTCACAATACATTGGCCACAAGAGCCACCGCCACCACAAGCAGAAGAAACGAAGATACCCTTACTTGCTAAAGCACCAAGTAATTTGCCGCCAGCTGGTAAAGTGATCGCTTTTTCAGGATCATCATTAATAGAAATGGTGATGTCACCAGAATCCACTAATTTTGATTTAGCGAATAAAATAATCGCAACGAGCACTAAAAGGATAACCGTAAATGCCGCAACACCTAATAATAAAATTGAAGATTCGCTCATTTATGCCTCCTTATAACTGAATTCCAGAGAATGACATAAAGCCAAGCGCCATCAAGCCTGCAGTAATAAAGGTAATCCCTAATCCTTTTAAGCCTGCCGGTACATCGGCATATTTCATTTTTTCGGTTAAGCCTGCAAGTGCAACGATTGCTAACATCCAACCTAACCCTGCACCCACACCATAAACTGCAGATTCTGCAAAAGTGTATTCACGTTGTACAGCAAAAGATACACCACCAAAGATCGCACAGTTTACAGCGATAAGTGGAAGGAAAATACCTAATGCGTTATAAAGTGCTGGGAAGAATTTATCTAAAGTCATTTCAAGTAATTGAACAAGACCCGCAATAATCCCGATAAAGGTAATAAAGTTTAAAAACTCAAGGCTTACACCTTCTACCAATGCGCCATCCTTTAATACATGTTCGTATACAAATTGGTTCGCAGGCACCGCAATACCAAGTACCACTGTTACCGCAACACCAAGGCCAAACGCCGTAGAAACTTTCTTAGAAACTGCAAGGAAAGTACACATCCCTAAGAAGAAAGAAAGCGCCATGTTTTCAATGAAGATCGCCTTCACGAATAGGCTAATATAATGTTCCATTGATTATTTCTCCTGTTGCTCAGGTTTCCACGTTCTTAAGCCCCAAATAACGAAGCCGATAATAAAGAACGCACTTGGTGCAAGAAGGAATAAACCGTTTGGTTGATACCAACCGCCGTCTTGAATCGTTTGGAATACAGGGAAACCAAATAAACGACCAGAACCGATTAATTCACGTAATGTAGCGACAATTAATAAGATCGCACCATAACCTAAACCATTACCGATACCATCAACAAAGCTTTCTAGCGGAGGTGATTTCATCGCAAACGCTTCTGCACGACCCATTACGATACAGTTTGTAATGATAAGGCCAACGAATACAGAAAGCTGTTTAGATAAACCATAGGCATAAGCTTTTAATACTTGGTCAACCAAGATTACTAAAGATGCGATAATCGCCAGTTGCACAATGATACGGATACTATTTGGAATATAGTTACGAATCAATGAAATGAACAAACTGGAGAAACCGGTTACCAAACTTACCGCAATCGCCATAACGATTGCTGTTTGTAATTGGGTCGTTACCGCTAATGCAGAACAGATACCCAAAATTTGCAAGGCAATCGGGTTATTTTTAACAATAGGATCGAATAAAAGACCTTTTAAGTTTACTTTTGCATCAGCCATTATTTGATTTCTCCTGCTTTAAATTTCGCTAAGAATGGACCAAAGCCATTTTGGCTGAACCAATAATCAAATGAACCTTGAACACCGTTACTGGTTAAAGTTGCACCTGATAAACCATCTACACCGTGCTCTTTATCTGCAGCAGAGCTACCTTTGTAGATTTTGAATTTTTGGTTACCTTGCTCATCGAATAATTTTTTATCGACAAACTGTGCTTGCCAACGAGGGTTAGCAATTTCGCCCCCAAGACCGGCTGTTTCACCTTGATCATAGTAAGTAATACCTTTGATGGTATTTGCATCTGGCGCAACTGAAACGAAACCGTACATAGTTGACCATAAACCGCGACCATACATTGGTAATACGACTTGGCTTACATTGCCTTGCTCATCTTTTACAAGATAAACACGTGCTTGATTTGCACGAACTTTAATCCCTGCTTTATCTGCTTCAGCTGGAATTGCTTGGCTTTTTGCAGGAACTTTAATGGCATCTTTAGGTTCAAATTTGCTGATTTCTTCTGCTGAAGCTTGAACGTAATCACCACTTTGCAAATCGACTAAACGAGGTTCAATAAATTTGTTGTAAGTGTCTTTGATTACTGATGCATTATCTTCTTTCATTAATCCGGCAACAGTTAAAATGTTACGTTGAACGTCGAGTGCTTTTTGTTCATCTTGTTTGGATTTTAATGCTACTGCAGCACCAGAAACCACGATAGAACACACTAAACTTAGCAACACAACAACGGTAACTGTACCGCTAACGCTATCTTTATTAAATTTAGCCATTTGTTCTTGCTCTCCGACGTTTGATATTTGCTTGAACCACGATGTAGTCGAAAATTGGTGCAAATAAGTTTGCAAATAAAATCGCTAACATCATCCCTTCTGGATAAGCTGGGTTCACGGTACGAATTAATACCGCCATCACGCCAATTAACGCACCGTACCACCATTTACCTGTGTTGGTGAATGAAGCTGACACAGGGTCGGTTGCCATGAAGATCATACCAAGTGCAAAACCACCTAATACAAAGTGCCAATGCCAAGGCATTGAGAACATTTGGTTAGAATCAGAACCGATTAAGTTGAATAAGGTTGCTGTACCAATCATACCGATCATGACACCAGCCATAATGCGCCAAGAAGCAATACGGGTGAATACAATTAACGCACCACCGATTAATAACGCAAGCGTTGAAACCTCACCCATTGAACCAGGAATATTACCGATGAATGCATCCATCCAAGTAATAGGTTGACCAGTTACAGTGTGTTGTAATGCTGCTTGACCACCTTGAGACCATTGCGAAAGTGCGGTTGCACCAGAGAAACCATCTGCAGCAGTCCATACTAAGTCACCGGAAATTTGAGCCGGATAAGCAAAGAATAAGAATGCACGTCCAGCAAGCGCTGGGTTCATAAAGTTACGACCTACACCACCGAAGATTTCTTTCGCTACCACGATACCAAAGCTGATACCAAGTGCAGCTTGCCATAATGGCAATGTTGGTGGAACGATTAACGCAAATAAAATGGTTGAAACGAACATCCCTTCATTTACTTCATGACCACGCACTACTGAGAACAATAATTCCCAAATCGTACAAACAGTGAATACCACTAAGTAAATTGGTAAGAAGAAGATCGCCCCTAATGCCATTTTTGAACCCCAAGTTGCATTATTGGTTAAGTCTAAACCTAATGAACTTGCAAGCGCATAGTGCCAATCGTTAGCAATTAATTGATCTAAATTGCCTAATTGATTTAAAGCTGGAATCGCTTGGTTACCCACGTTATACATCCCGTAAAAAATCGCAGGGAACAACGCAAGGAAAACCGTAATCATCATACGTTTTGAGTCTAACGCATCACGAACGTGTGTGTTTTTGTGCGTTACCGTACCTGGTGTATAAAGCAAGGTATAAATCGATTCAAAGATCGGATAAAGCTTGCTGTATTTACCGCCTGGTAAAAACGCGGGTTCCATTTTTTCAAAAAGATTTTTTAAACCCATTTTTAACCTTCCTTCTCAATCTTATCTAATACTTGACGCAAGATTGAACCGTATTCATATTTGCCCGGGCAAACGAAAGAACATAACGCTAAGTCTTCTTCATCTAATTCAAGACAACCTAACGCTTGTGAACCGTCGGTATCGCCCACGATTAAATCACGTAATAATAATGTCGGTAAAATATCCAACGGCATCACGCGCTCATAGCTACCGATTGGTACCATTGCACGCTCACCACCATTTTCTGCGGTAGTGAAGTTGAATAATTTCTTACCGAAGTGACCCAATACGGTACGGGTAATCGAATATTTGTTCGATTGTGGAGTGATCCAACCTAAGAACTCTTTCTCATTACCTTCTGCAATCACAGAAACTTGTAATGCATAACGACCTAAATAGTCGTGAGCATCTTTTGCTGTTTGACCACAAAGCACAGAACCAGAAATCACACGGTTATTACCGTCTTTTAACTCACCTGCCGTTAATTGAGAAAGGTTAGCACCTATTACTGTACGAACTAGACGAGACTCTTTCACTTGCGGACCAGCAAGAGAAACAACGCGCTCAACATAAAGTTCGCCCGTAGTGAATAATTTACCTACAGCAATCACATCTTGGTAATTGATGTGCCATACGGTTTTATGAGCACCAACCGGATCGATAAAGTGGATATGTGTGCCCACTAAGCCTGCAGGATGGACACCACCAAAATCATGTACTTTTAGGTTAGCTAAATCCACGGTTGGGATATTGCTATCGCCAGCTTTACATAGATTTAATGGTTTATTTGGGAATAGACGACTTAATACAGTTAAACCGTCAATAAAATCTTGCCAATGCTCTTTTAACACCGCCTCTGGATTTGCCGCCAAAGGATTGGTATCCATCGCATTTACAAACAGAGAAGAAGGTTCTGCATCTACGGCAGGCACTTTGCTGAACGGACGAGTGCGGAACGCTGTCCACAAACCGGATTCAACGAGGTTTTGTTTAACTTGTTCAGAAGAAAGCGTATTGAGCTCACCTGCGTTATATTTAGCGAAAGTAACTTGATCGTTACCTTGCACATCAATGACCACAGATTGTAATACACGTTTTTCGCCACGATTAATTACAGTGATAGTACCACTCGCAGGGGCTGTGAAAACCACTCCAGGGTTTTTCTTGTCTTCAAAAAGCACTTGGCCTTTTTTCACGACATCGCCTTCGCGTACCTTCATAGAAGGACGCATACCCACATACTCTTCACCAAGAATCGCAACCTGATTCACAGCGTTACCGCTATGGATTACTTGTGCTGGTTTTCCTGCAATAGGAAGGTCCAAGCCTTTTTTGATTGTAATCATACTGTTTGCACTACTTTTCTAGGTTAAAAACACGATTGCAATCAAAGCCTATGCCTTAAGAGCAATCTCGCGATTGAGCGTGACAGAAAACACTTTGAGATCAAAGCATTATTAACTGACACATAAGTTTAAAAACTCAAATCTGTTTGATTTCTCGACGAGTAAGGAATCACTCACACATCCAGAAATTGAAATTCGAAAATTAAAAGCGCCTTATTCTATCGGAAAATGGGCTTTTATTCCACTTTACCCCCCCATTTTTTGTGAAATATTTGTGAACTTTTTAGACAGATATTTATCTGGAGTAAAAATAAATCTCCATCAAAATAAGAAGAGAGAACGCTTATCGCCTTCTCTCTTCTTATGAAAATCTAATATAGGGAACGTAAGGGAATACTTACTGTCCAACACCAAGACAATTTGGTGATTTTGGAAATGCTTCACCTAGGCTCTCCCATTCGCTTTTTGTATAAAGATGAAGCGCTAATGCGTGAATGCCATTTTTTAAATCATCGGCAAAAAGTTGGTAAAGTTTTTGGTGGCGTTGCACCTTGCGCATACCTTCAAAAGCATCGCTGACAATCACTAATTTAAAATGAGAATCAGCCCCTCGACCGGAACTGTGCATATGGCTTTCATTCTCTACCGTAACAAAGTGCGGTTGAAATTCGACTTGAATTCTCTCTAATAATTCTTGTTGTTTTGACATAAATAAACTCCCTAACTTTTTGCTATACATTCAGCGTTAAGTTTGTAAGAATAACACAAATTAACCTAATTCAATGAGGAAATTATGAAAGTAACAAACAAAATCAAAGCATTATCAACAATGACGTTGGCGGCTGCAACATTATTTTTAGCAGGTTGCCAAGCACAATCTAATACCTTAACTTTTGCGCCTCAATCACCGACTGCATCAATGAATATTAACCAATCCGCAGTGGTAACAGTTAATACTCGCGATTCTCGTCCACAACAAGAAATTGCAACTTATACTAAATCAGGTGAGCTGATTAAATTAAACGCCTCACCAAGCGTTACTCAACTTTTCCAACAAGTGATGCAACAAAATTTAGTTAGTAAAGGTTTCCGTATTGGACAAGCGAATAATGCGAATGCTGGCGTAACTGTTGATGTAAAAGAATTCAACGCTAAAGTGGAGCAAGGTAATTTACGTTATACCTTGAACAGTAAAATTCAAGCGGTTGTTTATGTACAAGGTCCACGCGGACAATACAACAAAACCTTTAATGCAACCCGTTCACAATCTGGCGCATTTAATGCGAGCAATGATGAAATTCAAAAAGTGTTAGGCGAAACCTTCAAAGATATTGTTAATAATATTTATCAAGATCAAGAAGTTACTAACGCAATTAATCAATATACTAATTAATTAAAAGTAATGTGTCCTTTTCAATAATACTTGACGAAAGCGCCTTTCAAGCGTAACATTCGCCCGATTTTTTAACGAGAAGGACACACACTTTGGACAGTCATAGTCGATACCGAATATCGCTTTAGACTCTCGCCTCTTATCAGCGAGAGTTCGCTGGTAATCAATTTACCTTTCTTCGGCATCTTTTATCGAACGAACCCCATTTTTAAAACATACAAAAATTTAACCGCACTTTTCTCTAGTGCCAATTTCGTTTGATCTTTTTTTGTTCACAGTTGGATCTTCATAATCCCAAAAGGAGTATGACCAATGATTAACGCTTTTGCCATTAACGATTCCCGCTTGCTTCGTATTGATGACGAACCAGCCGATCTTAGCTCTGCCATTTGGTTAGATTTGCTGGAACCGACTGGGGAAGAACGTGAAATGTTGCAAGAAGGCTTAGGACAAAGTCTCGCCTCATTCCTCGAATTAGAAGATATCGAAGCATCCGCGCGTTTCTTTGAAGACGAAGACGGCTTGCACTTGCACTCATTCTTTTATTGTGAAGATGAAGAAAACTACGCTGACCTCGCGAGCGTAGCGTTTACTATTCGTGATGGCCGCCTATTTACCTTGCGTGATCGTGAATTGCCAGCATTCCGTTTATATCGTATGCGTTCCCGTAGCCAGCGCTTATTCGAATGTAATGCGTATGAAGTCTTACTCGACTTATTTGAAACCAAAATTGAGCAATTAGCCGATGTTATCGAAAACGTTTATGCCGATTTGGAAAAATTAAGTCGCGTAATTTTAAACGGTACGCAAGATGAAGCTTTCGATGAAGCCTTAAATACCCTAACAGAACAAGAAGATACCAGTTCTAAAGTGCGTTTGTGTTTGATGGATACACAACGTGCATTGGGCTTCTTGGTACGTAAAACGCGCTTACCGCCAAACCAGTTAGAACAAGCACGAGAAATCTTACGAGATATTGAATCCTTGCAACCGCATAATGAGTCTTTGTTCCAAAAAGTAAACTTTTTAATGCAGGCAGCAATGGGTTACATTAATATCGAGCAGAATAAAATCATGAAATTCTTCTCGGTGGTATCGGTTATGTTCCTACCGGCAACGCTTGTGGCATCTACTTACGGGATGAACTTTGAATTTATGCCGGAGCTCCATTTTAAATATGGTTACCCAATGGCTATTGGATTAATGATTGGCGCGGCACTTACGCCTTATATCTATTTTAAACGGAAAGGTTGGTTATAATGGAAATTTCCCAAACTGCATTATTTTTAGGATCGATTATCGATCTGTATTGTTTAGTGTTAATTTTACGCGTATGGCTTCCCTTAGCGAACGTGGATTATTACAATCCTATTTCTCAATTTACACTGAAATTTACCCAACCGGTTATTGCGCCATTACGTAAAGTTTTTCCTGTGGTGAAAAAAGTGGAAACTGCGGCACTGTTTTTAGTCTTCTTGCTTTGCGGACTAAAATCGATTCTCTTTGGCGGATTAAATCTCAGTTTCTTCTTGCTATTGGGCATATTAGGACTAATTAAAAATATCGGTGTAGCCATTTTCTATGTGTTAATCGCCGGTGCAATTTTAAGTTGGTTTAATCGTGGCAATAATCCTGCATTCTATGCGTTATATCAACTTACCGAACCATTATTGAAACCCATTAAACGCATTTTACCAACTGTGGGCGTGATTGATTTTTCACCGATGGTTATCGCTATTATCCTGTTATTTTTGAATAATCTCTTTTACGACTACTTCCAGGTTTTATGGGCAATCGCCGCTTAAAGTGCGGTCAAAAATAACATTATTTTTTCGGGCTGGATTTTCCAGCCCTTATTGTAAATGTGGTGAGTAAATTTAGTTATGTCAGCAATCGAACAAACATCTGAAGGACTACGCCTTAAAATCATTTTGCAACCCAAAGCCAGTAAAGATCAAATTGTGGGATTGCATGATGATGAACTCAAGATCACGATTACGGCTCCACCTGTTGATGGTCAAGCAAATGCTCACTTGATGAAATTTTTGAGTAAAGCATTCAAAGTACCTAAAAGTGCAATCATACTTGAAAAAGGTGAATTAAACCGACATAAACAAGTTTGGATTCCTTCGCCTAAATTAATTCCATCTGAAATTCAAAATCTCTTATAAAATCAGCAAAAAAATCACCGCACTTTCTACCAATTTTCCCTGTTTTACGCTATCCTATATCACATTTTACAAATCAAAACATGCCGCAAAGTGCGGTCAAAATTTAAGGTGATTTTCTATGCAACAACATTACCGTCCCGATTTGATTGAACCTGCAGTTCAACAATATTGGGCTGAAAATAAAGTCTTCAAAGCAATCAAAGATACGTCTAAAGAAAAATATTACTGCCTTTCAATGTTCCCTTACCCATCTGGTCGTTTACACATGGGCCACGTGCGTAACTACACTATCGGTGATGTGGTTTCTCGTTATCAACGTATGAACGGCAAAAATGTGTTACAGCCGATTGGTTGGGATGCATTTGGTTTACCGGCTGAAGGGGCTGCAATTAAAAATAAAACTGCACCCGCAAAATGGACTTACGAAAACATCGAATACATGAAAAACCAACTCAAAATGTTGGGCTTTGGTTATGACTGGGATCGCGAAATTGCGACCTGCCGTCCAGAATACTACAAATGGGAACAATGGTTCTTCACTGAGCTTTACAAAAAAGGCTTAGTGTACAAAAAAAACTCAACCGTAAACTGGTGTCCGAACGATGTAACTGTGTTGGCGAACGAACAAGTGCACGACGGTTGTTGTTGGCGTTGTGATACTCCAGTAGAACAAAAAGAGATCCCTCAATGGTTTATTAAAATCACTGATTATGCAGAACAATTATTAGGTGGATTAGACCAACTTCCACAATGGCCAGACATGGTAAAAACCATGCAACGCAACTGGATTGGCCGTTCTGAAGGGGTAGAAATTACTTTTAATGTGGCAGATACCGCAGAAAAAGTTGCGGTTTATACGACCCGTCCAGATACCTTCTATGGTGTAAGTTATTTAGGTATTGCAGCAGCGCATCCATTAGCGGACTTAGCGGCAGAAAAGAATCCTGAATTAGCCGAATTCATCCGTGAAGCGAAAAATGCCAAAGTGGCGGAAGCAGACCTTGCCACCATGGAGAAAAAAGGGATGGCAACCGGCTTATTCGCTATTCATCCATTAACCGGTGAAAAATTACCGATTTGGGTCGCTAACTTTGTATTAATGCATTACGGTACTGGCGCAGTAATGGCGGTTCCAGCACATGACCAACGTGACTTTGAATTTGCTCAAAAATACGATTTACCAATTAAACAAGTGATCGCACCGCTTGCTGATGAAGAAATTGATTTAACCAAACAAGCTTTTGTTGAGCACGGTAAATTAGTGAACTCTGCTGAGTTTGACGGTTTAGATTTTGATGGTGCATTCAACGGTATCGCGGATAAATTAGAAAAATTAGGTGTAGGTAAACGCCAAGTTAATTATCGTTTACGTGACTGGGGTGTTTCACGTCAACGTTATTGGGGTGCACCAATTCCAATGCTGACCTTGCCAAACGGTGAAACCGTACCGGCACCAATCGAAGATTTACCGATTATCCTGCCAGAAGATGTGGTCATGGACGGCGTGAAAAGCCCAATTAAAGCAGACCCAAACTGGGCGAAAACCACTTTCAACGGTGAACCTGCGTTAAAAGAAACGGATACTTTTGACACCTTTATGGAATCGTCTTGGTACTACGCACGCTACACTTCACCAAGCTATGCTGAAGGCATGTTAGATAAAGATGAAGCCAACTATTGGTTACCGGTGGATCAATATATCGGTGGTATCGAGCACGCGACAATGCACTTGCTCTACTTCCGTTTCTTCCATAAATTATTGCGTGATGCAGGTTTCGTCACGAGTGATGAACCGGCACAAAAATTATTATGCCAAGGTATGGTGTTAGCCGATGCATTCTACTACACCAGTCCAACCAACGAGCGTATTTGGGTAAGCCCAACGCAAGTGACCCTTGAGCGTGATGAAAAAGGTCGTATTATCAAAGCAACCGATCCGGAAGGCCGTGAATTGGTGCATACCGGTATGACCAAAATGTCGAAATCCAAAAACAACGGTATCGACCCACAAGAGATGGTGGAAAAATACGGTGCAGATACCGTGCGTCTTTTCATGATGTTCGCGTCTCCTGCAGAAATGACACTTGAATGGCAAGAATCTGGCGTAGAAGGAGCAAAACGTTTCTTAGGTCGTGTATGGAATTTGGTGTATGAATACAGCCAAAATCCTGCAAAAACCGCTTTAGATGTGACCGCACTTTCTGCAGATCAAAAAGCACTTCGCCGTGATGTTCATAAAACAATCGCAAAAGTGAGCGATGACATTGGTCGCCGTCAAACATTCAATACGGCTATTGCAGCAGTGATGGAGTTAATGAACAAATTAACCCGTGCGCCATTAGAAAGCGAACAGGATCGTGCGGTTATGGCGGAAGCATTGAGCGCTGTGGTGCGTATGCTTTACCCTATCACACCACATATCTGCTTTGAATTATGGAAAGCTTTAGGCAACGAAAGCAATATCGACCATGCAGAATGGGTGAAAGCTGATGAAGCGGCGATGGTAGAAGACGAAAAACTTATCGTGGTACAAGTCAACGGCAAAGTACGTGGTAAAGTGACCGTTGCAGCTGATGCTGATGAAGAAACCGTGAAAACTGTTGCATTTGCAGATGAAAATGTGAAGAAATTTACTGACAATACACAAATCGTGAAAGTGATTTATGTACCAGGTAAATTGTTAAATGTGGTGGTTAAACCGCAATAATCCATAAAATAACCGCATTTTATTCCAAGCGTTGCATAAACGACTATTAAACAAAATAAAGTGCGGTGAATTTTACAGGTAATTTTTATGATGAAATCAATCAAAACGATCTGCTTAGTTGGGGCAACAGCCTTTTTAACTGCTTGTGGTTGGCACTTCGATAATGGTGCTGCTGTTCCTGCAGAATTAAAAACAATGGCCCTTGAAAGCGGTGACCCATACAGTGAAATGTCAATGGCAATGCGTAAGCAACTGCTTAGCAACAACGTAAACCTTGTTCCTGCAAAACAAGGTGTGCCAGTGTTGCGTTTAAATAAACAGACTTCAAGCGATAAAGTGGCGTCTGTCTTTAAACAAGGTCGTGAAGCAGAAAAAGTACTGACCTTTGATGTTGAGGCTAGCGTGCGTTTAGCAAATGGGGAAACCTATCCAATCTCTGCAAAAATCAACCGCACTTTCTTTGATAACTCACGTGCTGCATTAGCAAAATCAGCTGAACGCGATGTGATTTGGAATGATATGCGCGAACAAGCGGCTCGCCAGTTAATTAATAAAATGGCCGCCTTGCAACATCAAGTTCAAGGAAAATAATGAACCGCATTTTTCCTGAGCAACTGGCCTCTAACCTGAACAGCCATTTAGCAAAAGTCTATTTTTTGGTTGGGACAGATCCCCTGTTGCTCAGTGAAAGTGAAGATCTCATTCATCAAGCAGCCCTTCTTCAAGGTTTTGATGAAAAAAATCAAATCACCATAGATACTAATACTGACTGGCCTGCATTAATTGAGGCCAGCCAATCTATGGGGCTCTTCTTTAATAAGCAAATTTTCATTCTCACTTTACCCGAAAATTTAACCGCACTTTTGCAGAAAAACCTTCAGCAATTTATTAATGGATTAAATGAAGATAGCTTATTTGTCCTCACCTTGCCTAAATTGTCTAAAGCAGCCGAAAAACAAGAGTGGTTTATTCAGGCAAATCAACTAGATCCACAAGCTGTTATTGTTAACTGCCAAACACCGAATTCAGAACAACTTTCTCGTTGGGTGAAGCATCGTACAAAAAACATGGGATTATCAGCTGATGAGGAAGCCATTCAACTACTTTGTTACAGCTATGAAAATAATCTACTGGCATTGAAACAAGCGTTACAGCTTTTAGATTTGCTTTATCCTGATCACAGACTCACGTATAACCGCGTTAAATCAGTCGTAGAGCAATCTTCTGTCTTTACCCCTTTCCAATGGATTGATGCGTTGTTGTCAGGCAAGGCAAATCGCTCAAAGCGAATTTTGCGAGGTTTACAAGCTGAAGATGTGCAGCCAGTTATTTTATTGCGTACTTTACAACGTGAACTGCTCACCTTGTTAGAATTAACAAAACCACAGCTGCGTAATCCCTCTCTTAACACGAGTTTGCCAACACAGACACTCAAAGCGGATTTTGACCGTCTCAAAATTTGGCAGAATCGTCGTCATCTTTATACGGCAGCGATACAACGACTGACTTATCAAAAGCTCTTTGAAATATTACAAGAATTGGCAGATATTGAGCGCACAACCAAGCAAGAATATGGTCAAGACGTGTGGGTAAAATTGGCAGACTTATCGGTTAAATTTTGCTTATAAAAAAATCTCGGCGTTAACCGAGATTTTTTATTATTGCGCAATTTTTAAATCTTGATACAGATAATTTCGATAGCTATTCACTAAATCCATATCCGCTGCATCTTCGAGCTTACCTTGGCTTAGCTGACGCATAGCGATATTCGCTCGCATAAAGTCATCTTTCGGTGATAAACCTGCCACCTCAAGTAATACACCACCAACAAAGGCTAAATCTAAGAAATCTTGCTGTTGAACAAAGTCAGTCTTACGATTAGTTCTAACCACAAATTGAGTCACATAATCTGGATTCTCAAAGTTACCTTTTTTCGGTGGAAGCTGATTATCAAAAGCGACTTGGTGATCACCAAAATAACCGAATACATAAGGTGTTTCACGCGATTTTAAATAATCATTCAAGCCTTCGATTGCCTCATTAAGGCTATCAATACGATCAATATAATCGTTCAAGCAAGAAATCGCTTTTCCCCCTAAACGCTTACTCGCCAAATTAAAATGGTTTGGCATATTCGTGTTGTAAGGGCCGTGCTCTTTCATGGTGAGCACATAAACAAACATTGGCTGTTGTACATTTTCCAATGATGGATGCTGTTTCTGCAAAATCAGTTTGGTGTAATACATCATCTCTTCACTGCTAATATGCCAGAGATTTTTGCTGATTGATGCGGGATAGCCTAAATCTTGTGGTTGCAACATCAAATCAAAACCAAAGTGGTCATAAGCAGGTTTTGCGTTGTAGTTACCTTTCGTAAAAGGTGATAATGCCACGCAAAAATAGCCTTGCTCACGAAGGTTTTTAATAAAACCTGTCTGTAAGTGTGGCACAACAGAATAAAACACCCCACTTGCTAAAGCGCCAAAATCGGTTGAAGGCACCCCTGCAAGGAAAGCAAATTCAGATTTCCACGTTGCGCCGCCCACCGTATGTACACGCAATGGACTCACAAATGCAGTATCTTCCTGCTTATTAAACATTGAAAATGGTGGGATGATTTCTGCATCAAAATCAAATTGATGAGGGTTCAAGGTTGATTCTTGTAGACACACCACTATGTCTGGTTTTTCTGCGTCTGGCTTTTCTGCACTTTCAGTTTTACTCTCAGCCTTTTCACTTAAAAGTGCGGTCATTTTTTCTTTAAATTTTTGGCTATTACCTTCAAATTCTGGCACTTTAAAGAATACGCCACGACAAGACATAGGCAGGTTTAAGAAAACATCTCGACCATCATCTGGCAATGAGTCTAACCAGACTTTTGTCGCATCCGGATCTTTAGAATAATGCCACATTAAACCAACACTCGTTGCTGCAAGTATTGCTGCGAATACACGAAATCCAGTTGAGGCACTTTCTACATCTGACCAACCTAAGACAGCATAGCCAAGTAGGCCTAATAGCCCTAATACACCGAAAATTGCGCCTTTATAATGTAAAAGGGTTTCCCAATTTCGCCAGTCTGTCACAAGCCAAAAATCTGAAATGAGTAAAGGTTGTTTGTAGTAATGGATTTTCATTCGATGGAATAACATCAACACCACAAAAAGTACGGACGCAAAATTCAATCCGCGTTGCCATTGACCAGTTATCGCAAACATTGAGTTAAACAATAAAACGAATAATGCTATCGCAAAAAAATATGTCCAACGATAGTGCGAATTGACGATAAAAATCACCGTTGCAATAAAAAATAAGCTCAGAAAAATACTTGGAATCATAATAAATAAATTTGATTAAATGTTATTTGACACTTTCAGCCACTAAACGCTGAATCAGCTTTAAATTGGCTGGTGGAAATTGCCCTGCATCAAGCTCACGTTGTTCAAGCCAAAAACCTTCTTGGCCTTCTCGTCCAAAAGGCTCGCCGATCCATTCAGTGACCAAATAAAAACTAAAATCTAAAATTTTGGTTGGATATTCAAATTGAAAACGTTCGTACAGTTCAGCATTTAAAATATGAATGCCAATCTCTTCTTCCAATTCTCTTTTTAAGGCTTCTTCAGGGGTTTCACCTGCA
The DNA here is from genome assembly GCF_001679485.1 of Haemophilus sp. CCUG 60358. Classification (GTDB taxonomy): domain Bacteria; phylum Pseudomonadota; class Gammaproteobacteria; order Enterobacterales; family Pasteurellaceae; genus Haemophilus_D. The sequence continues at coordinate 67,716 of NZ_LZOZ01000017.1, forward strand.
TCAACTTTACCGCCTGGAAATTCTAATGCCTGTGCAAAATCTTGCCCTTCTAAACGCTGGGTCAAATATAGTTGCCCAAATTCATTACGAATAATCCCTGCCGCAACTTGAATGATAGGCTTACTCATCGTTTTTCCTTATCTCAAAAGTAGAAAGAGCGGTCATTTTTAGCGGTATTTTAAAACACGCAAAAATTTAACCGCTCTTTTTCTTAACTAAGCATATCTGGCTTTATTGCCATGACAATGCTTGTATTTTTTACCGGACCCACAAGGACAAGGTTCATTACGACCAATATGGCGATCTGAATAGTCCTCGCTTTGAGCTTGCTCTGTGTTTTCACCTACAGGATGATGCGTTTGAGCTTCACGCTCAGCCATTGCTTGACGTGCACGTTCTGCTTCTTCCATCTCTTCCTGCGTACGTACTTTCACACGAGTGAGTGTCGTAATCACATGATGTTTTAAAGAATCTAACATTTCAGTAAACATACGGAAAGATTCTTTTTTGTACTCTTGTTTTGGATCTTTTTGCGCATAACCACGTAAATGGATACCTTGACGTAAATAATCCATTGCAGCCAAGTGCTCTTTCCAGAGTTCATCAAGGGTTTGTAACATCACGCCTTTTTCGAAATGACGCATAGTTTCTTCACCCGCAAGCGCTTCTTTGGCTTTGTATTCATCTTCGGCTTCTTGAATAATGCGCTCACGCAAGTTTTCTTCATGAAGATTGTTATTTTCTTCTAACCAACGTTCAATTGGTAACTCAAGGCCAAACTCTTGCGCTAAACGCTCTTCTAAGCCTTTAATATCCCATTGTTCTTCCAACGATTGTGGTGGAATATATTGGTCAATCACATCATTAAATACATCGCTACGGATTGCTTTGATAGTCTCTGAAATATCATCATTATCGAGCAAGTAATTACGTTGTTCGTAAATCGCATGACGTTGGTCATTAGCCACATCATCGTATTCAAGCAAGTTTTTACGACCATCAAAGTGGAACGCTTCTACTTTCGCTTGCGCTGATGCGATCACTTTAGCAAGCAGCTTAGACTCCATCGCTTCACCTGGTTGAGTGAAGGCTTTACGCATCATATTCAATTTACCTTCATTCAGATAAATACGCATTAAGCCATCTTCTAAAGAAAGGTAGAAACGTGAAGAACCTGGGTCACCTTGACGACCTGAACGACCACGCAACTGGTTATCAATACGACGGGATTCATGACGCTCTGTTCCGATAATATGTAAACCACCGGCTTGCATTACGATCTCGTGATTTTTCTCCCACTCAGCTTTGATTGCCTCAATTTGCTCTGGTGTTGGATTATCCAATTTTGCCACTTGAGCTTTCCAGTTACCGCCCAGAATAATATCAGTACCACGACCTGCCATATTGGTTGCAATGGTTACTGCACCTGGTGCCCCCGCTTCAGCAACGATTTCCGCTTCTTGTGCGTGGAATTTTGCATTCAATACATTGTGTTTGATGCCCGCTTTATCTAACGCTTGAGAAAGCATTTCAGATTTTTCAACTGATACGGTACCCACAAGAACTGGTTGATTGCGAGCAACGCAGTCTTTGATATCTTCAATAATCGCATTGAATTTGTATTCTTCATTCTCAAACATGACGTCTGTACGATCATCACGAATCATTGGACGGTTGGTTGGGATAACGACAGTTTCTAAACCATAGATTTGTTGGAATTCAAAGGCTTCGGTATCAGCTGTACCTGTCATACCCGCTAATTTGTCATAAAGACGGAAGTAGTTTTGGTAAGAAATAGAGGCAACAGTTTGGTTTTCACTCTTAATTTCTACCCCTTCTTTTGCTTCGATCGCTTGGTGTAAGCCATCAGACCAACGACGACCCGCCATAGTACGACCAGTGTGTTCATCCACGATCACGATCTCGCCATCTTTCACGATATAGTCTACATCGCGCTCAAATAAGGTGTTTGCTCGTAATGCCGCCATAACGTGGTGTAACAACACAATACGCGCAGGTGAATAAAGTGAATCACCTTCTGGCATTAAACCTTGCGCGATTAACCACTCTTCTACTTTTTCTTGACCACGTTCAGTTAAATACGCTTGTTTGGTTTTAAGATCTAAGGTGTAATCGCCTTCACCGGTATATTCTTCCGTATCTTCTTTTTCTTGCTTAATTAAATTCGGAATTAATTTATTTACCGCAATATAAAGCTCAGAACTGTCTTCCGCTTGACCAGAAATAATCAACGGCGTACGTGCTTCATCGATTAAGATAGAGTCCACCTCATCCACTAAAGCATAGCCTAAATGACGTTGGAAACGTTCTTCTTTAGAATGCGCTAAGTTATCACGAAGGTAATCGAAACCTAATTCGCTGTTTGTCGCGTATGTAATATCAGCCGCATAAGCTTCACGTTTTGCTTCAGGCGGTAAGCCAGGGATATTCACCCCAACAGTCATACCTAAGAATTCAAATAATGGACGGTTGGTATCCGCGTCACGACGTGCCAAGTAATCATTCACTGTCACAACATGTACGCCTTTACCTTCCAATGCCATTAAATAACAAGGCAAGGTTGCGGTTAAGGTTTTACCTTCACCCGTACGCATCTCTGCGATACAACGGTTTGTTAGCACCATACCACCAATTAATTGCACATCGAAATGACGCATACCGAGTACACGTTTACCTGCTTCACGCACGGTTGCAAAGGCTTCTGGTAAAAGTTGTTGTAAGGTTTCACCGTTAGCTAAACGGCTACGGAACTCGTCAGTTTTTGCTCTTAATTCATCATCACTCAATGCTTCAAAAGCCGGCTCCATTTTGTTGATTTTCGCAACTTGTTTTCTTAATTTACGTAAAATACGATCGTTACGGCTACCAAAAATTTTTGTTAAAAAACTCATAATTTCTCTTTCAAATAAAAAATAAAAAGGATCATCCGATTAAAAAATCGGCTCGTTCAAAGATAAAAGAAAATTAAATGATGGCTGGGCCGGCACGAATAGGGGCAAAAACAGGGAATTCTGCCGCAATAAAGTGCGGTTGAATTTTTTCGTGTTTTTGATTGGAATGGGTTTTGTGATTTGTTGGCTGAGGTTGAACCTGCAATGCTTGACGAATTTCACGCACCGCAATCAACATATGTTGTTCAGATGATGTTTGATAATTTTCGCCACTCATATTTGACGAAGGCTGAGCCTCCAATCCCTGAGCAACAGGTAAAGCAAAAATCGCAATCATGCTTAACAGCAACTGCGACCAGAAATTTGTTTTACCTTTATTTGATTTCATCATCTTATTGTCTCTGACAAAATTTGTGTGTATTGTATCGGAAATTCAACATAAAGTCATTATTGGGGTATTTTTGTGGAAAACAAGCATGAGCGTTATCAAAAAGCCATGAATATTATTGATGTGCTAGAGGGATCACAATTTGTCAAAATCATGCAGAAAGGCTTAATGTTGAATGAACTGAACCAAAACATCAGTCGCCTTTTTCCACAAGAATTCAAAGGGCTCTTCCGTTTAGGCTCTATCAAGGATGGAAAACTCTTTGTTGAAGTCAAAAGTGCGGTCGTTCGCCAAGGAATTTTATTTCGACAAAGCGAATTACTCACTGCAATTCAACCGAGCTATCCAGAAGTAAAAGGCTTTGAGATTAAAATCAACCCAGAATTAACCTACTAAACTAACCTTTAAAGATAGCGATTAATTCTTTTACTTTAACTCGTTTTTCTGAAGATTGGCTAATCGAGCGCTGTACTTTAACGCGTTTGAATTTTGCCCCTTTATAAATCTCACGCGTAAATTTCGTATCGTGGTTAGAAATCACGACGGAAATTTGCTTTTCTTTTTGTGCTTTCTTTGCACATTCCGCTAAATTCTTTTGATGCTCAAGACCAAAAGCATTTCCCGCATATCCTGTAAAATTAGTATCTTGCGGAAGCGGTGCATAAGGCGGATCACAGTAGATCACGCTGTGTTTATCCGCTAATTCAAATGTCTGTTGAAAATCAGCACATAAAAAGACCGCACTTTGCGCTTTATGGGCGAAATAGCGTAATTCATCTTCGGGAAAATAATGGGTTTTATAAGCCCCAAAGGGCACATTGAACTCATTTTTACTGTTATAACGGCATAATCCGTTAAACCCAAAACGATTCAAATAAAGGAACAACACCGAACGCTCGAAAGAATCGGTGGATTGATTAAAGGCTTCACGCTGTGCGTAATAATAGTCGGCTGTATTGGCATTCTCTGCAAAGAAAATTGGCTTACAAGCCTCAATATAGGTATCCACATTGTCTTTGACGATATTAAACAAGTTAATCAAATCAGGATTAATATCTGCCAAAATATAACGTTCAAAATAGGAATTCAAAAAAACAGCACCCGCGCCAACAAAGGGTTCAATCAAACACTGTTTTCTTTTTGGAAAGACTCGGTTGAGATCGTCCGTTAAACGAAATTTACCGCCCGCCCATTTCAAAAATGGGCGGTGTTTAATTCGAGGTTTCGTTTTGTTATTTTTCGGACGCAACATGAGAGCAATGACAGTTAGTCATGTTGTGTGCAACGCTCAATCGCGTTTAGCACAAGAGATTTGTCGGTATCAGTCGCTACGTAGGCTTGACCAAGCGCTTTTAGCAACACAAGACGTAACTTACCTGCCAGTACTTTTTTATCTCGCATCATGTGCGGTAAATAATCGTCTGGTTGCATAGCATCAGGCGAAACGGTCGGCAAATTAGCACGCGCTAAAAGTTTTTCTAAACGTGCAACATCTTCAAAAGAAAGATCGCCTAATTGTTCAGATAACACCGCAGCCATCATAGTTCCAGCTGCAACAGCTTCACCATGTAACCAGTTTCCGTAACCTAAATGTGTTTCGATCGCATGTCCAAAAGTATGGCCGAGATTTAATAATGCACGATCACCTTTTTCAGTTTCATCGCGCGCAACGACATCCGCTTTAATTTGGCAACAACGCGCAATACAATGCTGAAGTGAACTTTGATTTAACGCAACTAATTCATCAATATGTGCTTCAAGCCATTCGAAAAAGGCATAATCTAAAATCGCCCCATATTTAATGACTTCCGCAAGTCCCGCATTCACCTCACGTTTTGGCAAGGTATTGAGTGTAAGGGTGTCAATGATCACCGTAGAAGGTTGATAAAACGCCCCAATCATATTTTTGCCCAATTCATGATTAACGGCTGTTTTGCCACCAACAGAAGAATCCACTTGGGCTAATAATGTGGTAGGAATTTGAATAAAACGCACGCCACGCTGATAGCTTGCTGCAGCAAAACCTGCCACATCACCAATCACACCACCACCTAATGCAATAATGGTAGTATCTCGCCCATGATTATGTTTTAAAAGTGCGGTAAAAATGAGGTTTAAAGAATCGAGCGTTTTATATTTTTCGCCATCAGGCAATAATACTGATTCAACCTGACAGCCGATTTTTTCTAGCGTTTGTATAACGGTTTCAAGATAATATTGTGCGACGGTTGGATTAGTCACGATCATCACTTTATCCCCTTTCTTCAGCGGATAACAGGTTTCATCTTTTAATAAACCTTCACCAATGTAAATGGGATAACGACGTTCTTTTAATTCAACATTTACGCACAACATTTTTAATCCTTAGAGTGAACCGTTTAAGCCGTTTAGATTATCAATTAAATCAACAATTTGATTAACCATTACTTTGGCATTTTGCTCATCTGTTGGCAAAGTAATATCCGCAATTTCTTCGTATAACGGATTACGCACTTTAGCTAAATCTTCAAGCACTTGGCGAGGGTCATCAGCCCCTTGTAATAATGGGCGCTTTTTATCACGTTGTGTACGTTGATATTGCTTATCTACCGTGGTTTCTAAATAAATGACAATACCACGAGCAGAAAGATAATTACGACTCTCTTTTGACATCACTGCTCCACCACCAGTGGAAAGCACGACGCCCTGTAATTGAGTCAATTCATTGATAATACGTTCTTCACGCTTACGAAAGCCTTCTTCGCCTTCTAAATCAAAAATCCAGCTAATGTCTGCTCCCGCACGTTCCTCAATTACGGCATCTGAATCGACAAAATCCATATTCAATTGTTGCGCAAGCTGACGGCCAATGGTGCTTTTACCCGCGCCCATTGGACCTACTAAAAAAATATTACGTTTTTCAGCCATTGTTATTCTTCTAACTTAAATAATGTTCAAATTAATCTTTCCTAATAAAAACTGGCCACCTGAAAAAATGGCAGCCCGAAAGATCACCCAAAAAATAATGAAGATTATCGCAATAAATCCCCCTATGTTTCAACCTTTAGCGGGAATTTATTTTAAGAAGCGCAAAAGTGCGGTCAGTTTTTGAGGGATTTTTATGTTTAGACTAATACTCGCCTCTAAAATCGCCACTAAACTAACCTTTTAAGCATGATGCTTACCTTTATTTTCAACTAAAACTGCTCTAGATAGCGCCTTTAAACAGGCTATAAATTAGGCATTAAATAATATATAATGGCGCGCTAAATTACATTTTACGTTTAATTATGTCTCAATCTCAAAAGCACATTTTAGTTATTTCTTATTCACAAACGGGGCAGTTGAATGAGCTGACTCAGCATTTTCTTCAACCATTGAAGCAACAAGAAAATATTGTTATTGACGAATGCCAAATTGAACCGATTCAACCCTACTCTTTTCCTTGGAAATTTATTCCCTTTTTTAATCAATTTCCAGAATCAGTTCATCTCAAACCGGCACCGATTGAAACGCCAATATTACAACGCGAAAAATATGATTTAGTCATCATCGCTTACAGCGTGTGGTTTCTATCGCCTTCACAACCTATCTCGGCATTTTTACAATCTGAACAGGCTAAAATCTTAAAAAACACGCCTGTCATTACACTGATTGGCTGCCGTAATATGTGGTTGATGGCGCAAGAAAAAATGAAAAAAATGCTGACCGCACTTGATGCTAACTTAATTGGTAATGTGGTTAAAACGGATCAATCCAATGCTTGGGCAAGCTTTATTACAACTCCTGCATGGATGCTTAGTGGAGAAAAACGTTATTTTTCATGGCTGCCGAGTGCAGGAATTAGTGATGCAGATATGCAAGATATGCAACGTTTTGGATATCGTTTAGTACAGATTCTGAACGAAAATCAACCTTTAGATAAATCACTTTTCCAAAACATGGGCGCCGTCAAAATTGATGAAAAATTAATGATGAGCGAAAAAGTCGGTCATCGCAGCTTTTATATCTGGGGAAAATTGCTGTTAAAGTGCGGTCAAATTTCGCCTGTTTTTCGTCAAGCCATGCTCTATTTTTATATCGTATTTTTGATTATACTAATTCTCACTGTTGTACCACTTTCAGCCGTGGTAAAACGCCTATTAAAACCATTATTAAAAGAAAAACTGGCGCGCCAAAAGCGCTATTTTGCTGAACCTTCAGGGGAATAATTTTGACTTCACTACATGATGTTTATATTAATCGAGTTGCTGCATTTTTACCAAATGAACCCGTAACAAATGATCAAATGGAACAAGTGCTCGGTATGATTGGTAAGACACCATCCCGCGTACGTAAAATGATCTTACGTTCGAATGCGATAAAAACGCGTCACTATGCAATTAATCCGGAAACCCGAGAAACAACACATACCAGCACTGAGCTTGCAGTAGAAGCCATTAATGATTTAATTCGCCAAGGGATGGATGTCAATGAGGTGAGTTGCTTGGCATGCGGTACGTCTTACCCCGATCAAATTATGCCGGGCCAAGGTGTCATGGTGCATGGTTTAATCCCCAATGCACCACCTTATGAAGTCCTGACTGCCGCGGGTGTTTGTGTAGCGGGTATGGCAGCAATGAAACATGCTTACAATGCAGTTCGTACTGGTGAACATCAAAGTTCAATTGCCGTGGCATCTGAAGCGGCATCCGCCATCATGCGTGGTGAACATTTTCAAGCAGAAATTGAGCAACGACAATTAGATGAAGCTAAACCGGAAATTGGTTTTGAAAAAGATTTTCTACGTTGGATGCTTTCTGACGGTGCTGGTGCCGTACAATTAAGTAATCAGCCCAATCAGCATGGATTTAGCTTAAAGATCCACTGGATTGACCTTATTTCTTACGCCAATGAAATGCCTGTGTGTATGTATGCAGGTGCAGAGATTCGTGACGAACAATTTGTGAGTTGGAAAAACGTCACTAAAGAAGAGCGTGAAGCGCGTAGCCTGATGGCTGTTAAGCAAGATGTCAAATTACTCAATGAAAATATTGTGCGTTGCACGGTTGAAAATGCGCTATTACGCTTAATTGATAAATATGACTTAAAAGCAGACGAGATTGATTATTTCTTACCTCATTATTCTTCAGGCTTTTTCCGAGATAAATTATTAGATGGACTGAAAAATATTAATTTTGAGATCCCACAAGAAAAATGGTTCACCAATCTTGAAAGTAAAGGGAATACAGGCTCTGCATCTATTTACATCATTTTGCAAGAATTTCTAGAGAAATTCCCGCTCCAAAATGGGCAAAAAGTATTGTGCTATATTCCAGAGAGCGGTCGTTTCTCCTCTTGTTTTATGTTGCTTGAGGTCGTGAATGGACATTAATGAAATCCCACAAGACGACAGTAAAATTTTTCGTGGGCAAAAGAAAGTCATTTATGCCACTCAAAATGGTCATTATAAAACTGGCACAACAACAGGTTGGGATACAGAAGCATTTGTCACCGAACAAGCGGTTGAAGAATTTAACCAACTGACAAATGAAGCCTTAGATGCGGTAAAACGCGGTGAAAAATCACCGCTCTTTTATTATATGTATCGTTATCGTTTTGACCTGCCAACACTTGCTCAAACAACAGGGCTTTGGCAGTGGCAAATTAAACGACATTTTAAACCAAGTGTCTTTGAGAAACTGTCGGATAATGTATTGGCTAAATATGCAGAAGCATTTGGCGTGTCAACTTCAACATTAAAAACGATCTAAATAAAAATCACAGTTATATATTAATTCCTATGAACAATTTCCAGCATCAGCACACGGCTCACTGCGAAAGTGGTGTCATGTCCACTATGTTGAAAGCACAAGGTGTCGATTTTAACGAGGCGATGGTTTTCGGCTTAGCCTCAGCGTTGACCTTTGTTTATATTCCATTAGTTAAAGTCAATGGAATGCCACTCATATCCTACCGCATGCCCCCAAAATCAATCATTAAAAATGTGGCAAAACGTTTAAAAGTGCGGTTAAACATACAAAAGTTTCGTTCGCCACAAGCTGGACAAGAAGCACTCGATCTCGCATTGACCGAAAATAAATTAGTTGGTTTACAAACCTCTGTTTTCTGGTTGCCTTATTTCCCACCAGAAATGCGTTTCCATTTTAATGCCCACAATTTAATTGTGTACGGCAAAGAGCACAATGACTACTTAGTTAGCGATCCCGTTTTTGAAACGGTACAGCATTGTGCTGCTGAAGATTTACAACGCGCGCGTTTTGTGAAAGGTGTACTGGCGCCAAAAGGGTTGATGTATTACTTTGAAAGCCAACCAGACTTAGCGAAGATTGATTTACCAAGTATTACCCGTAAAGCTATTCGAAAAAATGCCAAACAAATGTTGGCTCCACTCTTTTTCGTCGGTGTAAAAGGTATCCGTACTGTAGCCAAAAAAATTGAAAAACTGGCAACGCATCCTTCGGACAAATACAAACGCTTATATCTGGGTCACATCGTGCGTATGCAAGAAGAAATCGGCACTGGTGGTGCAGGTTTTCGCTATTTATATGCCTATTTTCTCGAACAAGCCTCTGATATCTGCCAAGAACCTAAATACAAACAGACTTCCGAACAAATGACTGAAATTGGCGATATGTGGCGTCAATTTGCGGGATTATGTGTGAAACAATGCAAGAAACCAACAAATAAAGGTTATCACACCGTAGCTGAATATTTGCGTGACATTGCAAATAAAGAACAACAAATTTGGCAAACATTACGTAATTTATGATTCAAATAAATAATCTTAGCCATCTCTACCCTAACGCTGAAAAAAATGCATTAAGTGCGGTCAATTTTGATATTGAATCAGCTTCCACGATTGGACTTTTAGGTCCGAATGGTGCAGGTAAAACGACATTAATGTCTCTACTTGCTGGGTTGCAATCTGTGCAACAAGGAGAAATTTATTTTGACGGTGTACCTTTTGCAAAACTAAGCAAAAAACAGCGCCATCAGATTTCCTTGGTGCCACAGGATTTTGCATTTTATCCCTTGCTCACGGTTTTGGAAAATCTGAGATTTTTTGCGTCATTGTATGATGTTCGAGATAAAGGTTATTTACTAGAACTACTCGCTAAGGTAGATTTAACCTCTGATAAAAATAAGCTTGCGAAACATTTATCCGGCGGGTTAAAGCGCCGTTTAAATTTTGCTATTGGCTTAATTAATCGCCCAAAAGTGATTTTTCTAGATGAGATCACAGTGGGTATTGACCCACAATCCCGCCAATTTATTTTAGATAGCGTAGCGGCGCTGAAAGAGCAAGGTGTGACGGTAATTTATACCTCTCATTATTTACAAGAAATAGAGCAATTATGTGATAAGTTAGTGCTGTTAAATGAAGGCAATCTCATTTATCAAGGCACCGTGCAAGGCATTTTAGAAGAAGGACAAAGTTTGGAACGTTTTTATTTAGATTTTTTAAATCAGGCGGGAAAAACATGTTAATTGCATCGATTTTTAAAGAAATGCGCCTATTAAGCCGTGATCTGCATGGTGTTGCTGTGTTATTCATTATGCCAATTCTGTTTATGTTGATTATGTCGGCGGCATTGAGTAATGATAATACATTAAGCAATCGGTCAGAGATTGTACTATTAAGTGAAAAAAATCAGCTAAATGATGATTTTCTCACTCAACTCAAGAAAGAAAATCTTGCGGTTAAACAAGCTCCATTATCAGAATTAACTCAATATCAAGCTGATTTACAAACAGGTAAATTTGACCTATTGGTTTTAAATCCTAATCAAAAACAGACCGCACTTTCGGAAGAACAGGCTTTACAACTTTGGTTGAATCCTAGTGTAGATCGCAGTTGGTTACTGGGTGTGAAAGGCGTATTGCAAAAACATTATTCACAACTACGTTTAAACGATTATTTAGCTGATAATCACATCACATTAGAAAATAATAAACGCAAACCAATTAAAGAAATTCAGAATAAAGTCAATAAAGAGCTGGATAGCAAATTTGCTCAAATTAATGATTATCTTTCTAAAGATTTGTGGCAAGAAATTTATGTCAATCGTCATGGAAAGGAAGTGAGCAAACCAAGCTCCGTGCAACATAGTGTACCGGCTTGGCTGATTTTTGGCATGTTCTTTATTATGATTCCTCTATCTAATGTGATGGCAATGGAGCGTCAAACCAATACGCTAACCCGTTTACGCATGGCGCGAGCCTCTGCATTGAGCTTGATTATTGCCAAATTAATTCCTTATTTTTTGATTAACCAGTTACAATTCGTCGGCATGGTCGCGCTTGGTTATTTTGTCCTCCCTGCACTTGATATGCCCGCATTTACACTCTCTGGAAGTTGGTTACCCTACATCGTATTATCCAGTGCAGTAAGTCTTGCGGCACTAGGGTATGGTTTGTTAATTAGTGTAGTAGCGAGAACCACTGAACATGCGGTCGTATTAGGCGGAGGTGGTATTATTATCATGGCAGCCATTGGCGGTATTATGGTGCCTGTTTATGTGATGCCAGAAATCATGCAAACTATTTCGCAATTTTCGCCTATGGGCTGGGCATTAAGTGGTTTCCAAAATTTATTATTAAATCACTATCACCTTAACCAAATACAACAACCACTCTATTTATTAAGTGGATTTGGGGCAATCACATTACTTTTAGCTACTTTCATTTATCAACGACAATTAACTAAACAAGCGAGATTCTAATGGCTTATACTTTTACACTGGAAGCGCCAGCACTTGAGCTGGAACTCAAAAAACTCATCGTTCAAGAAACGGAAAAAGATGAATTTGATCCTGCCGAAATTCGTGATGATGAATGGCTATTTGGCGAACAAAGCCGTATTCAATTAGATTCATTAGATGCGTTACAAGTTGTTGTAGCACTACAGGCTCATTTTGGTGTGCGTTTACAAGGTGATCGCATGGTGCGCAAACACATGATGAACATACGTGATCTCGCGGCTTTTATCCGTGAACAACATAGTAAAATCTAATGAACGTTTATCTCAATGCTGTTTCTGCTCGATTTGCTGAAAAGCTTGGTCAACGAGCTTCCAATATGCTAGGCCAACCGCTTAGCTTTCCTTATTTCAACGCATTTAAGGAACCGCTGCTGTCATTAGAGCAGCTCTATCACTATATTGATATTGAAATCGACCGCACTTTACAACGTGCGGGTTGGGATAAATCTGATCTAAAAAACATCCCCATTCTACTTGGTTCTACCGCTTATATGATCAGTGACTGTGAAATTCGCATTGCTCATCACCAAGCATTACCGAAAGAATATAACCTTACTGCCATCGCTGAGAATTTAGGAAATCGCTATCAGACAGAAGTATCTAGTTTTGCCACGTCTTGTACATCTTCGGCACAAGCCATTGGTTATGCATACAAAATGCTGAAAACTGGTATGTATAAAAAGGCCCTAGTAGTTGGTTTTGAGATGTTTAATCGTCTTACTTTTGAACATTTCCAATCCATGAACCTATTATCACAAGCCAATGAATATCACCCTTTCATCAATCCTACGGGCATTGTATTAGGCGAAGGCGTTGGGTGTGTCGCATTATCAACAGAAAAAAACGTGTCATTCCCATGTGAAATATTGGGGATAACAACAATCACAGATAATGAAAATCTGACCAACAGTAGCGAAACGGCATTACGTCAATTACTCACCAACTGTTTAGCAAAAACAAATCTAAAAACAGAAAACATTCAAGGCATTAAAGTGCATGGTGTAGGGGGGAATAGCGATGAGATGGAACAATCAGTTTTACAGGAACTCTTCCCGAATACCGAAACCATTTTAGTAAAACCCTATATGGGGCATACGCTTGGTGCCAGTGGTGCATTAGAAACCGCATTTTTAATCGAACACTTACAAAAAACTGATGTTAAGTGCGGTCACTTTTTAAATTATTTTTTAGGTTTTGGCGGTAGCAATATTGCATGGATTTTAAAGGTGAGTGAATGACATTTTATATAAAACAAACTAATCAGTTCATCGCCAATGGCGTGGATGATAAAACGTTACGCCAGCAACTCAAAGAACAAGGTCTCGATGCTCGTCGTTTAAGTCGTTTTACTCAACTTGCTTTGCTTGGTGCGATACCATTAAACCCCTATATTGATGAAAATACAGGAATTTATTTAGGATCGCTTTTTAATTCACCAAGCAAGTTTGATAAAATGTTTCATCAACTGATGGAGCAAAATTTGCCTAGCCCTTTAGATTTTATGGCAAATATCAATAACGCAGCGACGTTTCAACTGACTCAAACCTTACAAACCTCAGCCAACTCCGTATTTTTAGCGATTAACCATCAAACCATTTGGCAGCCACTAAAACTCGCCTTATTGGATCTTGAAAACGATGAAATATCATCTGCATTAATCGGTTGGACGCTAGAAAAAAGTGAGCATTCTGAACAAACTGAAGGGGCCGTGTTTTGGCTTATTTCTAAAAATGGGGAAAATTCGGAAAGAAAACTTGATCTCTTCTCTCTTGAGCATTCAATGTCTGAAAGCTTAGATTTTCTTTCTCAAATCAAAAAAATAACACCTTAATTGATATCAACTAAGGTGTTATTTAATAAACAATTACTTAACAATATCGCCTTTTAATGCCACACCACTCATTAAGTTACCCGCATGGCATTCATATTGCGTTGTGCTTTGGAAAGTGTTCTTTTTGTAATAACTGACGATATTACCCACTTTGCTCGCACCTTGTGATTTTGCTCTATCTTGGAATTGTTTTACCGTAGAAAGGAATGCCCACTGACAAGATTTTTCATCTGATTTATTTGCCGCATTCGTTTTCTTATTACTTACCAAACCTGCTTTAACTACTCTGCCTGGTGCTGGTTTGCCAAAATAAAGTTTAACCGATGGGTCAATAATTTCTTTTGCTTCTGAAGAATTTAACGCATCCTGAATAGAATAATAATGCGTTGTATCTCTTGGTGCACAAGCAGCCATAAGCATAGCAGTAGCAACAATACTTAATTTAGATACTAATTTCATTTTGACTCCTTTTGATTTGAATGAAATAAATATTTCCCTTTATAACATAGAGATGAGTAATATATCAAATTTTAACCTATCTACGACTATTTTATTGTGAATAGAAGTAGTGTAGAATCTTAAAAATTTTTATTTATAACTTAAGGTACCAACCCATGAAAAAACTATTACTTTCCTCACTTTTATTTGGCTCATTTATTCTTTCAGCTTGTTCATCAGGTGTTAATGATGTAAAACCAGTAGAAGCTAAAAATATCAAAGAAGTATGCTTGAAAGGATCTATTCGTAAAGCGCCAGATGAAATTGTAGAGGCTTTAACGAAAAGTTTAAAACAAAAACATATCGCAGCAAGACTTGTTAAAAAAGATGAAGGCTGTAGTCATATTTTACACTTCAGCGTAAAAGGTAACTCTAAAATTATTGCAAGAGCAAGATTGGATTTAAGAGATTCAAATAAACTTTCTCTTGGCTCTGTTTCTTATAAACATCGCGGTGATGAAGCTGATCGTGTAAAACAAGTTGGTTTACAAGGCCAAACAGATTTAATGATTAATGAATTATTCAAAAACAATTAATTTTTAACAATATAACATGACTGAAATCTGTAATTTCTCTTTTTCACTTAAGGGGTGGAATATTGTCTGCAATAAATACTTAGCAGCAGATGATTGGAAACAAGGCTATGCTTATTTACGAAACCAAAGTGAAACATTTGAAGACTTTGCACCTAAATTAGCTTTTTTACCACCACTTAAACGCCGTCGCTTAAGTGATTCTGCACGTCTCTTTTTTGAGGCTGCATGGGATTTGGTAGGAGAAAATGCAGATATGCCAGTGGTTTATGCTTCATCAAACAGTGAAATGAACCGCAATTTTGCGTTATGGCATTCATTATTGAAAGAAGGGGATGTTTCCCCTACCTCTTTTAGCCTATCAGTTCATAATGCATTAATTGGACAATGGTCTGAATTACGTCAAGTGAAATCAGAAACCACTTCGATTATGGCCCGAGTGGACAATCTTGAAACCGCACTATTGGAAGCAACATTATTGCTTAATGAAGAGCATGAACAAGTGCTTGTTGTTATTGCAGAATCACCTCTTGAGGCAAAATACAATGCTCAACCGGTCATTCGTACTCCTTTAGGCTACGCCTTGGTTTTAGTCGTTACTAAAGGAAAGCAATATCAATTAACGCTTACCGATTCCTCTTTTAATAATGATATCGCAGATAATGCACTAACTTGGGTTTCTCATCAACATCTTGAGAGTCGTGCTTGGCGTACACCAAGTAGTTCAAATGGAACTTGGCTATGGCAGAAAAATTAGATTTTCTTAAACGTTGGCTGGCTACCGCCATTGCCTTTTTATTTTGGGCTGTGGCGGGTACATTATTACAACTTGTTTTACTTCCTTTTGCCAAAAAAGGAAAGCAAACTAATTTATCTACACAGCTAAAAATTCGTCGTTTTGTCGGCGGGATTTGGTACTATTTTATTCGCTACCTGTCTTGTGCGGGCGCCTTAAAAGTGACTTACCAAGGGTTTGAAAAATTGGGACGCCCTGGTCAATTAGTTGTAGTCAATCACCCATCGTTGCTTGATGTTGTATTGATTCTCAGTAAAGCACCTTCACTTAACTGTATTGTGAAAAAAGATCTTTTACACAATCCCACGATGAGAAATCAAATTCTTGCTTGTGGTTTTATTCCCAATACTGAGTCTCTAGAACTCTTAGATCATTGTGAACGTGTATTACAACAAGAAAGCCTGTTATTATTTCCTGAAGGAACAAGAACTGGCTGGGATGGCATTGTTAAATTGAATCGTGGTGCCGTTTCAATTGGATTACGTAGCGCAAAAGTGATTACACCTATTACCATCAAGATGAATCCATTAAGCCTAAAAAAGGGTCATCCATGGTATAAAATACCCGATAGACAAATTCATTATGAACTATCAGTTGGCGATGATATAGATCCAAAAGAATGGATAGAAAATCAATCTATCCCAATGGCATCTCGCCGTTTAACGAAATATTTAGAAGATTATTTTAATTCTCAAACCTCACAAAAAGGATCGCAATAATGCAACTTGAACAACAATTAAAACAACTTATCATTGACAGCCTAGCATTAGAAGACATCAGTATCGAAGATATTGAAACTGACATGCCTCTTTTTTCATCTGAAGGGTTAGGTTTAGATTCAGTTGATGCCTTAGAATTAGGCTTAGCTGTTCAAAAAACATTTGGTTTACAATTAGATGGCGAACAAACTCAATTAAGAGATTACTTTGAAAGTGTAGCCACGCTTGCTCACTTTATTCGCACACAAAAAGGTGAGGCATAATTCATGACTGAACAGGAAATCAGAGACTTATTAACGGAAGCTCTGGAATCATTATTTGAGATTGAGCCAGAAAGAATTAAGCCAGAAACAAATCTTTATGAAGATTTAGAGATCGATAGTATTGATGCTATTGACTTAATTGATCATATTAAACGTAAAACAGGGCATAAACTTCAAGCAGAAGATTTCCGTAATGTGCGTACTGTAGATGACGTGGTTCAGGCGGTTCTTAAACTTAGTCAAAACGCACAATAATGACTCCTTACTTACCGACTTCTCTTATTGCTCAGCACCCAAATTGGCACTATGCTGATTTTGAGTGCCGAGCATTTCAAATTTCAGCTGAATTGCAACAGCGTCAACTTCGTTCTGTCACAGTATGGCTAGAAGATGGTGCAACGTTGGCATGCCTGCTGCTAGGTGCTTGGCATGCTAATGTTCGTGTTCTTTTTCCACCTAATTTCACTGAAGAAAGTATTCAGTGGGCAAATGATTATTCTGAACTTTGGCTCACTGATCGTGATATTAAACTCGAAAAATGCGAACAAATCTCTCAATTTGGTATTACACAAGATTGGGAAAAAATTGCTAAAAATCGACCGCTCTTTGACTTTAGTAACCAAACTGAAATCTGGTTGAAAACATCAGGTAGCACTGGCGAGGCCAAAACCATCATTAAAACAGCAGAACAAATGTGGTTAGGCGGAGAAGTATTAGCCGAAGGTTTACCATTTACTGCTGAAAATAATATTACTGCAATTAGCACTGTGAGCATTCAGCATATTTACGGCTTAACAGTACATATTATGATGTCACTGGTTAACGGTTGGCAAATTGGTCGGAAACAACTTTTCTACCCTGAATGCATCATGCAAGAAGCCAATAAATCACAATCGGCAGTTATTGTAAGCAGTCCAGCGATGCTTTCTGGCATAGACTGGCAGCAAATGAAAATTGCTGAAAATATTGTAGGTATTATTTCTTCTGGCGGCGCATTAGCTGAAGAGCTCTCTGAGCAAATTAGAGCAAAAATTCACCATCCTGTTATCGAAATTTATGGCAGTACTGAGACAGGTCCAATTGCTATTCGGGATGATATTTCCCTTTGGCGACAATTACCTAATAGCCAGCTTGGCAGCAATGAGCAAGGCGAGTTATGGATTGAAGGTGTTTGGCTTGCCAAACGCGAACAAACCGCAGATGTGGTTGAGTTTGAAGAAAATGGTTTCCGTTTATTAGGACGAGCGGATCGCATTGTCAAAATAGGGGATAAACGAATTTCCTTACTAGGTGTAGAAACAGCATTGAATAAACACGAATTTATTGAAGATTGTTATATTGCTCAACATCCTGAGAAATCTCGTCTTGCTGCCTGGATTGGATTAACTGAACAAGGCATTCAATTTTTTAGAGAGAAAGGGCGAAGAGCGCTTATTCATAAGCTAAAACTTTTCTTAGAGCATTCACAAGAAAAAGCAGCTATCCCTCGTTTTTGGCGATTCACTTATCAATTACCACGTAATAGTCAGTCAAAAATAAATAAGCTGGAATTTAATCGCACTTGTTTAGAAACCTGTAAGGATGCGATTTGGCTTGAACAAAGCAAAAATGAAAATTCACAAATCTCAACCGGTATTGTGCCGCTTGATTTAGTGTATCTAAAAGATCACTTCGCTGAATTTCCATTAGTCCCTGGCGTCATTGAATTACAATGGATTTCGGAAAAAATAAAGACGTTTTTTGGTAAAGAAGTCATTATCCGTTCATTCGATAAACTGAAGTATCAAACATTCTTACGACCGAATGATCGCTTTGATATTCAATTAAAATGGGATTCATCAAAAAATAGAATGGCATTTCAATTACTTGCCAATAATGAAACTTGCTGTACTGGATTAGCCATCATAGAGCATGAAGATCACCCTACTGATTGTTAATATATTGCTTGCGCTGACAGCCATCGCTTACCCGATTATTTGGCTTTTCTTTCAAGTAGAACAACTCTTGCATACGTTACCTTATGTAATGAGTTTATTATGGTTGATTAAAAGCCTAATACAGCCAAATAAGGGACAAAGAATTTTTGCATTGAGCATGGCCGCCCTATTATTTCTTGTGGGGTGGCAACGTTCACTCGATATGATGTATTGGTATCCTATTTTAATGAATGGAATTATGTTGGTGTTATTTGGCGGAAGTCTATTCCAATCTCAATCATTGGTTGAAAGATTAGCACGTTTACAAACGCCTAATCTCAATGCTCAAGCTATTCAATATACTCGCCGAGTAACCCAAGTCTGGTGTGGTGTATTTTGTTTAAATATTTTGCTTTCAACTCTCTTCGTTGCATTCGACTTATTAGAATATTGGGCAATTTATACTGGGGTTATTTCTTACATTATTATGGGCCTAGTTATGAGTATTGAATGGCTCATTCGTCAACGCGTAAAACGGAATCACTATGAATAAACATCAACCTAACTCACTTATTGCATTAAATCCAGAATGGCGCTGGCAAGATTTTACTTATCGCTGTCAACAAATTAGCCAACAACTTCAACAAGATAACATTCAAAGTGCGGCATTTTGGTTTGAAGATGCGGCAAACTATGCCTGTGCAATGCTTGCCTGTTTTGATGCTAAAACCCGAATTTTACTTCCACCAAACCTTTTAGATGAAAATCAAGAATGGATTCGTGATAATGCTGATATGTTATTTGATGATAATAAATTCAACACCTATGGTATTTCACAAGTTGTTGATAAAAAAGATTTCTTCATTGATAAACATTGTCAAACCGAAATTTGGTTAAAAACATCAGGAAGTAGTGGTCAACCTAAAATTATGCTGAAAACAGCGGAAAAAATGTGGCAAGAATCTGAAGCAATTAGTCAGTCACTCCCTTTCCCTGAAGGACATGACATCCATGTTGTTTCAAGCGTTTCAGCACAACACCACTATGGTTTATCCTATCGAGTCATGTTACCGCTGACAATGGGCTGGTCAATTGGTCGCAAACAGCTCCCTTATCCAGAATATATGATTGCAGAAAGCCTTATTGCGAAACAATCTATCTGGATTAGCAGCCCAGCATTACTGACCCATTTAAATTTAGATGAACCTCAACTTCATCAATGTCGTATTTTAGGGATTCTGTCTTCTGGTGGGATGTTGCCAGAAGAAACCGCAACGGCAATGCGCAAAAAACTTAAGACTAAAACAATTGAAGGCTATGGTAGTACAGAAACTGGCGTCATTGCGTTTCGTGAACAAGCCGGACTTTGGACCCCTACCCCCGTAACTAAAATTGGGGTTAATGAAGAAAATGCATTATGGGTTGAATCACCTTGGCTTGAACAGCGTGAGCAAACAGCTGATGGCGTTGAAATTATTGGTAATCAATTTAACTTATTAGGACGCATTGATCGCATTGTTAAATTTGGCGATAAACGTATTTCTTTAGTTCGAATTGAGCAAGACCTACTGAAACACACTTATATTCGAGATTGCTATGTTGCACAGCACCCTAATCATTTACGCCCAGCAGCTTGGGTAGAATTGAATGAGGAGGGAATCTCCTTTTACCTACAAAAAGGACGAGCTGAGTTATTAAAACAACTCCGTCTTTACTTAAGCAAAACGCAGGAACACTCAGGGTTACCTCGTTTTTGGCGATTTACTAACAGATTGCCACGTAATAGCCAATTCAAGATTAGCCGTGCTGATTTTGATGCTGTATTCTTGCACGAAAAAGAAGAACAATTTTAAATTGCTATGATGGAACCTAAACTTATTGCGATTATCCCGCACTACAATCATTCCGACAAAATTGGCAATGTAATTAACCAATTACACAAGCTAAATTTGCCTGTATTAGTGGTAGATGATGGCTCATCCGAACAGCATAAAAAAACGTTATCTTCTCTTTCTGAAAAAGACAATCTGCATATTCATTATTGCTCACAAAATCAAGGTAAAGGTGGTGCAATGAAAGTAGGCTTTAGGTTAGCGTTTGAGCAAGGATTCACACATGCATTACAAGTAGATGCTGATGGTCAACATAATCTCATTGATGCTCTTTTAATGCTGCAAAAAATGCTAGAAAATCCGACCGCACTTATTTGTGGTAACCCTATATACGGTGATGACGCACCTAAATCTCGACTTTATGGGCGAAAAATTACGGATTTTTGGAATGCCATTCATACACTTTCTCTCGATATTAAAGATGGCATGTGTGGTTTTCGCTTATATCCATTGAATCGTACCATTGAAATTCTCGATAACGAACATATTGGGAATCGCATGGATTTTGATATTGAAATTATCATCAAAGCTCATTGGTACCAAATTCCGTTAATTTGGGTTGATACCCCCGTTTCCTATGATAAAAACGGCGTCTCACATTTCAACGCTTGGAAAGACAATGTATTAATCAGTAAAATGCACATGTATTTATTTTTTGGTATGTTAAAACGCTTACTAACTGGAAAGCCTCTATGAGTCAACCAAATGAAAATAGTCAACATTGGGCGAAACAATCGGAACGAGGAAATGCTTTCTTCTTAAATCTCACACGATTAATCGTAAAATATTGCCCATTATGGTTAATTAAAATCGCCACATTTGTGGTGGTTTGTTATTTTTATCTTACTGCCCGAAAAGCGCGAAACAACATTAAGACTTATCAATATCGTCTTAAACAACAATTTCCGCATTGTCACCTCCCCTCATTCCCTGTATTTCGTCAATTTCTCTTTTTTGGTGAAATCATTTGTGACAACTTTGCGGTTTGGCAACGTAAAATCCATTACAAGGATTTAATTATCGATGATGCTGATAATTTATATGGCGATGTAGATCAAGGTGGACGAGGTCAGATTCTTGTTTGCTCGCATTTTGGTAACATCGAGATTTGTCGTGCATTAGTTGATAGTGGACAACATGAAGACTTTCATTTGAATGTATTAGTACATAGCAAAAATGCTGAAGCATTTAACAAAGCATTAGTTGAAGCTGGTGCTGACGCCTTACCTCTTATTCAAGTTGAAGATTTAGATGCGCAAAAAATGTTAGAGCTTTCTCAACGCTTAGAACGAGGTGAATGGATTGCGATTGCAGCTGATCGCGTACCTATTCGTGGCGATAAAACACAATCAGTCAATTTCCTTGGTCACTCTGCTGAATTTCCTCAAGGTGCGTGGTTGCTTGCAAGTATTTTAAAAGCGCCTTTAAATACAATTTTCTGCCTTAAAGAAAAAGGACAATATCGAATGAAATTGCGCCATTTTTCTCCCCCAATTAGTGGGCGTGGCAAAGCGCGAGAAGAAAATATTAAACAGGTCATGCAACAATATGCGGACTTACTTGCCAAAGAATGTGCAGAAAATCCTTTACTTTGGTTTAATTTTTATAACTTTTGGAATGATAAAAAATGAAAAAGCACGTTTTTTGCCGTCATAATTCTGAATTCGAAGTGCAATTCTTTGATGTCGATTCTATGGATATTATGTGGCATGGACATTACGTTAAATACCTTGAGATGGCACGTTGTCAATTTCTAGAGGAAATTGGCTATACCTATGACGTTATGAAGAAACAAGGGTTTGGTTGGCCAATCGTTCAACTTAACATTAAATATGTTAACCCTGCATTATTTCGTCAAAAAATCCGAATTGAATTAAAAGTAGTCGAATATGAAACTTGCTTGCGCATTGATTATGTTATTTTTGATGCTAAAACCAATCAAAAATTAACCACGGCAAGTACAACCCAAGTAGCCGTTAGTATGCAAACACGCGAAATGCAATTACAAACGCCACCATGTTGGCAAAGTGCGGTCAAAACTCATCCTACTTTTGTATCTGAAGGGGAATAATAATGCGATTGATGATCTTCATCTTAGGTTTGTTCCTAAGCAGCGTGAGCTTCGCTTTTTCTGAAGCTGATTTGGTGAAACAACTCCAGCAACCTCAAAGCGTTCAAGGAAACTTTATCCAACATCGCTATTTAAAGGCATTAAATAAGCCAATTGAACTGCAAGGTCAATTCTCCTTGTTAGCTCAAAAAGGGCTATTATGGCAGCTTGAGAAACCGTTTAATAACAACTTAAGAGTGACGCCTAAGGGGATTCAACAATGGAATGGGACCCAATGGGTTAATAGCGGTAATGTTGGGCAAAACGAGCAAATTGGTCTTTTTTTAGGTTTATTATCCGGCAATATTGATGGACTTAAATCTCAATTTGATTTTGCATTATCCGGCAATGCTAACCAATGGCAACTGACCTTAACGCCTAATTCATTATTAATGCAGCAAATCTTCACAACCATTGAAATTTCAGGCGATCAAACTGTGAAAAAATTAACCTTAAATGAAAAACAAGGCGATCGCACACAAATTGAATTTAAGCAAATCCAGCTTAATCAGCCATTAAGTCAGTTTGCCCGTTCAGCGCTGGAATAAACTATTGTAAAAGATGAAAAAAACAACCGAACTTTCCTTGTTATATGCTGTATTTATCTTGTTTGTTTCCCTATTGTTTGGCTATTTTGTCAAACAAGGAAATTGGCTACAAACAGATTTACACACATTACTTCCATCTCAACAAGAATGGGCGGATATTCAAGTTCTCGCTGACCAACAGCAAGAAAAACAGCTAAACAGCCAAATTATTGCGCTTATCGGACATCCTGACGAAAAACAGGCTTTTCAGCTGACAGACCATATTGCGCAAACGTGGCGTAGTAGCAAACTTTTCTCTCATATTACCGATCGCATTCAGCCTAACCTTACTCAGCTACAACAAGATATTCAGCTTGTCGCATTTGCCACTTTGCCACAAGCCGTTCGTGAACAGTTGATTAATGATCCTAAAGGCTATTTTCAGCAATATGCAGAGGACATCGTTAACCCATTTAAGCGAAATAATTTACTCTCACTAGAACAAGATTGGCTCGGTTTTGGACGTTTTGCCCAGCAAACACAACAAGGTAATGTACAATGGCACGCCGAAAATGGCATGCTCACTGTCAACCAAGGTAATATGACTTGGGTTTTATTACGTGCTGAACTGCAACAAAATGATTTCATCAATCCATCAGAAAATTTAACCGCACTTCTAACGGAAAATCGCCAATATCTCACTCAATCTGGTGCACAATTTAAAATTACAGGTAGTGCATTGTTTGCCGCTGATGCAAAACAAAAAGCCGAAAAAGAAAGCACATTAATGAGCGTACTCGGCGTGAGTTTAACGTTATTATTATTACTGATTGTCTTTCGTACTCCTCGTATTTTATGGCTATTTTTGCCGATTCTAATTGGAATGCTTTCAGGTGTCGTTGCAACCGTGTGGGGATTTGGTCAAATTCATATTCTTACCCTTGTTATTGGGACCAGTCTCGTCGGTGTATTAATTGACTTCCCTCTTCACTGGCTTGCAGGATCTCTTTTTGACCGAAAATGGTTGCCACTTCTTGCGATGCAAAAATTGCGTTTTACCTTTTTCATCAGCTTGTTAGTTACCTTACTTGGGTATGGACTACTTGCCTTTACCCATCTGCCTATCTTGCAGCAAACTGCTCTTTTTTCCGCCGTATCCTTGAGTACTGCATTACTTGCGACACAGCTATTCTTACCTTATTTATTTTATCGGTATCAGCCAACCATATTATTACCCGAGAGAAGAACATTTAATACCATACAAAAAGGATTAAATATCTTTGCAAACAAACGCTTTAATAAAGGTACACTTCTTATTATCTCTCTTTTAGTTTTAGGAGGCGGTATTAAATCCTCATGGCATGACGATATCCGACAATGGGTCTCCATGCCTCAATCCATGCTAAATGAAGCCCAAACTATCGGTGAACTCACTGGTGTTGATTTAGGAAGCCAATATTTTTTATTGACGGCTGAAAATGAGACATTACTACTTGAAAAAGATGCGAAGTTAAGCAAGCAATTAGCTCAACGTAACATCACATTTAAATCATTAAGCCAGTGGATTTTGCCCCTCACAGAACAGATGCAATTCGCAGAACACCTTCAACACATCTCTGCTGATGATTATGCTGTTTTAAATGATATTGGTGTGCCAACTGAAAAAATTCAGCAAAATTTGACCGCACTTTCTCAACGTAAGCCATTGACCTTATCTGAAGCGCTTAATACGCAACTTGGACAAGCGTGGAAGATACTTTATTTAGGTGAATTAGCCCCTAACCAAGTGGCGAGTATCATAAAAATATCTCAAGCGGATAGTGCAACAATGCAAGTATTGGCAAATAATCAAGATATTTTCTGGCAAGATAAACGAGCTTATTTAAATCAAGCCTTTAAAGAAGCAAAAGAGCAAGCTGCTTGGCTAAAAATCATTTCTTTTGCTATCGCTGGATTGCTTTTATGGAAAGTATTTGAAACCAAAACAAGTATTCGAATCTTGTTCATTCCTTGTATAGCAATCTTAGGAACGGTTGCTATTTTGGGTTGGATTGGTTTGCCTATTGGTTTATTTTCGATGTTTGGATTATTACTGGTTTCAGCCATTGGTATTGACTACGCCGTTTATATGAAAACCGTACATGAAGAGCTATCTCATAAACGCATTACACTGACATTAGCTGCCTGTACCACATTAATCTCATTTTTACTGCTCGCCATTAGCTCCACACCAGCAGTGGCGACATTTGGTATAAGTGTCAGTATTGGTGTTATAATAAGCCTTTTAACCACATTAAAACTCATGCGCTAAAAAACGCATAAAAATGACCGCACTTTATGATAAAAAAATATCTTTTATTATGGACATTAACATTACTGACAGCTTGCTCAACTTTACCTAATATTGAGGCATTACCGGAAGTAAAAACAGACAGCCGAACCTTTAAAGTAGAGCAACTTGCAGAACAGCAAGTTAAACAAACAAGCTTGCTGACTGTTCAGTTCCAGCCTGAGCAATGGCGATGGGTTCAAACCGATCCTCTAGGTTCACCCATTGCTCGATTATTATTAACGAAACAAGGCTGGAAAAATGACGGCTTTGTGATGCCGAATAAACAAGCACAAGGCTTGTTCTTAGCGCTGGCAACTGCATTTACAGAACAACAACCCGATGCAAAACACTTAACATTAATGAATGTGGATGTATCGCATCAACAAAATACGGTGATTTACCAACAGAATGGTCGTTTTTTATGGAACGTTCGCAAACAATCAAATCAATATTTTATTCAGCTAGCAGATGGCAGTCGTTGGCAAATTGAAGAACTTAACAATTAGGAATCTCTGTGCAATTATTTCTTTCTCAACCAGGCATTTTGAGTAGCATTGGCGATAGTCTATCTCAACATGTTCAAACTTTATTGGAAGGTAGTGACTCGCCACTGACTTTTTCTAACAAACATTTCCAAGAAAATGGCTTGCAGGGTAAATGTAATACTCTGGGTGAAGTCAACACATCCTTGCGGGCATTTCCAGCTGATTTACCAAAAAAACATCACAGCCGAAACAATCAATTACTCTGGCACAGCTTAGAACAAATTGAACCAACCATTCAGAAAGCTATCTCACGTTTTGGTCGCCATCGTATTGCAGTAGTTATCGGTACATCTACCACAGGTGTAGATGAAAATTTACCTGTATTTAAATATGCTGCAGAACATGAGGATTGGTCTGGTGCTGAATTTAATCAACAACAACAATATTTTTCTGCTCCGGCTGATTTTATTGCCCATCAATATGGCTTAACCAATCTTATCTATGGCATTTCAACTGCCTGTACATCAGGTGCGAAAGCATTAATTAGTGCAGCTCGTCTATTGAATGCGAACTTGTGCGATGCAGTAATTTGCGGCGGTGTCGATACTTTATCGCTATTAACCTTAGTTGGCTTTAACTCTCTCTCTGTTTTATCTGCTGAACAAACCAATCCTTTTTCAGCTAATCGCCAAGGTATCAATCTAGGTGAGGGTTCCGCTGTATTTGTGATGAGCAAAGAAAAATTAGATGATCATAATGTGGCGCTATTAGGCTATGGGGCCAGCAGTGATGCCTATCATATGTCATCACCACACCCTGAAGGCGAGGGTGCGATTAAAGCCTTCCAAGCTGCATTAAACTCGGCACAACTAGCTCCAGAAGCCATTAATTGGGTTAATTTACATGGCACCGGCACCATCCATAATGATCAGATGGAAGCCTTAGCAATTCACCATATTTTTGGTCACGATACGCCTTGCACAACAACAAAACCTTATACAGGACACACGCTAGGCGCAGCGGGTGCTATTGAGGCGGCTATTTTATGGGGGATGATTGACCGCACTTTTAATCCAACAGGTAAACTTCCTGCACAATTATGGGATAAACAAGCCGATGAAAAAATGCCACCAATTGCCATTACTGATCACATGAGTTCTTGGAAATCCGAAAGACGCATTGGTGCAAGTAGCTCTTTCGCTTTTGGTGGTAATAATTCAGTACTTATTTTAGGGGAAGTGAATGATTGATTTAACCTGTCCTATTACTGATATTTCACCATTAATCCCTCATAGTGGGGAAATGGTCATGCTAGATAAAATCACTGAATTTGGCGAAGATTATTTGATCGCAGAGATGACCGTAAAGCCAGACTGTCTGTTCTTAAAAGACGGTAAATTGGCTACTTATATGGGCGCTGAAATCTTAGCTCAAGGCGTAGCAGCGTGGGCGGGATGTAAATGTGTAAAAGCAGGTCAACCTATTGGATTAGGCTATTGGATCGGCTCAAGAAAACTGACATTACATCGTCAAGATATTTCCGTAGGAAGCTTATTACAAATTCAAATTAAACGTTCTATTGAAGACGCAACGGGATTTGGTGTTTTTGACTGTACGTTAATCGATCTTTCTAATCAGCAACCTTTAGTGGAAGGTGCATTAAACGTTTTCAGACCACAAGTATCACAGGAATAAAAAATGAATGAAAGCATTTTAGTTACAGGCTCAAGCCGAGGTATCGGCAAAGCCATCGCCTTACGCCTTGCACAATCAGGTTTTGATATTGTGGTTCATTGCCGCAGTCGTATTGAAGAAGCTGAAGAGGTCGCACAATCAATTCGAGAATTAGGTCGTCAAGCTCGTGTATTACAGTTTGATGTTAGTCATCGATACGAAACCGCAGAAAAACTACTTGCTGATGTTGAATCTCACGGTGCTTATTATGGCGTTGTGCTCAATGCCGGATTAACACGAGATAATGCATTCCCTGCGCTGACTGATGAAGATTGGGATGTTGTTTTACGCACGAATTTAGATGGATTTTATAATGTTCTCCATCCTATTATGATGCCAATGATCCGACGCCGTAAAGCGGGTCGAATCGTTTGTATCACATCTGTATCTGGACTAATTGGCAACCGAGGCCAAGTTAACTATAGCGCCTCTAAGGCCGGTATTATTGGTGCAGCAAAAGCACTTGCCGTCGAACTCGCTAAACGTAAAATCACGGTAAACTGTGTGGCTCCAGGTCTCATCGATACGGATATATTAGATGAAAATCTTCCGATTGATGAAATTTTAAAAATGATTCCAGTTGCAAGAATGGGAGGCCCTGAAGAAGTCGCGCATGCCGTAGATTTTCTGATGGATGAAAAAGCCGCTTATATTACTCGCCAAGTTATTGCTGTTAATGGTGGGCTTTGCTAAAACATTTGCAGTACAAAAATTTTTTGTACTAATCTAATAATAAATAATCGAGACAAAAAAATGAAACGAGTTGTCATTACAGGTATTGGCGCAGTCACGGCCTTTGGAAAAACATGGAAAGACGTAAAAGCCGCCTTTCAACGCAAACAAAATGCAGTTCAAGCGAAAACTGAATGGGCTGAACGTTATCCTGAGTTAGGAGCAAATCTCGGCGCTGAAATCCATAATTACACCCCGCCAGCCCATTGGAATCGAAAACAACTTCGCAGCTTAGGTCGTGTCTCTCAATTTGCCGTTGAAGCTGCTGAACTCGCCTTAGCAAATGCTAATCTATTAGATGAAAATGGGGTTATTTTGCCTTATTTAAAAGAAGGAATAATGGGCGTAGCCTGTGGTTCTTCCACTGGCTCAACAAATGATGTCAGAGATGCGGCAGAACTCCTCATGACAGGAAAATCGGATGGTTTTAATGCCAATACCTATGTGCGTATGATGCCTCATACCACGGCAGCAAATATTGGTATTTTCTTTGGTCTAACTGGCCGAATCATTCCTACGTCTAGTGCTTGTTCTTCCGGCAGCCAAGGTATTGGCTATGCTTATGAATCAATTAAACATGGTTTAATCCCGATGATGCTTGCTGGAGGAGCAGAAGAATTTTGTCCATCTGAAGTTTATGTATTTGACTCTCTTTATGCTGCAAGTAGAAATAATGCTCACCCTAAACAAACTCCTCGTCCTTATGATAAAGATCGTGATGGATTAGTAATTGGTGAAGGTGCTGGTATTTTTGTATTAGAAGAGCTGGAACATGCGCTTTCTCGTGGTGCCAATATCATTGCAGAAATTGTTGGCTATGGTGCCAATAGTGATGGTGCTCATGTAACTCGTCCACAAAAAGATACTATGCAGCGCTGTATGGAGCTAGCCTTAAAAGATGCACAGCTATCTCCAGAGCAAGTGGGCTATGTAAATGGCCATGGCACGGCCACCGAACAAGGCGACATCGCAGAAACACTCGCAACGGAAGCTGTGTTTGGAAAAGTACCACTTAGCTCACAAAAAAGCTATCTAGGACATACCCTAGGTGCTTGTGGCGCATTAGAATCGTGGTTTTCAATTGAAATGATGCGTGATGGCTGGTTTGCCCCAACCATTAATTTAGATAATATTGACGAACGCTGTGGCAAATTAGACTATATTCAAGGTGATGGACGACAAATTCAAACAAACTACGTGATGAATAATAACTTTGCTTTTGGAGGAGTCAATACCTCGCTCATTTTTAAACGCTGGGAAGCGTAACAAAAAAGGCTATTCAAACGAATAGCCTTTTCTTTTATCAGCAGTTAATTATAGATAACCAAACAAGCTTGTGAAAATGTAACCGAAGATACATGAAGTGATTACACCGATTAAGCCCGGTAAAATAAAGCTGTGGTTAATTACAAACTTACCAATGTGGGTTGTGCCTGAACGGTCGAATTGGATTGCCGCAAGGTCACTTGGGTAAGTTGGTAAAATGTAGTAACCGTAACAAGCTGAAGCAAAGGCTAATATAACAGCTGGATCAACGCCGATACCTAAAGCTAATGGAACGAATGCAACCAATGCTGCCGCTTGTGAGTTTACGAATTTAGAAATTAATAACAACATCACGGCGTAAGTCCAAGGATGTGCTTTTACCACATCACCAAGTGCTGCTTTCATCATTGGAGTGTGAACGGTAAACATGGTTTCTGCCATCCAAGAAATCCCGAATACAGCCACTAATGCAATCATACCTGAACGGAAAATTTCATTTTTACTGATTTTACCCGCATCAGTTTTAGTAAAGATAACAATTAATGCACCCGCTAATAACATGAAGATTTGAATAACGTGAACCATACTTAAATTCACTTTTTTCTTCGCAGTGTCTTTTAATACGATTGCAGCGTTATCGATAGTTTCAGTTTTATCACCCGCAGTGATGACAACATTGTTATCTTGAGCGGTAATTGTTTGAGCGACTTCACCTTTATCGTTATAAATTGCAACGTTATTGTAGGCTGTTTGTGTTTTCGCTTTGCTGTCTTTAACATCAAGCACTAATGTACCATCTTTTGCTAATGCAACAATTTTACCGTCTTTAACATTGAAAGATTTCACTGCTTTATCGGCAGAAACAATTTCAACTACTTGAGCTGGTGCTGATTTTTCAAAGGCTGGGCGTAAATCTTTAAAGTAACCTAATACCGCTACCACTAAAATTGCACCAAAGAAGATCCACATCGCATTCCAGCTAGATTGTGGTAATTTTTTATCTAATAATGATGTGCTATCACCATAAACATATTTTTTGAATTCTGGATCTTTTAATTTCTCTTGGAATTCTGGGTCTTTATCTAAATCTTTACCGCGGAACCAGCTGAAAATACCGATAGCCAATACACCGCAAAGGGTTGAAGGCACGGTAATTTTTAATAAATCTAAATAACCATCAAAACCTGCTAATGGTGTTTTAGCATTCACTAAGAATGTGGTTAAAGTCACTACTGCCACAGAAACAGGTGACGCAATGATACCCATTTGAGAAGCAATTGAGCTTGCTGCCATTGGACGTTCAGGACGAATATCATTTTTGATCGCAATATCATAAATGATTGGTAACATGGTATAAACCACGTGACCTGTACCACATAAAATAGTTAAGAAACAAGTTACAAATGGTGCCAAAATACTGACATATTTCGGGTTACGACGAAGCATTTTCTCCGCGATTTGTAACATGACATCTAAACCACCACTGGCTTGTAATGTTGCCGATGTCACTACCACCGCAAGGATAGTTAGCATTACATCGATAGCTGGCTTACCTGGTTCAATACCAAAGCCGAAAACAAGAACAATTAAGCCTACCCCACCAAGCATACCCAGTGCGATACCACCTTTTTTTGCCCCGTAAAACAAACAGATAAGAACAATAACAAGCTGAATAGCAAACTGGCTACCTTCACCTAGGTTCATTAGAAAATCCATAAGATACTCCGAATCATTTTATGGTTAATTAGAAAAAATTTTGATCGAATACTAGCATCAAAATTAACTCATAATAAGTACTTTTAAGGTAAATCTTGTTTTAAATCAAAAAATAAAGGGACTTAATAATAAAAGCAAATCTGAGAAAGATTAAAAAAGGAAAGTGCGGTCAGAAATTTAAGAGATTTAGATATATTTTTTTATTTGAAGATAAAGAATGTAGAAAAGAAATTTAAAGAAAAAAATTAGGCGACCTAAAAGATCGCCCAACTTAAAAATTACTGATTGTTTTGAACGTAGTCAATCGCAGATTGAACAGTTGTGATTTTTTCAGCTTCTTCATCAGGAATTTCGATATCGAATTCTTCTTCTAAAGCCATTACTAATTCAACTGTATCTAAAGAGTCCGCACCTAAATCTTCAACGAAAGAAGCTTCTGGTTTTACGTCTTCTTCTTTAACACCTAATTGTTCAACGATGATTTTTTTCACGCGTTCTTCAATACTCATTTGTTTTTCCTATTGTTGTTTTAACTCATTTAAGAGCGGTTAGTGTATGCATTTTTGATAAAGTTGCAACTATTTCTTAGGTGGTCGCACCACAAAAAAACAGGCAATGTAAAAACACATACAGAGAAAAAGTTACATTGCGATTGGGATTTTATCATTAACTAAACTGCTTTGCTATATGTTATAGACAAAATCACTCATATATCCCCATGAAAGGGTTAGCTCATATATAAGCCACCATTCACATGTAATGTGGTACCGGTAATATAAGCCGCATCGTCAGAAGCTAAAAACGCTACCGCTTTTGCGATATCTTTTGGCTCACCTAAACGACCAGCTGGGACATTACCAAGAATACCCGCTTTTTGTTCTTCAGTAAGCACTTCTGTCATATCTGTTGCGATAAAGCCTGGCGCCACAACGTTTACAGTAATACCACGTGATGCCACTTCTTTTGCTAAGCCTTTAGAAAAACCAATTAAGCCGGCTTTTGCGGCACAGTAGTTAGATTGACCAGGGTTACCCATTGAGCCCACCACTGAACCGATAGTAATGATACGACCGAAACGTTTTTTCATCATGGAGCGCAACATTGCTTTAGAAAGATGGAATACAGAGGTTAAGTTGGTTTGCATAATATCGAACCATTCTTCATCTTTCATACGCATTAATAAGTTATCACGAGTGATACCTGCGTTATTCACGAGGATATCAATATCACCGAATTGTTCTTTAATTTGTTCTAATACGGCATCAATACTTTCTTTGTCTGCCACATTTAATACTAAACCTTTACCTTTGTCACCAAGGTAAGCTGAAATTGTATCAGCACCTTTTTCAGAGGTTGCGGTACCAATTACAAATGCACCTTTTGATGCTAATTCTTCTGCAATTGCGCGGCCAATACCACGTGTTGCACCTGTCACTAATGCGATTTTATTTTGCATTTTTAATCCCCTTTTATGCTAATAATGCTTCAACAGCATCTAATGATGCTGCATCATTTACTGATGTTGCTTGTAATTCTGCCACGATACGTTTTGTTAAACCGTTTAATACTTTACCTGGGCCGATTTCAACTAAAACTTCTACGCCATCTTGCGCCATTTTCTCAACGGTTTCAGTCCAACGAACTGGGCTATATAACTGACGAATAAGTGCGGTACGAATTTCTGCACTTTCTGTTTCCGCTTTGACATCCACGTTGTTTAATACTGGTGTTGCTGGCGCATTAAGCGTAATGCCTTCAAGTGTTACGGCCAATTGTTCTGCTGCTGGTTTCATTAATGCACAATGTGAAGGCACGCTTACCGCTAATGGTAAAGCACGTTTTGCACCCGCTTCTTTACATAATGCTGCTGCACGTTCTACCGCTTCTTTCGCTCCAGCAATGACTACTTGACCTGGTGAGTTAAAGTTTACCGCAGATACCACTTCGCCTTGCTCGGCTTGTTTACATGCATTGATAATCGCTTCATTATCTAAGCCAATAATCGCATACATTGCACCAGTACCTTCTGGTACTGCTTGTTGCATTAATTTACCGCGTAATTCCACTAATTTAATCGCATCTTTAAAATCAATGACACCTGCACAAACTAATGCTGAATATTCACCTAAACTGTGACCAGCCATCACACTTGGTTGCAATTGTGGGTATTTTTCTTGCCATACACGGAAGATCGCAACGGATGCCGCTAATAATGCCGGCTGAGTTTGCCAAGTTTTATTTAATTCTTCTGCTGGCCCTTGTTGAACCAAGTTCCATAAATCATAGCCAAGCGCTTCAGATGCTTGTTTAAAAGTTTCGGTGACTACCGGATATTCGTTAGCAAGATCAGCTAACATGCCAACAGCTTGAGAACCTTGTCCTGGAAAAACCATTGCGAATTTTTTCATGTTTTCTTCCTATTTCTTCATCGTTTAAATGTTGAAAGTGCGGTCAAATTTAACCGCACTTTTAAAATTCTGTCGAGATTCTAACAAATTAATTAGAATCGCACCAATGCTGAACCCCAAGTCCAACCACCGCCAAAAGCTTCGAGTAAAAGCAATTGACCGCGTTGAATTCGACCATCTCGCACTGCTTCATCTAAAGCGGTTGGTACAGTCGCCGCACTGGTATTCGCTGTACGATCAAGCGTTACCACGACTTGCGACATATCCATCTCTAATTTTTTCGCTGTCGCGGTGATAATACGTAAATTCGCTTGATGTGGCACAAGCCAGTCGATATCTGTTTTTTGGAGATTATTAGCAGAAAGGGTTTCTTCCACCACATTAGAAAGCTCACGTACCGCTAATTTAAAGGTTTCGTTACCTTGCATTTCAATATAACCAGATTTCTCCACACCACGTTCAGCTTGTGGAAGTAGTAATGCCGCATTGTTATCTGGCGATGCATGTAAATGCGTTGAAATAATGCCTTCTTGCTCTGATGCCTCTAAGATCACCGCACCTGCACCATCACCAAATAACACGACAGTGCTACGATCGGTTTCATCTAATTTACGCGAGTTAAGATCTGCACCAATCACAAGGGCTTTTTTCACGCTGCCTGAACGAATAAATTTATCCGCTACGCCTAAAGCATAAACAAAACCGGTACAAGCCGCCGCTAAGTCAAAAGAAATTGCGTCTTCAATACCTAATAAACCTTGAATTTGGCAAGCTGAACTTGGATAAGCGTGAGAACCACTGGTTGTCGCAACAATGATCAACTTAATTTCTTGAGGATCAAGATTAGCCATTTCAAGTGCTTTTTTGGCAGCTTCACATCCCATTGTTGCAACAGTTTCATCTGCTGCAGCAATACGACGTTCACGAATACCTGAACGTGTCACGATCCATTCATCTGAAGTATCAACCATTTTTTCCAAATCCGCATTGGTACGAATATGGCTCGGCAAATAGCTACCGGTGGATAAAATTCTACTATTCATAATATCAAAACTTATTAATTAATAACGTTGTAAACCTGCCAAGATTTTTTGTGGAATTTGCAAACGAGCTTGTAAAGCTGCATCCGCAATTGCACGAGCAAATGCATCCACATTTGCGCTGCCATGGCTTTTCACCACAACAGCCGTTAATCCGAGTAAAGATGCCCCATTATATTCATCAGGGTTAATGCGTTTCAAGCGATGATAAGCATCCTTAAAGAAAAAACGCAGAATAAATTTGGCAAATGATTTAAAAATAGGCTGTTTTTCTTTTCCTTTCAGAAGAGATAACAGATTCTTAGCTGCCCCTTCAAGGGTTTTTAATGCAATATTTCCCGAAAACCCATCACTCACGATCACATCAGCCACACCATTTAATAAAAAGTTACCTTCAATAAAGCCTGTATAATTAAGTGCGGTCGATTTTTCTAATAAATTCGCGGCTTCACGAATGGATTGATGTCCTTTAATTTCTTCCACACCAATATTGAGTAAGGCAATACGTGGATAAACTAAGTTCAATCGGTTTTCGGCAAAGATCGAGCCCATAACGGCAAATTCATAAAGATTTTGAGCAGAACATTCTACGTTTGCTCCTAAATCTAACATCACGGTTTTATCACCCGTCATTGACGGCAATAAGGATACCAACGCTGGGCGTTGAATCCCCTCTAAAGGCTGTAAGAGAACCTTTGACAATCCCATTAATGCACCCGTATTTCCTGCGCTGATACAACCTTGCGCCTCACCTTTCTGAACCATTTCAATAGCTAAACGCATCGACGTACCTTTGCTATGACGCAATGCATGAGAAATACCTTGATTGTTATCAATAGTCTTTGTGCAATGATGAATTTGAATACGTTCTAAAAGGGAAGAAGGTGCATTTTCCAGTAAAGGGGAAATTTGTTGGCTATCGCCAAACAGCACTAAAGAGAGCATTGGATCTGCTTCCAACGCTGAAAGAGATGCGGGGATAGTAATACGGGGACCAATGTCCCCGCCCATCACATCTAACGCTAAGGTTAGACGGTTCAAGTGAATACCTTATAAGTGAAATTACTTATTGATCACTTTGCGACCACGGTAGTAACCGTCAGCAGTTACGTGGTGGCGTAAGTGAGTTTCACCGCTTGCTTTATCCACTGATACTGCAGCAGTAGTTAATGCATCGTGTGAACGACGCATATCACGACGTGAACGAGATTTTTTGTTTTGTTGAACAGCCATTGGCTATACTCCTAAATTTAATTTACTTTTGCTTTAAATTAGCTAATACAGCGAACGGGTTCGGTTTTTTTGCCAATTCTTCAGGCAATTCGCCAAAAACCTGTTCGTGCGCGGACACTTCACAGTGTTCAGATGAATGCATTGGGACAAGCGGTAGAGCTAAAATAAGTTCGTCTTCCACTGCACCAAGTAAATCTATTTCACCAAACTCATTAAATTCGATTGGCTCATAAATTTCCGGCAAGTCATCAGCCTGATCCCAATTAGCCACTGGACTATACATAAAATGACATTCCAATGTTTGTTTGAATGGCTCGCCACAACGTTGACACTCTAATTCAACATCAACTTGTACTTGCCCTTTCATCACCACTAATTTTTGTGGATCAATATAAAACGATAATGTTACCTGTGCATCGCTGAGCACTTTCCCCGTAGATTCAGCTAAACGCACTAACTGACTAGCGGTATAATAACCATCATAATCAATTCTTTGTTGAGCGTCTTTAACCGGATCAACGGTTAGGGGTAGTTTTACCTTTTGCATAGGGTGCGAATATTACCTGTTGTCAATAAAATAGTCAAAGGAAATTCGCACTAATTATGAGAAAAGTTCAATCGCTATCTAAACTTTCTCTAGATTTATGCCTTTGCAAAGTGCGGTCATTTTTTCCTGTGTTTTACTCGGCATGCTCACTTAAGAAGCCACCACTTTGGTGTTTCCAAAGGCGAGCATAAAGGCCATTTTGTTCAAGCAATTCTGCGTGAGTTCCTTGTTCGACAATTTGTCCTTTATCTAACACGATTAAACGATCCATTGCCGCAATAGTGGATAAACGGTGAGCAATGGCAATAACCGTTTTATTTTCCATCATCTTATCAAGACTTTCCTGGATCGCCACTTCCACTTCGGAGTCCAGCGCACTGGTCGCTTCATCCAACAGTAAAATTGGCGCATCTTTTAACATGACACGCGCAATGGCAATACGTTGACGTTGACCACCCGATAGTTTCACCCCACGTTCACCAACATGAGCATCATAGCCTTTTCTGCCTTGAGCATCGCTGAGATAAGGAATGAAATCGGCTGCTTCCGCACGTTTAGCTGCATTGAACATTTCTTCATCTGTCGCTGTTGGGCGACCATAAATAATATTATCGCGAACAGAGCGGTGTAAAAGCGAGGTATCTTGTGTTACAAGACCAATCTGACTACGAAGGCTTTCTTGGCTTACATCTAAAATATTTTGACCATCAATAGTAATTGAACCTTCTTGCGCTTCATAGAAACGTAGAAGTAAATTCACAATGGTTGATTTACCTGCACCAGAACGACCAATTAAGCCCACTTTTTCACCCGGTTTGATGGTGAGATTAAAATGGTTAAGCAACGGTTTATTCGGATAATAGGCAAACGAAATATCGTTAAATTTGATTTCACCTTGTTTCACTTCTAATGCAACACAATTTGGCTTATCGACAATGGTATGCGGTTTGGTTAGCGTTGCCATACCATCATTCACTGTCCCGATATTTTCAAATAAGCGAGCAGACTCCCACATAATCCAACGAGAAAGAGCATTTACACGTAACGCCATCGCAGTTGCAGTCGCCACCGCCCCCACACCGACTTGACCGTTTTGCCATAACACCACACCTAAAATCGCAGTACTTAACGTTAAGAAGATATTGGTTGCATAAGTTAAGGTATCTAATGAACTCGCCAAACGCATTTGTGCATGCACGATGACCATAAATTCTTCCATGGAACGTTTCGCATAATTCGCTTCTCTCGCATCATGTGAAAATAGTTTTACCGTTGCAATATTTGAGTAAGCATCCGTAATACGTCCTGTCATTAAAGATCGTGCATCGGCTTGTCGTTGTGCTGTTTTCGATAAACGAGGAATAAGCAAACGTAAAATAGTCACAAATGCCACAATCCATAAGAAAAACGGCACTAAAAACCAAGTATCTAAAGCTGCAAGCACCAAACCTGAAGTAATAAAATATACGGCAACATACACCAACATATCCGCAATGGTCATGACGGTATCACGCACTGCAAGGGCGGTTTGCATCACTTTCGCCGATACACGGCCTGCAAATTCATCTTGGTAGAAACTTAAGCTTTGTCCTAGCATCAAACGGTGGAAATTCCAACGCAAACGCATTGGGAACACCCCTTGTAGCGTTTGTAAGCGCACATTCACGCCCACAAATGACCATACAATACTGAAAATAAGCAAGGCTGCCATACCGGCGAGTAAATGCCCTTTTTCTTGCCAAAGTGTGGTTGGTGAATAAGCGCCGAGCCAATCTACCAATAATCCCATAAATTGGAAAAGTAAGGCTTCCATCACACCAGTACCGACCGTCAATACCGCGAGTAAAAAGATCCAACCTTTCATACCATCAATGCTTGACCAAATAAAACGGAACAAGCCTTTTTCAGGCGTCGTTGGATTGCTTTTCGGATAAGGATTTAAACGGTTTTCAAACCATGAAAATATTTTATTAAACATAACAATACCTTAAAAAATTAAAGGCAACAGAGCCGCCTAAAGTGCGGTCATTATAGCGCAAATTTTAAACGATGGGCTAAGTTTTGCGAAATTGGCTTGGTGAAAGCCCATAAATTGCTTTAAACGCCTTGCTAAAATGTGCTTCTGATTGATACCCTACTTCAAGAGCGATTGCCAAAATGGTCTTTTGCGTATTTTTCAATAAAACTGCAGCCATTTCTAACCGCACTTGTGTGAGAAATTTTCCTGGTGGCATCCCGAGTTGCTGTTGAAAGATCCGCATAAATGTTGCACGAGACATGGATGCCAACTCCGCTAATTGCTCAATATTCCAATCTAATTGAGGTGAAAACAGGATTTTTTCAAGGACTTGATTCAGTCTTTTATCCTGCAACGCGGCCAATAAGCCTTGATTGAGCAAACCTATTTGCTGAGCATGACGCAAAATATAAATAAACAATATATTTGATAGCGCATCAATCACCGATTTTGTGCCTTGCTCCGATTTCTCAGCTTCTTGTAAAAAAATTGAAACCAGGGGCTGCACAGGCGTATTTTGTAGAGAAAGATGCAAATAGTCTGGCAATGAATCAATTAATAATGACGGTTTTTGGTAATAAAATGTCCCACAAAACATCTTCAGATCAGGCGTACCGGCTCCTATTTGATGGACATTAAAAAGTGCATTTGATTGCGCTCGCTGTAGGCTATTCTCTCTTTTTTGTTGAGAATTGCCCAAAAAGTGCGGTCGATTTTGAGGGAGAAAAAAGAGATCGCCTTTTTTTAAATGAAATTGTTTTCCCGTCAAGGTTACCCAACAGTCACCTTGCTCGATTAAATGAAATAAACCTTGATATTCCGCTGCATCAGGCTGATTTTCAACTTGCCAATCCCCTTGAAACAAGCAGCGAATATTGATTTCCCCGCGCACTTGTGCCAGTTGCGTTAATTTATCTAAATAATCCATCATGAGATTTTCCGTCTAAAAGTTAAGACAATTTGACAAGTATCATACGCTAATCTGCTTATAATTTCTCTCGAAATTTGTACTAAATTTAAGGAGAAAAACAATGTTTGCAGATTGGAAAAATGATGTAGCACACGTTAAAAAATCATTCGGTGCATTAGGTAAAAAATACCCAAAAATGTTACAAGCTTACGGCGCATTAGGTGCGGCTGCAGCAGAAGGTAACGTATTAGATGCCAAAACCCGTGAATTAATTGCATTAGCGGTTGCCGTAACAACTCGTTGTGAAAGCTGCATTGGCGTGCATGCTGATGAAGCTGTGAAAGCAGGTGCAACTGAAGAAGAAGTGGCAGCAGCATTAGCGATGTCTATCGCATTAAATGCAGGTGCAGCTTACACCTATTCTCTTCGTGCATTAGAAGCTTACAACGCACAAAAAGGCGAATAATTCGCAAGGAACTTTATGATTCTTTTAGCCCTCATTTGAGGGCTTTTTTTTATCTCTAAAATTGACCGCACTTTAAAATAAATTCAAAGCTCTCATCTGAGCCACCACTTGCTCTACCTGAATTTCAGCCATTAAATTTTTACCTTTTAATTTGGTCGCCCAAGGTAATTCGCTTGAAG
The DNA here is from genome assembly GCF_001679485.1 of Haemophilus sp. CCUG 60358. GTDB lineage: Bacteria > Pseudomonadota > Gammaproteobacteria > Enterobacterales > Pasteurellaceae > Haemophilus_D. The sequence continues at coordinate 107,909 of NZ_LZOZ01000017.1, forward strand.
GTTCTCCTTGTTCTTTTTGCACATTTTCTTCATATACCGATACCACATTATCCAGATTATGATAAGGTGCGGTGCGCAATGGGTTGTGATAAGCATACAATCCAATCACTGGCGTACCTTGAGTAGTGGCGATATGAGCGGGCCCAGAATCAGGCGAGATGACTAAATTTGCTTGATGAATTAATGCAGCAAGTTGTTTCAAACTGGTTTTTCCTGAAGCATCAACCGGCTGAAAATTACAAAGTGCGGTAATTTTTTTCACCATTTCTAATTCGCGTTTTGCCGGCGAGCTGCAAAAAATTACATTCACATTATGTTGATGAGCAATATTTGCCACTTCCGCATAACGCTCCACCAACCAATCTTTCTCGGCTTTACTGGAGCAAGGAGAAATAATCAGATTTTTGCGCATTGGATCAATAAACTGTTTGGCATATTCTCGATCTGCATCAGAGATCGCCAATTGCCAAGAAAGCATTTCCGCCGGTGGCACGCCTAGATAATCTGCAAAAGCCATGAAACCATCTAGCACATGAGGCGTTTCAGGATCTTGAACTCGACGATTCACAAACAACCACTGTCCTTCTCGAGAACGTTTTTTGCCAAACCCAATTTTATATTTCGCTTGAATACCAAGAGAGATAATCGAAGCACGAAATGCCGTCTGCATATTCAAAAGCGCATCAAATTGATTGTTTTTCAAAAACATCCATAAATTCCACACGCCTTTCCAACCGCTCTTTTTATCATAAGGGACAAGTTCCACGCCTTCAATGCCAGAAAGCAAGCCCATTTCTGTTTTCCCCACAATCCACGTTAATTTGGTTTGCGGCCAATACTGTTGAATATGCTGCACCACAGCAAGTGCATGACAAACATCACCCACAGCAGATAAACGCAAAATACAAAGTGATTTAGGGGGAGAGGTAAAAAGTGGAGAATGGGACATTTGAGTTCCTCGCGCATTTAATTTCCGTCTATTTTAAAGTAGAATGAGGGCATTTTCTATTATTCGGTTCAACTAAAATGCTTGAATTCCAACAAGATAATCAATTCTTTCTTTTTAATCTCACGGAAAAACCAACAGAGCCAGCTTCATTTTTTGAATCGGCTTTTTGGGAAAAACAACAACGTATTACCGGTTCAGCCAAAGGACGTGGTACAACCTACTTCCTCAATACAAAAGATCTGTTTGGTGTAAACACTGCCCTTCGTCACTATTATCGCGGTGGTTTATGGGGGAAATTCAACAAAGATCGCTATCGTTTTCAATCATTTACTGAAACACGCAGCGTGGCAGAATTTCATCTGTTAAATCAACTCCATCAAGCGGGTGTAGCCGTACCCAAACCAATTGCTGCGAGTGTTAAAAAAGGCAAATTAGGTATTTGCTACCAAGCAGATATCTTGATTGAAAAGATCGAAAACGCCCAAGATCTGACCGCACTTTTACAAACCCAACAATTGCCGAATGATGTCTGGCAAGCCATCGGTAAATTAATTCGTCAGTTACATGATTTGCAAATTTGCCATACGGATCTCAACGCTCACAATATTCTCGTTCAACAACTCGGAAATGAACAAAAATGTTGGCTTATTGATTTCGATAAGTGCGGTCAAAAATCAGGAGATTCTTGGAAACAAGACAACTTAGAAAGATTACACCGCTCTTTTATCAAAGAAGTCGGCAGAATGAATATTCAATTCAATGAAGAAAATTGGACTGAATTGTTGAAAGGTTATAACGCCTAAAACGCATTAGAGAAAGGCAATAAAAAAGACCGCCTAATGCGATCTCAATAAATGGTCCCCCTTGCCGGACTTGAACCAGCGACCAAGCGATTATGAGTCGCCTGCTCTAACCGACTGAGCTAAAGGGGGAAAGTGCGGTTGATTATAGAGAAATAATCCTTTGAAGTCTATATACAAAAGGATGGTCGTTGGAAAATTGACCATCCTTTTTTAGATTCATTATTGCAATACCGAAATATCCGCCACTTGTAAGAACAAGCCTTGCAACGTGTTTAAAATCGCTAAGCGGTTTTGGCGTAATGCTGGATCTTCAGCATTTACCATTACGTTATCAAAGAAGCTGTCTACTGGCGCGCGTAAGTTCGCTAATTTATCTAATACTGCGGTGTAATCGCCTTGTGCGATAAGCGGTTGTACTTCAGTGCGTAATGCCAGTACGGCTTCAGCAAGGGCTTTTTCTGCTGGCTCGACACAAGCAGTCAAATTGATCTCGCCAATTGCTGCATCCGCTTTTGCTAAGATGTTGCTTACACGTTTGTTTGCTGCTGCTAACGCTTCCGCTGAATCTAAAGTACGGAAGTGTGAAACCGCACGCACGCGCGCATCAAAATCAGCAGGACGAGTTGGACGACGCGCCAATACCGCTTGAATCACATCTACCGCAATGCCTTCATCTTGATACCATGCACGGAAACGACCTAGCATGAAGTCCACCACATCAGCAACCACGTTTTGATTTGTGAGTTTATCACCGAAAAGTGCAGCTGATTTTTTCACTAAATCTTCTAAATCAAGTGGTAAGTTTTTCTCAACGATAATACGTAACGCGCCTAATGCCGCACGACGCAATGCAAATGGGTCTGCGCTACCTTTTGGGGCTTGACCAATGCCGAAGATACCCGTTAAGGTGTCAAATTTATCGGCTAAAGCGACCGCACTTGCAACGAGTGATTTTGGTAATTCATCACCGGCAAAGCGTGGCATATATTGCTCATTTAATGCGACTGCGACTTCTTCATCTTCACCGTCATGACGAGCGTAGTGCATACCCATTACACCTTGTGTATCGGTGAATTCGAATACCATGTTGGTCATCAAGTCACATTTTGAAAGTAAACCTGCACGTTTTGCTTTTGCTTCGTCTGCGCCAATTTGTTTTGCAATTTCGCCTGCAAGTTGCTCAATGCGGTCAGTTTTATCTTTCAATGTACCCAGTTGTTGTTGGAACAACACGGTATCTAAGCGTGGTAAACGCTCAACCAGTTTTTGTTTTAAGTCCGTTTTGAAGAAGAATTCCGCATCGGTTAAACGTGGGCGAACCACTTTTTCGTTACCTTCGATAATCGCGGTTGGATCTTCTGGGTTAATGTTCGATACGAAAATAAAGTGCGGTAATAATTTGCCGTCTTTGTCATAAATCGGGAAATATTTTTGGTCGCCTTTCATGGTGTAAACCAAAGCTTCCGCAGGCACCGCTAAGAAGCGTTCTTCAAATTTTGCCGCTAAAACGTTTGGATATTCCACCAATGAAGTCACTTCTTCAAGCAGGCTTTCTTCAATATCAGCCACGCCGCCAAGTGCGGTCGCTTTTGCTTGAGATTTTGCCAAAATTTCGGCTTTACGCTCATTGAAGTCCGCTACCACAGAACCTTTTTCACGCAATAATTGTGGATATTGGTCTGCATGTTGAATTTCAAATTCTTTCTCGCCTAAGAAACGGTGACCGCGAATGGTACGAGCGCTTGCTACACCTAAAATTTCGCCTTCGATTAACTCATCACCTAACAACATAGTTACCGTGTGAACTGGACGGATAAATTGCACAGTTTTATCTGCCCAACGCATTGGTTTTGGAATTGGCAATTTCGCCAACGCATTTACCACAATATCGTTTAGCAAGTTTTTGGTCGGTTGACCTTCAATTTTTGCACGATGAACTAACCATTCGCCTTTATCAGTTGCAATGCGTTCTGCTTGTTCCACAGTAATACCACAACCACGCGCCCAGCCTTCTGCCGCTTTAGTTGGTTTACCTTCCGCATCAAACGCAGCTGATACTGCAGGTCCGCGTTTTTCAATTTCTTTGCTTGGCTGTTGTGTGGCTAAGTTCAACACCTTTACCGCCAAACGACGTGGCGCCGCAAACCATTCGATTTTTTCGAAGGTTAAGCCCGCTTGGTTTAATTCCGCTTCAACATTATCCGCAAAAGAGGTCGCTAATGTTTTGAGAGCTTTTGGTGGCAGCTCTTCCGTGCCGATTTCTACTAGGAAGTTTTGGGTTGTCATTTTGTTTCTCTAAATTTATTAAATACAAAAAATTTGTTGTAACCAAATTTTATCGTTTTCTGATTCTAAGCTATAAGGTCCATGAATTGATGATATGCAACCACCCAAATCTACTTTCTTCTCTTTAAATTTTGGTAAATTAGCATCTATGCTATCAGTTACTGCAATCCAATCAACATATATCCTATGTTCTTTATGGCAAATATCTTTTACTATACCAAGAGCAAGAATTCTCATATCCTTAGCTCCTTTCCCACATAATCTTTTAACAGCTATGCGATCATCAACTTTTATGCAAGAAAATGAACTTAATTGTCGAGATATTGAGTTACCTCCTTTAAATTCATCAGGATTTACATCTTCTTTATTTAAATCCCAACAATACCAATATCCTCGTTTAAGGAATACCTCAAGCGCATCTTCAGAACCACCCCAAGTAGCCCCAACTAACCAATAATTCATCATCTGCTCCTAATTTGTCTTATTTTCTTCGTTATCACTTCTGCCAAATCTCCCCTACCCCCTCTTTGCTAAAGAGGGGATTGGATCTTTGCAGAATTAAATACCTATATTCTACTTTAACGTTTTTTGAAAGCAGGTAATTTAATCTTTATTGAAATTAAAATGTAAATGAGTCAGTTACTATCAACTTACTCAAGAAATCCCCCTCTTTAGTAAAGAGGGGTAGGGGAGATTTGGCAGAAGCTAATCCAACCTCATACTCAATCAGCCCTTACATTCTCTAAAAATAAATAAATTTGCTCGACTACCGCTTCAATTTCACACATGACTTCATCATTGCTAAATCGCATCACCGTAAAACCAAGTGAATTTAATTCTGCATCTCGCAATGCGTCTTTTTCCTGATAATCAGGTTCATAGTGCTGACTACCGTCCAATTCGATAATCAACTTTGCTTTTGCACAATAAAAATCAACGATATAACTTAAAAGTGGCTTTTGTCGATTAAATCGAAAACTTAATAATTGATCTCGATTGATGCGTTGCCATAGCTTTCTTTCCGCATCCGTTTGATCCACTCGCAATTTTTGCGAATTCTCTTTTAAGTACTTTTCATAGGGTTGCATGAACGCTATTTCTTACCATTCTCAATCCCTTCACTCAACACCTTTTGAAACTGCTCGTAATCACAAAAGCCATGTTCATCTTTTTCACAGCCCTTGAGGGTTAATGCCGTTTGGTTTGGTGGTGTCGCTAAACTTAGTGGCGTGATGTTAATCAGCTGATCGGTGGTTTGATACACATAATCCAACTTAAATTTGAGCTTACCACTGGGTTTGTGTTTCCACACTTCAAATAGTAACTTGCCACCGATTGGGATATTTTCCAATGAATCATCTAATTCATAAGGTTCAACACCTAGTGCTGCAAGCAGAGCAACAATATTAGAATCGTGTCCAACCAATAAGTTAATTTTGTTTTCACTATTTAGCTGTTGCTGAATAAATGCCAATAGCGGGTATGATGCATTTTGTGCTAACGCTTCGTTATTTTTAAATAACGTGCGGTAATATTCGTTTTTAATTTCGTTAATTGCACGCCATTTTTCTTGGCTATCCACACGGCCGTTTGCAATTTCTGAATCAGGTTTGCCCACATAATGTGCGAGCAATAATGCACTGACAATTTTCTTTCCTTTGCTGATAGAGCCAGTAATTTTGACTGACTTGCCGTCTTTAATACTGTATTCACCGACGTTCCCACCTAAATCGCATTCGCCTTTTTGTAAGCAATTTGGTGAGTTTTTGTAATCAATGATTTCACTCAATAGTGCATAATTTGGCGCTAATTTTTGCTGTAAAGCGGTTAAATCAACGTTATTTTTTGCAGATTCAATCAAGGCTTTGCTTGGATTATGCGCTTGCGTTTTAAAAATTGGATCTTTTTCTGAACCAATTTCACCACGATGTTGTAATTGCACATTACATCCAGCAAAAGCACCTGCCACAATCGCTTGCCCCGTTGCTACTGTGCGTTGTACTGCATTCGCATAAGCGAAAATACCTTCACCCGATGCACAACGATCTGTTGTTAATAAGCCTTTATCCGCAAGCCATTGCCCTAAATATTGGCCGAAATAGGTTTCTAGCACCGTCCCTTTTGCAGTGAGATAGCCAGATGGTACATTCCATTTTGCCCATTCATAAGGGGAATATTTCGCCATTTCTTGCGGATCTTTTTCCACTGGTGAACGCAATCCGTGTCGGCTGAAAATCAATACTTTCTCTAATTCATAATCAGAACTTGAGGAAGTTTGACCATTTTCTGTTGCAAACGCACTACTTGCTAAAGCTGAGCCAAGCAAAAGTGCGGTGAATTTTAGGGTTATTTTTTTCATATTCGAGACCTAATCATTTAATGTTGAAATTGAGCTATAAAAATTCAAGGCATATTTGGTGCCGTAAACTAACACCATAAATACTGCAACAATATTGACTACCGCAAAAAAGATTAGTTGTTTACTGTTGCTCTCCACCCAGAGCATTTTAAATAATGCGAGCGTACCAATATTTTCATCAAGTTCGCTCTCTCCGCTTAGTGTTCTTAAGGTTTTCAGCATCTTGCGTACAAAAGCGACAGTATTTATTGCCATGACGCTGAGTGCAATAAATCCTGAAGCCAAACTTAAAAACAGCACGAGCACATTACTCCACGCCCAATGTGTCCAATCCAGCTCAGAATACATAAATAACGCGAGTGATAAAAACAACACAGCGGGTGTTAAATTTCGCAAAAACATTAAATAGTCATCACCAATTCTAAATAAAAATTGCAAAAAACTGACTTTCTTCATTACTTACGAATTTTCCAACTTTTCTTGGTTTTCATTAAACGCACTTTGCCGTCTTTGGAGACATAGCCGCCTTTGACTACCTCTAAAATCGTGTTTTCAGGCAAATCAGAAGCAAACACTTCAACCTGTTGCTTATCTTCCGAAAGAATGCCATAAACCGCTTGAGTTTTATTGGCGGGATCGTCTAACTTAATTTCCGCTACATCAAACACTTGTACGCAAGCTTTTTTCAAATAAGAATAAGACTGACCCGCACTGGGTAAGCAACCGTGAGCATCGGTTTCCCCGCCCACGGTTGGTATTTCAGCTTGCGGTTGTGCATTGCTACAAGCGGTCAAAATCATCGCTGAAGTTGCAAAGGCTAACGCTTTTTTCATCATTTTAGAAAAATCTCTTTTAATTTGGATTCATCTAAAATAACACGATCATCATCTAACAATAATGCCGGAAAGCCTGCATAGCCTTGCGCTTTGGCATTATCAAATGCTGGGTGACGATCACGCAAACGCAACCATTGTTTCAAATTTGGAATAGAAGATAAGACTTCCACAGCCTCATAATCCACGCCTAGGCGTTTTAATTCCGCCACAAATGGCGCTGTATCAGGGCAATCTGCCGCATAATAGAGAATGGGTTTCATTATTCACCTCCTTGTTCTGCTGCCGCAGTTGGGTTTAATGTCGGTTCGCCAATTTTTGTCAAACGGTTACGATCACGATGTTCAAATGGTGCATCATAATTTGGGATAATCATGGTTGTGGTTTGATCATATGACCAAGTGCCATCATCATGGAATTTCACCGTCATTTCAAAACTTTCCGTGGTAAATGAACGTTCTAAAAACGGATTCGAAATGATGCCGTTTGTTAATGAACCGCGTACCGCTTTTACCGTAAACTCTTTCGCATCCGCCGGTGCATTACCGACTGCAATAAACGCTTGACCGCGTGGAATGCTACCCGTTAACAAAATATTGCCAGTTTCAGGTTCCCATAACCAGTAACCGACTTGATCATGGAAGGTTTCTACCTCGCCCGGTTGTACAATATGAGCGTGATAACGCAATCCATAATAGAGTTGCGGACCATTAGTTTGACCATCTGTCGGATGGGCTTCATAACGCTCGATATAAGGATCTTTTTCTGGTCCTTCCGCTTTCGGGTTGATATCTACACCACGCTTACCTTCCCAAACACCCGCTAATCTAGCCAATGGACCTAAATTCGCAAGCGTATTCGGATCAGTTTCTGCTTCCGTGTAGATATCGTCTGGATATTGAAAATCTTTCATCATTTTCTCCTTATATCGTTGTGTTAATGCTTAAAGTGCGGTTGTTTTTCGCCTTATTTTTTACAGCCAGGGAAACCTAAGGCTTCACGGCTTGCATAATAGGCTTCAGCCACACCTTTAGTTAATGCACGAATCCGTAAAATATAGCGTTGACGTTCTGTGACCGAAATCGCCTTACGTGCATCTAACAAGTTGAAGCTGTGTGCAGCTTTTAAAATGCGCTCGTAAGCCGGTAATGGTAACGGACGTTCTAATTCCAATAAGCTTTTCGCTTCTTTTTCGTATTGATCGAAGCAGTAGAATAAGAAATCAGTATCGGCGTATTCAAAGTTGTAAGTTGATTGCTCGACTTCGTTTTGGTGGAATACATCACCGTAAGTGGTTTTGCCAAGCGGGCCATCAGACCAAACTAAGTCATACACAGAATCCACGCCTTGGATGTACATCGCTAAACGCTCTAAACCGTAAGTTACTTCACCTGTTACCGGTTTACATTCTAAGCCACCCACTTGTTGGAAATAGGTAAACTGGGTGACTTCCATACCATTTAACCACACTTCCCAGCCTAACCCCCAAGCCCCTAAGGTTGGGTTTTCCCAGTTATCTTCCACGAAACGGATGTCGTTTTGCGTTGGATCAAAACCGAGCATTTCAAGGGAGCCTAAATAGAGTTCTTGAATGTTGTCTGGAGACGGTTTAATCACCACTTGGAATTGATAGTAATGTTGTAAACGGTTCGGGTTTTCGCCATAGCGACCATCGGTTGGACGACGTGAAGGTTGCACATAAGCAAATGCCATCGGCTCTGGGCCTAACGCGCGTAATGCAGTCATTGGGTGAGAAGTCCCTGCGCCCACTTCCATATCAAAAGGTTGCACAACGGTACAGCCTTGATTTGCCCAATATTCTTGCAAGGCTAAAATCATGCCTTGGAATGTTTTTACGTTGAATTTTGTACTCATAATTTTTTTAATAACAATGTGATGAAAAATACAGGCATTATACTTGAAACTATAAGGCGGATAAAGGCGAAAAAGTGCGGTCAGAAAATCTTGGATCTTATATAACACCAAATTTTTCTGTTATTGACTAAAGTTAATCTAACCAAATTTAAAAGGGATTTACCAAAAAATAATGAGAATAAAAAATGAGAGCCTCTTTATTCTGATATATCTCTATGCTAAATAAAGAAAACTCTCATTTTGATCATGGATGTTTAATTAAAGCCTACCAACGATACCCTAATTTCACCCCAATTGTTCTCTGTTTACTTAATTGTGAACCTTGAGATTGAGCTGCATATACCGACATGTGGAAATGCAAGATCTCCCCACTTAAACCCAATTCTTTTTGCCAATAACGCCCGAACTGTTGTTGTAAAGTCGCCTGATTGACTTTAGTTTGCACGCGCGCATTTGAAGCATCGACATAATTTACCGAGAAATACGGTTTAATTGTCACATCTTGAGCTGGTGTAAAGGTGTAATCTACTTTAATCCCTGTAGTATAGCTATTAAATGCTATTTTCGGTGTCTGGATATTCACACCTTCGTATTGGTAATTTTCGCCTTCAACAAAATGGCGATTTACACCAAGATAAGGCTGAACACCTAATTCTCCTAAACGGAACTGATAGTTCGCATTAAGGCCATAACTCATCACACGACGATGAATTTTTTGGCTTTGTTCACCTGAAATTTTACTTGAACTCACCCCATAACCGGCGTTAACACCCAATTGCCAATCATGCCATTGATATTGTGCAAACGCTGACACCATCGTGAGATCCATCTGATTAGAGATCTGCTCATCAAAGGTATTATTAGCACGACCATGTGAGAAAATTGCCCCAATCCGTCCATTCTCAACTTTTTTCTTAACACCAATTTGGCGTAAATTCATATTTTGTTGATAAGCACGGAAATCATCTGAATCATAACGTTTTTTATCTTGCGTAATATTCGTCCATACCGAAAGATCGGAATCCGAAACCAAAACTCTATCAAGCTCATGTTGAACCGAAAGCATGCTATTTACCGTTGCAGACAATTCAGAGAGAGCACTATTTGAATAACGACTAATAAGCTCTTTTTGCTTGCGAGCTTCTTCAGCCTTGCGTGCTTCTTCAGCTTTACGAGCCTCTTCAGCTTTGCGTGCCTCTTCAGCCTTACGAGCTTCTTCAGCCTTGCGTGATTCTTCAGCCTTGCGAGCTTCTTCAGCTTTGCGTGCCTCTTCAGTCTTACGAGCTTCTTCCGCTTTGCGTGCTTCTTCAGCCTTACGTGCCTCTTCAGCCTTGCGAGCTTCTTCTGCTTTGCGAGCTTCTTCAGCCTTACGGGCTTCTTCCGCTTTGCGTGCCTCTTCAGCCTTACGAGCTTCTTCGGCTTTGCGTGCCTCTTCCGCTTTACGGGCTTCTTCTGCTTTGCGAGCTTCTTCAGCCTTACGAGCCTCTTCAGCTTTGCGTGCTTCTTCAGCCTTACGAGCCTCTTCAGCCTTACGAGCCTCTTCAGCTTTGCGAGCCTCTTCAGCTTTGCGAGCTTCTTCAGCCTTACGAGCCTCTTCAGCTTTACGTGCTTCTTCCGCTTTACGTGCTTCTTCGGCTTTACGAGCCTCTTCAGCTTTACGAGCTTCTTCGGCTTTGCGTTGTTTTTCCGCTAGACGTTTGGCTTCTTCCGCTTTATGTTGCTCTTCCGCTTTATGTTGCTCTTCCGCTTTATGTTGCTCTTCGGCTAGGCGTTTCGCTTCTGCCGCTTTTTGTAGTTCAGCCTCTTTCATTGGGCTATAAAGGCGGTATTGATTGCCGTCTTTGACTAATTCATAACGCCATGTCCCTGCATCCACATAATTATCTGCGAGAGTAACATTAAGCCCAGAAGATGGCATTTGCTTCAGTGTCATCAGAGTCAGGTGTTCTAAAGCGGTTGGTTCTGCACCTGTATTATGCACTTTTAATTTAAAATCACCTTGCGCTTGGCCATTAACTTCTAACTTATCACCTAAATATTGGTGTAAATAAGTACGATAATTAAAAATACCGTTACCATTTAAATTGCCGCTGATCGTTAACGTATTAAATTGGCTATTGTTCGCTTGAGTAACAAAATCTGGATTCAGCGTAATTTCACTATTATTGAGTGCCAAACTACCTAAAGTAGTACTTGCAGGCATTGTCCAATTTGCATTTTCTAAATTAACCGTTGTGCTTTCTGTCCCACTAATTTGATGTGAAAAACGACTATTTGCTAAATTAAACTGAGCAGAATCTGATAATGTTACATTGCCAATTAACCGAGCATTATTCACAGTGGCATTCGCCTGATTAACAAGGTTTAACGAACCAGTTTGGGTTGCATTATGGCTTAATATAAATTGACTATTCTGCGCTAAACTCACGTTACCGATTAAATCAACTAAGCCAGATGCTACCGCACTTGCTGAGTTCATTAGATGCACGTTACCATTGACTTTTGTTCTTGGTAATGAATCGATTGTTTTCTGTTCTGTTAGATTTTCTGATTTACATTCTGTTAAGCCAGTCCAATCTGAACGGATACACACCAAATTCTCTTGATTTGGTGTCACACCAAAAGTGACTTTAGCATTATTGCTTAATTGCCAATTACCATTAATTGCAGAAACATTGCGAGAAACGACCGCTTGTCCGTTCTGAATTTGGAAATTCTCAGCTGTAAAAGTGCGGTTAATCCAATCATCATCAATGATCACCTCTCCTCGGGTTGAACCTTCCATTTTGGCATGATTTTGATTTAAATGATTGTAAGCATGAGGCGTTGGACGACCGCTAAAAACTAACGTACCGCCATTTTGCGTGATATTGCCGTTTAAATTTGTCCCCCCAGAAAGCAACAAATGATTTTCTGCATTAACTGGTTGATAATTCACATTTAAACGACCATTTGTTTTGGCTTTATCTTGCTCACCAAACCAACCGTTAAATGCGATATATTTTTTATTGGTTAATTGTTTTGCATCACTATTAACAGTGGCATTTCCTGTAATGGTAATATTGGCTGCCTGAGTTTCATTACGGTTAACCAACATCGCACCTTCATCGATATTTTGAATACGCTCGAAGGTTAATGAATGTCCGTTAAGATCTAAACGCCCACCACGGAAACCAAAATAAATGTTGTTTGGATCCACTTGGTTTTCGCTATTCAGTTTAACTGTTGCTCTCCCGCTAACGATCCCGACTTCTTTAAAGGCTTGCTTTTGACCCGCATCATCTGCTTGTTGATCTAATACAACAAGACCATTACCCACACTCAGGCTTCCTAAGTTTTTCCCTTTACCATTAACAAGTAAGGTTCCCAGCCCAATTTTGGATAAGCGATCGCCTTCCGGATTATGTACTTGCCATTCAACCGTACTTTCTTCTCCAACAGAGACACCAGCGCCTTGCCAAGTCACGGTGTTATCACTTGGTTTAACGGAAAAATCCCCTTCAAAATATAAGCCACCAGCTCCCTGATTTACCGTATTTTCGATAGTCAGTGTACCTTTTCCCATATCCCCTAAGTAGATATTTTTACCATGATGTAATGCTGGCGACCATGGATTCGGCCCTTTATAAGTTGGAGCTTCATCACCATTATTTCCGCCACGAGAATCAAATGGTAAAGCGCTATTATACAAACCAATGGTTTGGGAACGTCTGCCATTTTGCGTAATGGTGCCATTTCCATCTTGAGTTGTTTTTAATGTGTAATTTGCGTTATTTAAAAAGAATCTGGCAGCAAGATCTTGCTCAAGAACCTCTTCAAGATAATCTTGGCGTGCAATTTGATATCCATTGCCCACCGCAGCATAAGGATGCCCTTCACGTAACACACCGTTTAATAGCCATTTTCCCTGTTCCTTATCATAAATAAAGAAAGGAGAGCCACTATCACCTTGAGCGCCTGCAATTGGCAATGGACCATATTCATTAGGGGTTTGCACTCTGCCATTTAAATAGAGATGACCATCTCCCGTGCCGCCATCCATAAAGGTATTACCACCAGTAAGCCAAGCACCGCCATAGGCCAAGTCTGCGTTTGTATTATTGTTATCATCTTTCCAATATTGGTGACCACTACCGACACGAACACGCATTGGATATTTTTTCAAATCGGTATAAACCTTCCCATTCATGCGAGAAACCATTTCAATAGGCGCAACTTCAGTGACAAATTTAGCAAGTCTTGGATGTTGATAGTCTGTCATATAACGGTGCGTACTATCATTTTTATAGTTATAACGTTTGACGACTTTATATTTAAAATTGTGCTGATCGGGATTATGTCCTGTCATCCCAAAATCAACATCTTGATAACCTACATTATGTGCAACACTGATTAAGGTTTGATCACCGACCAATGTCGCATATCCACCTTTTGCTAGAGAAGATAAATCAGGCATAGGTACACCTTTCATCATTGTACCTATCATTTCCCCTTTTTTATTGTAGATATCAATATCTTGAGCACCAACTGTGAACTTCCCTTTATTCTCAGCAAAATCACGATAGTATTGGTAGTTGATACCAAAATAAGTATGTCCTGCCGATGCTTGCGAAGCTATCCCTAATGAAACGCAAGCGGTTAAAAAGTTAAGACGAAATGCAATTTTTTTCATAAAAATTACCTAAAAAGACCTCATAATTAAAATAATGAAACATAAAAGTGCGGTTATTTTCTGAAGGGATTTTAATCAAACCATTAAAAGGCACAGAAGAATATAAAGGCAGGATTTATGCTATAAATAATGGCTTAAAACGTAAATTTTAAGCCATTAGGATTTTTTAAACTGATTCCTCGTGAATTATACTTGAAACTACAAAGTAGATAAAGACGAAAAAGTGCGGCCAGAAAAATCCTTAATTTTTTTATTTCTCTTAAATTTCATTCATTTTGATGATGAGTTATTTTCATCGCCAGAAGTTTGCGCGCCAAGCCTCAAATGTGTAAACTGCTGGCGCTTTTATACAGACTTTTATCCTAGGGATTTTAAAATGAAAAAAAATGTGATTACTTCAGCGATTTTATTAGCGATTCCGGCATTAGCGGCGGCTGAAGACGTGGCAAAATTAGATGTGATTAACGTCTATTCTGCCTCAGCTACCCCAACGAGCCTTCATCAAACGGCTTCTTCTGTTACCGTTTTAACCGAAAAAGATTTCGCACAACGTAGTGCGACTTATGTCAGTGATGTGTTGAAAACCGTACCGAGTTTAGCTGTTAGCGCATCGGGCGGTCGTGGCACATTAACTAATGTATTCTTACGTGGTGCGGATGCAAACCACACTGCAGTGATTATTGATGGCGTAAAAGTAAACCCTGTTTCTGGCTATGGCTTTGATTTTGGTGGATTAGCATTAAGCAATATCGACCGCATCGAAGTCTTACGCGGCGAGCAATCTGCCCTTTGGGGAAGTGACGCCATGGGTGGTGTGATTTATATCACCACGAAGAAAGGCTTAGAAAAAGGTAAAACCTTCAACGTTGATTACGATTTCGGCACAGGCTCTAACCGCACAGTAGATGGTTCATTAACCCTTTCAGGCTCAAATAACGGTTTCTATTACGCTTTACACGGTGATAGCCACCACACCAAAGGCATTTCGGCACTCAGCAAAAACCGCTTTAACTACACCGCACAAGATGGCACAGCGGTAAGTACCGGTGGCTCAAGCGAACGCGATAAATTCCACCGTGATAATGCCTCTCTTCGTTTCGGCTATGACGATAACCAAAAAGGTTTTGATTTCTTAACCTCCCATAGCAGCCAAACTGCTAACTTTGATAACAGCGCAACGGATGAAAAAGGTCATTACACCCGCACACGTGACACCTTGTTCAAATTAAGTGGTTTCTTAGGTAATGACGATGAATTGCTTAAACACAAAGTTGGGGTAAGCCATCTCACAACTGACAGCGATACTGTTGGCTACACATCGGCTTACGATGCAAAAAAACTCAATGCGAACTATCAATTAGACGTCAATTTCGATCGTGAAGGCTCTCTCACACAAGGTTTAAGTTTCTTAACTGACTATCAAAAAACAGATTTTAACTCGTCTTATTTCAATAATGCAGGCAATAAAAAACTTATTGAGAAAAGCTTAGCGGCAGAATATCGCTTATTGCACGATGCAGATCATAGTTTAAATATTAGTGGTCGTTACACTGACAGCTCTGAATACGAAAACTCATGGACTGGCCGTATCGCTGGCGCTTACCGTTTACACAATAATGTGAAAGCACACGCAAGTTTTGGTTCTGCGATTCAAAACCCGACAATCACTGAATATTACGGTTACAACGCGCGCTATATCGGCAACCCTAATTTACAACCAGAGAAAAGTTTAGGTGGCGATGTTGGTTTCTTATTTGAAACCAATGATGGTCGTCACAGCTTTGATGTGACTTATTTCGCTCGCAACGTGAAAAACGCGATTAGCAGTGAAGTAATCAACTTTACCACTTATGCAAGCCGTGCCGTAAACCTTGAAGGTAAGAGCAAAGTGAAAGGTGTTGAAGTAGCTTATAACGGTAAAGTTACCGATGCATTAACTGCTTATGCTAACTACACCTACACGCAAACCCGAGACAGCAAAGGCGCTGAATTGGCACGTCGTCCAAAACATTTGGCGAACGCGGGCTTAGCATACCAAATCACTGAAAAATTGGGTGCAGATGTAAATGTATCTTACACAGGCAAACGCATGGATACCTACTACTCACCAACTTACAGCACACATAAAGTGAAATTGCCATCTTACACCTTGGCAAACTTAGGCGTGAACTATAAAGTAGCGGATAGCTTGACGATTTATGCGAACCTTAACAACGTATTCAATAAAAAATACGAAAACGTACTAGGCTATGGTCAAGAAGGACGTAATATTTACGTTGGGTTAAAAGGATCGTTCTAATTATTACCCACTAATAAGGGCGTGCTTAGCACGCCTTTTTACATTCTTGATGGCGTAGCGTATCATTATCTATATGCAAAAAACTCGCTTAATTTTAACCGCACTTTTCCTTCCGTTTACCGCTCAGGCTTCGGAACAATTTGTCTCGCTTACGCTTTGCAGTGACAGACTGCTTATCGAACTGGCTGAGCCTTCGCAAATTGCTGCTCAATCGCCTTATTCGAAAAAACCGTTGATGATGTTGGATAAAATCAATACCGACAAACCTGTACTGGAGCCGCAATTAACGGAATTATTGCCCTATTTGGATAAAACTATTCTGATTAATGAAACCTTTTATCCACAATTAGTCGCGGAGCTGAAAAAACTCGGTGTGAAGATTATCCCGATTAACGACAGCCCACAAACGCCAGATGAATTGTTTACGCTGATTCTAGACTTAGGCAAACAACTGGGTAATGAGCAAAAGGCGGCTGATTTAGTAATAAAACTCAAATCACAAAACTTTCACTTAAATCGACCGCTTACTGATACACTGGTTTTGTCAGAAACTGGTGTGGTAGAAAGTTATTATCCGCAATATCCCGTGCTGTTAAGTTTACTCGGATTAACACCGTTAAAAACACCACTTACCGCACAAAATTTCTCGTTAGAAAAAGTGATTTTAAGCCAACCGAATGTGCTCATTTCACTGACTGACAAACAAGGTTACAATGCACAAGCTGAATTACTGCACCACCCTATGTTGCAAGATTTTTTCAAAAATCAACCGCTTGTCAGCATCCCGATGAAATATACCTATTGCTTTGATCATGGCGTGTGGCAAGGGGCGGAGAAGATTTATCAACAGTTAAAATAATGTAGCTGACAAATCTCCCCTACCCCCTCTTTGCTAAAGAGGGGAATTTCATTATTAAATTAACCCTAGATGACATATTTATATGTCTTTATGTATAAATGATTAGAATAAACCATCAGAATTATAAATCCCGACACTATAATCCCACCCACTCTACTAAAGAGAGGTATTGCATGATTAGATTAACCCAAAATAATGTGTTTACAGCTTTTATGTATAAATGATTAAAATAAAACATCAGAATTATAAATCTTGACACTATAATCCCCTCTTTAGCAAAGAGGGGTTAGGGGAGATTTGACAAAATCAAATTAACAAATGATATTTGGATTACATAGGAAATTGATCATTGACCAAAACACTCAAATTAAATACCGCACTTTTCTTCGCGCTGCTGTTGATTAGCGGCTTTGCGGTTTATCATCAGCTAGGTGACTTTGCCCATCTCAAAAATGCTGATGGTGTGCTCACCGATATGCGTTCGATGGTGCTGTGGGATATTCGTTTTCCGCGCATTGGTTTAGCTTTATTGACGGGTGCCAGCCTGGCGATTGCCGGCAATGCGATGCAAGGTATTTTCCAAAATCCACTAGCGAGTCCGGGCTTACTCGGCAGTAGCGCTGGTGCAACGGCTGCTAGTGTATTTATCCTTTATTATTTTGCCGTGCCATTTTCACTGCTCTTAGCTGGAGGTGTAATTGGCGCGCTTTTAAGTTTTTTAATCGTGTATTTGATCGCTAAAAACTACGGCACCACAATGATGATTCTAAGCGGCTTAGCGGTAAATATGTTACTTGGGTCAGCAATTGCATTACTGCTTTCCAACGCGGAAAGCCCATGGGCATTAGCTGAACTTTATCGATGGCTACAAGGCTCATTGATGTGGGCGAAATTAGATACTTTGCTCATTTCTCTCCCGATTGTTCTTACGGGGATTTTCTGTTTATACCACACTCGCCGATACTTAGATTTACTTACCTTTGGTGAAGAAACAGCGAGCACAATGGGCGTAGATCCCAAACGTAGCTTTTTTATCAGCACCTTTGGTGTCGCTTTATTAGTCGGTGCTACCATTCCACAAACCGGTACCATTGGCTTTATCGGCTTAATCGCGCCACACTTCGCCCGTATTTTACTGAAAGCTCGCCCATCACAGCTTTACCTTACCAGCGCATTAATTGGGGCATTATTGCTATTACTGGCCGATTTAGCGATTTTATATATCCCACTGTTTTCCCATATTTACATCGGAACATTGACCGCACTTATCGGTGCGCCTTGCTTGATTTGGATGTTATTAACGCAACAGAGAAAAATCTATGATTAAAATTGAAAAACTCACCCAATCCTATTGCTTAAATGACATCAACTGTACGCTTCCATCAGGTAAATTGATCGGCATTATGGGTGCTAATGGTGCGGGAAAATCCACGTTATTAAAAACCATTGCGGGTATCTTGCCCCTCAAACAAGGGGAGGTTTGGTTTGATGATCAGCTATTAAGCAAAATGAATGCTCCCGAAAAAAGCCAATACATTGCTTATCTTGCACAAAATACGCAAATTCATTGGGATTTATCCGTTTATGATGTGATAGCCCTAGGCTTAGCTACGCCCTTGCCAAAAGAAAAAGAGCGGTCAAAAATTCAAGTATTTTCAGAAAAATTTGCGGTAACGCATTTACTCGATAAGCCATTTCAACAACTTTCTGGTGGCGAAAAAGCACGTGTACAACTTGCTCGTTGCAGTATTAAAGAATCCCCCGTTTTATTGGTCGATGAGCCGATTGCGCCACTCGACCCTTATTATCAAATTGATATGATGGAACAGCTTAAATCACTTACACCACAACATACATGCATCGTCGCAATTCATCACCTTTCATTGGCTTATCAATTTTGTGATGAAATTGTTCTATTAGATAAAGGAAAATTGCTGGCAGTCGGTGAAACGCAAGCCGTATTAAATGCGGAGAATCTGGCGAAAGCCTTTCATATTCGAGCTGAAATTGATCCACTGAAAAAGACTATCTCAAAAATTGAAAAGCAATAAAATAAAAGCACTTAGCGATTTACTAAGTGCTTTTTTATAGAAATGAATTATGGCTAGATTTCTGAATCTACGAAGAAATAAGCAATTTCTCGTTTTGCGCTTTCAACACTATCAGAACCATGAACGGAATTTTCACGCTGACTTAACGCGAAGTCTTTGCGGATAGTGCCTTCTGCTGCCTCAGCGGGATTCGTTGCACCAATCAAAGTGCGGTAATCTTTTACGGCATTTTCTTTTTCCAATACAGAAACCACCATCGGACCAGAGAGCATATACTCCACCAACGGTTCAAAAAACGGTTTACCTTGGTGTTCCGCATAGAAACCTTCCACTTGTTCTTTGGTTAATTGCACCATTTTAAGCGCAACGACACAGAATCCTTGAGATTCAAAACGCCCTAAAATAGCACCAATTAAATGACGCTTTACTGCATCAGGTTTAATAATTGAAAAAGTACGTTCTACCATAAAATCCTACTTAACTTGCTTTCGTTACTAATAAATTTGCTAAAGTTTTCACACCAATTCCGGTTGCGCCAACCGCCCATAAATCACTACCTGATTTACGATAAGTGGCCGAACAATCAATATGTAACCAACGTTGTTGATAGTTTTTCACAAAATACGATAAAAATGCCGTTGCAGTACTTGCGCCCGCGACAACCGGCGCTGTACCTGTATTGGCAATATCCGCAAAAGAAGAAGTGATTTGGCTACGATGGAACGCTTCAAAAGGCAACCGCCAGAATGGTTCATTTTCTTCTTTCGCAGCTTGGAATAGGCTATTTACTAACGCATCATCCATAGAAAGTACGCTGTGGTAATCATTACCCACTGCCACTTTCGCCGCACCGGTTAAGGTTGCACAATCGACAATAAATTGTGGATTTTGGCTATCAGCTTCAATTAAACCGTCTGCTAATACTAAACGGCCTTCTGCATCAGTATTTAGAATTTCAGCGGTTACACCATTTTTATATGTGATGATATCACCCAATTTAAACGCATTATCACTCACCAAGTTTTCTGCACAGCATAGATAGAGTTTTACACGTTGATTTAAACCGTGCGCAATCGCAAATCCTAATGCTCCCGTTAATAACGCAGCGCCCCCCATATCGGTACGCATAGTACTCATACCATCACTTGGTTTGATGCTATAACCACCACTATCAAAAGTAATACCTTTACCGACTAAACACGCTAATACTGGCGCATTTGGATTATTAGTCGGGTTAAAATCTAATTGCAACATAGCGGGTGGATTAATAGAACCACGCCCCACCGTAAAGCTCCCGTGATAGCCTTGATCTTTTAATGCTTCACCAGAAATGATTTGAAAACTGACCGCACTTTTATCGGCATAATTTTCGGCTTGTTTAGAAATAAATTCAGCCGAACGTTCTGCTAATTTAACCGGAGTAAGGGTTTGTGCCGGTTCATTAATAATTTCACGTACAAAATCGCCACATTCAATACGGGCCAATAATTCATCTTGTGGCTCATCATCTAAATGAGGAAATTCAATCGAATAATCTTGCTTCGCCGAGTAAAAACCTTGATAAAATGCCCAGCAATTTTCTAATTCCCATTCATCCCCCACAAGCTCAACGTCTTTAATACCTTGTCCACGTAACTTACGTGCGGCTTTTTGAACTAAAACAAGATTCGATTTTTCATCATCTTTAAGATGAATAACGGCTTGATCTTGATTAAAACTTAAAATGGCATTTTTGCCCCAACTCTCCGAAGCGGGAGTAGTTGATAATGTAATTTGCATGTGGTTATTCTCCTTTATTTATCTATTATTCTCTAGGTACCATTTTACCGTCTGACGAAGTCCTTGTTCAAAGGTTATTTGCGGTCGCCAACCTAATTCTGCATGAATTTTAGAACAATCCAATGAATATCGCACATCATGACCAGGTCGGTCTTTTACAAAAGTAATTAAATCTTCGTAATACTCAATGTGATTAGGCTTATTTGGCACCAGTTCTTCAAGTAACTCACAAATCATTTGAACCACTTCAAGGTTCGTTTTTTCACAATTTCCACCGATATTATAGTTTTCCCCGACTCGACCTTTGGTTAAAACTAAATATAAGGCTTGAACATGATCTTCCACAAATAACCAATCACGAATCTGCTGCCCATCACCATAAATTGGCAAATTCTTTCCCATCACAGCATTTGAAATCATTAAAGGAATAAGCTTTTCAGCGTGTTGATAAGCCCCATAGTTATTGGAACTGTTTGTGATAATCACCGGCAAACCATAAGTGCGATGCCAAGCGTGCACCAAATGATCACTCGCTGCTTTTGAGGCTGAATAAGGACTACTCGGATGATAAGGAGACTGTTCAGTAAAGGCAGGATCAGAAAGGGATAAATCCCCATACACTTCATCTGTAGAAATGTGGTGAAATCGAAAGGTCGTTTTTTTAGCTTCGTCTAGGGTATGCCAATAATTCTTAGCAACCTCTAACAACGTATAAGTACCAACAATATTGGTTTGAATAAAATCAGCTGCTCCAGAAATAGAACGATCGACATGACTTTCTGCCGCCAAATGCATCACTGCATCAGGCTGATATTTCTCGAAAACGCTTTCTATCGCCTTAAGATCACAAATATCAATTTGCTCAAAAGCATAGCGAGGATTATTTTCTACCTCTTTCAACGCTGATTGATTTGCCGCATAGGTCAGTTTATCAATATTGATCACATAATCTTGAGTCTGATTAATGATATACCGAATAAGGGCGGAACCGATGAAGCCGGAACCGCCAGTGATGAGGATATTCATATCTTATGGAAAAACAACCCTCAAATAAGGAACTCTTTTTATAACTAATACTACACTTAGGCATAAAAAGTAGGTCAAGAAAGCCCCAGCAAAGCGCCAATAAACATTATCAGCTGTAATTTGTAGAAAATACAATTCATAAGACATCGCTAGCTTATGAATTAAATAAATCCCCAAGCTACATGATGATAGAACAGCAAGA
Source organism: Haemophilus sp. CCUG 60358 (assembly GCF_001679485.1). GTDB lineage: Bacteria > Pseudomonadota > Gammaproteobacteria > Enterobacterales > Pasteurellaceae > Haemophilus_D. The sequence continues at coordinate 129,902 of NZ_LZOZ01000017.1, forward strand.
AAGTTTGTGATCTTAACAGATTCGACATTTTTTCCTATTTCTTTAACTAGAACAAATACTGCCAAAGCTAATAATACAGAATGAAATTGTATATAACCAAACAGAAACTTATCAATCTTCCCTTGCTCTAAAGAATAATAATAGGTCCCAGCATATCTAATAAATGCAGATATCAGGCCAAGTAAATAAATTATAATCCTTTGCTTTCTAGATAACTCGATTGTAGAAAAAAGGTAACCTAAAATTAGAAATAATACATATCCAGCCACAGGAAATGATAATGAATTATTATATTTAATACCTAAGGATAGAAAGAGTAATGGCAAACAAGAATGAGTAACAAATAAAAAAATAGCCATATACCATAAAATGTTCCTGTTATCCTTTAGCAGAGATAATACCGGTATAAAACAATACAATGATATCAGGGGGATAAAGAACCAATAGATATCACCATGGTATATCCTTGTTGTAATAATAGCACTTAAAACTTCATTAATATTCTTATATGTGAACTTACCCACTAACCACGAGTGGAATAGTAAAATAATACTCCATATAATAAAGGGGACTATTGCTCTAAAAACTCTCTTTTTAAAGAAATCCTGAGTTGAATATTTATTTCGATATCCAAATAATGTAGCACCTGTTAGCATAAAAAAATAGGCACTGCCCAATAGAATAACACTTCAAACATCAATGATTGTTTCCATGCAAATGTATTTACATTAAAATTATGAACAATCCCATTATGATGTAACGACAACACCGCAAAGCAGGCTAAGATATTCAAAATATCAAAATAAAGTATTCGTTGTTTCAAAATTAAAGTTTTCTGATTCATTTAATATTTAAATTTCTTACCTATATCGAGAGAATAAATGTTTTCATATCATCAATTTCATTCAAACATCTATCTCAATCATATAATTATATAGACTCCTAATTAATAGGCTCCATCTTTTTTCAAAACAACATTCACTGTTTTAAACAAAATAGCGATATCATTCCAAAGTGACCAGTTTTTAACATACCAAGAATCAAAATAAACACGGGTATTATAATCCACATCATTACGGCCACTCACTTGCCACAACCCTGTCATTCCTGGTTTTGCCATAAGGTAATACTCAACATCATCCTGATAACGCTCTAGCTCATCAGCAACAATTGGGCGTGGCCCAACCAAACTCATTTCCCCCTTTAAAACATTAAATAGCTGAGGTAATTCATCTAAACTTGTCTTGCGAATAAAGGCGCCAATTTTAGTAATACGAGGATCATTTTTTAATTTAAAATCTTTTTCCCATTCAGCTCTTGCTTCAGGATCGGTTCTTAGAAATTCATCTAGCACTTCTTTAGAATTCACAACCATGGATCTAAATTTCAAGCAGTTAAACGTTTTTCCATTACGACCAATTCGAGGATGTCCATAAATCGCATTACCTCCATCTTTTTTTACTGAAAAATAAAGATAAAGCAACACTGGAAAAAGTAGAATAATAATAACTAAAGAACCTACAATATCCATTATTCTTTTTAAAATACGAGAGGAACGCTTTGCAAGATTGTTATTTACTCTCAACAACAACATTTCATGACTAAATAAGAAAGACATATCCGTACCATATAACGGTATGCCTCTAATGTTAGGAATAACTGAAACCGAACGACATTTATTCAACGCTAAATATCTCAACCAAGAATCTAACAATATCTCATCATCTAAAGCTAATATAAACTGAACTGTCTTAATATCTAATTGCAGAAGCGAAATAATATCCTTATTCTTTGCATCAATTACTTTGATTTCATTCATACCATCTTCTGGAATAGTATCCGATGAAACAAAATAACAAAGACTAAAGCCTAAGTAAGATTCATCTGATAAGGCTCTATATACATCTTTAGCATTTCGACCGCTACCAATAATAACTGTATCTTTTTGGTATAAATTTAGTTTTAAAAGTAATTTTTTTAAACAAACTCTAACTACAGGCACTAAAACTATAGCCCCAAACCAAGTTAACACCCACAATGTTCTAGATACATAAAGTTTGGAGAGCGCAATAATTGCTAACTCTATAACAAAAAATATAAGCAGGGTTCGAAGTATCTCTTTAAGCTCAAACCAAAAAGGCTTTCTATATGTATAGTGACGTAAACGAATCCAAAACCAGCATACACAGCAAAGAGAAATCACAAGATGAATAAAAATATATTCATCTAGCTCCTCTTTGGGAAAAGCGGCTTGACTATGATTGACTAAAGGTAATATCGTCAATGAAATAAAAAAAGAGGAAAAAAAAGCAAAAAAATCACCAAACCAAAGAAATATTTTTGATAACGTTATTCTATGCATATCACTCCTTATCTAATCTAACTCTTTAGCTACACATTCCAAGGCTTCAGCAATAATATTATGCATATCAAAATATTTATACTGAGCTAGACGACCTCCAAAAATAACATTTGATACATTATCTGCTAATACCTTATATTTTGAATATAATTCGTTATTACGCTGATCATTAATTGGGTAATAAGGTTCATCCCTCTCTTGATATTCTTTTGAATACTCACGAGTAATCACTGTCTTATCTTGCGCACCATATTCAAAGTGCTTATGTTCAATTATACGTGTATAAGGGACTTCACTTTCAGTATAGTTCACAACTGCATTACCTTGATAATTTGGCATATCTAATACTTCATTATCAAAACTCAAACTACGATATTCTAATTTACCGAATTGATGCCCAAAGTACTCATCAATCATTCCTGTAAACACAATTTTATCAGCTATACTTTCGTAATATTCACGCGCTGCAAAAAAATCTACCCCCAGTTTAACCTCAATACCATCTAACATTTTTTCAAAAATCCTTGTGTATCCACCAATAGGAATACCTTGATAAGTATCATAGAAATAGTTGTTATCGTAGGTATAACGCACGGGTAAACGTTTAATAATAAATGCAGGAAGTTCCGTACATTTACGCCCCCATTGTTTTTCTGTATAACCTTTGATTAATTTTTCGTAAATATCACGACCAACAAGTGAAATTGCTTGCTCTTCTAAGTTTTTAGGGGCTGCAATATTTTCTTTTGTAATCTGCTCTTTGATTTTTGTTTCTGCTTCTTGTGGTGTAATTGCCCCCCACATTTTATTGAAGGTTAGCATATTGAATGGCAAGCTATAGAGTTCATCTTTATAGCGTGCAACGGGTGAATTGGTAAAACGGTTAAATTCAGCAAATTGTTGAATGTAGTTCCAAACTACTTTATTACTAGTATGGAAAATATGTGCACCATATTTATGCACATTGATACCTTCGATATTTTGGGTATAGCAGTTTCCACCAATGTGATTACGCTTTTCAATCACTAAACATTTTTTACCACGTTTAGCTGCTTCATGAGCAAAGATTGAGCCGAAAAGACCTGCTCCAACAATAAGATAATCATATTCCTTCATTTTATTATTCCTGTAATTCCCAGCTTCTAATCATACGTTTAAACATATTCTCAAGATCCATTTCAGGTTGCCAACCTAATGCTTTAAGTTTATCTGAATTTAGTTTTAATTTAACATCTGGAGCATATCCCAAACTACCTAAATTTTCAGGAATATGAACTTCTGCTTTAATTTGATTGTTACCAATTTTATCTGCAACCATTTTTGCCATATTTAAAATGGTGCTATGATTGCGAGCAACATTATAACTGTGCCCTTTCTCGCCTTTTTGCAAAAGAACAAAAATACCGTACACCGTATCTGCCGTATAACAATAATTACCTTCAGATTGCCCCATAGTATGTAAAATAATATCCGTCTTATTGAGTGCACTTTTTGCAAATTGTGCAAATACACGGTTATCAGAAAGAGGTACACCAGCTCCAAATGTTTGAGCCAGCCTTGCACTGCATACATCTAGGTTATATTGTACTACATAAGCATTGCATAATGCCTCGCAAACTCGCTTACTTTCAGGGTAGCAACTACGTGATTTACTAAGATCAATATAACCTAATTTATCTTCAGTAACATTAGTATAATCATCCGCAACCTGACCATAATATTCCATTGAAGAAATATAAACCATTTTGCAACTTGGATGCGCTTTCACATATTCCAGTAAATTCTTTGTACTTTCAAATGCTGTTAATAGTACACCTGTTGGATTTTCTACCATTTCTTTTGAAGCAGTAATACTTGCAGTATGCACAATAAAGTTAATAGTTTGGTCAAAATACAAGGGAGATAACAAACTGTCTGTCACAAATATTAAACTTTCATTTGAAAAATCAGCAAAAGTATCTGCTGCTTTTTCTAAATTTCGGACACTAGCTAAAACTATAATCTGAGCATTTAATACCTGGTTAGCATACAGTATGCTTTTTACAATTAAGGAGCCAACTAGACCTGTCGCTCCAGTGACTAATACTGTTGAACGATTAAATTTTCCTTCTCTGAAAACCTTATCTAAAATAAATTCTAAATCTTCTTTTAAAACTAAATCTTTCATTATTTTTTCTCATCACCACGTTTAAAGCCATAAAGCTGTTCATCTTCTTCTAAAGAAAACATAGCTTTAGCTAAATAAAAGTCCTCTTGTGTTGTGATTTTAATATTTTCAGAACCACATTCCACAATATTAAAGTCCGATTCAGGGAAATAATGTTTTACAATTGCACAAGAATCAACAAAAGAAAAATTATTGTCTGCAATCGCTTTTTTGTGTGCTAATTTTAGTAAAGACACATCAAAAGTTTGCGGTGCTCGTGCCATATAAGAAACATCACGTTTAAGTACGCCGTTAATTTTATGATCTTTAACTGAAACTAATGTTTCTTTTGCTTTTACACATGTAATAGCAATTTTATTAACCTTTGCCGTCTCAATATTTTCTTTGATAAGCTGACTAGAAATAAATGGGCGAACACCATCATGGATCAATACAATACCCTCACGAATTTCTTTTAATCCGTTATAAATAGACTGCTGCCCAGTTTCACCGCCTGTAACTACTTTTTTAGCTTTAGTAATACGGTATTGTTCTAATAAACATTCCAAATATCGCTCCCACCCTTGCAAAATCACTACAACGATTTCTTCAATTTCATCACAATTTTCAAAAACTTCTAGGGTATGAATAATCACGGGCTTACCATAAATTTTTAAAAACTGCTTTGGCAATACCTTAGAATTCATACGAGAACCTGTTCCGCCTGCAAAAATCACTGCCGAATTCATATCCATCTCCTAGTTCTTAGTTAATTTTGATCTAATTTGATTTAGAATAGTAAAAATAAAAGGTTCTTTAGACAATAACAAAACACCTAAATAACAAATAAAAAATAGGCTCGCGCTTACTAAAAACACAATAGTCTCATTATAATTCAGATTTATATTCAGCCATATTGATACAATAATAGCTAAGGCTAATGCCATAATAATTCGCATATAACTGACGCCACTAAATAACACTTGAGAATAAGCTCTTAATATATAAATCTGATAGATTAAAATACTCGCCTCTGCCACCATTACAGAAACTGCCGCACCGATTGCTCCGTATTCTGGAATTAAGATTAAATTAAGTACCATATTGATTACCGCAGCAATCACTACGGAATAGCATAAATATTTTTCTTTCTTAAGTGGAATAAGCATCTGAATCCCTGTTAAATTAGATAATCCCACAATAAAAATAATTAACGCTAATACTTGCAGTGGAATAATCGAGCCTAAATAAGCAGAACCAGCCAAAATCAAAACTGATGGTTTTGCAAATAAAATACAAAAGGCAACCAAAGGAAGTGATAAGATAAAAATAAATTGTGTTGACTTTGACAAAATATCATTAAACTTATCCCACATATTATTTTCAATATAATAACTTAATCTTGGTAATAAAACGGCACCTAACGAAGTAACAATACTCACCATTACATCTTTTATACGATATGCTGCATTATAATAACCAACTTCTTCATTCCCCTGTATAAAACCAAGCAATGCCACACTTACATTTACATAAAAAGTGACTGCAATCGTAGTAATAAAAAAAGTCATCATTGGTTTAAGATGGCGTTTAAAGTCATAATTTGAGAAATATTTAATTGTTATTATTTTCCGCAAATTATATAAATTTACGAAACCTGAACCAACAGTCGCAAAAATAATGATAAATGCATAACCACTATAATCTGACTCAGTTTTAACACACGTAAAAACAAGTACAAAAGCAATAAATTTAAAAATAATGGAACGGATAGTAATATAAAAATACTGCTCAATTCCTTTATATAGCCACTCCACCCCCACAATTGTGAATAGAATATTTAAACCCGAAATTAAAAAAAGTGTTTTCTCCGCCTTTAATTCAGGAATAAAAACGATACCTAAAAAATAGACAATATAGACAAAACTCATCAATACCATATTGATGAGTAATATTTCTTGTACTGTTTTTGATAATTTTTCTTTATCATCCCTTACTTGTGCACAAGCTCGGATACCATAATTAGCTACACCAAAAGCTGCAAAAATACTAAAGTAAGAAACAATAGAATAAGCAAATGCAACTTTCCCTGTTCCAATAGGGCTTAACACCCTAGAAACATAAGGAAATGTAATTAACGGGAATAAAAAGTTTGAAACCGTTAATAACATATTCATTGCAAAGTTAAATTTAACTGAGTGAATTTTCATCATTTATCTAAATATATTATTCCTATATTTATTTAACCCATAATAACCCAAGCAAAGTAAGAATGGATTAAATTCAGGAGACATTAATTGAGGATCAGTAATCGAATGTGCAAATAAAAGAATTAACACCAAACTAAAATATTTATCATTATGTTTAACAATTCTTATTCCAATTCTTGTATAACCTATGCACACTAAAGCAAAAATAATTGATCCATAAACCAATAATAACTGAACATAAGCAGAATCAATATAAAAGAACTTATTTGTTTCGCTAGCCTCTAACATTGTTGTAAACTCAACAAAACTACCGAAAGGCTGAATACCATATAATTCAAACCCCCAATGCCCTAACGCTAAACGTCCACTAAGCATAGAATTTAACTTGCCCATCCACTCAAGTTCTGGATTATATGTATATTGAAAATATATGGCTATTGCGGCAAAAATAATAAAACTATATTTTGTAAATAATTTATATAACTTACCAAACATCAGTGTAGAGTAATTAATTTTTAAATATTTAACAAATAAAATTGCAACACAAGAAAGAATGACCAATCCAAATGCTGCTTTCGTATCTGTAAATACATAAATAGGATAATTCAATAATAAAATTACTAATAACTCTAGAAAGGTAACTTTTTCTTTTCTTACAAAAAACCAACATAAAACCAAATGGAAATAGTAATTCGGTAAAAAAGTTGGGAACCGATAACCTAATAAATAACGATATGTACCATCTTCACGAAATAGATTTAAATAAGTTTCAGGATAAAGGTTAAAAAGATATGTAAAGAAAATAAATAACATTCCTGAAAATGTTGCTAGTAAGAATGTTTTCATTACTTTCGAAAATGGAATATTACGGCATAGCATAATAAAAAGATAAATTAATACACCTTTTTTAAAATGCATATAACCTATGAAAAACACGATAGTAATTAATAGATCTAAAAATGAAGCTTTGTTAAACGAATAACCTATTACAACATAAGCAAGCAATAAAAACATTACACATGCATTAAATGACTTCAGTAATAAATTAGTATCAAATAGTGTAAAATATTGACCACCTAAAATATGGATAAAAAATACCCATAGAAAGTAGGCTAACAGAAACACATATCTGGATATGCTTTTATTAGAATTAAGCATTAAAGAATTCCTATTTAAGCTTAGCAAAAAGAATAGGCAAATTCGCTTTCAAATATTTTATTATATTACCAAGTATTACAAGCAACCAAGAGAACCTAGCTGAAAAAATACATTCAATTATCTTTATCTTTCCTGTTATTAAATCTAGTCTCTCTAAGAAATAATTATATTTTGAATTAGAAAATATAGATTCTATCCATTCTTTTTGATCATTAAATGTTAAGCCTGCGGATTTACTTGTGTTACGCTCAATAGAGGATAGGAAATATCTAACAAATCTATTAACTAAGAGTATTTCTGATTGTTTAGATAAATTAGATTGGTAAACTTCTAACAAAGATTTAAATTGCAAAAGTGTATCCATATGAATATCAAAATATTCTGGTACAAATTTAGATGTCAATGTATTACCATTCGTTCTTTTCTTATAAAAATAATAGGGTTTATTAAGTATATATAATGAATCAACCTTACTAAATACATTAATATTAAATTCAAAATCCTCTTTTAGCGCTAATGACTTGCAAGAAAATTTATTTTCAATCAAAAATTCTCGATTATAAAATTTATTATTCATGTAACCTAGTAGAAAACTTTGTTCTAAATCAACTAGAGCATCAAAAATATTATTACGAGTAATACCCCCTGAAAATTTACTAATTATATCCTTTGAAAACTCAAGTTTATCATTAGTTTCATAATCTTCTCTCATACCCGTAATAATTACATTAATACTGTTATTTTTAGAAATATCCGCAATTTCTAGTAACCAGTTAGTATCAAACTGGTCATCAGGATCAGGAAAACCAACATAATCACCAGTAGCGTGTCTTAATCCTATATTACGGCTTTCCGATAAACCTAAATTCCTAGGATTTTCAATAATTTTCATCCTAGGATCATGCACTAACGAAAATAGTCTTTCCTTAGTATCATCAGTTGCACAATCTTCGACAAAAATAACTTCTATATTTTGATAAGGTTGCTCACATAACCACTTATAAATACCATCTAAGTATTTAGAGACATTGTAACAACAAAAAATTAAACTTAATTTCATATTATTTTTCAACCCAAGCAATCATTTCGTGATTAATGCGTTTTTCAACTGGAGGCAATTGCATATAGTTTTTATAAAGAGCAGTTAAATAAGAATCCCAACAACTAAAAGAATCAAATTGCTCATTCTCAAAAGTAACTTGATACCCTTTATCAATATCAGCTTTTAATATTTTTTCAGCCTCACCATAAAGCCCCCACGTAATAGCTCCTACATATTTAGCTGAATCATAATCATATTTCATCGCTAATTTATTTAAGTTAGCTATCGCACGCTCTTTACCATAAATTAAAGCTAAAGGCTTAAGTATATATTTGGCTAATTTCTTGACCACACTTTTCCCTTCGCCTAATTTAGCATTACATAAACCAATAATTTTTCGATAGTATTCCGCCTTCTTATAAATTCTAGCAACTTCATTTAGATCTTCAGGTAAACCATCCATTGGCATAATATCTAGCCACAGATGCTGCTGCATTTCATCTTCTGCATACTTAACATCAATGTGTGTTTTGACATTTACAAATTTAGCATAAGGTAATAAAGTTCCAGTTTGACTAAAAAATAAGAATTTATAAGTATCATTTTTATAACTACGACTAAATTCAATCAACTTATTAAAATCACTGCGAGGCATTGCTAAATCAATATCATCATCCCAAGGAATAAAGCCTTTATGACGAATAGCGCCTAGCAATGTGCCACCTGAAAGATAATATCTCAATCCAAGTTCATTACAAATTCTGCGAAACTCAATTAAAATCTGCAATTCTACTTGTTTAATTTCATCTAAAGAAAGTTGCTTTTTCATTATTAAAAACTCTTTTCGTATTTCTTACCAAAGAACTTAGCCATTAAAAATGCAGTTCCTTTCTTCAACCAATTAATTTTCTCGCCATAAACAAATGGAATTGATTTCACTTTTAATAGTTTAGATTGAGAATATTGTTTTAACCAAACATTGAATAACAACTCACTTACGCGTCCATAAAAACGCGCATGAAATACTGAATATTGTTCCGCAGGAATACGTTTTTCCAATTCAAATAAAATGGGAAATAGCCAACTGCAATAATCATTCACTAATTTTTTAGACATAATGAACATGTTAAACATATAGCCGCCACGCTGTTTCATTACTGCATCAAAACTTCCTAGAAATTCACCGCACTTTTCGGTAATAATTTCACGAGTTACATCTAAATGCTCGGCATGTAAGGTATTTGCATAATGTGAATAAAGCGTTTCAATGTAATAATTGCGTTTACTTGGTACGATTACATCATATTGGCTTAATAATTCACTCGCTTCTTTGTGTGTTAAATAGAGTGTTTCTAACGGATTCTTTTTACGCTCCATTCGGCTTTTTACACTAAAAAAACGGCGATAATGAATTAAACCTAAATAATCATTAGGTAAATTTTTCCACGCCCAATAAAGCCCTGTTAGTTCACAAAAATTAGGATTTTTAGCTGAAATATTATCACCAGTATCATCGCCTTGATAACCAAGTTCCTCTTTTCCTAATTTACCTACATGTAATGGCAGATACATATCATCTGATGGCATAAAATGTTGTTTGTGTGTAGCAATAATAATTTTAATATCTTTCATATTTACGCCCTATTTGAAAATACTTCTCTAGCTAAAATGATTAATGATGAAAGTACTACACCAAAAACAAACCCTACAATAAGTAAAATCAATCGCTTAGGCCAATCACGCTGAACGGGATAATCTGGTGAACTTAAATAATAATAGCTTTTTACCTCTCCAATATTATCTAAGCGAGGTTCTAATTCTGTTAATTTTGCTAACTGTCTTTCTGTACTATAATAGTTCACTGGGTAAACAATTTCAGTACCCTTTGCAATATCTAGCTGGGCTCTTAAATATTTCTCGCCAAGCATAAAGAGATAGGTTCCATCTGCTAATTTGGAATCAGAGATATTTAAACGACCCTCCCCCATCATATATTCAGGAATCGATAAACTATTTGTATTACCTTTAGAAAACTCTGTAATCCCCGCTTTTTTAGCAATATTTAAAGCATTAGTTAAATTCTCTATCTGGACCTTTTTAGCCTCAGTTAAACTTTCTTCAATTTGTAATTTAGTAAACTTTAAGGCGTCTAAACGTAAATAAAATCCTAACTTAAATTCTTTATTAGTTTGATTTAAGATGTATTGATTCACAAAATTTATATAATCAACTAATACTGATTGAGCTAATTTAGGCGTTTCAGCTGAAAAGGTGATCTTTAACCCTATTTTATCTAATTCGGTCAAATCATTTTTCTTAGGATCAACTTCATGAACAATGAGATAGTTTGAAATCGCGGTCTCAATGTAGTTTTCTCTTTGTTCTTCAGTCATTTCTTTAGTATAGTCCTTAACTAAAGTTGATTGTGACAAAAATTCTCTTTTTAAATCGTTTGATAAAAGAAAATGTTTAAATTGCCCATAAAGAGAACTTGATAATTTACCAGTTGAAAATTCACTATCACCAACAATACGAGCGTACTCAGCACGCACGGGTAACAGACGTCCTAAATCAGTGGAACGGGGAGCAACAAGGATCGCTGTAGATGTCCATTGTTCCTTTGCCGTAAATACATAACCTACAGAAATGGCCATACCAACAAGAGCTGACAATATTATCCACAGCTTTTTCTTCCATAAAATTCTGATTAACTCAATTAAATCTATTTCATTAGATTCATTCATTTTTGGAGAATAAGTATCACTCATCATTAATTCCTTCAAGTATTTCTATATACTATAGTGCGAGTTCATTCTACCTAAGTTACCTTAGGCTAACAAGGAAATTCAGGCTGGTTATGACCTGTAATCACTAGCACTCATAATAGAATAAATGGCTCTAAGAAACAAAAAAGGTATCATCAAAATTTGATAATACCTTTTATAAATAGAATCAGTTAATTATACGCGCACTAGGCATAATACATCTCAAACTCAACAGGATGTGGTGTCATATTTAAACGTTCTACTTCTTTACGTTTAATACTAATAAATGCTTCGATAAAGTCTTTAGCAAACACACCACCTTGCGTTAAGAATTCATAATCTTTTTCTAATGAATTCAATGCTTCTTCTAGTGAGCTCGCTACCGCTGGAATATCTTTTAATTCTTCAGGTGGAAGATCATAAAGATTTTTATCCATTGCATCACCTGGATGAATTTTGTTCACCACACCATCAAGACCTGCCATTAATAATGCAGCGAAAGCGAGATACGGGTTTGCCATTGGATCTGGGAAACGCGCTTCAATACGGATTGCTTTCGGGCTGGTTACTGCTGGGATACGGATTGACGCAGAACGGTTACTTGCAGAGTAAGCTAATAAAACTGGCGCTTCAAAGCCTGGTACTAAACGTTTGTATGAGTTAGTGCTTGGGTTAGTGAAAGCATTTAATGCTTTAGCGTGCTTAATGATACCACCGATGTAATAAAGTGCGGTTTCAGAAAGGCCGGCATATTTATCACCTTGGAAAATGTTTTTACCATCTTTGCTTAATGACATATTACAGTGCATGCCTGAACCATTATCGCCCGTAATTGGTTTTGGCATAAAGCAAGCGGTTTTACCGTGTTCTAATGCAACGTTTTGTACCACATATTTATAGATTTGTGTTTCATCTGCTTTCAAGGTTAAGCTGTTGAATTTCGTTGCAATTTCGTTTTGGCCCGCGGTCGCCACTTCATGGTGGTGAGCTTCGATAACTAAGCCCATTTCTTCTAAAATCAAACACATTTCAGAACGAATATCGTGTGCCGTATCAATTGGAGCAACCGCACAGTAACCGCCTTTTTTCAATGGACGATAAGCATTGTTACCACCTTCATATTTTTTGTTGGTGTTCCAAGCGGCTTCAATGTCATCAATGGCGAAAGAAGCGCGGTTCATTGATACATCAAAACGCACATCATCAAATAAGAAGAACTCTGGCTCAGGACCAAAGAATGCTTGATCAGCAATACCGGTTGAACGCATATAGTTTTCAGCACGAATAGCAATTGAACGCGGATCACGATCATAGCTTTGCATGGTTGTTGGCTCATAAACGCTACAACGAATTGAAAGTGTTGGGATCTGCGCAAATGGATCGACTACTGCAGTTTCAGCAATTGGCATTAAAAGCATATCGGCTTTGTTAATGGTTTTCCAACCTTCAACAGAAGAGCCATCGAACATTTTGCCATCTTCAAACATATCTTCATCGACAAGGCTAACCGGGATAGAAACGCCGTGTTCTTTACCTTTAATGTCGGTGAAACGAAGTAGTACGAACTTAATATCGTTCTCTTCGATCAGTTTGAATACGTTGGCAATTGCATTTGCATTAGGCATAAGGAGTCCTCTATTTTGCTATGTATATAATCTTTATAAAAATTAAAAGAGCATTATAACGCAATCGCTTGCCTTTTTCATAAGATTTATTTTATCCCATGGCATAGCAGAGCAGCGAAATATCGTGTATAATTTTTGCCCTTTCGAGATTCTCGTAGGGTGAGTTTACTCACTAATTCAAACTACTTGGACTATTCGGTGGCATAAAAATTCCACCCTACCAAACTTAAACTTTAAGAACGTAATAAATGAAAAACGACATTGATATTAATAAATTGCGCAATATCGCAATTATCGCTCACGTTGACCATGGTAAAACCACCCTCGTTGACAAACTCCTTCAACAATCCGGTACATTTGAATCAACTCGTGGTGATGTTGATGAACGCGTAATGGACTCAAATGATCTTGAAAAAGAACGTGGTATTACCATTCTTGCAAAAAATACCGCAATTAACTGGAATGGTTATCGCATTAACATCGTAGATACCCCAGGACACGCCGACTTCGGTGGTGAAGTGGAACGTGTACTTTCTATGGTAGACTCTGTACTTTTAGTGGTAGATGCTTTTGATGGCCCAATGCCACAAACACGTTTCGTGACCCAAAAAGCCTTTGCTCACGGTTTAAAACCAATTGTGGTTATCAACAAAGTTGACCGTCCAGGCGCACGTCCTGATTGGGTTGTGGATCAAGTATTCGATTTATTCGTTAACCTTGGTGCAACCGATGAGCAATTAGACTTCCCAATTATCTATGCTTCAGCATTAAATGGTGTTGCGGGTCTCGAACACGAAGAATTAGCGGAAGATATGACGCCGTTATTTGAAGCGATCGTTCAACACGTTGAACCGCCAAAAGTAGAACTTGATGCACCATTCCAAATGCAAATCTCACAATTAGACTATAACAGCTATGTGGGTGTTATCGGTATCGGTCGTATCAAACGTGGTGCAATCAAACCAAATCAACCTGTAACGATTATTGATGGTGAAGGCAAAACTCGCCAAGGTCGTGTGGGTCAAGTATTAGGTCACCTTGGTTTACAACGTTATGAAGAAGATATCGCTTATGCAGGTGACATCATTGCGATTACCGGTTTAGGTGAATTAAATATTTCCGACACCCTTTGTGATATCAATGCGGTTGAAGCCTTACCTTCATTAACTGTTGATGAACCAACCGTAACCATGTTCTTCTGTGTAAACACCTCTCCGTTTGCGGGTCAAGAAGGTAAATATGTGACTTCTCGTCAAATTCTTGAACGTTTAAACAAAGAGTTAGTTCACAACGTGGCACTACGCGTAGAAGAAACACCAAACCCAGATGAATTCCGTGTTTCTGGCCGAGGTGAATTACACCTTTCTGTATTAATTGAAAATATGCGTCGTGAAGGTTATGAACTTGCGGTTTCTCGTCCTAAAGTAATTTACCGTGAAATCAACGGTAAAAAACAAGAGCCTTACGAGCAAGTGACTATCGACGTAGAAGAACAACACCAAGGCTCTGTCATGGAAGCATTAGGTATCCGTAAAGGTGAAGTTCGTGACATGATGCCGGATGGCAAAGGTCGTGTACGTTTAGAATACATCATTCCAAGCCGTGGCTTAATCGGTTTCCGTGGTGAATTCATGACGATGACATCCGGTACAGGTTTACTTTACTCCAGTTTCGATCACTACGATGACATCAAACCAGGTGAAATCGGTCAACGTAAAAACGGTGTATTAATTTCTAACGCAACTGGTAAAGCATTAGCTTATGCGCTATTTGGTTTACAAGAGCGTGGTAAATTAATGATCGAAGCTAACGTAGAAGTTTACGAAGGCCAAATCATTGGTATTCACAGCCGTACAAACGATCTAACTGTTAACTGTTTACAAGGTAAAAAACTCACCAATATGCGTGCATCGGGTAAAGATGATGCCATCGTATTAACTACACCGGTAAAATTTACACTTGAACAAGCTATCGAGTTTATCGATGATGATGAGTTGGTGGAAGTGACTCCTGAATCGATCCGTATCCGTAAAAAACTCTTAACGGAAAACGATCGTAAACGTGCAAACCGTACGACAACCAGTACGAGTACTCACTAATTAAAAACGTTCGGAAATTTGACCACACGTTTAAACAAACAAAAGGCGAACATGATGTTCGCCTTTTTATTTCATGATTAAAACTAGCCTAATCGTACTTTCTCACCACCAAACTCATCAAGTAAGTTTTCCGTCAGCTTAGATAAAATCCCCGTCATTAATACAAAATCAGCATCAAAACGCTGTGCATAATCTTCTTTTAAAATATCCGCATTTTTCTCACGCACTGCATCAGCAAATTTTAAGCGTTTGAGCGTACAATCTTCATTAAACACAAAAGTCAGCGTATCTTCCCATTCCAATGCGAGCTTACTCACCACTTTTTTGCCATCTTGTAAAAGCGCAAGAATCTCTTCATTTTCTAATGGCTGTTTCTTACAACGGATTACACTGTCTTCTTGGCTTCCACGCAATTCAGCCTCTTCTAATGCCACCAACCAATGCGGGATTTTTTCCTGCACAATCCAATCTGTTAAAATGGTCGAAGGTTCATTGGCAAAAGCCAACGGCACAACGGGTAACGAACCAAGTGATTTACGCAATAATGCTAAGGCATCTTCTGCACGTTTACTGGATGCAGCATCGACATGAACAAGGTTGTTCTCCGTATCAATCCATACGGCAGTTTGCTGATTTTTAGTGAATGCACGTGGTAATAAATTCATCACCACATCATCTTTTAACGTTTGTTTTTCCGTTTTCTTTAATTTGCGGTTTTCTTTTTGCTCTAGGCTTTCAATACGTTCATCTAATTCACGTTTCACCACATTCGCCGGCAATATTTTTTCTTCTTTTTTCGCGACCAACAAAATGTGTTTACCGACTGAAAAATGCAATAACTCGCTGCCTCTCAAGGGACTCGCCCAACCGAATTTACTTTGATCTTGTGAGCCACAAGGATAAAATTCACAATCTGACAACTGGCGTTGTAATTCATTAAGATCCCAATCTAAGGGCTTAGTCAGCCTATATGACATTAAATTTTTAAACCACATCGTAACACTTCCTTCATAATAGGGTAAAATACGCGACATTGTAGCCCATAAACTCACGGGAAAAAATGATGCAACAGAAATTAATTGCCTTCATCGGCGGTGGCAATATGGCACAAGCCATTGTGTTAGGCCTATTAAAACAAGGTTATCCAGCCGATAAAATTATCGTTAATGATCCTAATGAAGAGAAACGTGCTTTTTTTGCTCAATACGGCGTCGCGGTTTCTACGGATAACGCTCAATCCATCATGCAATCTCAAGTAATCTTATTTGCCGTTAAGCCGCAAGTCCTCACTGATGTTTGCAAGTCATTAAGTGCGATTGATTTTTCTGATAAATTAATCATTTCTATTGCTGCGGGTATTTCGACTGCTCGATTAGCCGAACTCATTCCAACAGCAAAATCCATTGTTCGCGTGATGCCAAACACCCCAGCGTTAATTGGAGAAGGTATGGCAGGCTTATTTGCTGACAAAAACACGCCTGAAACTGACCGCACTTTTGCGGAAGATTTACTTTCAGCTGTAGGAAAAACTACTTGGGTGACGAATGAAGATCAAATGCATGCTGTCACCGCTGCATCTGGCAGTAGCCCAGCTTACTTCTTCCAATTTTTAGAGGCTATGCAACAAGGCTTAATAGAAATGGGCTTAGATGAAAAGCAAGCTCGTGAGTTGGTACAACAAGCTATGTTAGGCTCGGCGAAGCTGGTGATTGAAAATCCACAGACAGCCCTTTCGACTTTACGAGAAAATGTCACCTCAAAAGGAGGTACCACCGCAGCCGCGTTAAATGTGTTCAATCAGCACCAATTTAACGACATCATTAAACAAGCAATGCAGGCCTGTGTGGCATGCTCACAAGAAATGGAAAAATTATTCTAATGCAAGTTCGTCCTTTTACTTGGCTCGCCTTGAGCTTTTTTGGCTACTATTGTGCCTACGGTGTGTTTCTTCCCCTTTTCCCAGCATGGTTGAAAACGCAATCTTATAGCGAAGAAAGTATCGGCTTATTGCTTGCCTGTGCCTACATATTCCGTTTCAGCGGCGGTATTTTATTTTCCGGCTTAATAAAACGTGTTTCCCTCTTAGTAAATGGCTTACGTTATTTAGGTGTGGCTAGTGCGATTACAATGGCGTTAATTGGACTGATGTCACACAATTTCTGGCTATTGTTTATTGGACTTGCCTTGTATTCCATGGTAAATGCAGCGGGGATGCCGATTGGTGATAGCCTTGCCAGTACGTGGCAGCAACAAATTCATTTAGATTACGGCAAAGCGCGCTTAATTGGTTCCTTTGCGTTTGTTGTTGGTGTCATGGTATTCGGGTATTTCGTTGGACTCGTGGGTGAGCAATATATTACTTGGATGATCACGGGCATACTCGTTTTCTATAGCATTGTTCAGCTACTTCATCCAAATCCAATGCCACAAGATGAGCCACAAAGTGCGGTCGAAAATTCTGTTGGATTCTTAGGCTTACTCAAAAATAAAACGACACTTCGTTTATTTATTGCTATCGCACTGATTCAAGGATCGCATGCCGCTTATTACTCATATAGCACTATCTTCTGGACAAGCCACGGTCATTCTGTTTCCGATGCTGGGTTATTTTGGGGAATCAGTGTATTAGCTGAAATCGTCGTCTTTTTCTTCTCTACCCGATTATTCAAAAACTGGAGCATTACGGCCCTTTTCTATCTCACAGGCATCGCAGCTATCGTACGTTGGCTTGCTTTCGGTTATGCCGATACCTTTGTTGAAATCATCCTATTGCAATGTTTTCACAGCCTTACTTATGTTGCGGGACATTACGCAACCGTGCGTTATATCACCACGCAACCACAAACCCATATTGCGAAATTACAAGGTTTATACAATGCCTTAGCAGGATGTGCAGCCATTGCCATTTTCACCGCACTTTCTGGCGTACTTTATCCAATTTCACCAGTTTATGCTTTCAGCTTAATGGCCGCCTTTGCCTTCATTGGTTTATTTATCACCCCACGAGGTGTAAAAGCCTTTTTACCTCATAGAGTGTAAACATGAATAATCTCACGCTAGTCGATTTGTTCTTGAATGAATATTGGATTGAAAAAGGATTGTCTGAAAACACTGTGCAGTCTTATCGTCTCGATTTGACCGCACTATGTGATTGGTTGGATAAACAAAATTTATCCCTCGAAACCCTCGAGCCATTAGATCTACAGCAATTTCTAGGTAGCCGTTTAGAACAAGGCTATAAAGCGACTAGCACCGCACGAATGCTAAGTGCGATGCGGAAATTATTCCAATATTTATACCGTGAAAAATATCGTACAGATGATCCCAGTGCCGTACTGAGCTCGCCTAAATTACCAAGCCGTTTGCCTAAGTATTTAACCGAGCAACAAGTCACAGATTTATTAAATACACCAGATGTAGAAATTCCGCTTGAGTTACGCGATAAAGCCATGTTGGAATTGCTGTACGCTACGGGATTGCGTGTGACAGAGTTGGTCACCCTCACCATTGAAAATATGAATTTACAACAAGGTGTCGTGCGTGTGATTGGCAAAGGCAACAAGGAACGTATTGTACCAATGGGAGAAGAGGCCGCGTTTTGGGTGCGACAATTCGTACTTTACGGTCGTCCTATTTTGCTTAATGGACAAAGTTCAGATGTGGTCTTTCCAAGTCAACGAGCTCAGCAAATGACTCGCCAAACCTTTTGGCATCGTATAAAGCATTATGCGGTGTTAGCGGGAATCGATACGGATGCCCTTTCACCGCACGTTCTCCGTCATGCCTTTGCGACACATTTAGTGAACCACGGTGCGGATCTCCGTGTTGTGCAAATGCTCCTCGGACATAGCGATCTCTCCACTACGCAAATCTATACTCATGTGGCTAAAGAACGCTTGAAACACCTTCATGAAAGATTTCATCCAAGGGGATAAATAAAACGCAAGTTATTATTTAAAAGGAATTTATATTAACTCTATATAAACTAAGGAAAAAATATGGAAATTAAGAGCATTAAAGATCTTATTGATGCATTAGAGCAATTAGGAGAACCTAAAGATGGGTATACCAGATTCTTTAGGGGGCATTCTAATGCGGAAAAATATAAATTAGAACCAAGCATATATCGAGAAGATAACAAATATTATCATAATGAAGATAATATAATTAGAGATGCTATTATAAACAACCCAGATGAATTTTCAGATAAAGATACTCTATTTGATACATTGGTTAAATTACAACACTATGGTTACCCTACACGATTATTAGACTTAACAAGCAACCTTCTCGTTGCTGCTTATTTTGCCGTGCGCAATCCTGATGAAAAAGGTGAAATTATTATTTTTGATATTCCTAATAACGATATCAAATATTTTGATAGTGATACGGTTTCAGTTTTATCTGCAATATCTTTAAGAAAAAGTGATTTTTCTATAAATATTGATGAAACCATTTTAAAGGCGCAAAGTTTATGCGCACAAGCCGATTTCCTACTTAGCGTGACTCCAACATCTGGATTCACTGAATCCGCTTTATTTTTTAAAAATGCTGTGAAAAAAAATATAAAGTATCAATCTAATATTTCATTCGGCGAAGAAGATATCAATAAACTCGAAAAAGAAATTGAAGAAATAATATCTAAAATGCAAAACAAAGACAAAAAAGAGAATTATGAAATGTCATTAGCTACAATTAAAGAAGAATCAAATACTGAATGTTTTAATAGGTCAACTGAAATATCTAAACTATTACATGACATTCGAAAAGATAAACCTGAATTTAGACCAATTATAAATAAAGAAGATCTAGAAAGAGTAATCTGTGTAAAACCTAAATTAAATAACAAGAGAATTATTAGACAACAAGGTTGTTTCTTACTGTTTGGCATAAATAAAATAAAAACATCGCAAGCCAAATTAAATGAAAAATGGATAAAAAAAGACCAAAATAATGAAAATTTCATTATTCCAGCTGACCGTAAACAACATATTTTAGATGAGTTGAAAATTTTCGGAATTAGTCAAAATTCTCTATTTCCTGAATTAGAATCTCAAGCTAAAGAAATATTAGAAAAATACAAAAAATACAAAAAATAGAATCAAAAGAGCGGTCATAATTCATTACGTTTTACGACCGCTCTTTAAAATTTATATACACTCCTCAAATCAATAAAACACACCGAAAATAAGCGTAGAAACGACCGTCATAATTAAACCGATCGCACTTTCATAAGGAATCAGTTTTAAGCGTTCTTTCATATTCATATTCACACTGCCACCAGTCGCATGGAAGAAAGAACCGTGTGGCATATTGTCGAATACGATCGCTCCCGCATGAATCATGGCAGCCGCCGCAAGGCTGCTTACGCCCAGTTCTAATAATGTTGAGCTGAATACATTGGATGCGACCGCTGTGCCTGCCGTCGTAGATGCCGTCGCAAGAGACATCAATACACCAGAAATTGGCGCAAGAATATAAGGAGGCAAACCAGAATGTTTTAAGCCCTCAATTAGCACATCTTTCATGCCCGAGTTGCCAATAATGCCTGCTAAAGCCCCTGTACCGAGCAACATAATCGCCACTGGTGCCATTTTGCCTAAACCACTAATTGCATAGCTATTCGCATAGCGAAGTTTTCCCATACATAACGCACCAATTAAACCACCTAAAGGTAATGCAATGAGAGGATCGACTTTAATGTCCGCCAATGGACGTAGCGCCAGTAATAAGATGGCCACTAATGGCGCAGCAAGTGCGGCCAAAAATGAGGGTAAATGTTGAGTATCAACGGCAACGCTCTCTTGTTCGGATACAAAAGAGCCTTTATTTTTTAAACGTTTCGCTAAGAAATAGGTTAAGGCTAACCCAAAGATCCCGGGGATAATCCCCGCTACCATTACCGACGTTAAAGGCAGATGAAAGGTATCTGCTGCTGCAATGGCATTGGGGTTAGGTGACATCAAGTTTCCAGCTTTTCCCCCACCAATCATCGCCAATAAAACGGCTGATTTTGATAAATTGGTGCGACGAGCTAACGCGAGCGCAATCGGGGAAACCGTAATAACGGCCACATCAATAAACACGCCAACAGCGGTTAAAATTAATGTGGCTAAGGCTAAAGCCAATAACGCTCTTGCTTCGCCAAGTTTATGTGTAATAGTTTCGGCAATCGTGCTGGCCGCCCCCGATTCAATGAGTACCCCCGCCAGTACGCCTGCCGCTAAAATTCGCATGACGGCTGTCGTAATGCCCTGGGCCCCACCGATCATTAAGTTCACCGTTTCGGATAAATCAGCGCCACCAACTAGCCCGCCTATAAAGGCCCCCGTCAACATGCCATAGACTGGAGAGACTTTTTTCAAAATGAGAAAAATGGCCACAATAAGCGAAACTAATGCACCGAAAGACGAAACTGTTGTCATAAATACCTACTTATATCCAATACCGCTGAGGTATATAAATGTTTGTGTACATTATACAAAAACGGCTTATGTAAAACACATAAGCCGACATTTTTAATTAAAATTGACCGCACTTTAGAAAAATAAAATACTTCCCCAAACAACGGCAACGATGCAAAGCGCAATGAATACCGCTGCTGAGCCTTGGTCTTTGGCCCTCCCTGAAAGCTCGTGGCGTTCTGTACCGATACGGTCTACCACCGCTTCAACTGCACTATTTAACAGCTCTACTGCCATCACGAGTAAAACCGATGAAATCATCAAGGCAATTTCAATTTTAGTGTCACCTAGCCAAAATGCGAGCGGTATCAGAATGCACGCAAGAAAACATTCGTGGCGAAATGCAGTTTCATTTTTGAATGCACTCTTTAAACCTTGTAAGGAATATTTTGTGGAGTTAATTAAATGGGTTAATCCCGTGGTTTTATACATAAAAGTTCCTATGTTGTAATCTATAAACGTTTTGCTTCGATAACGTCGTCTAACTTCGCTAATCTGGCTAGTATTTTACTTAAACTTTCGACATTTTTCAGTTCAATTTCCATATCCATCGTTGCTACTTGTTTTTTGGTGTCCGCACGGCTTGAAACACCTAGCACACTGACTTTTTCATTCGCCAGCACAGTCGTAATATCGCGTAATAAACCATTACGATCACTTGCCACGATGCGAATATTAATATGGAAACCAGCCGCGTAATTATCCCCCCAAAGGGCTTCTACCACGCGTTCAGGATGTGCCGCTTGTAATTCAATAAACTGCTCACAATCGCAGCGATGAATTGAGATGCCACGTCCCATAGTAATATAGCCTGCGATTGCATCGCCTGGAATCGGTTGGCAACAACGCGCCATATGATGCAGTAAATTACCGACGCCTTCAACAATCACATAGCCTTTTTTCTGTTGCTGATCTGCTTTTTGTTGTGCTTTTTGCTGCGCGGTATTCGCACTTTTGCTCGCCACATGACGGAGAATTTCTTGATCTGCCTCTTCAGCCGTCACTTTAATTAATCGACTTTGTAAAAAATTCACCAACTGATTTAAACGAATATCCCCGCTACCGATACCCGCATATAAATCTTCAAGGTTTTTTAAGTTATAACGAGGTAATGCAACCTGCTCTACTTGTTTTAAACTGATATTCAAACGCGCAAGCTCATTATCTAATAGCTCTTTACCCGCAGGAACGTTTTTATCACGATCTTGTTTTTTGAACCACGCTTGGATTTTCGCACGCGCTTTTGACGTATGCGTAAAACCTAAGTTCGGATTGACCCAATCTCGGCTTGGGTTCGGATTTTTCTGCGTAATGATATCCACTTGCTCACCCATTTGTAAGTGATAAGTGAATGGCACGATACGCCCCCCGACTTTTGCCCCAATACAACGGTGACCAATTTCACTATGAATCGCATAAGCAAAATCAAGCGGTGTAGAACCAGCTGGCAAGTCTACTACCTCACCTTTTGGCGTAAACACATAGACTCGGTCATCAAAGACTTGGCTACGCAATTCCGCCATCACTTCGCCAGAATCTGTAATATCATCTTGCCATGCAAGTAATTTACGCAACCAAGTGATTTTTTCTTCGTAAGCAGAAAGGCTACCTGTCGTCCCTTCTTTGTATTTCCAGTGCGCCGCAACCCCAAGTTCAGCATCATCATGCATTTGTTGAGTACGAATTTGCACTTCAATCGGCTTACCGCCTTTGCCCAATACCACAGTATGAATGGATTGATAGCCATTCGGTTTAGGATTGGCGACATAGTCATCAAATTCTTTTGGTAAGTGTTTGAAATGGGTATGCACGATACCAAGCGCGGTATAACAATCCTGCAATTTTTGCACAATAACTCTGACCGCTCTTACATCATATAAACCACTAAATTCCAAATGTTTCTTTTGCATTTTTCGCCAAATGCTATAGATGTGTTTTGGACGACCGTAAACCTCAACCTGATCAATATTTTCTTTTAAATAACCGGTTAATTCTGTCACAAAATCAGTAATATACTGTTCACGATCTAAACGACGCTCATGCAATAATTTGGCGATATTTCGATATTGTTCTGGATGCAAATAACGGAAAC
Source organism: Haemophilus sp. CCUG 60358 (assembly GCF_001679485.1). Classification (GTDB taxonomy): domain Bacteria; phylum Pseudomonadota; class Gammaproteobacteria; order Enterobacterales; family Pasteurellaceae; genus Haemophilus_D. Next base: position 153,865 of record NZ_LZOZ01000017.1, read on the forward strand.
AGTAATCTTCAAGCTCCCATTTCAATTGACCGATACCTAAACGGTTCGCTAACGGGGCATAAATATTGGAACATTCTTTGGCTGCCAACACTTTTTCTTCTTCGCAAAAATGATTTTCCGCATCGCGAAGAAAGGTAATACGTTCGGCAAGTTTGATGATCACACAGCGGAAATCGTCCACCATCGCAAGGAGCATACGGCGTACATTATCCACTTGAGAGGCATTGGCAGAATGACTGGCGTTGAGCTGGCGGATGTTATCCATCTCTTCCACGCCTTTGAGTAATTTCGTGATTTTAGAACCAAAATCTTCTTGAATTTGTTCCCAATCTACGAGTTGATTGGCGACTAATGGGAATAGCATCGCAGTGAGCAAACTCTCACTGTCCATATTCATTTCATGCAGGATTTCCACCATTTCCACACCGGATTGCAATGTGAGCACTGCATTTTCCATTTTATCGGCATGTTCAGCTATTTTAGCTTGAGCGTAATACCAGGCATCAATCAGGGACTTTTCAGTGGCGGCAGGAAGTTTAAGGCTCGAACACCATTGCTCGATCACAAAATCTTGCGGATTTAATAAGTGAGAACCACGAACTGCAACCATAATACCCCCTTGTTGATGAATATGGCTCGGTGACATCCTGTCAACCGAGTTGTCTTTTTAAGACAACAAAAAAGTCTGACTATTCTATCAGAATTTACACCTTATTTGATAAATAATGTCACTGACTCCAAATGACTGGTATGCGGGAACATATCAATCATGGCAGTTTTGATGATACGATACCCGAAAGAGCGAAGTATTTCTGCATCTCGTACTAAGGTTGCAGGGTTGCAAGATACATAAAGAATGCTTTCTGCACCCAGCTCACATAACGCATTCAGCGCAAAAGCGGCACCACTGCGAGGCGGATCGAGAAGAATTTTATTGAAATGTTGTTTTGCCCAAGGTTGTTCTGAAAAAGCTTGGTCTAAATCAGCTTGATAAAATTCAACATTCTCAATGTGGTTAAATTGTGCATTCGTTTGGGCTTTTTGAACCATGTCAAAAACACCTTCAATTCCAACCGCACTTTTCACGCGTTTGGCTAAAGGCAGAGTAAAATTACCCATGCCACAGAATAAATCTAAAACGTGATCGTCCTGATTCAAATCAAGCCAATCTAAAGCAGTCTCAACCATTTGCTGATTTAAGCGAGTATTCACTTGAATAAAATCGCGGATATCAAAAGATAAACGAATATCGTCTAATGCATAATAAGGCATTTCACCATGTACAAGTTGAATACCTTGATCATCTTGTAAAAACAAATTTACGGCATTTACACGAGCAAACTCGAGCAACAAAGTGCGGTCAGTTTCGGCTAAGTTTCCTTTATAGCGTAACAACATAGCTACGCCATTCTCTGCTGAAACCAATTCAATATGTCCTAATTGTTTCGGGGCTGAATATTGCGCCCAAAGTGCGGTCAATTTGGGGATAAGATCATTGATTGCTTGCTCTGCGACTAAGCATTGCTGAATGCTGACTAACTGATTGGAGTTTTTCTGACGAAATCCCATTTCAATAGTTTTGTTTTTAGCATTCCACAGTAAACTTAATCGTACTCGACGACGATAAGCCCATTGTTCACCACAAATCATTGGCATTAATTGAATGGGCTCTGCTTGCAGTTTACTTAATCGAGAAAAAAGGGCCTTCTCTTTAGCGTTACGTTGCATTTCTACAGGAATATGCTGACCTTGGCAGCCACCACAACGCCCATAATAACAACATTGTGGCTCAACACGGTGATTACTCTCTTGTAGCCATTTTTGTGCAGTCGCTAATCCATATTGACGTTTTTCATCGGTCACTACCGCTTCCACTTTTTCCGTTGGTAAAGCATTTTCAATGAACCAGGTTTTACCTTGAATTTTGGCTACGCCTAATCCTTGATAATCTAAATCCTGAATTTCAGCGACGATTTTTTGTATGGTTTTCTGTTTTTTTTGTGGAGCGTAAAGTAAAGCCATGATGGTGTTTTAATCTATTTGTATCAAAGAAAGGGATTATTTTAAATAAAGTACGTTTTGCGTAAATAATTCTCGGCTTTTCAGCGGTTTATCACCTAAATAAGGTTTAAGCACGATGCGGGTAAAACGTTTTGCTGCTTGTAAGACCGCCTCATCAGTAAATTCTAAACGGTCAAAGGCGAGTAAATCTCGACCATAAAAGGTCAAGTTATCTTTCACCAACGAAGCGATAAAACCCTTTTCCGCACGGTATTGGTAAGTCATCGATTCATCCACTGGCAAACCTGAGCCAGCACAATGCAGAAAATCAATGCCATAACCTAAGATTTTAAGTAAATGAAATTCAAATAAGCGTAATGTAGGCTCAACCTGCGGCTGAGTCGCTAAGCCTGTTAAGCATTGTAGATAATGCTGAAAAAGCTGTGGATTGGCAGTCTCTGGCTCGATCACACGCGTAATCAATTCATTAACATAAAACCCGCTGTATAGAGCCGTCTGTTGTAAAGGTAATGTAATCGCAGCCGGTTCAGCTTTGGTGAGTGTTTTTAATGCGCCTTTCCCTGACCAACGAAGAAGTAATGGCGTAAAAGGCTGTAAGACAGATTTCCATGCCGAACGTTTCGCACGTGCACCTTTTGCAATAACCGTCAAACGTCCCGTTTCTTCAGTGAATAAATCAACCAAAAGGCTGGTTTCACTATAAGGACGACGATGCAATACAAAGCCGCGTTGGAGATCCATAAAAGAATTATTTGCCTGATTTTAATTCACTTGGTTGTTTAACACAGCGTTCTGCGAGCACTTCACCTACGCTAGTTTGTAATTGACTGAAGTCATCACGCTCCTGCCAATACCAACGAATATTCGCATAATTTCTCCCACGCTCAGAAATCACTCGTGTCAATTTTTCGGTTACATCATTAAAAGTAACGGTCACCTGACTAAGTGTTTTTTTACTTTTCTGTTTTTGCTTGGTATGAACCACACTCACTTCTTTATTGCCTTTACACAAATAAACCGTCGCTGAACCCTTTTGGGATTTTTTATCAACGGTTTGCACTTTCATTTTCTGTGGTGCTGGTTTGCTTAATTCAACATTTTGTGAACAAGCAGAAAGACAAAGTGCGGTCAAAATTACGCTTAATTTTTTTAACATGAATTCTATTTCCATCAAGGGTTGTTTATGATTGCTCACTTTGCAAAATGAGCAAGGATAAACAATCTTATCTAGAAAAATGGGCGATTACTCGCCCACTAAAAATTATTTTTTATACTGATATGAACCATCGGCTTGACGAATGAACTTACCGCCATTTGATAAACGAAGCTCACTCACTCGGCCTTGACCGTTCACTGAAACCTGTACTTTGTCACCAGGTTTGAAGCTGCTTAATGCATTACCTGCACCATTTGCTTTGGTCATCGCATTCACATCGGCAATATTCAATTTATTATCACGGAATACTTGCATCAGTGAAACACCTTGCGGCACAGTTAATGTTTTTGTTGCACCTGTTTGAGCTACTGGTTCTGCAGCTTTCACAGTCTTGTTGGTTGCGGATTTCGCTTCCACAATTTGAACTTTAGTTTCTTTAGTCGCAACAGGTTTAGCTTCTTGAATTTTACTTTGCTCTTTTTTCACAGTTTGAGTCGGCTGAGCTGTCGCTTTTTCAGTTGCTGGTTTAGGTTGTTTTTTCTCTTGAACCACTGGTGTATGTTCATGACGAGGTTCTGCTTTATGCTCAACCGTTGCAGTATGTTTTTCTACAGCTGGTTGTGCAGTTTTCACTGGATCTTTAGCTGCTGTCGGAGCAACAGTAGTTGGTTGAGCTGGAGCTTGTGTTGCAGGTTGTTGAGCAACAGTTTGTGGTGCAGGCTCTGCTGGTTGTGATTTAGCAGCATCTGCCTTATCACCTACATATTCCATTGCTGGAGGTGTATCTGATTTAGCATCATTTGCTGCTTGTTCTGTTTTTGCTGGTGCTACCGTATTATTGTTATCTAATATCGTCGTTTCAACTGGTTGAGATTGATCCAATGATTGGAATTGAACTGGTATTTCATTACCATTTTGTTGTTCAAAAGACTCCACCGTATCTGAATTTGGTTTTAGGGTGAAGAAAATGATCAGTAATACCACTAAACCCAAAATCGCAATAAATAAACGACGATGTTTTTCCGGTAACATTTGTAGAACCTTCCATTTTTCAGGTGATTTCAAGCCTGCTGCCGCAGCGGCTACCGGTGCAACTGTTTCGGCTTGAGTTGTCACTTCTTCCACAATCTCTTCTGCAGGAGAATTTTCAAAAATCACTTTTTCTTCCGCTACGTTTTCTACCTGAACATTCTCAACGGGCTCTTGAGTTCCGAAAGCACTTGATGGCACTGATTGTTCAGTATTTTCACTTTGAAATGCTTGAGAAGGTGAAAAAGGTTGGCTTGCTGCCGCACCAAAAGTTGGTTCGCGACGAACATGGAATTGCGTATCTGGTTGCTCTTTTTTACCAAATAAACCTTTGGCTTTATCAAAAATTGAGCCACTTTGTTGAACCGGTTTTCTTGGTGTCACAGAGTCTGTTTGATTAAATCCTAAATCTAATTCATTTTGAGATGAATTGTCGTTAGGTTGATTTTTATTATCCACGGGATTACCTCGATTTGCTAAACTAAAGATCGCACAAAAAGTGCGGTGAAAAATTGGATCGTATTTTATCGGATCTTACGCTGTGTATAAAGTCTTATTTGGCTCTCCACCGATTTCTCGAGCTAATTTGGGTACTAAATAGCCAGAAGTGAGCGCCTGTAATTCTTTATAAATTTGTAACGCTTTCTCATCTGAAATATAGAAATGGCTCGCACCTTGCACTTTATCCAACAAATGCAAGTAATAAGGCAGAATGCCTGCTTGAAATAGCTTATCGCTTAATTCTTTTAATGTATGTGGGTTATCATTCACATCTTTTAAAAGGACTGATTGATTGAGTAATGTGACCTTAGCGCCTACCAGTTTTTGCATAGCGAAAGCGAGTTCTTCATCAATTTCATTTGGGTGATTGATATGCGTCACAAACACCGTTTTTAATGGACTTTTTAACAATAAATCACAAAATTCATCCGTAATGCGCTCTGGAATCACGACCGGCAAACGAGAGTGAATACGCAAACGCTGTAAGTGCGGTATCTTTTCAAGGCGTTCTAATAGCCACGCCCATTCACTATCCTTCGCCATCATCGGATCGCCCCCCGAAAAAATCACTTCTTCGATTTCAGGATGTGCGACAATATAGTCTATTGCTTGTTGCCAACTGGTTTTATTGCCTGGGTTTTGATCATAAGGAAAATGACGACGAAAGCAATAACGACAATTGATTGCACAGCCCCCTTTTGCCATAAACAGCAAGCGATTTTGGTATTTATGCAGAATATTAGGCACCGCATTTTTTTGCTGTTCATCTAAAGGATCTTGGCTAAAACCTTCGGCCTCTATAAACTCTTGTTGAGCCGTCATTACCTGTAAAAAAAGTGGGTCTTTAGGATTTCCCTTTTCCATTTTTTCAACAAAAGGTAAAGGCACTCGCATAGCAAAAAGTTTACGAGCGGCGATATCTTCAGCAAAATCTTCAACAGGTAAATTTAAGGTTTTTAATAAGATTTTCGGATCAGAAATCGCATTTTTTAGGGTTTCTAACCAATTTTGTTCTTCTCTAATCGCAATATTTCGGGTTAAAATACGCACTTTCAAACAATCTCTATTTTTAGGATATTTTTAATATGGCTACATATACTACCAGTGATTTCAAACCAGGTCTAAAATTTATGCAAGACGGTGAGCCTTGTGTGATCGTTGAAAACGAATTCGTTAAACCAGGTAAAGGCCAAGCTTTTACTCGTACTCGTATTCGTAAATTAATTTCAGGCAAAGTATTAGACGTAAACTTCAAATCTGGTACTTCGGTTGAAGCTGCTGATGTTATGGATCTTAACCTCACTTATTCATACAAAGATGATGCATTCTGGTACTTTATGCACCCAGAAACATTCGAACAATACTCTGCTGATGCAAAAGCAGTAGGTGATGCAGAAAAATGGTTATTAGACCAAGCAGATTGTATCGTGACTTTATGGAACGGTGCGCCAATTACTGTCACTCCACCAAACTTCGTAGAATTAGAAATCATCGATACTGACCCTGGTCTTAAAGGTGATACTGCGGGCACTGGCGGTAAACCAGCAACATTAAGTACTGGAGCTGTGGTGAAAGTACCTCTTTTCGTTCAAATCGGTGAAGTAATTAAAGTCGATACTCGTTCAGGCGAATACGTTTCTCGTGTGAAATAATCTTTCATTGTGAGATAAAAAGCGCGGTCAATATTTGATAAATATTGGCCGTTTTTTATTACCTACTCATTAGTTTCATAGAGATAAAAAATGCGGTTATTTCTAACCGCACTTTGATTGATTATTTCGCTTTTGAGCCTTCTAAATCTAAAGAAGGTTTTCTATCTGAGTTAACACAAATGATTTGTGCCGCCGCATAGAGCGTTGTATTAGGTTTTAAGCTAATTGTGTATTTCTCTTGTTTTTTCGGTGCGGCACGCAAACCTTCGCCCCAGAAATCATCATAAAAATCAGTACGAACTTGGGTTAAATGGTAATTCTTACAGTTTAAGATTTTATATTGGCGAACAGAACGTGCATAACGTTTTTTCTCATTTGGATACACATATAAACCTTTATCCAAATTCACCACCGCATCAAAATGCACTTGATTTAAATCTTGGTTGTCCACCCAAATTGAATCGGTATCAATGTAGTAATTTTTATCTTTTACTAATCGAACATACCCTACTCTATCTTTTGAAGGAGGCGTTAATGTCACCTCTTCTTGTGTAACTGGCGATTGAACAGCTGAACAGCCTGCTAAAAGGGCTACACCTAAAAACGTTAATGCTAATTTTTTCATTTTTCCTCCTTAAAGCTTTCTAAAGCCTGCTGTTAATCTTTTTATACCTTAGCTTAATATTTTACCGTATGTCCATATCCTTCAAGAATCGTTTTGATGTGTTCAAGTGACTCTTTTGTCGGTGGTAAAACATCTGCGAGCTCATACTCAAAGCCAAGGGTTTTCCATTTATGAGCGCCTAATCGATGATAAGGGAGAAGTTCGACTTTTTCAATATTGGTCATACCTTCAATAAACTGCCCTAGCAGATGAACATCATGATCGTTATCGGTATAGCCAGGAACCACTACATAACGAATCCAGGTTCGCTGATTACGTTTTTGCAGATATTTCGCAAATTCCAGCGTACGTTTATTTGGTACGCCAATCAGATTTTGGTGTACTTGATCGTTTAGCTCTTTCAAATCAAGCAAAACAAGATCCGTTACATCAAGCAATTCATCAATAATATGATCGTAATGACGCACAAAACCATTGGTGTCTAAACAGGTATTAATACCTTCTGCTTTACAAGCTCGGAACCAATCTCGCACAAATTCTGCTTGGAGAACAGCCTCACCACCAGATGCCGTCACGCCACCACCGGTCGCATTCATAAAATGGCGATAACTCACCACTTCTTTCATGAGCTCTTCAACACTAATTTCGCGACCACTTTCAAGATCCCAAGTATCACGGTTGTGGCAATATTTGCAACGCATTAAACAGCCTTGCATAAATAAAATAAAACGAATCCCTGGGCCATCCACGGTGCCACAGGATTCAAAAGAATGAATTCTTCCTAAAACAGACATATATAAATTTCCAAAAAATGAATATAGCTAAATTTTACCAAAAATATCGTCTATAAAAAATGAGCCTGACTTAAATCAGGCTCATAATTTTTATGTTCCCGCTAAAGTGCGGTTAAATTTTATCGTGTTTTAGAACGATTCTGTGAATGTACGAGTGACGACGTCTTGTTGTTGCTCTTTAGTTAAAGAGTTGAAACGTACTGCGTAACCAGATACACGGATGGTTAATTGCGGATATTTATCCGGATTTTCCATCGCATCTAATAACATTTCACGATTTAACACGTTCACGTTTAAGTGTTGGCCACCTTCTACTGTTGCTTCATGGTGGAAGTAACCATCCATTAAGCCAGCAAGGTTACGACGTTGCGCTTCTGCATCTTTACCTAACGCATTTGGTACGATTGAGAAGGTGTAAGAAATACCATCTTTCGCGTAAGCAAATGGAAGTTTAGCAACAGATGTTAATGACGCTACCGCGCCTTTTTGGTCACGACCGTGCATTGGGTTCGCACCTGGTCCGAATGGCGCACCTGAGCGACGACCATCTGGGGTGTTACCTGTTTTTTTACCATAAACTACGTTAGAAGTAATGGTTAATACAGATTGTGTAGGCACAGCGTTGCGGTAAGTTTTAAGTTTTTGAATTTTCTTCATGAAACGTTCAACTAAGTCACAAGCGATGTCATCAACACGGTTGTCGTTGTTACCATATTGTGGATATTCACCTTCGATTTCGAAGTCGATTGCTACGTTGCTTGCTACAACATTGCCATCTTTATCTTTGATGTCGCCACGAACTGGTTTAACTTTCGCATATTTAATTGCTGAAAGTGAGTCTGCCGCAACAGAAAGACCTGCGATACCACAAGCCATGGTACGGTATACATCACGATCATGTAACGCCATTAATGCTGCTTCGTATGAATATTTATCGTGCATGTAGTGGATGATGTTTAAGGCAGTCACATATTGTTTTGCCAACCAATCCATAAAGCTGTCCATACGAGTCATGACTGTGTCGAAATCTAACACTTCATCAGTGATTGGTGCAGTTTTCGGACCTACTTGCATACCTAATTTTTCATCGATACCGCCATTGATTGCGTATAACAATGTTTTCGCTAAGTTTGCACGCGCACCGAAGAATTGCATTTGTTTACCAACAACCATTGGTGATACACAACATGCGATCGCGTAGTCATCATTATTGAAGTCTGGACGCATTAAATCATCATTTTCGTACTGAACTGATGAGGTATCAATCGATACTTTCGCACAGAAACGTTTGAAGTTTTCAGGTAATTGTTCAGACCAAAGAATCGTTAAGTTTGGTTCTGGAGAAGTACCCATGTTGTAAAGAGTGTGTAAAATACGGAATGTATTTTTGGTTACTAATGTACGGCCATCTAAACCCATACCTGCGATGGTTTCAGTTGCCCACATTGGATCACCAGAGAATAATTGATCGTATTCAGGTGTACGTAAGAAACGAACCATACGAAGTTTCATGACTAAGTGGTCAACTAATTCTTGCGCTTCAGTTTCAGTAATTTTACCCGCTTTTAAATCACGTTCGATATAGATATCGATGAAAGTTGCAGTACGACCGAATGACATCGCTGCACCGTTTTGTGATTTGATTGCTGCTAAGTAAGCAAAGTACATCCATTGAATTGCTTCTTTAGCGTTAGTTGCTGGGTTAGAAATATCGTAACCGTAGCTTGCTGCCATTTGTTTCATTTGGCCTAATGCACGGTGTTGTTCTGCGATTTCTTCACGTAAACGGATAGTTGCTTCAAGATTTACGCCATCTTCTAAGTCTTTTTGTAAAGAAGAGAACTGTGCGTATTTATCTTTCATTAAGAAGTCTACACCGTAAAGTGCTACACGACGGTAGTCACCGATAATACGGCCACGACCGTAAGCATCTGGAAGACCTGTTAATACACCTGATTTACGGCAACGTAAAATATCCGGCGTATAAACATCGAACACACCTTGGTTATGTGTTTTACGGTATTCAGTGAAGATTTTTTTCACTTCAGGATTTAATTCACGACCGTAAACTTTACATGAACCTTCCACCATTTTAATACCACCAAATGGCATAATGGCACGTTTTAATGGAGCATCAGTTTGAAGACCTACGATTTTCTCCAAGTCTTTATTGATGTAGCCTGGAGCGTGAGAAATAATCGTTGAAGGCGTATGTTCGTCAAAGTCTAATGGCGCGTGAGTGCGGTTTTCAACTTTGATCCCTTCCATTACGGTTTCCCAAAGTTTTGTTGTCGCTTCGGTTGGACCAGCTAAGAAAGAATCATCACCTTCATACGGGGTGTAGTTCTTCTGAATAAAATCACGCACGTTGACGTTTTCTTGCCAATCACCGGCAACGAATCCTGCCCACGCAACTTTTTGTGCTTCATTAAGTTCTGACATAGTCATTTCCTTTTTTAATTGATAAAAAATAAGTCTTGTTTAGTTCGTTAGTACATTAGTGAGCTTTGGTTAAATAACGTTGGAATAAGCCGATACAAACTGCGCCGCCCACAATGTTACCCAACGTTACGGGAATTAAATTCTTCACAATGAAATGATAAAGATCTAAGTCTGCATATTTCATTGGATCCACACCAATTTGTTGCCAAAATTCTGGTGTACTAAAGTGTGCTGTAATAATGCCAAGCGGAATCATAAACATATTTGCCACACAGTGTTCAAAACCTGATGCCACAAATAAGCCAATTGGCATAATCATAATAAATGCTTTGTCTGTAACAGTTTTACCGGAATAAGACATCCATACCGCTACACACACCATAATGTTACATAAAATACCAAGGTTAAATGCTTCAAACCAAGTATGATGAATTTTATGTTGCGCGGTTGCCAAAATGGTTAAACCCCATTGACCACTTGCTGCCATGGTTTGTCCCCCAAACCAAATCACCGCAGCAATAAATAAACCGCCTACGAAGTTGCCTAAATACACCACAATCCAATTTCGAATCATTTGGGTTGTGGTTATTTTTCCGCCTACGCGGGCAACTAAGGTTAAAGTAGAAGAGGTGAATAATTCCGATCCTAAAATCACCACCATAATTACGCCTAAAGAGAAGACTAATCCACCAACTAACTTGGTTAATCCCCAAGGCGCGCCAGCGCTCGCTGTTTGAGTTGTCGTATAAAATACAAAGGCTAATGCAATACAAGCCCCAGCACTAATACCAGACATGAATGATAAAAATGGACGTTTTTGCGCTTTATACGCAGCGACGTTTTCAGCATAATCCGTTGCTTCAACTGGTGTGAGAGCAACAGAAGATTGATTTAAATTTTCTGATGCCATATCTTACTCCAAATAATTAATTGATTATTTTTATACTTCAACATAGGTATTTTTATACCTATCGTTATTCTACTCTCTTAAAAAACCTTTGCAAGAAATCCCCCATTTATTTCAAAAAAATTTGATATTTTGCAAGTTTTGGTAAATTTTATCTTCAAATACAAAAAAGCGAGATATTACTATCCCGCTTTTTATATATAAATAACGCAGATTAAAACGCAATACGATCGCGATTTTTCTCTAACGTTGCTTTACCAATGCCTTGTACTTCAAGCAATTGTTCTGCCATAGTGAAATTACCGTGCTTTTCACGATACTGCACAATGGCTTCCGCCTTTTTCGCACCAATACCAATTAGCGCTTTTTGAATTTCTGATGCTCTGGCGGTATTGATATTTAATTTATCACTCACTGCTTGTTGTGTAGTTTGTGATGCGGTTTGTTGCTGAACTTGCGCTTGAGGTTGAGCCTGTTCAGCCACCTTTTCTTCTGCAAACACTTGCGAGCTCAACATTGTGGTCGCAACAAATAATGAACTAAATAAATGTTTCATCAATTTCATAAAAATGCCCTTTATTAACAAAAAGTACCGTTGATTCATATCAACAGCGACATTTTTAAGAAACACCGAAAACACGCAAGAAATTGACCGCACTTTTGCGATCCTGATCGCAAAAATTACATTTAAGTAAATGAAAAAACGACCTTAGCGCACCACCACTGCCGTGCCACTTGCAATCACCATAAACATGCTTTTCGTGCCTACCGTTGTGTAGTTAACTTCCACGCCAACAATAGCATTAGCACCTAAGGCGTATGCTTTTTCTTCCAGTTCTTTCAATGCATCTTGACGTGCGCGACTAATACGACGCTCATAAACACTAGAACGCCCACCAATCACATCCGTTATGCCAGCAAAAAAATCACGCATGAAGTTTGCACCGGCAATCACTTCGCCAAAGACGACTTGTTTGTATTCTACGATTTGTTTCCCTTCGACATTAGGGGTTGTTGTCACAATCATTTTGTATCCTTAAATTCTCATTAAAAATTAACCGCACTTTAGACGCTTAATTTTGATTTTAAAACGGCCAATGCCTTCGCACGATGAGAGATTTTCTTTTTCTCTACGGTTTCTAATTCTGCAAAAGTACAGCCTTTTTCTGGGCTAAAAAAGAGCGAATCGTAACCAAAGCCGTTTTCGCCTCGTTCTTCATAAATGATATTCCCTTCACATTCACCTTGAGCAATGATCGGAGAAGGATCACTTGGGTGTTGTAATAACACAATCGTACTCACAAATTTTGCTTGGCGACGTTCAGATGGAACATCAGCTAATTCTGCCAGTAATTTTTCACGATTTTTCGCATCAGCTTCATCACCATCTACACCTGCATAACGTGCAGAATATAATCCAGGTGCACCATTTAAAGCATCCACCACAAGACCTGAATCATCCGCTATTGCCGGTAAACCTGATTTTTCAGCTGCATAGCGTGCTTTAAGGATCGCATTTTCGACAAACGTTAAGCCCGTTTCCTCTGGACTTTCGATGCCTAAATCCGTTTGAGCAATCACTTCAAAACCGAAATTGGCTAATACATCCGCCATTTCTTTTACTTTGCCTTTATTACCTGTGGCAAGCACAATTTTTTGTTTCATGATTCTGTCCCTCATATCAAACATTGTCTTATTTTAGCATCTCACCAAAAATTTTCGGAATAAATATTGACCTTAACCTTAGGTCAAAGTTTATGATTGGTGCTCATTCAGTTATCACATAGGAGAAAAACATGAAAAAACTTATGACTTTTATCACACTTAGCGCTGCTGCAGTTTCAATTTATGCCCAAGCTAATGAACAACCGCATCAAGCACACATGAATATGCCAATGTCGACAGATTCTGCAATGCAACAAGAATTAATGCAAGGTATGAGTCAAATGCATCAAGACATGATGGCAGCTGCGCAATATAAAGATCCTGATGTTGCTTTTGCAGCAGGTATGTTGCCACACCATATTGGCGCAGTAAAAATGGCGGAAGTTGAATTAAAATACGGAAAAGATCCTGAGATGCGTAAGCTTGCTGAGAATATTATTAACGCTCAACAAGCAGAAATTGAACAAATGGAAAAATGGCTTAAAGTGCACAATAAAAAATAAAATAACACAAAAAAAGTGCGGTAAATTAACCGCACTTTTTTAATAGAATTAGTTTACTTCTTTTATTCGTAGCTCTTTTGGCACTTCAAAGAACATATTTTCTTCTAAGCCTTGAAGCTCTTCAATGCTATCCGCACCAAATTCTTTTAATCGAGCAATCACAGATTGCACCAACTCTTCGGGTGCTGAGGCCCCTGCTGTTACGCCAATTGTTTCAACGCCTTCAAACCAATCTGCTGTCACATCATTTGGATCATCAATCAATTTTGATTTCACACCCATACGCGATGCCAACTCAGCTAAACGATTAGAATTCGATGAGTTTTTAGAGCCTACAACGACCACTAAATCACATTGTTTCGCTAATTCACGCACTGCTTCTTGGCGATTGGTTGTAGCATAGCAAATATCGTTTTTATGTGGGCCTTGAATAGCTGGATATTTGTCTTTCAATGCACTGATAGTTTCCGCCGTATCATCAAGAGAAAGCGTAGTTTGTGTCATAAAGGTTAAATCATCATTTTCTTGAACCGGCAAACGAGCAATATCTTCCACGCTTTCAATTAAGAAAATACCACCTTCCTCGTTGTTGTACTGTCCCATTGTGCCTTCCACTTCGGGATGGCCTTTGTGTCCGATCAAAATCGCTTTCGTCCCTTTACGGCTCGCACGAGCCACTTGCATATGTACCTTGGTTACCAACGGACAAGTTGCATCAAATACTTTTAACTGACGATCTTTCGCTTCCTGACGAACGGCTTGTGATACGCCGTGGGCGGAAAAAATCACAATGGCACCATCTGGCACTTCGCTCAGTTCTTCTACAAAAATCGCCCCACGCTCACGCAAACCATTCACCACAAAACGGTTATGCACCACTTCATGACGTACATAAATCGGCGCACCATGAATTTCAAGCGCTAGTTCAACAATGCTAATGGCTCGATCGACACCCGCGCAAAATCCGCGAGGGTTAGCTAAAATTATCTTCATTTTTGACCGCTCTTTTTATCACCTTTAAAGGCATCTAATGCTAATAAACCCGCACCAATACAAATCGCAATATCTGCCACATTGAATACCGGATAATGATAAATATCCCAATAAAAATCTAAGAAATCCACCACAAAACCGTTATACGCACGGTCCACCATATTGGCTAACGCGCCACCGATAATCAGTGCATAAGCTGAATTTTGTAATTTTTGCTCTGCCGAATTCTTTTTCATAAAGTAAGCCAGCATTAAAGAAATCCCAATCGCAAGCACGATAAAGAAATATTTCTGCCAACCATCATGCTCAGCTAAAAAACTAAACGCTGCGCCATAGTTACGCACATAGGTCAGATTAAAAATAGGCAATATATTTACGCTTTCATAGAGATCAAAGCGTTGCACTACAATATATTTGGTCAGTAAATCAAGGATAAATGCAACCGCACTTAACCAAAGGAATGAAAGTCCTGTTTTATTTTTTGTCATAGGAAATTATCTGTCTTTATAAATGGACGATGATTTTAGCAACTCGAACAACCTTTATAAAGTAAAAGGCATCAAATTATAAAAGGCGAACACATTGGTTCGCCTTTCAATATTAATTACTTTTTCTTCACCGGTCTTTGCCAACCTTGAATATGACGTTGTGGCACGCGAGTGATCACAAGCTCATCTTTTTCAACGTTTTTAGTGATGGTTGAACCTGCGCCAATCGTTGCGCCATCAGCCACAGTAACTGGTGCGACTAATTGTGTATCCGAACCCACGAATACATTGTTGCCAATGATTGTTTTAAATTTATTCGCACCGTCATAGTTACAAGTAATGACACCTGCACCAATATTACAGTTTTCACCGATTTCAGTATCACCGACATAAGTAAGGTGGTTTACTTTAGAGCCTTTACCTACTGTGGATTTTTTAATTTCCACAAAGTTACCCACATGGGTTTCAGCCGCTAATTCAGCACCTGGACGTAAACGAGAGAATGGACCAATCGCTGCTTTCTCACCAATTGTCGCATCTTCTAAAACAGAATAAGGTTTGATTTCAACATCGTCACCAATGATCACGTTTTTCAATACACAACCTGCACCAATTTTTACTCGATCACCTAAACGTACATTGCCTTCCACAATCACGTTCACATCAATTTCAACATCTTTACCGTGTTCTAATGTACCACGTAAATCAAAACGCTCTGGGTCAATTAACATCACGCCAGCAAGTAAAAGTTTTTCTGCTTGTTTACGTTGATAAAAACGCTCTAATGCAGCAAGTTGTAAACGGTTATTGGCACCTTCTACTTCCATAAATTCAGAGGCTTGAACGGCAGTAACCTGACAACCATCTTGGTTGGCTAAACCAATCACATCTGTTAAATAAAATTCGCCTTGTGCATTGTTATTTTTCACACGAGAAAGCCAGTTTTTGAAATGTGCGCCATCAACCACTAGCACACCTGTATTCACTTCTTGGATTTTTAATTGCTCTGCGTTGGCATCTTTTTGTTCTACGATCGCCACCACATTGCCATTTTCACGAATAATACGACCGTAACCCGTTGGGTTATCTAAATTTACCGTGAGCAATGCAATCCCATTTTCTGGTTTCGCTGCAATGAGTTTTTCCAATGTTTCTTTGGTCACTAATGGTGCATCACCATATAAAATCACAATATTTTCATCATCTTTGAAGAATGGTGCAGCTTGTTGAACCGCATGGGCAGTCCCCAATTGTTCTGCTTGGAACACCCAGTTCACGCTTTCATTTACCAAACGTTCACGCATTAATTCGCCACCGTGACCATAAATTAAATGCACGTTTTCCGCACCTAATTGATTTGCCGTATCGATCACATGTTTTACCATCGGTTTTCCTGCCACTTTGTGCAAGACTTTTGGTAAATCAGAATACATACGAGTGCCTTTACCAGCCGCTAAAATCACCACGCTTAATGCTTTATTTGTCATAAATTCTTCTCTTCTTTTAAAAAAATTGAACGTATTCTATCGTAGAATGGAGAATATGATAAGCCATTTAATTTTCATACATTCCTGACAAGACAAGATTGTATAAAAATCTCAAATCCTGTAAACTATCCTCCCGTCTTGATAGCTAATCATCTTTTTCTTTTATTTTTGACCGCACTTTTCAGCATTCTGCACAAATTTGCATAAAAGATGATTGGCTATAATCATTTTTATCCCAACATATTAGGTCTCTCACTATGGCTACAAATTATATTTTCGTCACAGGCGGTGTGGTTTCATCGTTAGGTAAAGGTATTGCTGCAGCATCATTGGCAGCAATTTTAGAAGCACGTGGCTTAAACGTGACTATTATGAAATTAGACCCTTACATCAACGTGGACCCGGGTACGATGAGCCCAACCCAACACGGCGAAGTGTTCGTGACACAAGACGGGGCGGAAACCGATTTAGACTTAGGTCACTACGAGCGTTTTATTCGTACCAAAATGACCAAACGCAACAACTTCACCACAGGTAAAATTTATTCTGAAGTATTACGCAAAGAGCGTCGTGGTGATTATTTAGGTGCGACAATTCAAGTTATCCCACACATCACCAATGAGATCAAAGATCGCGTGATTGCCGGCGCACAAGGCCATGATGTGGTTATCGTGGAAGTAGGCGGAACAGTAGGTGATATTGAATCACTTCCATTCTTAGAAGCTCTTCGTCAACTTGCCGTACAAGTAGGTCGTGAGAATACTCTCTTTATGCACTTAACGTTAGTGCCATACATCCCGACTGCGGGCGAAGTAAAAACTAAACCAACTCAACATTCTGTAAAAGAATTACTTTCGATTGGTATTCAGCCAGATGTGCTTATCTGCCGTTCAGATCGTATGATTCCACCAAACGAGCGTGCAAAAATCGCCTTATTCTGTAACGTACCAGAACGTGCGGTCATCTCATTAAAAGATGTGAATTCGATCTACCAAATTCCGGCGTTATTGAAATCACAAGGTTTAGATGAATTCATCTGCCAACGTTTCCACTTAGACTGCCCTGAAGCCGATCTTTCTGAATGGGAACAAGTGCTTTATCAAGAAGCCAACCCTGTGGGCGATGTGACCATCGGTATGGTAGGTAAATATACTGAATTACCAGACGCTTATAAATCAGTGAATGAAGCCTTAAAACACGCAGGTTTGAAAAACCGTTTAAGCGTGCATATCAAATACATTGATTCTCAAGATGTTGAAACCAAAGGCACTGATGTATTAAAAGGTGTCGATGGTATTTTAGTACCGGGCGGCTTTGGCTATCGTGGTGTAGAAGGCAAAATTTTGACCGCAAAATATGCCCGTGAAAACAATGTTCCTTACCTCGGTATTTGTTTAGGGATGCAAATTGCATTAATCGAATATGCGCGCAACGTTGCTGGTCTTGAAAAAGCAAACTCATCTGAATTTGATCGTCACTGCGAACAACCAGTAGTTGGTTTAATTACAGAATGGCAAGATGCGGAAGGCCACATTGAAACCCGTGATGATAATTCAGATCTGGGTGGTACGATGCGTTTAGGTGCGCAACAATGTCATTTAATTGAAGGCTCAAAAGCGCGTGCATTATATGGCAAAGAAACTATCGAAGAGCGTCACCGTCACCGTTATGAAGTGAACAATAACCTGCTTCCACAAATTGAAAAAGCGGGCCTTAAAGTAACTGGTTTATCTGCGGATTGTAAATTAGTGGAAATCATTGAAGTACCAAACCACCCATGGTTTGTGGCATGTCAATTCCACCCAGAATTTACATCAACACCACGTGATGGCCACCCATTATTTGAAGGCTTTGTCAAAGCAGCCAGAGAAAATCAGTTAAAAACTGAAAAGTAATTTACTGATGATTCCATAAACAAGTGCGGTCAAAAATTCTTGTGTTTTTGGCCGCATTTTGTATTAATAAGGAATAATATCATCTGAGCCTTATTCACTCATTTAATAATGGATAGCCAAAAATGAAACTTGCAGTAATGTTACCTGCATACAATGCAGAAAATTTTCTCACTGAATGTTTAGAGTCATTATTGAATCAAACATTTAGTGATTTTTGCATTCTTGCGGTTAATGATGCTTCTACCGATAACACAGGCAAGGTTCTCGAAACTTATGCAGCAAAAGATGCTCGCTTACGTGTTTACCATTTACCACAAAACCAAGGTGAGCCTGCTGTAATGCAATTTGTCATGGATATGCCTAACTATATGAATGTTGAATATGTTGCACGTATGGATGCTGATGATATTTGTGTGACACATCGTTTTGAAAAACAAGTTCAATATTTAGACGAGCATCCCGAAATTGATATTTTAGGAAGTAATGCTCTGTTCTTTAATGATGGGCAAACTGATAAAATGACTAAAGTGAGTACACTTCCTCTTTTAGATAAAGATATAAAAGCATATTTTTCTTTAGCTCGCGACAATATCATTAATCCCTCTACGATGTGGCGACATTCGAGCATTAAAGAGCTCGCCATTAATTATGCCCAAACAGCCACAGCTCCCGATTTTCATATGTGGGTACAATGTGCCTTACATCAAAGGAAATTTGCTAATTAACCAGAACCCTTATTGTTTTATCGGATACATCAAGGCCAAGCGAGTAAAATACATGACAAAATTAGCGAGTCTGTTCAATACTCTATAGAGCTATGGATAAGTCATTTATTTCCTGACTTAACATCGAAAGAAGTTAGCTTACTAAGCCGAACGTTACACGAAAAATCCATTAAACTCAGCAAAGAAGAGTTTGAAATGGCATTTTTGGCTTACGATAAGATTCAATCTACTTGTGAAATTTAATTATTTGGAGAAGATCGACATACGATGTTCAGCATTTTAGACCAACGCATCCAATTATTGAAAAAACTTTTATATCAACGCGTTCAATAACGCTTTGAGTTCTATTACTCGACGCCCCCCAATCTAAATAGAATTAGGGCAGTTTTATTCATTTAATATCAAAGTGCGGTCAGTTTTAGCCAAATTTTTGCAATAACATCACCGCACTTTACACATCTAGCCTATTTATCAAAAATAGCTTCAACGGTTAGCGACTTATAGTGATAGCCCTTTTCTTGACTAAATTGCATTTCAAGTGAACCTAAATAGATAGCAAAACCTGGTGCATCAATTTTTAGCAAGTCTTTACGGATGAGTTTGAGATCTGATTCTGCCAGTTTCTTCATTGAGTCTAAGTGATGTTGTTGAAACACTTTCTTAATGTGTTGATCCATATTAGTACAATATCTATCGTGCTCTTCAACAAAGCAAACTTCGGCTCGTTCTTTTGGCTCATTCTCTTCTGTTTTCGAACTTTTATCATCCGCACGATAAAATTGATAGACTGGCACATGGATCCATTTTTTATACGAACTCACATCAATTGATGACCATTCAAACTCAGCTTCTCTAACCGGGCTATTTTGCAGAGCCATAATGTCGCTATCATTGATACGGAAAGAATGCTCATAAACATCCAATGAAATCAGTTCATTCGCTTTTTCACCATATCTTTGTACAAAGGCTTTTCGTTTCTCTTCATAATTAGAGCTGTCATAAGGCCCTAAGTCCAAACGATGGACTAAATAATCAGATACATCATCTAATTCATTCCAATCTTGGCGTTCGTTTTCTGGTATATCTTCTAAACGACTTAAAAAATCCACATCATCACGAATTTTTCCTTGCCCATCAGATAAATTAAGCTTTGTGAGTAAATGCTCAAAACGTTCCGTTTGGCTTTGATAAGCGATTTCTTTTGGTTTCACCCCCCAAGTCATGGCAAAAATTGCGGCTATTACAACGACAGAAATCAAACGATATTGACGAATTTTAGGGATGATTAAAATAGCATAAGCAATCGTAATCGCCGAGGCTAATGCCACTAAATAAATCCGTTGCTCAGTCCAAGCATAGGCACTAATTCGACGGTCAATTGCCAACCATAACAATACAATTGGCACAATGGAAAGGTATGGGAAAAACTTAAAGAAACTGTCCCAATTTGCTTTAACACTAATACTACGTAAAGCGTAAACACCTAAGCCTACAACTAAGTAAGGCAACGCAATATTCGACACCATTCCTTTTGGCAACGCCCCTGCTAAGATAATTTTGCCCACATAAGCATAAAGTAGAACAGTAAAAATCATTAAGGCTGGCGCTAAGATAAAATTTACTAAAATTTCAACGCTACGATTTAGCGTCATCTCTGTATTTTCTTGGCGCTGTTGAAAGACCAAAAAGAATAAAGGAAGGCAAAATGCGGTAATTGAGGAATAAAGATGCTTTTGAAACCATTCATTAAAATCAATGTTAAATAATGCACTGATTGAAGCCAAAATTGCAGCGACCAAACCAGAGACGAGCCCCCAGCCAGCAATGGATGACGTGATGTAATATAGCGTCGTAAAATTACGATAAGTAAAGGCTTGATTGTTTCTGACAAATGGAAAGCCACATAATATCAATAATACAATAAATTGAGCACCCCAAAACTTAGGACTATAAGCATAAAAATCAGCATTATCATTCACTTGCCAAATGGTGAAAACAGCAATAAGCGGCACAATCCACGAAAAGCGATACCAGGCATAAGGGCGAGATAAATAAATAAAGGCAAACAGCATCGGCTCAAATAGCCAATAAGCTAAATGATCTTTTTCTGAATTCATATCCACAAACCAAATCCCAAGAGCAAACGTAGCAATCATGAAGATTTCAATCGGATGAGTTGATATCGCTGATTTTATTCGTGTTTTGGTTTGCTGAAAAAAAGTCGAAAGAGACATAATGATTCCTTTTTCAATGCAAGAAAGTCTCAATTAAGAATAAATAATTCGTCGTAAAATAATACGAAATTTCGTGCAACTTTAACCAACTTTTGAAGGCAATTCCACTGAAATAAAAGAAATAATTGGCGAAAAAGAGATAAAAACTTACCGCACTTGATTGAAAAATAAGATACAGATCAAAGTGCGGTCATTTTTCCAAGACAAATTTCTAAATTTGCTTTATTATATTCCCGTTTTAGGTTCGCCTAACTAATTTTAATTAACTTTAAACAGAGGAAAACAAAATGGCAAAAATCGTTAAAGTCATTGGTCGTGAAATCATCGACTCTCGTGGTAACCCAACTGTAGAAGCTGAAGTTCATCTTGAAGGTGGTTTCGTTGGTTTAGCAGCTGCTCCATCAGGTGCATCTACTGGTTCTCGTGAAGCATTAGAATTACGTGACGGCGACAAATCTCGTTTCTTAGGTAAAGGTGTATTAAAAGCGGTTGCGGCTGTAAACGGTCCTATCGCAGATGCATTAGTGGGTAAAGAAGCGTCTAACCAAGCTGAAATCGACCAAATCATGATCGATTTAGATGGTACTGAAAACAAATCTAACTTCGGTGCAAACGCAATCTTAGCGGTATCTTTAGCAAACGCAAAAGCAGCAGCAGCGTCTAAAGGTTTACCTCTTTACGCTTACATCGCAGAACTTAACGGCACGCCAGGCGTTTACTCTATGCCATTACCAATGATGAACATCATCAACGGTGGTGAACACGCAGATAACAACGTTGATATTCAAGAATTCATGATTCAACCAGTTGGTGCGAAAACGTTACGTGAAGCACTTCGTATCGGTGCTGAAGTATTCCACAACCTTGCAAAAGTATTAAAATCTAAAGGCATGAGCACGGCTGTAGGTGATGAAGGTGGTTTCGCGCCTAACCTAGCATCTAACGCTGACGCTTTAGCATGTATCAAAGAAGCTGTAGAAAAAGCAGGCTATGTATTAGGTAAAGACGTTACTTTAGCAATGGACTGCGCATCTTCTGAGTTCTACAACAAAGAAACCGGCAAATACGAAATGAAAGGCGAAGGCCGTTCATTCACTTCTCAAGAGTTCACACACTATCTTGAAGAATTAACTAAACAATACCCAATCGTGTCTATCGAAGATGGTCAAGATGAATCTGACTGGGAAGGTTTTGCATATCAAACTAAAGTGTTAGGCGACCGCGTTCAATTAGTGGGCGACGACTTATTCGTAACTAACACCAAAATCTTAAAAGAAGGTATCGAAAAAGGTATCGCAAACTCTATCTTAATCAAATTCAACCAAATCGGTTCTTTAACTGAAACTTTAGCAGCAATCAAAATGGCTAAAGATGCAGGTTACACCGCTGTAATCTCTCACCGTTCAGGTGAAACTGAAGATGCGACTATCGCTGATTTAGCGGTTGGTACAGCAGCAGGTCAAATCAAAACTGGTTCTATGAGCCGTTCTGACCGTATTGCAAAATACAACCAATTAATCCGTATCGAAGAAGCATTAGGTGACAAAGCACCATTCTTAGGTTTAAAAGCGGTTAAAGGTCAAGCGTAATTCACGCTGAATTTACTGTAAAATCTCACCGCACTTTGCACAAAAGTGCGGTGTTTTTCTATCTAATATTTAAAGGAAAGAAAATGTTACATTTAACCCTCGAAGATCAACTCTTTCTCGGTCAACCAAAACAAGTCGGCACACACTCGACTGTGCATGATCATCTAGCGGTAATGTTTGAAGATGACGGTGAAACGGGCTATTTTTATGCGTTAGATATGCGTCAAAATGCGCAGCCTGTTGTCGATTGCTTACATGTTTATAACGTCGATAACACTCGCAATCACCACGAAGCACGTAAATTAGAAATCTGCTGGGATGAAAGTGGTTATTTAGCCTTATTGCTCATTAATGGCTATCCGCATGCCGTATTTGATTTTGCCCATTTGATCGGCTATAACACTAACAAGCATCCTCAGCCTGACTTAATGAGCATGTGGACACACGAAGAAATCACCAATGAACGTGCGACAGCATGGCTTGGTGTCAATACCATTAAATAGGATTAACTATGCGATTTTACCGCGGTCTTCAGCCTTTCAAGGTTATGAGTTTTGATCTTGATGACACCCTTTACGATAATAGTGATGTCATACGTTTGGCCGAAGAACGCTTTCTTCAATGTGTACAAGAACACGCACAACTGACCGATCTTACCTCAGTATATTGGCGAGAATGGAAATGGCAACTGGCGGAGAAAGATCCCTTGATTGCTGAAGATGTGATCGCCTGGCGAGTCGAAACGTTACGGCACTTACTGGCGCATCATAGTAAAAGTGCGGTTGAAATTGACCGCACTTTGGCCATCGCTATGGAAGAATTTATTGAATGGCGACATAAAATTGATGTTCCCACTGAAAGCATTGAAGTATTAAACCAACTTAAAGATCGCTACCCGCTTAGCGTGATTACCAATGGTAATGTGATTGCAACACGTATTGGATTTGAACACTTTCAACTGAGTTTACGTGGGGGAGAACAAGGCAGAGCGAAACCTCATCAAGATTTGTTCCACCAAACCGCCGATCATTTTGGCATAAAACCGAGTGAAATTTTACATATTGGTGATAACTTAACCACGGATATTCAAGGCGCCATTCAAGCCGGCTGCCAAGCAGTATGGATTAATTTATCAGGCAAAGATCTCAATTCATTTACTGAAGCAAGTGTTTTGCCTACATTAGAAATCAATCATTTAACTGAATTATTAACACTTTAACCCTATGATGAAAAAGAAAAATCAAGTTCTCGTCAGCCTTTCCATTGTGGCTTTATTAGGAGGTTGCTCAGAAGAGCAAGTTCAACGAGATGTTTATAACAGCCTTGAGGATTGTTTAGCCGATTGGAAAAAAATTGAATTATGCGAAGCTGACCAATCTAATGAAAATAACAGCGGTACAACTGCACATAGTGGATCTGGCTCCTCTCTATCAGGCAATTTAAATACTCGTCCAAGCAATAATAGTGAATGGTCAGAAGACAATCAGACCATTAAACAAACCTTAAATCCAGATGGAGCAACTCACTCTGGCAATTCAAGTAGCGCTGAGGGAACAAGCCACACGAGTTCTGCAACAGGAGAAGGACACGGCAGTATGGGTAGTGCGATTGCAGGTGCAGCAATGGGCTATATGATCGCGCGTACGATGGGCTCATTTTTAGGCCCTAGTTACAATCCAAGCAATAGCGCCGTTTCAACACCAACGGGGCAAGTTATCCAACCGCAAACTAATCGTTCTGTCGGTAAGCCTGTATTAGTAAAAGGCAATGCGGGTAGCACTTACAGCAAACCAGTTTCACGCGGTGGCTTTAAAAGCTCAAACTCAAGCAGTAACCGTAGCTCAGGCGGTTAAATATGAAACGAATCACGGGCTTTCCTACTCGCCCCAATATGGTGCAACAATTATTAGATGTGGGCTTTGATTACTATAATCTGCCTTCCTCTGATGGCTCCCATTATTGGTCGGACAATGTGGCGTATGAATTTACCCTAGCGGAGATCGATCGTATTGAAGATGCCACCAACGAATTACATGCAATGTGTATGGATTTTGTTGCCGATGAAATTAAACAAGGTGATTATACCCATTATCGCTTCACCGATTTACAGAAAAATCTGATTGAACAAACATGGGCTAAAAACGTACCGCACTTATATGGTCGTTTTGATTTTGGTTATGACGGTGAAAACCTCAAAATGTTTGAATACAATGCCGACACCCCTACTTCCCTGCTTGAAGCTGCTGTGGTGCAATGGCAATGGTTAGAGCAAATTGAAGGCTTAGCGCATCGTGACCAATTTAATTGGATTCATGAAGAATTGCTCAATCGCTTTCAGTTTATTCAACAGCAAACAGGGCTAAACGATTTCCATTTTAGTGCTATGCAAGAAGCGGGCCGTGAAGATTGGGGCAATATCGATTACCTAGCGGATGTGGCTTACAACGCAGGTTGGCATATTCATCAGCTTGCCATTGAAGATGTGGGCTACGATAAAGACAGTCAACAATTCCTCGATCTGAATAATCAACCTATTGATTGTTTATTTAAGCTCTATCCGCTTGAATGGATGACTACCACCGAATATGCACCACACATGCTTAATTCATCCACCACTTTTATTGAACCTGCGTGGAAATTACTATTAAGCAATAAAGTGCTATTAGCGAAATTGTGGCAAAAGCACCCAAATCACCCATTATTACTACCTGCTTACTTTAGTAAACATGATATTACTGATCGCCAATCAATATGGGTGAAAAAACCAACGTTAGGTCGTGAGGGCGCCAATGTTTCTTACTATGAAAAACGTAATGGTCTGGAATTTGCCGCTAAAGGCAGTGAACATTCTGCTTTTTACGATCAAGCAGGTTACATTTATCAACAAAAATTTGAACTGCCAAATTTTGATGGCATGTACCCTATGATTGGTTCTTGGGTAGTGGGTGATGTGGCATGCGGCATCGGATTAAGAGAAGATTTTACCCCAGTTACCGGCAATGATAGCCACTTCATTCCGCATTACTTTGTGGAATAAAAACAACGCAAAAACTGACCGCACTTAACAGATAATAAGGAGATAAATATGTATCCATTTAGTTTTCAAAACCCTACTCGCATTGAATTTGGTCTCGATAAAGAAAAAGAGATGGGTAAATATATGCACGAATACGGTGCAAAAAAGGCCTTAATTATCTATGGCAGTGAGCGAATCAA
This sequence comes from Haemophilus sp. CCUG 60358, assembly GCF_001679485.1. GTDB lineage: Bacteria > Pseudomonadota > Gammaproteobacteria > Enterobacterales > Pasteurellaceae > Haemophilus_D. The sequence goes on from NZ_LZOZ01000017.1 coordinate 179,788, forward strand.
ACATTCCGGCTTATTTGAAGATGTGGCTAAAAGTTTACGTGAGCATGGTATTGAATACGTTGAATGTGGCGGGGTAAAAAGTAACCCGACAATCAACAAAGTCCGTGAAGCCGTTGCAATGGCAAAAGCCTTTGGTGCAGATAGCGTGTTGAGTATCGGTGGTGGCTCTTGCCTTGATAGTGCGAAAGCGATCGCGGCTGGTGCGTGCTATGAGGGTGATACTTGGGACTTTTTTAAAGGTACACCGGTGCAAAAAGCGTTGATGATTTTTGATGTAATCACCCTTGCGGCAACAGGCAGTGAAATGAACTGGGGAGCCGTCATTACCAATGAAGAAACACAGCAAAAATATTCAATTCACAGCAATCATTTATTCCCAAAAGTATCTGTCATTAACCCGAAATTGCAAGCGACCGTCAGTCGTGATTATTTAGTGTATTCTGCCGCAGATATTATTGCTCATTCTATTGAAGCCTATTTCACAGCTGAATATCGTCCTGAAATTATTGATTTCTTAGTAGAAAGCAATATTAAAACTGTTATTCGTACGACTGAAATCTTGCTCAATGATCCACAAGATCTCAATGCTCGTGGTGAATTTGCCTGGGCGGCTACACTTGCGTTGAATGGTTTAACTCATTTAGGTATCTCACCTTACGGTTTCCCAAATCATATGATTGAGCATTCCATGAGTGCGATTTCAGATGTGCCACATGGTGCTGGCCTTTCCGTAATTATGCCTGCGTGGATGCAATGGTATCAATCTCAAAGACCTACTCAATTCAAACGCTTTGCTAAAGAAATATTTGGCTTAGATAAGGCTGAAGATGGTATTCAAGCCTTAAAAGCTTGGTTTGATAAAATCGGCACACCAACTCGTCTTGAGCAACTTGGCATTGATGATAAAACCTTATCTGAAATTGTTGGAAATGCGGTTCAAACTGCGATTAAGGCGAAAATGGATAAGATTTACACCAAAGAAGCTATTAAAGCAATTTTCGCTTTAGCGAAGTAATCTCTCATAAAAAAGAGCGGTCAAATTCAAAATACAATAGAATTTGACCGCTCTTTTTATATTCTCAATATTTCACTTTATTGAAAAGAACACAAAAAAATAACCGCACTTCAGTTACCCAAAGTGCGGTTAATTTGAATTAAGTTTTAACGCTTAATTATAGTGAAGCTTGATCAACAGCCACACCAGCACCCATAGTTGTAGAGATGCTTACTTTCTTGATAAAGATACCTTTTGCAGTAGTTGGTTTTGCTTTGTTTAAAGCAGCCAATAATGCTTGAAGGTTTTCTTTTAATTGAACTTCAGAGAAGTTTGCTTTACCAATTGTTGTGTGGATGATACCGTTTTTATCGTTACGATAACGGATCTGACCAGATTTAGCATTTTTAACTGCTTCAGCAACGTTTGGTGTTACGGTACCAACTTTAGGGTTTGGCATTAAACCACGTGGGCCTAATACTTGACCTAATTGACCAACAACACGCATTGCATCAGGAGAAGCGATAACAACGTCAAAGTTCATTTCGCCTTTTTTGATTTGCTCTGCTAAATCTTCCATACCGACTAAATCAGCGCCAGCTTCTTTAGCTGCATCTGCGTTAGCACCTTGGGTGAACACAGCTACGCGTACTTCACGACCAGTACCGTGTGGTAATACAGTTGCACCACGAACGTTTTGGTCTGATTTACGAGGATCGATACCTAAGTTTACTGCAACGTCAACACTTTCAACGAATTTAGCTGTTGCGAATTGTTTTAATAACGCGATTGCTTCGTTGATTTCGTATGCTTTAGTAGAATCTACGCCAGCTTTGATTGCTTTCATTTTTTTAGTCAATTTAGCCATCGTATTATTCCTCCACCACTAAGCCCATTGAGCGAGCAGTACCAGCAATTGATTTCATTTTAGTTTCGATAGTCGCGCCAGTCATATCTGCTGCTTTAGTTTCAGCGATTTGACGAACTTGATCTAAAGTTACTTTACCCACTTTATCTTTGTTCGGTTTACCAGAACCAGATTTGATACCTGCAGCTTTTTTCAATAATACTGCTGCTGGTGGAGTTTTAGTAATGAAAGTGAATGAACGGTCTGCATATACAGTGATAACAACTGGAATTGGTAAACCTTTTTCTAAGCTCTCAGTACGAGCGTTGAATGCTTTACAGAATTCCATGATGTTCACACCTTGTTGACCTAATGCAGGACCAACTGGTGGTGATGGGTTTGCCATACCAGCTGCAACTTGCAACTTAACGTATGCTTGGACTTTTTTTGCCATTTTTTAGTTTCCTCTAAATGGGTGATAACGCCGAAATCGGCTCCCCTGTTAATGAAAGGCTGTATTTTAATTAATCAGCCTCGAAATTTCAAGCAGAAAAACTACTCGAAAAACAACCGCACTTTATTTTTTAAGTGCGGCCATTAAATTTCTTATTTTGGAAAAGGGAAATTAACGTGTTTTTTCCACTTGACCAAATTCAAGCTCAACTGGTGTTGCACGACCAAAGATAGATACAGACACTTTTAAGCGGCCTTTTTCGTAATCCACTTCTTCAACCGTACCATTAAAGTCAGCAAATGGACCTTCTGTCACACGTACTTCTTCACCTGGTTGATATTCTTTACGATGACGTGGTTTTTCAGCACTTTGCTCTAAACGATTTAAAATTAAATCTGCTTCACGTTTAGAAATTGGCGCTGGCTTATCTGGTGTACCACCGATAAAGCCCATTACACGTGGTACGCTTTTTACTAAGTGCCATGTGTCATCATTCATTGCCATTTCAACTAATACATAGCCAGGGAAGAATTTACGTTCGCTTTTACGACGTTTACCTGCTACGTTTTCAACGACTTCTTCAGTCGGCACTAATACTTCACCAAACTGATCTTCCATTTGTTGTTGTTTGATATATTCACGCAATGTGATTGCTACACGACTCTCAAAACCTGAGAATGCTTGCAATACATACCAACGTTTTTTGGATACGTTTTCAGTTTCGCTCATTTTAGAATCTCAAATCAGTTAAGAAGTTAATCAATGCAATGATAATTGAATCAATTGCCCAGAAGAATAAAGAGGTAAGCACGGTTACCCCAATAACGATTAAAGTTGTTTGACGTGTTTCTGCACGAGTTGGCCATACCACTTTACGACCTTCAACTTTTGCTTCGCTAAAGAATGTACGAGCTTTTGTACCTTGGTTAGTAATTGCAGCTAAACCAAAGGCAATTAATAAAGCGACAACTACGCCAACTACACGTACAGGTAAAGAGAAGGCGTCTTTAAAATAAACGTTACCAATCGCTGCAGCAGTAAAAAATGCCACAGAAAGAATCCAAAGAAGAGTGTTTAAGCCTTTTGATTTTCCTTCTACGACTTGTTCTTGGTCGTGTTTCTTTTTCTCAACAATTTCAGTTGCCATAAGTGAATCCGTATAAAATAAGGGATAAATAATTTTTAGATTAATTTCAGAACGTGCGATTGTAGCATTTTCTTTCGGGATTGCCTATGAAAAATATTATAAAAAACAACCGCACTTTCTATTAGTTTTTATATTCGAGCTTTGGTGGTTTGTTATCAACGATGGTTTCTTCATCCACAATCACTTTTTGCAAGTTTTCGATTGAAGGTAAATCATACATCGTATCTAACAATACAGCCTCAACGATTGAGCGTAAACCACGCGCACCGGTTTTACGTTCAAGGGCTTTTTTCGCCATTGCTTTTAATGCTTCCGGCGTGAATTCAAGTTCCACATCTTCTAAGCCAAATAATGCTTGATATTGTTTGGTCAGTGCATTTTTCGGTTGAGTAAGAATCTGAATCAACGCTTCTTCATCTAATTCGCTTAATGGCGCAATCATTGGAAGACGACCAATAAATTCTGGAATCAAACCAAATTTCATTAAATCATCCGGCTCAACTTGACGGAATAATTCAGAAAGATTTTCTTTGTCTTCTTCTTTCTCTACTTTTGCATCAAAACCAATCCCGGTATCAGTTTGTGTACGCTTACCGATAATTTTATCTAAGCCAGCAAATGCTCCACCACAAATAAAGAGGATTTTTGAGGTATCCACTTTCAACATTTCTTGTTGAGGGTGTTTACGTCCACCTTGTGGTGGTACAGATGCGATAGTGCCTTCAATTAATTTTAATAAGGCCTGTTGCACACCTTCACCAGACACATCGCGAGTAATAGACGCGCCTTCTGATTTACGGCTGATTTTATCAATTTCATCAATATAGATAATGCCCTGCTCTGCTTTTTTCGTATCGTAATCGCAGTTTTGCAATAATTTTTGCAGCACATTTTCCACGTCTTCGCCCACATAACCGGCTTCAGTTAACGTCGTCGCATCGGCCATAGCAAAAGGTACATTTAAACGACGCGCTAAAGTTTGAGCTAATAAGGTTTTACCGCTACCTGTTGGACCGATTAACAAGATATTACTTTTACCTAATTCCACATCATTGCTTTGGTGGTTCGTGCGTAAGCGTTTATAGTGATTGTAAACAGCCACTGACAAGACTTTTTTCGCATAATCTTGCCCAATCACATAATCATCTAAGTGCGCACGAATTTCGTGCGGTGTCGGTAATTTTTCTTCAACGGCCAGTTCGCTAGGTGTTTCGATTTCCCCACTGTCTTCCAACATACTGTGGCAAAGCTCGATACACTCATTACAAATATAACCATCTGTACCCGCAATTAATTTACCTACTTCACTTTTTTCTCTTCCGCAGAAAGAACAGTGAAGATCGTTATCATTTGTTGTCATGTTAAATCCTTAACGTTTAATCAACACATCGTCCACTAAGCCGTAAGCTTTTGCTTCTTCTGCCGACATAAAGTTGTCACGATCGGTGTCTTTTTCGATACGCTCGATGCTTTGACCTGTATGGAAAGCAAGACGCTCGTTTAAGGTTTGTTTAATTTTTAAAATTTCTTGCGCGTGGATCTGAATATCTGATGCTTGTCCACGGAAACCACCTAATGGTTGGTGAATCATCACTCGTGCATTCGGTAATGCAGCTCGTTTTCCTGCTGCACCTCCTGCAAGTAAAAATGCGCCCATTGAACAAGCTTGGCCAATGCAAAGAGTACGCACATCCGGTTTAATAAATTGCATGGTATCGTAAATTGCCATACCCGCAGTCACCGAACCGCCTGGTGAGTTAATATAAATATTGATGTCTTTTTTCGGATCTTCTGATTCTAAGAAAAGTAGCTGTGCCACGATCAAATTTGCCATACGATCTTCCACTTCACCACTCAAGAAGATCACGCGCTCTTTTAATAGGCGGGAATAAATGTCGTACGAACGTTCACCACGAGAGGTTTGTTCGACAACCATAGGAATTACACTCATTTTTGCCCCTAAATATGTGCTAAAAAATCGGGCAATATTCTACCCGAAAATCAGTAAAAACAAAATGCGGTCGCTTTTCATTGAAAAAAACAACCGCACTTCTCGATGATATACCTATGAATTTAATTCACGTTCTATCAATTATTATGCTTGTGGATTCATGATCTCATCAAATGAAGATGCTTTTTCAGTAACTTGAGCTTTAGCAAGAACGGCATCAACTGCTTGTTCTTCTAATACTACATTGCGAATGTTGTTCATTAACTCTTCATTTTTGCTGTAATATTCAACTACTTCAGCTGGTTGTTCGTAAGCAGAAGCGATATCCGCGATCATTGCTTTCGCACGTTCTTCATCCGCTTTCAATTCGTTTGATTTGATCACTTCAGAGAATAATAAACCGACTTGAACACGACGTTTTGCATCAGCTTCAAATAATTCACGTGGTAATTGTGCAGCTTGTTGTGCATTGCCACCGAAGCGTTGTGCTGCTTGGTTACGTAACACATTGATTTCTTCTTCTACTGCAGAAGCTGGAACATCAATTGGGTTTTGTTCGATTAAACCGTTGATGACTTGTTGTTTAACGCGAGAAACTAATGCGTTTTTCAATTCACGTTCCATGTTTTTACGGATTTCTGCACGTAAATCTGCCACAGTTTTGGTGTTTGGACCAAATTTAGCAACGAACTCATCTGTTAATTCTGGTAATTCCATTTCTTCTACTTTTTTCAAGGTGATCGCAAATTTTGCATCTTTACCTTTTAAGTTTTCAGAATGGTATTCCGCTGGGAAAGTCACATTGATATCGAATTGTTCGCCTGCTTTGTGGCCTACAATGCCCTCTTCAAAACCAGGAATCATGCGGCCTTGGCCCATGAATAGAACGAAATCAGTTGCTTTACCGCCTTCGAATTCTTCGCCATCTACTGAACCAACGAAGTCGATTGTTACGCGTGAATCTGCTTTCGCTGCTGCTTTGCTTTCAACCCAAGTTGCTTGTTGTTTACGTAATACATCGATCATTTTATCGATATCAGCTTCAGTGATTTCAACAGTTGGTTTCTCAACTTTGATGTTTTCTAAGCCTTTTAATTCAACTTCTGGATACACTTCGAAAGTTGCAGTGAATGATAAATCTTTACCTGGTTCGAACGTTTCGATAGCGAAAGTTGGACGACCTGCGATGTTGATTTTCTCAGCGATTACTGCGTCAAAGAAATGACGTGGTAATAAATCGTTTAATACATCTTGACGGATTGATGCGCCAAAACGTTGTTCAATGATGTGCGCTGGCACGTGACCTTTACGGAAACCATCAACACGTACATTTTTTGCTGCACGTTTGAATTCTTCACGAGTTGCTTTTTCTACAGCTTCAGCTGGAACGGTGATCGTCACACGACGCTCTAAACCTTGAGTTGTTTCAATATTTAATGACATTTGTAACCTCAATTAATGTTGCACTCGGTAAAAACCACACCGAACACGTTATTGTTTGTAAAAATAAAAAACCACCAAATTATAGCGAAAGAAAATCAAACAGTCGATAGAAACCGGAAAATTCAATAGAAAACCGGCTAAAATTGCACAATTTATCAACAATTTTTGATAAAGAAAAAAGTGCGGTCAAAAATAACCGCACTTTTTATCGAATTATAAACCTTTCGGTAAACGAATTTTTTGACCTGGGAAAATCTTATCCGCGTCTTTAATCACTTCTTTGTTCGCTTCAACGATAGCGGTATATTTCGCGCCATTTCCGTAAGCTTTCTCAGCGATTTTCCACAAGGTGTCACCTTTTTGGATTACATAGAATGTTTCATCACTGCCTAAGGTTTCACCGTTATTGATGCTTGCATCGCTTGTTACTGAGTGGATACCTTGAATGTTACCCGCCATTAATACTGCTTTTTCTAATGCCGCTGCAGTTGATGCCACACCTTGGATATTTGCTACACCATTTTCAACGGTAACAGATAAGTTTTCCACGCCTGGATTGTCTTCTGCGATGTGTTGAGTCACTGCTTTAGACGCCTCTTCTTCTTTAGAGAAAACTTTCTTACCAATGTCACTGACAAAATCAAATAAACCCATTTTAAAGTTCCTTTTGTATGTTTGTTTAAGGGATTATTACGATACTGAAATTCCCTTAAGAAGTCTATAAATCAGAGTGTAAAGCTATGTAAATATTTCAAGAAAACAGATCTAAAATTGACCGCACTTTGATAGAATACGCCGATTTTTAATTTACTCACTCAGAAAGGACAAATTATGCGTTGGCAAGGTCGTAAAGAAAGCTCAAATATTGAAGATAGACGTGGCTCTGGCGGCGGTAACTTCGGTGGCGGAAGAGGGACTGGTGTTTTCGGTATTATCATCTTATTAGTTGGTGCTTATTATGGCGTCGATCTTTCAGGCTTAGTGGGCACACCGGATTTTTCAGGACAAAGCTCTCAACGATTAGAAACCCAAGAAGAACAGCAGCTTGCGAGTCTTTCTAAAGTTGTATTAGCGGATACTGAAACCGTTTGGGGACAATATTTTAGACAAATGGGTAAAACCTATAGCGAGCCAACCATGGTACTTTACAATGGTGTAACGCCAACTGCTTGTGGTACCGGTCAATCTGCAATGGGCCCGTTCTACTGCCCAAGCGATCGTAAAGTTTATCTTGATTTATCATTCTATAATGAAATGAAAAATAAACTGGGTGCAGCAGGCGATTCAGCCTTTGCTTATGTAATTGCACACGAAGTCGGTCACCACGTGCAAAATATGCTCGGCATTCTGCCACAAGTAAATCGTGCACAACAAAGCAGCGATCGTAAAACGGCAAATCAACTTTCTGTTCAATTAGAACTTCAAGCTGACTGTTTTGCTGGTGTTTGGGCGAGCCAAGCAGTGAAAAGTGGTTTATTTGAACGCGGCGATGAAGAAAAAGCATTTAATGCAGCAGAAGCTGTGGGCGATGACCGTTTACAAAAACGCAGCCAAGGTTATGTGGTACCGGATAGCTTCACTCACGGTACATCTGCACAGCGTCTAGAATGGTTCAGAAAAGGCTTACAAAGCGCCAACCCTTCTGTATGTAATACCTTTAACCAATAAGAGCTTTGAGGCTGATTCATGTCAGCCTTTTTTATTTCTGTTCATTTCAACATAAAAAAGAGCGGTCAATTTTGATCTGACCCCAAAAATCTGGACTATTCACATGAGGACTGACGACGATATTGTATCGGACTCAGTCCTTTTAATTTTAGTTGAATCCGTCGATGATTATAGTAATCCAAATAATCCCTTACCGCATTAACTATCTCCTCTCGCGTATTAAATTCCCGACTATAAAAGCATTCCGTTTTTAATCGTCCAAAGAAACTCTCCATCGCGGCATTATCCAAACAGTTTCCTTTCCTTGACATACTTTGTATGATGCCGTGCTCAGCAAGAATTTGACGATAAGCCGCCATCTGATATTGCCAGCCTTGGTCTGAATGTAAAATGCTACCACTTGTTTTATCTAATCGTTTAACCGCCAGCTTTAACATCTTCTCCACCTGCGCCCAGTTTGGGGAATAACTGAGAGTATATGAGATTATCTCATTGTTAAATAAATCTAATATTGGGGATAAGTAGACTTTATTGCCATCTTTTGCTTTAAACTCGGTCACATCCGTTACCCACTTTTGATTCGGCTTGGTAGCCGTAAAATCACGCTCAAGACGATTCGGAGCTATAGGCCCCAGCGTACCTCGATAAGTCGTCAATTTTTTGCTTTTTCTTACCCGCACTTGAAGTTCAAGCTCTCGCATTAAACGTTGGATTTTCTTATGATTCACGCCTGGTAAACAGGTGTGAACCCGTCGGTAACCATAATCGGGATGCTTTGCTTTAATGTGAATAATCGCGGCTTTAAGCCCTTTATCCTTATCTGGTTTAACCTGGCATCGAGCAAAAAACGTACTTCGCGCTAAGCCTGCAATACCTAATAGATATTTTAGGGGATAATGGTCTCTTAACTTTTGGATAACTTCCGCTGCCTGGCTTCCTCCTGAAGTCTGAGCTTTCTCAACTCCTTTAGGTAAGCGACCTCCGCTTCAAGCTGTAAAATTCTCAGACGTAAGCGGTCTTCTTCTGTTTTAGGTGGAGGAGGCATTCTGGCATATTTAGGTTTCATTGGCGGTCGTCCTGATGGTTTATAAGGAATAAGTCCTTTTATGC
>NZ_LZOZ01000018.1 GCF_001679485.1 Haemophilus sp. CCUG 60358
GGCTTCCTCCTGAAGTCTGAGCTTTCTCAACTCCTTTAGGTAAGCGACCTCCGCTTCAAGCTGTAAAATTCTCAGACGTAAGCGGTCTTCTTCTGTTTTAGGTGGAGGAGGCATTCTGGCATATTTAGGTTTCATTGGCGGTCGTCCTGATGGTTTATAAGGAATAAGTCCTTTTATGCCACTTTTTTCAAAGCGTTTCAACCAGGTTCCAACTAATGTGTCAGAGGGGATATTGTAAAAACGAGCGGCCTCTCTAATGCTCATTTTCCCTTTTAGGATAGGTTGAAGAACCTGTAATTTAAATTCTGTTGTGTAGTGTTTACCCATAAAAAAATCTGCACCTCAATTGTTGGTTGTTTAGTCCAACTTTTGGGGTGCAGATCAAATTGAACCGCACTTTTTATTTATCGACTTATTATATTATTGCGCAAGTAACACACCTAGCGCGGAATAGAGGGATTGAGCGGCTTCATTTGGTAATGCCTTGCCATCTTCATCAGTGATCACGACCGCACTTTGTTTACCTACTGCGGAGATTTGCATTTGGTAAACACCTTTTTCTAGATTAGGCGGATTCAGACCTAAACGTAGCCACTCTTGTTTATCCAATGGTTTATATTTTAACTCGCGATAACCACGTCCAGCAGATTCCGATGTGGCTTTAAAGCCTAATTTCGGTAAAACCGAACCTAAACGTTGCCATGCTTGACCAAAACTTGAATCCATACCTAATGCCATTCTACCGTTCGTATCAGTAATTAAACCTGATTGGAAAGGTCCTGCCGAGGCATTATTTAAATCTTGTTGTTGCTTGTTATAAGCGTTAGTAAGCGCAGCAACAAAACGATTTAAACGATCTGATGCATAACGCTGTTTATCTGCTTGATTTGGTGTGTAAATCACACCATCACGACGCATTTGTTCGACAGAAACAGCCAACGCACTCGCATCTTGCGCTGTAACTTGTTCAATTTTATAACGGATCTCTGTATTGGCTTTATCATCTGCACGATCTGTTGGCGCCCAGTCACTGATTAATTCTGCACCATTTAAAGTCGAATTTGTGCCTTCTTCTTTCAATAAGCGCTCAATTTGTTTGAGGTTATAAAGTTCTGCTTGTGCATCCGTATAAACAATCAATGCACGTTCGCCATCAAATTGTGTTAAAGAGTTTTTGATAATCGCTAATGGTGTTGAAGGCGGACGAATATCCACGCGTTCTTTTTTCGCATTAAGCTGAGGAAGTTCATAAGTCGGATCAGCTTGCGGCAATGTTACACCACCACTTGCTAAAGGAGAAAAGCTCGGTATTTCACGATCAGAATTTTGATAAGTGTCATTAGCCGTCTGCATTTTTTCCACGCTATTTGAACATGCCGATAACAATGTAGCTGCGACTAAACTCAGTACGATTTTTTTCATTCCTTAAATCCTTTCAATAAAAAATAATTAGAATAATGACCGCTCTTTGACAAATAAAAGAGCTGAAAGTTTAAAGGGCTGTAAAAACAACCCTTTAATTCATTAAATTAATCCTGCAACTTTTAATGCTTCTTCTACTTTGACTTGTGCACTTTCGCTTAACACAGTGAGTGGTAAACGTAAGTGTGGAGTCTTAATTAAACCTAAACGATACGCTGCCCATTTGACCGGGATTGGGTTTGATTCAATAAATAAATCTTGGTGTAAACGCATTAAGCGGGCATTAATTTCTTCCGCTTTTGCGAAATTACTCGCTAAAGCATAACGACACATTGCCGCCATATCTTTTGCTGCAAGGTTATTTGTTACAGAAATAACACCCTCTGCGCCTAATTTCATCGCTTCTAAACCTGTTGCATCATCACCACTTAATATAATGAAATCTTTACCAGCTAATTCTTTAATCGCAGTGATACGAGTTAAATCGCCTGTTGCCTCTTTAATCCCTACAATATTCTCAATTTGAGACAAGCGTGCTACGGTTTCAGGTTTCATATCACTACCGGTACGACCCGGTACGTTATAAAGAAGTTGAGGTAAATCTGTGCATTCTGCAATCGCTTTAAAATGTTGGTACATACCTTCTTGCGTCGGCTTATTGTAATAAGGCACAACAGATAAACAACCCGCCACACCACTATCACGCAATAATTTTGTCATCACGATAGCTTCGCTTGTTGCATTTGCACCAGTGCCTGCGATAATTGGGATGCGACCTTTCGCTAACTCAACTGTCTTTTCTATCACCTTCACATTTTCTTCAATGCTTAATGTCGCAGATTCTCCTGTTGTGCCTACAGATACAATCGAATCAGTACCAGCATCAATATGAAATTCAATGAGTTTTTTTAATGTTTCAAAATCAATGTTTCCGTGGTTATCCATCGGAGTTACTAAAGCAACAATACTGCCTGAAAATAAAGGGGTTTGCGTAGTCATAAGTTCTCCATTTACATCTATTCTGCATTTAACAATAATATTTGAAAATACTTGGTTATAATCGCTAAAATAGTTTGAATTTACAAATCATTTTTCACATTTTTAAGGATTTTTTATGAAAACATTACAAGTGGGTGATTTAGCACCACAATTCACACTTTTAAATCAAGACAATCAACCTGTTTCACTCAGCGATTTCAAAGGTAAAAAAGTACTCGTATATTTTTACCCAAAAGCATTAACGCCGGGCTGTACAACTCAAGCCTGTGGTTTGCGTGATGCTAAAAGTGAGTTAGAAAAATTAGGTGTAGTTATTTTAGGCATCAGTACAGATGCACCCAAAAAACTCACTCAATTTATAGAGAAAAAAGCACTCAACTTCACCTTACTTTCTGATGAAGATCACCAGGTTGCAGAACAATTTGGCGTATGGGGAGAAAAGAAATTCATGGGCCGTGTTTATGATGGTATTCATCGCATTACCTTTCTCATTGATGAACAAGGCAAAATTCAGCACGTTTTTGATAAATTCAAAACGAGCGAACATCATCGAGTTGTCTTAGATTACCTACAATCCCTTTAAAATACCTCTCAACACAACCGCGCTTTCTATGATTTATCTCAAAGTGCGGTCAAAAAATTGTTCATTTCTCTAATTTATATTTACGCTCTATTTTCCATTTGATAGAATTTGCAATCTAATTGAAATTCATTCTCAATTAATTTTACATTTTTATTACACATACAAGGACAATCAAATGCTACAACTTTTCGAGTTTTTACAACAATACAGTGATTACGTGATTATCGGGCTTCTACTTCTTATGAGTGTGATCATGCTCGCAGCCGTGATTGAACGTTTTCTCTTTTTAAAGCATGTGAATGTAGCAAAATATTCCAATATTCACGCACTTGAAATTGATTTAAATCGCAATATGACCGTGATATCCACTGTCGGTGCTAACGCACCTTATGTTGGTCTATTAGGTACGGTAATTGGAATTTTATTAACTTTCTTCCAAATTGGTCATGGTGATGGCGAAGTTGATGCTGGCGCCATTATGATGCATCTTTCCCTTGCATTAAAAGCAACCGCACTAGGTATTTTAGTTGCCATTCCTTCTATGATGTTCTATAACGGTTTAGGTCGTAAAGTGGAAGTTAACCGATTGAAATGGAAAGTATTAAACACTCAAAAAGATAAGGAATAATCGTGAAAAAATTTGATGAAATCAACATTATTCCTTTCATCGACATTATGTTGGTGTTATTAGCGATAGTGTTGGTCACTGCATCCTTTATTTCTCAAGGGAAAATTAAGGTGAATGTTCCCAAAGCGAGTTCAACGGTCGCATTCAAATCAGATGAATTAACAAAATTATTAACAGTTACGGCTGACAAGCAACTTTATTTTAATGATAAGCCCATTTCACAAGAAGCGCTTGAAAAAGAAATTATGGGTTGGAATAAATACCAAAAAGTAACGTTAAAAATTGATGCTGACGCCTCTTTCCAAGATTTCGTGACCATTACCGATATGTTATCGAAAAATGAAATCAAAAATGTCGTCATTGTTTCCATGAAAGATAAAGGCGCCCCAAGCAAAACGACTCAAGGAAATGAATCAAAAAATACGCCTGAAGTGGGTGGAGTTGCAAGCGGAGGCGTTGGAGTAGGACGTAGTCAATGAACAGCCAACAAACCAAACGATCATTATTAGGTTTGCTTATTTCTTTATTGGTTCATGGTAGCATCCTTGGAGCGTTATTTTGGAACTGGCATACGCCACATGAAGCGGCGAGTAATGCTCCAGGTGAAATATCCACGACGATTTCAATGGAAATGATTCAAGGGATGAGAGTGGAAGAACCCGCTCCTGAGCCGGAACCTGAATCTCAACAGGCAGAGCCAGAACCTGAAAAACAGGAAGTCGTCTCGGATCCAACAAAGAAACCAGAACCTGAGAAGAAAAAAGAACCTGAGAAAAAGCCAGAAAAACCAATAGAAAAACCGAAACCGAAAGAGAAGCCAAAGGAAAAACCTAAAAATGAGGTAAAAGCAGAGAAAGCGGTAGAAATACCGAAGAGCCTACCGATTGGCGATAAGAATATAAATTCAACGGCTACGGCAAATTCTAAAGCAACGACCACAGGTCAACCTGGTACAAATGGCGTTCAAGGTGGCTCAGGTACCAATACGGATGAGCTAAATGCTTATCGTGCAGCTATTCGACGTGAAATTGAACGACACAAGCGCTACCCTGCTCGAGCGAAGATGATGCGTAAACAAGGTGTTGTGAGCGTGAGTTTTAGTGTGGGTGCAGATGGCTCCTTATCAGGAGAACGTGTCACAAACTCCTCTGGTGATGAAAGCTTAGACAACGCAGCACTTGAAGCTGTGAGAAGTGCAAGACCTGTTGGTCCAAAACCAGCTGGATTTGCTTCTTCAGTAAGCGTACCAATTAGTTTCACCATTCAATAAATAAAAAGGCGAACATAATGTTCGCCTTTCTTTTTGCTAATTTTAATTAGCCCATACCGTATTTTTTCAATTTCTTACGCAATGTACCACGGTTAATGCCTAGCATATTCGCTGCGCGGGTTTGGTTACCGCGGGTGTATTGCATAATCATATCTAACATCGGGTGTTCAACTTCCGCTAATACTAATTCGTAAAGATCATTCACATCTTGACCATCTAATTGTGATAAGTAATTGCGTAAAGCTTGTTTTACAGAATCACGTAATGGTTTGTTTGTTACTTGTGATTGAGAGTTTAAAACTGAAACGGTTAACGCTTCAGACGGACTACGTTGTTGTTCTAACATTTTTCTTTATCCAAAATTGAATTTAAAAAATCTTCCAGCACAATTAACTGCTCTTTCGGTTCATTAATTGCGTTAAAAGTCTGTCTAAAAACGGAATCGGGTTGAATTCCCTGTAAATACCAAGCTACGTGCTTACGGGCTATTCGATAGCCTTTTTGCTCACCATAGAACTGATGAAGTTCCTGAATATGACGCAAAATATGACCGCACTTTTCACGCAAACTTGGAGTTTGAATTATCGAATCATGTTCCACTAAGGCCTCGACGGCTTGAAAAAGCCATGGGTTGCCTAGTGTGGCACGACCGATCATTATTGCATCGGCACCTGTGTACTCAAGTACCTTTTTCGCTTTCGAGGCAGAATCAATATCACCATTCGCAATGACTGGAATTGAAATTGATTGTTTGACTGCTCGAATATTGTCGTATTCCGCTTCCCCTTCAAATAAGCATTCTTTCGTCCGCCCATGAATGGTTAAAGCTTGAATACCAGATTGTTCTGCAATTTTGCCGATTTGCACACAGTTTCGGTTTGCCTTATCCCAACCTGTGCGAATTTTTAACGTCACAGGTACATCAACGGCATTCACGACTTCTTTTAAAATTTTCTCCACTAAATCGGGAAATTGAAGCAATGCAGAGCCCGCTAGCTTTCGATTTACTTTCTTTGCGGGACAGCCCATATTGATGTCGATAATTTCAGCGCCATAGGCTACATTAATTGCTGCAGCTTGGGCCATTTCTAAAGGATCAGAACCTGCGATTTGCACCGCATTTAATCCTAGCTCTTCACTATGTGCTAAACGAAGTTTCGATTTCTCTGTATGCCAAACTTGAGGATTGGTGGACATCATCTCTGAAAACGTTAATCCCGCACCGTAATAGGCACATAAACGTCGAAAAGGTTGATCCGTGATACCTGCCATGGGTGCCAATAAAATACGATTTTTTAATTCATAAGAACCAATTCGCATTTTATGTTATCCCCAATTACAAGTCCTAATCTCTAGCAAGTCAGGCAACTGCAGTCACCGACAAGGGGTGCTATATTACGCATTTTTCGTTTTTTTGCAAAGGGAAATTTGTTCAAAAAATGCACTTTTTTTAATTGACAAAAAGAAATTAAGCCAATTTTAATTTACCTGTAATACGGCACCATTCCTCTTTCACCGCCATAGGATCTAAATCAAAGGATTGTGTATAAGCATCACATACCGATTCTGCTTGAGTTTCTAAAATACCCGATAATCCAAGATCACCGCTCTCTTTCACTAGTTGAGAAATAATCGGATAAAGTTCTTTCAATGGCCCCGCAAGAATATTCGCCACAACGACATCCGCTTTTAAATCTGCAGGTTTATCATCGGATAAGAAAAGTTGAAGACGATCCGCCACCCCATTTTGTTCTGCATTATTTCGACTGGCGAGAATTGCTTGTGGATCGATATCAATACCGATTGCATTTTTAGCCCCTAATTTAAGAGCAGCAATGGCAAGAATTCCAGAGCCACAGCCAAAATCGATCACTGTTTTGCCTGTTAAATCTAAACCATCTAACCACTCTAAACAAAGTGCAGTTGTTGGGTGTGTACCTGTCCCAAAAGCTAAACCAGGATCAAGCATCACATTAACCGCATTTTGATCCGGCACTTCACGCCAGCTTGGGCAAATCCATAAACGTTGACCAAATTGCATTGGGTGGAAGTTATCCATCCATTCACGTTCCCAATCTTTATCCTCAATTTGCTCAATTTTGTAAGCGGTGTTTTCATCTAAATGATGTGCTTGTTTAAGCAAGCTCACAATTTCATTCATATCGGTTTCTGCATCAAACAATGCAATCACATCCGTATTTCCCCACAAACGTGTTTCGCCTGGAAGTGGTTCAAAAATCGGTGTATCTTGGCTATCCATAAATGTGACCGAAACTGAGCCGATTTCTTCTAAAAAATCGCTAATTTTCTCAGCTTTTTCATTTGTACTATTTAAGCGAATTTGAATCCACGCCATCTTCTTTTCCTTTTAATTAATTTCTTTATGTAACCATCTGGGTAATAAACTTACGCCTAGGGCTGAAACCACAATAATGATAATCCCAAGCGCTGAAACAAGTGAAACCTCTTCGTTGAGTAATAATACTGCCAAAAAGACACCAAAAATCGGCTCAAGTGCGGTCAAAATTCCCGAGATTTTTGCATCCACCGAATTTAAGCCTTTATTCCACAACCAAAAGGCAAACCAACTACATACTACACCGAGATAAATCAAACCGAAGAAACCAAGCCAGTTAAAATGGATATCCCAGTTTTCCGTCAGCAATAAAGTAAATGGCAGCATGGTGATGCTTGCTAACACAATCGAAATGGATGTATAGGCTTGTGCTGAAACCGTTGCCACCACTTTTTTCGTCCAACGCAAGCAACAAGCAAACACAATACTTGCCGCCACTACTAAGGAGCAACCCAATAAGCTAATTTCACTTGCGCCTTCATTGCCCTGCCCGCCTAGAATTAAAATGGCCACGCCTAAAAAGGCAAAAGCCCCACACAACCAATGATACCATTTCGCACGATCTTGAAAGAAAAAATGCCCAATGAAAATCACACATAATGGTTCTAATCCAATCATGGTCGTTGCACTCGCCGCGCTTGTATATTTTAAACCAATGAATCCCAGCAAAAAGGTCGCGGTATAATTGAAAAAACCTAGCCACCAAAGCTGTTTTCGCATCGGTTTAGACACGCCTTTCCAACGACGAAAAAAGAGTGGCATCACAATAATCGCCGCCATTAATAAACGGGCTTGGATCATCAAAATGGTGTCCATCATTGTAAAGGTGTATTTAGCGGCAACAAAGGAACTACTCCAAATAAACAATGCTAGGATCTGGTAAATCATAAAGTGCGGTCCATTTTTACTATTTTTTTGTGCCGAATTGGTTACCCAAGATGAAAGCAATCAAGCCAAATACAAGTGCAGGTACAATGGCATTAAAACCAAATAGTTTGATACCAAATTGAGTCAGTAGCACATAACTACTTAATCCCACCACCATTGAGCTTATTGCACCTGCTGCATTTGCTTTATCCCAATAAATGCCTAATACAATCACCCAAAGGAATGCTGCTTCTAATCCACCGAAAGCAAATAGATTCAACCAAATAATCATATCAGGTGGATTCAGTGCGGCAAGAATTAACAACGCCGATAAAATTAGTGTAATGACTGATGAAATACGGCTAATTCGTTTTTCATTCTTCGCGGCTTCAGGTTTGCTTGCAAGATATAAGTCTTTCACAAAAATTGAGGATGATTGAATGAGCTGCGCATCAACTGTGGACATAATTGCTGACATCGGTGCTGCTAAGAAAATCCCTGCAACAATAGGTGGGAGCACTTCCAACATTAAGGTTGGAATGACTTTATCTGACACCGTTAAATCTGGCACAACGGCACGCCCTAAAGCCCCCGCCAAATGCATCCCTAACATAATAACTGAAAGGACAATCGTACCAATGAGCATGCCTCGATGTAAGGCTTTACTATCTTTGAAAGCCATGCAACGCACGGCTGTATGTGGTAAACCTACCACACCGAAACAGACTAAGATCCAAAATGATGCCATAAATTGAAAATCAAGCATCTCATTTGGGCCGTAAGGGCTTACTAAGCTCGGATCAATTTCAGTTAATTTATTGACCGCACTTTCCACGCCACCGAGATGGTAAATCACGCCCACTAATAGTACGATTGTGCCAAAAATCATTACGGTACCTTGAATCGTATCAGTTAATACGACGGCTCGGAAACCACCAATAAACGTATAAATGCCAACCGTTAAGGCAAAAATAAGTAAGGCGTGAGTATAAGGAATCCCTATCGTAGTTTCGAGCAATCTTGCGCCACCAATAAATTGCACAACCATAGCGGCAAAGAAGGCAAGCAACAATGCTAGACTGGAAATCCAAACGAGATATTTATTTTTATAACGATAGAGAAATAAATCATTGATAGTAAGCGCATTGGTCTCACGAGAAAGTAATGCAAACTTTTTGCCCAATGCACCTAAGGCTAGCCAAACAGCCGGCACTTGGATCATGGCGAGTAATACCCAGCCTAGCCCATATTTATAAGCTGCCCCTGGTCCACCAACAAAAGAACTGGCGCTTGCATAAGTGGAAGCCGTTGTCATCGCAAGGACAAAGCCCGTCATGGAGCGATTTCCTACATAATATTCCGTAAGGAAATCACCTTTACTGCGTTTTACATAAGCAAATAATGCCGCGCCAAAGATGAAGACTAAATAGATAGCTAATGGGAGAATAATACCTAAATTCATTATTTATTCTCCTTTGGCTCAACATCTAGCGGGATATCTAGAAAGACAATTTTGACAATCCAATACCCAATGACTACAAACAAAATGGGTAAATAAATACAGGATAATTCAAACCATAACGGAAAACCTATCGGCCCGGGTGAATCTTTCGGGAGATAAGCGCACACACACCACCCAATCACATAAAAAATAGCCAAACCTAATGCCCAGCGAGCTTCCTTAGCCGCTTGCTTATACCGTTGTGAAAGTTCCATTTTGAGTTCCTATTAAAAAATTTTACCGTCAGATAATTATTCAACGATAAACAAAAAGGCAGAAATACTCTGCCTTTACCTTAAAATTATGAATTAATCATACATCCCTAATTTCTTCTCTAAATAGTGGATATTTGCACCACCTTTTTGGAAGTTTTCATCTTCAAGAATAAGTTCATGAAGAGGGATATTTGTTTTGATACCATCAATGATCGTCTCTGATAATGCATTTTGCATACGACGAATTGCGACATCACGAGTATCACCGTATGTGATTAATTTTGCGATCATAGAATCGTAGTGTGGTGGAACGGTATAACCAGCATATACATGAGAATCCCAACGAACCCCTAAACCACCTGGTGAGTGCAAGTGTGCAACTTTACCTGGAGATGGTAAGAATGTTTTGGGATCCTCTGCATTGATACGGCATTCAATCGCATGACCTTTTACTTTAATATCTTCTTGTTTGTAAGAAAGTGGTAAACCAGCCGCAATACGCAATTGTTCTTTCACTAAATCTACACCAGTGATCATTTCTGTTACTGGGTGTTCTACTTGAATACGAGTATTCATTTCGATGAAATAGAACTCACCATTTTCATATAAAAACTCAAATGTACCTGCACCGCGATAGCCAATTTCAACACAAGCCTTCGCACAGCGAGAACCGATATCACGACGAACTTCTTCGGTAATACCCGGTGCTGGTGCTTCTTCCACGACTTTTTGGTGACGACGCTGCATAGAACAATCACGTTCAGCAAGATAGATTGCATTACCGTGCGTATCCGCTAAAACTTGAATTTCAATATGGCGTGGATTTTCTAAATATTTTTCCATGTAAACCATATCATTGTTAAACGCTGCTTTTGCCTCTGCTTTGGTCATCGCAATGGATTCTTCAAGTGCATCCTCGTTACGTACCACGCGCATACCACGACCGCCGCCACCACCAGATGCCTTGATAATAATTGGATAGCCAATACGTTTTGCAATTTCTTTATTTTTCGCGATATCGCTACCTACTGGGCCATCTGAACCCGGTACACAAGGCACGCCCGCTTTTTTCATTGCTTTAATCGCAGAAACTTTATCTCCCATCAACCGAATAACGTCTGCAGTTGGACCAATAAAGATAAAACCAGAACGCTCAACTTGCTCTGCAAAATCCGCGTTTTCAGAAAGGAAACCATAACCAGGGTGAATCGCATCCGCACCGGTTACTTCTGCTGCAGCAATAATCGCAGGAATATTTAAATAACTTTTTACAGATGGAGCAGGTCCGATACAAACTGTTTCATCTGCAAGTAATACGTGTTTTAAATCACGGTCAGCGGTAGAGTGAACCGCCACAGTTTTAATGCCTAATTCTTTACAGGCACGCAAAATACGCAGTGCAATTTCACCACGGTTAGCAATCACAACTTTTTCTAACATAACAATTTCCACTTGGGTAAAAAAATGGCGAGAAAGCTCGCCATTTCAGATTGATAGGGATTATTCGATAACGATCAATGGTTGATCAAATTCAACCGCTTCGCCATCATTGACTAAGATTGCTTTAACCACACCAGCTTTATCAGCTTCGATACGGTTCATCATTTTCATTGCTTCAACGATACAAAGTGCATCGCCTACTTTGACTGTTTGTCCCACTTCCACGAAAGCTTTCGCTTCAGGACTTGGGCTACGATAGAATGTACCCACCATTGGTGAACGTACTTGGTGTCCTGACACTTCAGCTGCAGGCGCTTCCGCAGGTGCAGCCGCTGCAGGTGCTGGCGCAGCTGCCGGAGCCGCAGCGGGTGCTACAGGCGCCGCTGCATATTGAATCGCAGCTGGTGCAACTGCTGGTGCTGCACGACTAATACGTACTGTACCTTCTTCTTCTTGCACTTCTAATTCAGTGATACCCGATTCTTCTACTAATTCAATCAGTTTTTTGATTTTACGAATGTCCATACGCTCTTCCTAAAAATATTAATGAATTTTCAACCGCACTTTCAAAATTCACTCCAAAGTGCGGTCATTTTGAAACCTGTTTTTTGTGTCGGCAAGATTACCGCAAAATCACGTACTTTGCGATAAATTTCTGCGAAAATCTGTAAATTTTGTGAAATTTTATGCTTTTTTATTTAAAAAATCTAACGCGAATTGGAGAGCAAACTCATAGCCTTTCGCACCTAAGCCACAAATCACCCCTTCAGCCACATCACTAAAGTAAGAATGGTGACGGAATAGCTCGCGCTTATGTACATTAGACAAATGGATTTCAACAAAAGGAATTGACACAGCAAGCAACGCATCACGCAATGCAACACTGGTATGCGTATAAGCTGCTGGGTTAATTAAAATAAAATCCACTTTCTGAAAACTTTGATGAATCTTATCGATTAACTTTTCTTCGCTATTTGCTTGAAAGCACTCCAAATTCACATCATGCTGCGCCGCAAGTTTTGCCACATTTTCTTCAATGGCAGATAACGAAAGCGAACCATAATGTTTCGGCTCCCTTGCACCCAACATATTTAAGTTCGGGCCATTTAACAGCAAAATATTGAATTTTTTTGACATTTTCACATCCTTTAACTTGTGCGAATTATAGCGATTTTTTGTGTAATGGTGGTCTTATCTCTAGACGATTTTGGTAATAAATTCTGAATTTAAATCAATTAGCGGTAAATCTGAGCCTGGCCACGCACGTAATACCTGATGTTGCATCAAATTTAACGTATCTAATCCTGGTGTCACATTGGGTGTATATTGTGCCGCAATACGAGCAAGTTGCGTCAATCCTAGACTACTTTCAATGCTCGAGCTAATTACTGCTTTTATGCCTAAACTATGTGCTTGTGCGATCAGTTTTTGACAATCTTGTAGCGAACCAACCAGTGTTGGTTTAATCACAATAGCACTTAAGTGCGGTTCCTTTTCTACAAGAAAATCTGGCTCACGTACACTTTCATCCCAAGCAATATCAATGCCTGTTTGAGCTGCAAACTGGCGGCTCTCTTCACGGGTTTTACAAGGTTCTTCCAGAAATTGAATGCGAGAACGATGTTGTAGTTTTACTTTCTCCGCAAATTTTAATGCCTTTTCCAACGTCCATTGACGATTCGCATCTAAACGTAATTGCAAATCAGGAATGGCTTCAAGAAACATATCCGTAATCAAACCATCACGATTCGCTTCATACATGCCCACTTTGATTTTAGCGATTTTGTCACCTGGCATTTGATTAAGTTCTGCATATAACTCATCAGGATCGCCATAGCACAAAGGGGCGGTGTGATAGTTACCTTCCTCATTTAAATAACGTTTCATCTCATCCATCGCCGTGCTAATACCGAAAGCAACGGAGGGATAACAACCGTCAAGTGGCACTCTTGGCGCTTCGCAGCTTGCATGACACCAATTCGTCAGCCATTCAATGGCTTGCTCTTGCGCTTGTTCGATGGTTTCCTCGCTAAACCCAGGTAAAGGTGCAATTTCTCCCCATCCATCACGGCTACAAGAAACACGCACGATTAACCCCTCACGACGTTTTAAAAAACGTCCACGTAAAATTAACTGACTATC
The DNA here is from genome assembly GCF_001679485.1 of Haemophilus sp. CCUG 60358. Classification (GTDB taxonomy): domain Bacteria; phylum Pseudomonadota; class Gammaproteobacteria; order Enterobacterales; family Pasteurellaceae; genus Haemophilus_D. The sequence goes on from NZ_LZOZ01000018.1 coordinate 13,424, forward strand.
GACGGGAATAGAATAACGATAAAGATTAAATGATTTGGTTTCCATCTTATTCTCCTTGATGGTAAAAGTGCGGTTAAAAACACACAGATTTTTAACCGCACGTATTCTATTTAAAAGGCACTTGTTTCATAAATAATTTACGTTTTACTCTCATAAATTCGTTTATGATTCTTTCAAAGACTGAAAATTTCGTTTGATTTTCACAAACCGACTCTCGACCTTTTTGCAAACTACTTTCAAAAGGCTTATCCGGATTCACAACAAAATCTTGCACACAAATCCCTGGTGAAAGCTGAACCACTTTATAATCCTTTAAATTCAAAAAATGCTCAAAGATAAGAGAATCAATGGCCACTTCAAGGGGTTTATTTTTCACCTGTTCGAGAAGATATTTAGCGCCTTTCGCTGTCACGGTATAACCCGCCGTTCCTGATTGCTTAAATGTTATGGGATAAATCTTTCTATCATACTTTGCTGGTCTAGGCGCGCGAAATACCATTCTTCCATTAGCTTCAAGCTTCAATACATCAATATCATCAGGCAAATAATCGACTTCTAACAGCTCTTTTGCATTCTCGCCTAAGTAAACATCATCTTCAAAAATATTGATATAATCCAAGCTCTTTTCTAATGCTAAATTCCATAGTGAGATATGACTTAACGCACAACCGATTTCCCCATCCCATAATTTAGCTTCTGAAGAGCGATCTAAAATAATATTAAATTTCTTTGCAACATCCTCAATACGATCTGGTGTCACTGCATCAAAAAATGAAAAAAGGATATTTTGCCGACCAAATTCTTGTTCAATATGTTTGCGACGTTTTGTTTCTCTGGTTAAGCTAATCACATAATTATGTTGTTTCACACAGGACATAAAATAATTCTAAAATATGAATAAGGATTGAGATATATCACGACAAAGCGGTTAAAAACATACAGATTTCTAACCGCACTTTTATGTTCAAATTAAGGATTGCGTCTAAATTTGCTGAAGTCTGGTGCGCGTTTTTCGTTGAACGCGTTACGACCTTCTTGTCCTTCTTCAGTCATATAGAACAACATGGTTGCATTACCCGCGAGCTCTTGTAAACCTGATTGACCATCACAGTCTGCATTTAATGCGGCTTTCAAGCAACGTAATGCAATTGGGCTGTTACGTAACATTTCACGACACCAACGCACAGTTTCTTTTTCTAAATCAGTATAAGGCACGACAGTATTCACTAAGCCCATATCTAATGCTTCTTGCGCATTATATTGACGACATAAGAACCAGATTTCGCGCGCTTTTTTCTGACCAACTAAACGCGCCATATAACTTGCACCCCAGCCACCGTCAAATGAACCTACTTTAGGACCCGTTTGACCAAAAATCGCATTCTCTGCTGCAATGGTTAAATCACATAACATATGAAGTACGTGACCACCACCAATTGCATACCCAGCTACCATTGCCACCACTGGTTTTGGACAAGTACGAATATCACGTTGGAAATCCAATACATTTAAGTGATGTACACCGCTTTCATCTTTGTAACCGCCGTAGTCACCACGAATTTTTTGGTCACCCCCGGAACAGAATGCTTTTTCACCTTCACCAGTTAAAACAATCACGCCAATTTTTTCATCGAAACGAGCGTTAGAAAATGCATGGATCATTTCTTTAACTGTTTGAGGACGAAATGCATTACGCACTTCTGGACGATTAATGGTGATTTTTGCAATACCGTCTGTCGATTTGTGGAAACAAATATCGGTATAGCCTTCGCTATGATCAACCCACTCAACTGGTGCATATAAAACATCATCTTTTGGATTTTGCATTGTTCTTTCCTTTATAAGTGTAAAAAGTGCGGTCATTATAGCGGAAGTTTTTTAGTTCGGGAAAGAAAATCAATTATTGAAGACTTTACAATTATGTCGTTATTGTTAAAATTCCGCCATTCCAACTTTAGTAAGGAAATTTAAGTGAAAAAAATTATTTTTTTAAGCAGCATCATGTTATTGAATGCTTGTAGTTTATTCGGGTCATCACAATCAACTATCCCTGCTGAATTCGCACAAGCGGACTATCTCCTGTCTGATGCCAATGCGAAAACATGGGCTGTAGCAAGTAAACAAGCTGAACAATGTATCTATCCAAATTTAACTCGCATTCAACAACAACATTTTGCCAAAGAAGATAGCTATATTCATTCCCAATATGTCTTTTTCTATCCGTTAGAAAAAATCATCGGTGAAGACTATGTAAAAATGATTCAAAAAGATGAAAAATCGATGAATTATGCGACCTACCAATTTAAAAAATTCCGAGCAGAAATTGGTGATGTCGATGCATTAGAACCCAAAGATTGCCAAATCTTACGTACTCAAGCAAAAGAAGACTTAGATGTGGTGAAAGGCCAGTATGTAAATGGCATGGTAGATGAAACGAAAAATGACGATGGCACACTGAAGAAAAGTGGTGATGGCATTGCCACCAATCAAAACAAATTCTTCTTTGATATTATTAAATGGGGCTCTGCTCTCCTTCTTTAGTAATTCTACTCTTCACGATCAAAATCAATTAAATGCACGATTCGGATGGAAAATCGTGCATTTTTTATTGCCTAATTACAAATCTTCAAAAACTAATACCTTTATTAATGAATTTAACCTATAATAGAAGATAATGATTATCATTAATAATGAGGTAAATATGATTATTTCATCCGCAAACGATTATCGTCAAGTTGCTAAACGTAAGGTTCCCCCATTTATGTTTCATTATGCTGATGGTGGCTCTTACTCTGAACATACACTTACACGTAATGTAAGCGATCTATCTAACATAGCATTACGGCAACGTGTGCTCAATGATATGTCTCAATTAAATACTGAAATTGAATTATTCGGTGAAAAGCTTTCTATGCCGTTAGTATTGGCTCCTGTAGGTGCATGTGGCATGTACGCAAGTCGTGGTGAAGTTCAAGCCGCAAAAGCTGCTGATAACAAAGGTATTCCATTTACGCTTTCAACTGTATCAATTTGTCCAATTGAAGAAGTAGCTCCAACACTCAAACGTTCCATGTGGTTCCAACTTTATGTTCTAAAAGATCGAGGTTTTATGAAAAATGCGCTCGAACGAGCAAAAGCAGCAGGTTGCAAGACATTAGTCTTTACTGTAGATATGCCAACCCCTGGTGCACGTTATCGTGATATGCATTCAGGCATGAGTGGCGAATATAAATGGCTTCGTCGAACATTACAAGGTTTCACTCATCCATTATGGTCTTACGATATGCTCATGAAGGGGCGTCCATTTACATTAGGTAATGTTTCTCAATATATGGGTAAACCGGTAGGGTTAGATGATTACATTGGTTGGTTAACTGACAACTTCGACCCTTCTATTTCGTGGAAAGATTTAGAATGGATACGTGATTTTTGGGATGGCTCGATGGTTATCAAAGGTATTTTAGATGCTGAAGATGCTAAAGATGCTGTTCGCTTTGGTGCTGATGGGATCGTGGTATCCAACCACGGAGGTAGACAACTAGACGGTACACCATCAACAGCTCAAGCTTTACCTTATGTCGCCGATGCCGTCAAAGGTAATATAAAAATTCTTGCAGATAGTGGTATTCGTAATGGATTAGATGTAGTACGTATGATTGCATTAGGTGCCGATGCTACTATGATTGGTCGTTCTTTTGTATATGCTCTTGGAGCAGATGGTCAACGTGGCGTAGAGAATATGCTCGATATATTTCATAAAGAAATACGTGTAGCAATGACACTAACAAGCAATAAGAATATCACAGATATTACTCGTGATGCTTTAGTGGATTTCAGCAAATAAATTTTAAATTTCATAATCTAAAATCATTTAACAGCGTGAATATTTTACGCTGTTTTTATTTTATTAGAAAACGATTGCGATCAAAAAAAGCTTATCTTTTCAGGAAAAAAGAAAAATAGTCGTTTTAATCCGATCCATTTTCCGTTAGTCTATCTAGAATTACTTTTTACAAGGAGAAAACATCATGACAACGCTTTTTGATATCGCACAAAACTGGTTAAACCAAGATCCTGATGCTGAAACTCACGCAGAATTAACCGCACTTTTAACGGCGGCAAAAAATGGTGATGAAAAAGCACACGCTGACTTACAAGCTCGCTTTAGTGACCGTTTACAATTTGGTACTGCTGGGCTTCGTGGACCGCTACAAGCAGGTTCTATGGGTATGAACCGTGTTTTAGTGGCACAGGCAGCAGGCGGTTTAGCGGATTATTTAAAAGATTACGACAAACAGCCTTCTATCGTGATTGGTTACGATGGTCGTAAAAACTCTGATGTTTTCGCACGTGATACTGCTGAAATCATGGCGGGTGCAGGCGTGAAAGCTTACTTACTTCCACGTAAATTACCCACTCCAGTATTAGCTTACGCAATCCAATATTTTAATACCACTGCGGGTGTCATGGTGACTGCAAGTCACAACCCTCCGGAAGATAACGGTTATAAAGTTTACTTAGGTAAAGCGAACGGTGGTGGCCAAATCGTTTCTCCTGCTGACAAAGATATCGCCGCATTAATCGATAAAGTCGCAGCGGGCAATGTAAAAGATTTACCTCGTAGCCAAGATTATGTGGTGTTAGATGATGAAGTAGTTAATGCTTATATCGAAAAAACAGCTTCTCTTGCTAAAGAACCTAAAGCAAACATTAACTACGTTTATACCGCAATGCACGGTGTAGGCTATGAAGTATTAAGCAAAACCTTAACCAAAGCAGGTCTTCCACAACCTCATATTGTGGCAGAACAAGTATGGCCAGATGGCACATTCCCAACAGTAAACTTCCCTAACCCAGAAGAAAAAGGTGCATTAGATTTAGCGATTAAAGTAGCAAAAGAACACAATGCAGAATTCATTATTGCCAATGACCCTGATGCAGACCGCTTAGCGGTTGCTGTTCCAGATGCACAAGGTAACTGGAAACCTTTACACGGCAACGTAGTAGGTTGTTTCTTAGGTTGGTATTTAGCAAAACAATATCATGTAAAAGGTGAGAAAGGCGTATTAGCGTGTTCTTTAGTGTCTTCTCCTGCACTTGCTGAAATTGCGAAAAAATACGGCTTCCAATCAGAAGAAACCTTAACCGGTTTCAAATACATCGGTAAAGTTCAAGGCTTATTATTCGGTTTCGAAGAAGCGCTTGGTTACTTAGTAGACCCAGATAAAGTACGCGATAAAGACGGTATTTCAGCGGCGATCGTATTCTTAGATTTAGTGCGTCATTTAAAAGCACAAGGCAAAACCTTAGCGGATTATGCCAATGACTTCACACAAGAATTCGGTGCTTATGTAAGCGGCCAAATTTCTATCCGTGTAAGCGATTTATCTGAAATTGGTAAATTAATGACTGCACTTCGTAACACGCCTCCAGCTGAAGTAGGTGGTGTTAAAGTGGCACAATTCATCGACCACACTAAAACTGATCGCCAAAGCGACATCCTCGTATTCGTACTAGAAAACGGTAGCCGCTTAATCGTTCGCCCATCTGGTACTGAGCCAAAAATCAAGTTCTATCTTGATGCTCGCGGTAAAGATCCAAAAGACGCGGATCAAGTTTTAGCTCAATTTGATGAAGGCGTTCGCCAAATTCTGCGTCAAGATGCTTACGGCAAACAAGATTGCTAATTGAGCAAACTATTAAATGATAAAAAACGCTAGGTTTGATGCCTAGCGTTTTATTTTTGCTTATTTCAATGCAAGTTGTAACTTGCCCTGATGTTTTTCTAATAAAGCCTCTGCTTGAGCACGATCTAATCCACTCAGAATCATCATAATCGCTAATTTCGCATTTTGATCAGCCTGCTTTAATGTCTCTTCTGCGATTGCCTTATCACAATCCGTGGCTTGCATGACGATGCGAATGGCACGAGCTTTCAGCTTTTCATTACTTGCCTGCACATCCACCATTAAGTTTTGATAGCATTTACCCATTAAGATCATAGAAGCCGTAGTCAGCATATTCAGTACTAATTTTTGTGCTGTGCCTGATTTTAAACGGCTCGAACCAGTCAGCACTTCAGGCCCTACTACCGTATCAATAGCAATATCCACAATATTTGCCATCGCTGAATTCGGGTTACTCGCAATCGAAACCGTCACTGAACCTAAACTTTTCGCATATTCCAATGCACCAACCACATAAGGTGTTCGGCCACTGGCTGCAATACCCACCAACACATCTTTTGAGGAAAATTGAATGGTTTGTAAGTCAATCACGGCTTGTGCTTTACTGTCTTCCGCCCCTTCAATTGGATGACGCAATGCGCGCTCGCCGCCTGCAATAATACCTTTTACCATTTCAGGTGAAACGCCAAATGTTGGCGGGCATTCAGAGGCATCTAATACCCCCAATCGACCACTGGTCCCTGCGCCAATATAGACTAATCGACCACCTTGTTGAAATGCAGCAACAATACATTCGACTGCTTGGGCAATTTGAGGTAAACATTTTTCAATTGCCAAAGGTACTTGTTTATCTTCCTGATTCATTAACTGCACAATTTCCAATGCAGACAAGCTATCCACATGCATGGAATTGAGATTCCGTTGTTCAGTAATTAAAGTTGAAAGGGTCTGTAATAAATTCTCTGCCATGGTTTATTCCTTTGGAAAAATCGCCCCTAAACTGACCGCACTTGTGGCGCCCGTCACACTCGGCAAATTAGCCGGCAAATTATGCATACGACGATAAGCCAACCAAGCAAAAGCCGCAGCCTCCACATAATCGATATCAAGTTTTAATTCAGTCGTCAGTTGAATACGCCAATTTGGCAACGCCTGTTTTAAACCATTCATGACCGCCTGATTTTTAGCACCTCCGCCACAAACAAGTAATCTGCATGGTAATGTCGTCTGAATATTATGAAGGGCTAAAACAATACTTTGCACGGTAAATTCAGCCAAGGTGGCTTGCACATCTTGTGGTAAAAGTGCGGTCGTTTTGCCTGCTATTTTTTGAATTTTATTCTCTAGCCAAGCCAAATTAAATAATTCACGCCCTGTGCTTTTCGGTGGTGGCAGTTGAAAGAAATCTTCATCTAATAATGCCGCTAACAAATCTGAATTCACTTGACCTGAAACCGCCCACTCACCATTTTTGTCGTAAGCTTTACCTTGATGTTTTTCGATCCATTGGTCGAGCAAGGTATTACCCGTTCCTGTATCAAAGCCAATGACAGGCTGTTTAGGTATCAGTAACGATACATTACTAATACCGCCAATATTAAGCACCACCGTTGCCCAATGAGGATCAAAAAAGACCGCTTGATGAAAAGCTGGCACTAGAGGTGCGCCTTGTCCACCAAACGCCATATCTTTGCGTCGTAAATCACCAACGACCGTAATGCCTGTTTTAGCGGCTAATAAATTCATATCACCGATTTGAATGGTAAACGGAAATTGACCTTTTGGGGAATGCCACACTGTTTGTCCATGACAGCCAATGACTTCGATCTGTTCTGGCTTTAACTGGTGTTTACGTAAAAAGGCATTTACGCAATCGGCATAAAGCAAGCCAAATTGATGATCGAGTTCACCCAATGCTTGTAACGACGTTTCGCCCGATTGAATAAGTGCGGTCACTTTTTCGCGTAAATTTGCCGGCATCGGCGTAAAATCTGCTGCAATTAATTTGGTTTGATTCGATTGGATGTCAGTAAGAGCAATATCTACACCATCAAGACTGGTGCCCGACATAATGCCAAGATAATAAGTCATAATATTCAATTCGTGAGTTTTTCAGAATTATAGCGGATTTTAAAAAAATAAAAAAAGAGAGAACATTGTAGTTCTCTCTTTTCATCATGGATGATTCTTATAAGTCGTCAATGACTAAATAGATTTTTGCTACTGGGCCATGCACGCCAATCACTTTAATCAATTCAATATCTGCCGTTGAACTTGGACCTGAGATAATATTGATACAAGATGGCATACGGTCGCCTTGTTGTGCTTTATCGTGTAATACTTTCGCCACTTGTGCAACACGTGGAAGTACTTGGCTTTTACGTACAACAACAATCGATTTTTCAGGTAATAAACTCACTGAACGTCCACGATCTGCGCTAGAGAATAAGACGATCCCGCCAGTTTCCGCCAAACCATATTCTGCATAAACCACACCAAGATTAGCTTTTTCAGAAAAACTAATATTATCTTGTGCCGTTTCTGGTGACCATGTATGGCAAGTATATTTCGCTTCAAGCGCCGCTGGAATACCAAGTGCGGTCAATCTTTCATCAGAATTAAGCACAACATCACCGCCGCCATATTTTTCACAGAGAGCAAGTAAGGTTTGTACTGCATCAGACTCTCTACACACATTTACATCCACCATCATGGTTTTAGCAGAATTGGTAAATTCATTCGCTAAATCAACCGCACTTAAATGGGCTAAATGCTCAGTTGGGTACGTATTGACAGGGGCATCCATCGGTTCAGGTATGATAGCACGGGCTTTACCCATTTTCGCCGCTAATTTATTAAGAAAATTTTCGCGATTTTGTAAATCCATGCTTATTACCCTCTCTCTCTATTATTAAACCATTGACGGAAGCTTTCGCCATCTGCTTGTGGTAAATCTCGTGCTTTTGCCCATTCACCCAATGCACCAAATGTAATTGGTGCTTTCCCATTTTTGATCAGCTTACCCGCTAATTTTGCACCGATATTCACACCTGTTTTCCATAGTGTTGGGTTGGCATTGGCTGTAGTGAAACCCAAAATAGATAAACGTTCCATCGCGGGAGTTTTACCTAACTCTACCATTTTCTCGCGGTGTTTTAAGATTAACTGCGCTAATGGAATACGCACTGGGCAGACCGAATTACACGCATTACATAAAGAACAAGCATACGGCAATTCTTTGAATTCATCATAGCCACCTAGTAACGGAGAAATCACTGCACCAATTGGACCCGGGTAAATAGAACCATATCCATGACCACCGATTTGACGATATGCCGGACAGGTATTCAAACAAGCACCGCAACGGATACAACGTAAAACTTCTTGGAATTCAGACGCTAAAATATCTGAACGGCCATTATCCACAATAACCAAATGGAATTCTTCGGGACCGTCGGTTTCGCTAGCAAGACGAGGACCAGTTAACCAAGTGTTATAACCAGTTAATTTCGCCCCTACCGCACTACGAGCAAGCATCGTAATTAACACATCCACTTCTTGGAAAGTTGGCGCTAAACGCTCCATTCCCATCACTGCAATATGCGTTTTCGGCAATGTCGTCGCTAAACGTAAGTTACCTTCGTTTGTCACCAAACAAACTGAGCCGGTTTCCGCTACGGCAAAGTTACAACCACTGATACCGATATCAGCTTCTAAGAAATCTTGACGAATTTTTTCACGTACGAAACGCGTCATATCTTCAGGCGTTTCTTCGCCTTCGTAGCCGAGTTTTTCAGACAAATCTTTACGGATTTGGTGACGATCTTTGTGAATTGCAGGCACAACGATATGGGATGGTTTATCACCTGAAATTTGTAATAGATATTCACCTAAATCGGTTTCGATCACTTGCATGCCCTCTTTTTCAAGCACTTCGTTTAAACCGATTTCTTCAGTCACCATGGATTTAGATTTTACGATTTTCTTCGCATTTTTCTCTAATGCTACTTTACGAATATAAGCACTCGCTTCTTCGGCAGTTTCAGCAAAATACACTTTACCGCCATTTTCAATCACTTTTTCGCTTAATTGATACAAATAAGCATCTAAATTAGCTAAAACATGGTTACGAATCTGTTTAGATAAATCACGCCATCCTTCCCAATGACCTAATTCATCCACCATTTTTTGACGGTTAGCGCCAATAGTTTCTTGGGCTTTCACTACCGCTTTACGCATGATGGTGTTATGCACTTCATGATCGACACGCGCTTTAAAAGGAAGATTACTGGTTTTCAATGACATCTTATTTCTCCCCTTGCATTAATACTTCCGCAATGTGCATCACTTTGATCTTGCTGCCTTCGCGTTGTAAACGACCACCAATGTTTAATAAACAACTTACATCTGCACCAATTAAATATTGTGGTTCAACCTCTTCAATATGCTCAACTTTTTCTTTTACCATTTCGCCAGAAATCTCTGCCATTTTCACAGAGAAAGTTCCACCGAAGCCACAGCAAGTTTGTTGATTATGAATAGGAAGAAGATCTAACCCTTTTACGCCTTTCAAAAGAGCGATTGGTTCATCAACAATGCCTAATTTACGAGTAAGACTACAAGAAGGATGATAAACTGCTTTACCCGGCAAATAGGCGCCAACATCTGTTACACCTAATTTATTGACGATGAAATCCGTTAAATCACAGAAACGTGCGACGACCTTTTTCGCTCGCTCAGCCCAATCTAACTCACCAACTTTGGTGAAATAGTCAGGATAGTTTTTGATAGCATAAACACAGGAACCTGCAGGGGCAACGATGGGATAATCGTTCACTTCAAAGGTTTCGACTAAGTTTTTCATGCCTGGGATGGCTTGTTTGGTGTAACCGCTATTTAATGCAGGTTGCCCACAACAGCCTTGTTTTTCAAGGAAGATAACATTACAATCGAGTTTTTCCAGCAGTAATACGGTGTTTTTCGCCACACCGCTCTTTACTACGTCAGCAATACAGGTAACGTAGAAATTTACGTTCATAAATAATTACTCCAACAGTGATAGAAAATAAAAAGTAAAATATTCGATAAAAGTTAAGCAACCGCTGACAAAGTGCGGTTGTTTTTTGCCTCTATTTTAGAGCGCATAGAATAGCGGAATTAAGAAACTTGCGCAAAGGGCTGCAATGATACCGTAAACGACCATTGGTACAATCGTAGTCTTAATGATTGTTCCTTCTTTGTTTTGAATATTCAACACGGAAGAAACTGCTACGATATTATTAATACATACCATATTACCCATCGCACCACCGACTGATTGTAACGCCAGAATTAAAGTCACAGATAAACCTGTAGTTTCTGCTGTTGATAATTGTACACTACCGAATGTTAAGTTAGATACCGTATTTGAACCTGAGAAGAATGCGCCTACCGCACCTAAGAAGGATGAGAAGATTGTCCAGTCACTACCGGTAACTTCTGCAAAGGTACGACCTATGATTTTCACCATAGAATGCTCGCCACCCACTAACATCAAGTTTACCATCACTAAGGCACCCATTAAGGCAATAAATGGATTTTTTACTTGGCTTAAGCTTGCACTAAAAATGCCTTTTGTTCTGCTGAAGTTCACGCCAAAAAGTGGTAATGAAATTAATACGGTAATTACAAATGGAATTAACGCAGGCACATAAAGTAGTTTATAGCTTTCACTCACTTCTGAACCGAAGATATTTTTCAAACTAAAAATTAAACCTTTGCTGACTTCAAATGTACCTAATGAACCTAACGCTGTGGAGAACCACACATCTTTATTATTCATTAAGCCTTTTAAGCCTAATTCTGGAATACGTGTAACGATTAAGAATAAAATTAATAAACCAGTAGGGAGTAATGCTTTAGCAACTTGGCTAGCACTTACGGCATTATTATCCAAATTATTTTCTACTTTCGCTAAACCAATACCTTTATTTGCCACAAACACAGAAATAAAGAGACCAATTGCGCCACCAACTAATGATGGGAACTCATAGTTAAATTGTGCAATTAAGAAGTAAGGAATCACGCAAGAGAATACGCTGATATAAATGAAAACAATATTTTGACGGATTTCTTTCCAGGTCACCATGATGCGTAATGCCATCAATGGAATCACTAATGCGGCAATGGAGTGGATAAACGCTGTCATCGAACCAATTTCAAGAATCGATTTTGAATCTAATTTTAACGGACCAAAACCGAACCAAGTTGGTGTACCTACCGCCCCAAAAGAAACCGGAACCGAATTCATCACTAAAGCTAACATTGCGACTTTTAATGGATTAAAACCTAACCCCATTAAAATTGGAGCGGCAATCGCTGCTGGTGTACCAAAGCCACTTGCCCCCTCAATCATAAAAGCAAATGCCCAACCGATAATCATTAATTGTGCAACTGGGTTTGGGTTAATATTTCCTAACCATTTACGCATCGTATCGGTTGCGCCAGATACTTCTGAAAATTTGTTAAAGAGAATTGCGCCAAAAATAACAGTAATTGGCGTTTGAACAGCTACGATAGCTGCGGTCACATTCGCACTAATCGTCACTATGTCGGTATTAAAATGAAGAAGGTGAACTCCCATTACTAAAGTTGCAATCCAAGGTAATGCAACATAAGAAGGTAATGCATTACGCTTTACCATTAAATAAATCAATAAAATGATCGGAAAAACACTAAGAATAAAAGATAGGGTCATACTTGCTCCTCTTGCATAACTAAAATTGCGCGTATTCTATGGGTTTTAAAGAAAAAACCTATACCCTATTAAGTGAAATTTATTGAAAATGTGACAAAGATCTCATAAATTTTTAACATTTTCCTTTTATCCTTGTAACATTTTTTTAACCATTCAAAAAATCTGATAAAAATACAGAAATTGTGCTAGAAAATAAATTTTCATTACAAAAGGCATAATAAAAAAATCCTTGCAAAGATTGACTTCGCCAAGGATTTTTAAGTTTAAAATAGATTAAAAGACAATATCTTTAGTTGTTTATGGAATAAGGAAGAGATTCAATTTTCAGAACAGTTTCATCTTCTGGTAAACGGAAATGAACCTCCTCTTCTAAATCATTATTCATCACCACGTGTAACCATAAAACGCCGTCAAAATTGACCGCACTTACGATCGTACCGGTTTTACGCCAAGCTGTTTCTAACTGCATTTCTATTTCGCTACCGATTTTCGGTGTAACCGTGGTTTCCCCAGAAAGCACATACATTGCACGTTTATTGGCGCCACGATATTTGGCTCGTGCGACAGTTTCTTGTCCGATATAACAGCCTTTAGTAAAAGAAATCGCTTGTTCAATCGCTTGTAGATTTAATGCCTGCGGGATAAATTCATTTTGTGTTTCCGCACTCAAGCTTGGTAAGCCCGCTTGAATATCCGCACAAAGCCATTGTTTTTCATCACCATTAAAAGTGGCATCTAACGGTGTAGGATTGATCAAAATTGCACGGTTTTCATCAATATCTAATTGAATCTGCGCGTGAATTCGACCGCACTTTTCACCAATCAAGCCGACAATTTGCCAATCCAATACTTGAAAGGTCACTTTTGAAAACACCGCATATTTTTTTAAATGATCGAGTGGAGCTAATAAAGCTTTCGGCATTAAAATCAAAAACTGCTCTGCTGAAAGCTTAATTAAGCGGAATAACGAATTCATTTTTCCTTTAGGATCGCAATGCGCTGTAAGCGTTGAAGCGCCAGCTGCTAAATGCACCACATCACAAGTTAATTGGCCTTGCAGATATTTCTCCGCATCCACGCCCGCCACTTCCACCAAATCATAGTGGTTTAATGAAATAAATGTTGCCATGATTTTTCCTATTCAAGGTTTTGAATTTGCTCACGCATTTGTTCGATTAATACTTTTAATTCCACGGCAGAAGCGGTAATATCGGCATTAATGGATTTTGATGCTAAAGTGTTAGATTCACGATTCAGCTCTTGCATCATAAAATCCAGTTTACGTCCCACTGCCCCACCTTTTTTCAAGATATTATTGGTTTCTTTCACGTGCATTTGCAGACGATCTAATTCTTCCGCCACATCCACACGTTGCGCCAATAAAATCATTTCTTGTTCGACACGTTGTGGATCTAGTTGAATCTTCGCTTCTTCAAAACGTTGTAATAAACGCTCACGCTGCCATTGTAAAACCGCCGGCATTTGTGACCGCACTTTTTCAGCTTCTACCGTAATACCATCAAGACGTTGTTGAATAATGGCTTGCAATTTTTCGCCTTCACGTCCACGCATTGCAATAAATTCCACCAACAACTCATCAAAAGCTGTCAACAAATCTTGACTGATGGCATCTAAATCTTGCTCAGTCGCTTCCACCACACCGGGATAACGCAATACATCCGTTAAATTGATTTCGCCCTCGCCAGTTTGCGACTTAATCCATTGTAAAGATTGAATAACTTGATTCGCTAATTCTTTATTTAAATTGAGCTCAGCCGTCGCTTGTTTTTTGCTATCAATACGTAACGAACATTCAATTTTACCGCGAGTGAGATTTTGACGAAGTTTCTCACGCAAAGCATTTTCCAAACCGCGAAATTGCTCTGGCAAGCGGAAAAAGTTTTCCAAATAACGTTGGTTAACCGAACGAATTTCCCAAACTGCATCGCCCCAATCCTTCTTGATTTCAAGGCGTGCAAAGGCTGTCATACTATAAATCATAAGCGCTCTCCTACTATTGTCTCTTGTCTTAATTGATTTGCCGGCTATTTTATCGGGAAAGTGCGGTCATTTCTACCGTACATTTTGTAGAAGAATTTTGTTTCTCCTACTTTACACACTGTAAAGATTAAAATACAATCATCGTAAATTTATTATTACAATCTAAGGAAGATAAAATGAACAAGACAGTGGGAAGTACCTTACTTGTTGCAGGAACCATGATTGGGGCGGGGATGTTGGCAATGCCACTCACCTCTGCAGGAATTGGCTTAACTGCGACTGTTTTCTTATTACTTGGTTTGTGGGCAGTGCTTACTTTCACCGCACTTTTATTCGTGGAACTGTATCAAACTGCCGACAGCGATGCGGGGATCGGCACACTTGCTGCACAATATTTTGGTAAAGCAGGGCGAATTATTTCCACCGCTGTTTTAATTGTCTTTTTATATGCCTTGATTGCTGCTTATGTGAGTGGTGGCGGTTCCTTATTAATGGATTTACTCCCAGCCATGGGCGATAAAGACACCATGAATAAAATCGCGGTGCTTGTATTCACCATTTTCTTCGGTAGTTTTATTGTCATCGGCACCCACAGCGTGGATAAGATTAATCGCGTATTATTCTTTGTGATGATTGCTGCTTTTATCTTAGTGCTCGCATTAATGCTACCGAACATCAAATTTGATAACTTAATGGCGATGCCAATTGATAACGCTTTAATTATTTCTGCAAGCCCTGTATTTTTCACGGCATTTGGTTTCCATGGTTCCATTCCAAGTTTAAATAAATACTTAAACGGTAATGTGAAATCCTTACGCATTGCGATTTTAGTGGGTTCTGGCATCACGTTATTTGCTTACTTTTTATGGCAGCTTTCTACGCACGGCTTACTCAGCCAAAATGAGTTTTTACAAATTTTACGTGAAGACGCCACGTTAAATGGCTTGGTGAAAGCAACCTTAGAAATCACCCAAAGCCCAATTATTGCGAATGCGGTAAAAACCTTCTCCACTTTAGCATTGGTCACTTCATTCTTAGGGGTGGCATTAGGTTTATTAGAATGTATCGAAGACTTACTCAAACAATCTTTTGATATTCATGCAGGGCGTATTTCATTAGGTTTAATGACCTTTATTCCCCCAGTGCTTTTCTCCCTTTTCTATCCGGAAGGTTTTATTCTCGCTCTGGGTTATGCTGGTCAAATGTTCGCGTTCTACGCAGTGGTTTTACCGGTAGCATTAGTTTGGAAAGCACGCTCAATTCATCCAAACTTGCCATATCGGGTATGGGGCGGTAAAGCATTGCTAGTACTTGTATTGGTACTCGGTGTAATTATTACTTCGATTCCTTTTGCTATCCGAGCAGGTTATTTACCTTTTGTTGTCGGTTAAAATGAGCGAAAAAAAGACCGCACTTTTAAGGTGCGGTCTTTTTTATTTGTTTTCATATACATGTGCCACTAACTGACCATTCAAGTATTCGCCAATATACACTTGCTCAATCGTCATGTTCTGTTTTTCTAACTCAGCTTTAACCCATTCTTCATCACGATCAATAATTTCTAAAACATCATTATCTAATTGTCCATCAATAATTAATGGATAACGTAAATCATCATCACCGTATCGAATAATCGAAAGTTGTCCATTTTGTTCAAATACCGCACGTTTAACCGTTTTGATTTCATAAATACCGGCAGCACGTAACTTAAACATGAGGTCATTAGCAGTAATACTGTTTTTCATACATTCAGCAGTTTTTACCTTGCCGTTTGAAATCACCCAAACAGGTTTACCATCAATCAAAGATTTAACTAATTTGTTATGATTTTTGATAAAACGGAGGGTAAAAACCAATAATGTCCAAAGCACGAGCACGAGAGAGAACTGGAATACCCCAATACTATCGCTATAAATCACACCACCAATAATGCCACCTAGCACATAGTTTTGTACCTGATCCATCGCGGAGGTCGGCGCGAGGTTGCCTTTGCCCATTAAGTTAATTTGGAGTACCAGTCCAATAATACCCATGGCCAATTTCAAGCCTAATAATGTGTAGCCATCCATTATTTATCCTCCTTATCAATCACAGTAACATTAGGGTTTACTAAGTTAATTGGGGATAAGGTATACGCTGAGAAATCATTATTAAAATGGACTTCGAAATACTGATCCCGAATATTTAAAATCATGCCGTTCATTAATGTACGGCTATTGGTACTAATATCTTCTTTCTGTAAATTTTGACTATCTTTCACCGAATTTAAAAATGTCACCACGCTAGAGATATCAGCTGCATAGACTTCATTTCGCTCATATTGCTTATATTGCACACCGAGCAAGAAAATAATTAATAAAAGAAAGATAATACTGAGATCGCGATATTTGGTTTGTAACCGATGACGTAAATATAAGCTTGTCACCACAAGCAATGCACCTAACGAGACAAAAATGGTGATATATTTAAAATAACCTTCAAAAGACATCGCATTTTCTAAAAAAGCAAAAGAGAAAAAAGTCATTTGTCATTCCTAATTTTAAAGAGAAAAACAGGTTGCTACTGTAGCACAACGAAAACTGACTAGCTATTTTTATCACAGAAATTAAATTCGTTTTTCCGAAAAATCCCTTTTATAATGACCGCACTTTTGAAATAAAAAAGAGAAAAATATGAAAGCAATTCAGCCCGAAGATCAGGGATATTGGCTGCTCACCAAAGGATCGACGCTTTATTGGCAGGAAAATGATCTGCCTTTTGGAACAGCAAAGGAACTCGGCCTCACAACGCAAAAAGCAATGTTGCTCGGGAAATGGAAATCACAATCTTTATGGCTTGTGGCAGAAAATGATCAAGATGAACGAGAATACCTTTCCTTACGGAGTTTGTTGTCATTACCGACTGAAGATTTTCATTTATTAAGCCGAGGCGTGGAAATCAATCATTTTTTGAAAACCCACCAATTCTGCGGAAAGTGCGGTCAAAAAGCGGAACAAACCCACGATGAGCTTGCGGTTCAATGCACAAGTTGCGGCTATCGTACTTACCCCGTTATTTGCCCTTCGATTATTGTCGCCGTTCGTCGTGGCACAGAGATTTTATTAGCCAACCATAAACGCCATTACACGCCAGGCAAAGCTGGCATTTACACCACGCTAGCCGGTTTTGTAGAAGTGGGTGAAACCTTCGAAAATGCGGTTCGTCGCGAAGTCTTTGAAGAAACGGGTATTCGCATTAAAAATATTCGCTATTTCGGTAGCCAACCTTGGGCATTCCCGAATTCACAAATGGTGGGCTTTTTAGCTGATTACGACAGCGGGGAAATTCAACTGCAAGAAACAGAACTGCATGATGCACAATGGTTTTCTAGCGCTGCCCCCTTGCCAGAATTACCGCCAACAGGTACTATCGCACTCAAATTAATTAATGCTACGCTTGAGCTTTGCAAAGCGGAACAAAATAAATAAAGGAAAGTCCATGTCTGAATTAAAAAATGATCGTTATTTAAAAGCCTTATTACGTGAACCAGTGGATATGACCCCCGTATGGATGATGCGCCAAGCAGGACGCTATTTGCCTGAATATAAAGCAACACGTGCAGAAGCAGGCGATTTTATGTCTCTTTGCCGCAATGCAGATTTAGCTTGTGAAGTTACCTTACAGCCACTTCGTCGCTATGCTTTAGACGCAGCTATTTTGTTCTCAGATATTCTGACTATTCCTGATGCAATGGGCTTAGGCTTAAGTTTTGGTGCAGGTGAAGGCCCGAAATTTGCTAATCCAATTGAAAACAAAAGTGCGGTCGAAAATTTACCGATTCCTGACCCTGAAGGCGAACTTCAATATGTGATGAATGCTGTGCGCACAATTCGTCGCGAACTAAAAGGCAAAGTGCCACTGATTGGTTTCTCTGGTAGCCCGTGGACACTGGCAACGTATATGGTTGAAGGTGGTAGCAGCAAAACCTTCAATAAAATCAAAAAAATGATGTATGCCGAACCGCAAACTTTGCATCTTTTATTAGATAAAGTGGCGGATTCCGTCATTTTATACTTAAATGCTCAAATCAAAGCTGGCGCACAAGCAGTCATGGTGTTTGATACCTGGGGGGGTGTATTAGGTCATCGTGAATATTTAGACTTCTCTCTGCAATATATGCATAAAATCGTTGATGGTTTAATTCGTGAACACGATGGTCGTAAAGTACCGGTAACCTTATTTACTAAAGGCGGCGGGTTATGGTTAGAAGCTATGGCTAATACAGGCTGTGATGCGCTAGGATTAGACTGGACAGTTAATTTGGCTGATGCGAAAGCGCGTGTGGGTCATAAAGTGGCGCTACAAGGCAATATGGATCCAAGTGTGTTATATGCACCTGCAGAGCGTATTGAGCAAGAAGTGCGGTCAATTTTATCCGATTTTGGTCAAGGCAGCGGACATGTATTTAACTTAGGTCATGGAATCCACCAAGATGTGCCAGAAAGTGCACCAAAAATCTTCGTGGATGCCATTCATAAATTCTCAAAAGCCTATCATAAATAAGCGAGAAAAAAATGCGAAATCCAATTCACAAGCGCCTTGAAAATGTTGAAAGCTGGCAACATCTGACCTTTATGGCTTGCTTATGCGAACGCATGGCACCGAACTTTGCCCTGTTTTGTCAAATGACCGAACAGGAGCAAGCAGAAAAGACTTATCACAACATTTTAAATTTAGTGTGGGAATTTCTAACCGTTAAAGGGGCGAAAATCAATTTCGAAAACCAATTAGAGAAGCTCGAAGAGATTATTCCTGATGTGAATGATTATGACTTCTTTGGTGTGGTACCCGCTCTCGATGCTTGTGAAGCGTTAGGTGAATTATCGCATGCCATTATCGCTGGCGAGACGCTCGAAAAAGCGATTCAAATCAGCCAAATTTCGTTAGGTACGGTTTGTTCTTTGTTAGAGACACAAGAAAATCGTGATCTTTCTGAGAGCGAACTAAAAAGCCGTGAAGAAATTGAAGAAGAACTTGACCTTCAATGGCAAATCTATCGCTTACTCAAAGACTGTGAAAAACGTGATGTTGACTTGATTTTATCCCTCCGTAACGAGATCAAACAGGAGGGAATCTCCAATATTGGTATAAAAATTGAGCAATAACGTGAGATTTGTCACAATTTTTACAAATCGAGCTTTTATTTCCCGCTAAGTTAGATTAGACTTTGCCAAGCCGTAGCAGTTAAAAGCTACGCTTATTTGAATAGAGTCAAATTTTAATTTAACAGAAGGTACAAATTTATGAACAAAACAGATTTAATCGATGCAATTGCAAGTGCAGCTGAATTAAACAAAAAACAAGCTAAAGCTGCATTAGAAGCAACTTTAGAAGCTATCACTGGTAGCCTTAAAAAAGGTGAACCTGTACAATTAATCGGTTTCGGTACATTCAAAGTAAACCAACGTGCTGCACGTACTGGCCGTAATCCACAAACTGGTGCAGAAATCAAAATCGCAGCATCTAAAGTTCCAGCATTCGTATCTGGTAAAGCATTAAAAGACGCAATCAAATAATTGATCTTAAAACAGATTTTAATTGAACCCTGCTTTGTCAGGGTTTTTTGTTGCCTAAATTTTAGCTTTACAATCATCATTTTGCCGATATAATTCCGAACCGAAACTTATTATGGGATATAAATAATGAAACGAAACATTCAACACCGAAATACCCAACAGCGCAGACATGCCATCATGCAACTGCTGCAAGAACAAGGTGAAGTCAGTGTAGAACAGCTAGTACAATTATTTGACACTTCTGAAGTGACGATTCGAAAAGATCTCACTGCATTAGAAAGTAATGGTTTCCTTCTTCGTAAATACGGTGGTGCCATTTTAATGCCACAAGAAATCATCGAAGAAGAACAAGAGGATGAACTTTCGCAACGAAAGTTAGTCTTAGCAAAAGCAGCCGCAGAACGTATTCGTGATCACAATCGCATTATTGTAGATAGTGGCAACACGACCGCAGCATTGATTAAGCAGCTTAATCGTAAACAAGGCTTGGTTGTGATGACGAATTCGCTTTCGGTGGCCACCGCATTACGTTCACTCGAAAATGAACCGACACTCTTAATGACGGGAGGCACTTGGGACACGCGTTCTGAATCCTTCCAAGGTAATATTGCCGAGCAAGTGCTACGTTCTTATGACTTTGACCAATTATTTATTGGTGCCGATGGCATTGATTTAGAACGTGGTACAACAACATTTAATGAGTTGGTTCGCTTAAGCCAAGTGATGGCTGAAGTGTCTCGTGAAGTGATTGTGATGGTGGAATCACAAAAAATTGGCAGAAAAATGCCAAATGTGGAATTAACCTGGCAGCAAATTGATGTGTTGATTACAGATAACAAATTATCTCAAGCCGATAAAGAAGCCATAATGGCGCAAGGAGTAGAAGTAATTTGTGTGGATGTGGCATAAAGTGCGGTCAGAAAAACAAGACTTTTAATTTTAGTAAATAAGGAAAAACTATGTGTGGTATTGTTGGTGCGGTAGCACAACGTGATGTAGCAGAAATTTTAATTAATGGTTTACACCGCTTAGAGTATCGTGGTTATGACTCTGCGGGTGTTGCTGTTGTGGATCCAAACCATGAATTACACCGCGTACGCTGCTTGGGTAAAGTAAAAGCCCTTGATGAAGCCGTTGCAGTAAAACCATTAATCGGTGGTACAGGGATTGCTCACACGCGTTGGGCAACTCATGGTGAACCGTCTGAAGCTAATGCTCATCCGCATACTTCAGGTAACTTTGCTGTTGTACATAATGGCATTATCGAAAATCACGAAGAATTACGTGAATTACTTAAATCACGTGGTTATGTGTTTAATTCTCAAACTGATACCGAAGTAATTGCTCACCTTGTTGAATGGGAAATGCGTACAGCCTCTACTCTGCTTGAAGCCGTACAAAGAACTGTAAAACAACTTACTGGTGCATACGGCATGGTGGTATTAGATCGCGAACATCCAGAACATTTAGTTGCAGCGCGTTCAGGCAGCCCATTAGTAATTGGTTTAGGGATTGGTGAAAATTTCCTGGCATCTGACCAACTCGCGTTATTAAGCGTGACTCGTCGTTTCATCTATTTAGAAGAAGGCGACATTGCTGAAATTACACGTCGCACTGTAGATATTTACGATGCAAATGGTCAAAAAGTAGAACGTGAAGTGCACGAATCTAACCTTGAAAATGATGCAGCAGAAAAAGGCAAATTCCGCCATTTCATGCAAAAAGAAATCTATGAGCAACCAAATGCATTAATCAACACCATGGAAGGTCGTATCCTTCACAATAACGTGATTGTGGATGCTATTGGTAATGGTGCAGCTGAAATTTTAGAAAAAGTTGAACACATTCAAATTGTGGCTTGTGGTACCTCTTATAATGCAGGGATGACCGCTCGTTACTGGTTTGAAGCGCTTGCTGGCGTGAGCTGTGATGTCGAAATCGCGTCTGAATTCCGCTATCGCAAATTTGTCACTCGCCCAAATAGCTTGTTAGTAACCATCTCTCAATCAGGTGAAACGGCAGATACTCTTGCCGCACTTCGTTTGGCAAAAGAAAAAGGTTACATGGCTGCCTTAACAATCTGTAACGTATCAAGTTCATCTTTAGTACGTGAATCGGATCTTGCATTCATGACTCGTGCTGGCGTTGAAGTCGGTGTGGCATCAACCAAAGCATTTACCACTCAGTTGGCTGCATTATTAATGTTAGTAACTGCAATTGGCAAAGTAAAAGGCAATATCTCAAACGAACAAGAAGTGGAAATTGTAAAAGCGTTACAATCACTTCCGGCTGAAGTTGAAAAAGCCCTTGCATTTGATAAAGATATCGAAGCATTAGCAGAAGACTTCGCAGAGAAAAACCATGCACTTTTCTTAGGTCGTGGTGAGTTCTACCCTATCGCAATGGAAGCTTCATTGAAATTAAAAGAAATTTCTTATATCCATGCTGAAGCTTATGCGGCAGGTGAATTAAAACACGGTCCATTAGCCTTAATCGATGCAGACATGCCGGTTATCGTGGTCGCACCAAATAATGAATTACTTGAAAAAGTGAAATCAAACATTGAAGAGGTACGTGCTCGTGGTGGTCAGCTTTATGTGTTCGCTGATAAAGAAGCAGGCTTCACACCAAGCGAAGGCATGAAAATTATCACCATGCCAAAAGTGAATGAAATTATTGCACCAATTTTCTACACCGTTCCTATGCAATTATTGTCATACCATGTAGCATTAATTAAAGGAACCGACGTGGATCAACCTCGTAACTTAGCAAAATCGGTAACCGTAGAATAAAGTGCGGTTGAAAATCAGCACGTTTTAATACAAAAAAGCACAGGTTTAATCCTGTGCTTTTTGTTTAAATAAACCGATAACCGTTTTCTGTCACTTCCAAAATTGAGGCATAATCCTTTCGCCAATCGCCTAACACAATTCGCGTGTATGTTTCTTCCTGATGAATGGCTTCTCGATGTGTATGACCGTGAATTAACCGATTAACGCCAAATTCTTTTACGGTTTGTGCCGTAAACGCTAAATTCACATCCATGATATCCAGCGACTTATATTGCTTATCTTGTTTACTCTTCGCGCGAATTTTCTCTGCAATTTTTAACCGCACTTTTAATGGCAAACATAAAAACAGCCTTTGTCGCCAATTTTGATGCACTTTTCGGCGAAATTGCTGATATTTCACATCATCAATACATAAGGTATCGCCATGACAAATTAAGGTTTTCACACCATAAAGATCAACACAATGATAGTCAGGCAATAACGTTAAACCACAGTCTTGTGCAAATTTTTTCCCGACGAGAAAATCTCGATTGCCATGAATGAAATAACAAGCAATGTCCTTTTCTGTCAGGTTTTTAATCAACTGTTTGACTTGTGAGATTAAAGGTGAAGTTTCATCATCACCAATCCAAAAATCAAAAAGATCCCCCAAAATATAAACCGCTTGGGCTTCTTGTGCTTTGTTTTGCATAAAATCGTTAAAAAGTGCGGTTAATTCTGGATGCGTTTCGCTCAAATGAAGATCTGCAATAAAATAAATGGGTTTCATAACTATTCCGTCATTTTTTTCATTAGATTAGCACACATTTTTGTGTAATTTGCTATACTTTCCAAAAATTTTAATTAGGTATTTTCTATGTTAAAAATCGCCAGAATTCTCATCGTTGCACTTTGTTGTATTTTAATTTGTGTGCTCGGTACGATCTATTCCTTTATTCGTTTTAAAAATCCAAGTAATGTGGGCGTTATGGCTCGCTGGTTTGGTCGTTTATACCCTTTATTTGGCTTAGAAGTAGAACACCGCTTTCCACAAAATAAAGAGAATATGCCGCGTTGTATTTATATCGGTAACCACCAAAATAATTTCGATATGGTGACCATCTCTTATATGGTATTACCTCGTACGGTAAGTGTAGGTAAAAAAAGCCTAATTTGGATTCCTTTTTTCGGCATTTTATATTGGGTAACCGGCAATATTTTCCTAGATCGTGAAAATCGTTCTAAAGCACACAGCACCATGACTGAACTTGCTCGTCGTATCAATAAAGACAACCTGTCAATTTGGATGTTCCCTGAAGGTACACGTAGCCGTGGTCGTGGTTTATTGCCATTCAAAACAGGGGCATTCCATGCAGCGATTGCAGCTGGCGTACCAATCGTGCCTGTTGTGTGTTCGACGACGCATAACAAAATTGATTTAAATCGTTGGGATAACGGTAAAGTGATTTGTGAAATGATGGAGCCAATTGATGTGTCATCCTACACAAAAGACAATGTACGCGAACTCGCTTCTTACTGCCACGATTTGATGGAAAAACGCATCGCTGAACTCGATGCTGAAATTGCACAAGGAAAATAATATGTTGCGTCTTTCTCGTCGCCAATTATTAAAAACTACCGCAATTTCAACCGCACTTGCTGCTACACCTCAATCGGTATTAGCAGCATCCCGTGAAAAATTAACTATTCCTCCGTTAATGGAAGCGAAACGTGGTCGTCCCATTATTCTTAATATGGAAGAAACCGGCTACAAATTAGATGGCTCCCATAGTGTCAGTGTGTGGGGTTTTAACGGCAATTATCTTGGATCCACTATTCGCATCAAATCGGGTTCTTTTGCAAAACTCAATTATCACAACAATTTGCCACAAAGCATTGCTCTCTCTATTCAGGGATTACAAGCCAGTGGCGAATTATTTGGTGGCGCGGCAAAAGTCCTCAAAAAAGGAGAATCTTGGGCACCCATTATCCCAATAGACCAACCTGCCGCGACTTGTTGGTACCGTTCTGCCACCCTTGCGAACTCGGCGTATCAAACCTATCGCGGCATTGTGGGAATGTGGTTAATTGAAGATGATCAAAGCCTAAAATCACAACTTCCTCATAAATATGGCGTGGACGATATTCCATTAATCTTACAAGACATGGAATTTAACGGTGACGGATTACAATTATTTAAGCAAAATCAACCGCACTTTGTCGGTAATCGTCTTCTCGTTAATGGACAAGAAGCACCTTATCTTGATGTTCCTCGCGGTTGGGTACGTTTACGTTTACTCAACGCCTCATTAGCAAGAGCCTATGATTTCCGTTTAGATAACGAACAAGACATGTTGCTCATTGCGAGGGATTTAGGTTTTTTACCTCAAGGTAAAGCGATTAATTCTCTCATTCTTGCACCGGGTGAACGTGCCGAAGTGTTAGTCAACTTAAGCGAAGGAGAAGGCGTATCGCTTATCTCTGGGGCCAAACGTGGCTTCTTCGACAAAATCAAAAATGTGTTCAGTTCAGGTAATGATTTTGCAGATAACACCGTTTTAGAACTTCGACCACAAGGTGACATCTCTGCATTCAGCAAAAAAATGAATGAGCAATTTAATACTGATGCCACGGCTATGCTAGAAAGTAAAATCGCCCAAGAACGTACCTTTGAATTGGATGTAACTAACGGCTTAATCAACAAACAACGCTTTGACCCGCGTCGTGTTGATGTTTCGGCTAAAGTAGGTACTGTCGAACGTTGGGTCATCAACAGCTCGCTACCTGTCGGCTTCACCATTCAAGGCGCTAAATTTGTTATTGAAAGCCAAGATGATGTTAACGTCGATGCGTCGGAACTTGCTTGGAAAGACACGGTTTGGGTGAAAAAGAAAGTACAAATTTTAGTAAAATTTGAACAACCTTCGTCAAATACTCATCCATTCTTATTTGGTTCATCCAATTTAATGCTGGCAGATATGGGCTGCCTTGGTATAATGCTTGTTCAATAAAATAATCATATAAAAGGAATCTAACATGAAAAAAATCTTCACTTTATCTTTAATCACTACTATGTTTTCAGCTGGTGCATTGGCTACAGCTCCAGAAGCAAAGGATACATCTAAAGAAAAGGCAAATGAGCCATCGATTTATCTTTCTGTTTTTGATAAAACACAAGACCCATCTCCAGATTTACTAAAAAAAGAAACCTCTCGCTCAAAAAAAACAGAGAATGTATGTTGGGTAGCAACAGGTAATTTTGGTAAAAAAGCGACAGTAAGCGAAACTTTTAAGGCTCAAGCTAAAATCGAATTTACAAGCATAATTGAAAATGCCAAAGTCGTTTCATCACCTAATAAAAAACTCCATACCATCACTTATACCAGACCAACTATTGATAATGGTAAGTATATGATGAACTGCTGGGCATTCGACCGCCGAGATCCAATCGGCAAATATGTGCTGACTGTAAAAATTGGTAAACATGAATTTGAAAAACAAGTTTTCTACGTGACTGAGTAATTAAACGACCGCACTTATATGTGTGCTCTTTTAAGACTAAAGCAAAAGACCGTCTGAGATTCAATTTTCAGACGGTCTTTCTTTTCTCTGTTTTACGGCTGATAATTAACCCATTCATCATTCAAGGAGCAAACCATGCGCCAAGCACAACAAATCTTTGATTATGCAGCTAATCAATATGCGACGCAGCCGGAATATCTTTGGGAAAAAGATCCAGAATATGCCATCTTGCGCCATGGTAATACCAAAGGGAAATGGTATGCACTTATTGGCAAAATCAGCAAAATGAAACTTGGCTTAAAAGAAGAAGGAGAGACTGATTTTATCAATCTCAAATGTCCACCCGATATGGTGAGTATTTTGCGACAATCACCTAATTTCTTACCCGCCTACCACATGAACAAAACTCACTGGCTAACGATTGTGTTAGATCATGGCGTAGAAACCGAAGAAATCTTCAAATTATTGGATTGGAGCTACGACTTAACAAAGTAGGAGAATTTAAAAACACCTAAAAATCTGACCGCACTTTTGTCTTTCTTTACTTTAGTCACAGCTAGTAAGATAATAAATGAAAACCATTATCAAAATACAAGTGTTAGACTTGTTTCATTATAGTGTTAGACTTGTTTCATTATAAGGAGATAACCATGACAATGAATAGACGTGATTTTTTAAGAATGAGCGCTGCACTTACCGCTGCAGGCATGTCGCCTTCTCTCTTTGCAGCAACAAAAGAGCAATTTACCATTTATGGTGCACCCGCGATGCCAAGTGTGACCATTGCGGTGGCTGCGGCACAAGGTAAATTAGCCAAACAAGCGGATGTCGCATTAGAGATTTGGCGTTCGCCTGATCAGTTGCGTGCAGGCGTGGCAAGTTGGCAATTTAAGGTGATGATGAGCCCGAGTAATGTGGGCGTGAATTTACGTAATCAAGGGCAACAAGTTGGCATGGTGAATATTCTCACCAATGGGATTACGCAATTGATGTGCAAAGGTAGTGCCATTACTTCACCGCAAGAATTGGTGGGTAAAAAAATCCTTGTGCCATTTAAAAACGATATGCCTGACATCGTATTGCAGGCCTTATTGAAAAAACTGAATATTGATATTAATAAAGTGGATATCACCTATGCGGCAACGCCAACTGAAGCAATTGGTTTGTTCTTGCTTAAAGATTTCCATGCGGCCATCTTGCCAGAACCGATGGCGAGTGCCGTTGTGCTGAAAGCTAAAATTGTTGGTACGGAGATTGTACGCGGCTTTGATTTAGTGAAAGAATGGGGTCAAGCATTTAATACCAAACCACTTATTCCAATGGCGGGCATTATTGCCAATGAAGAATACTTCCACGCACACAAGGCGGAGTTTGATCTACTTCACCAAGATTTAAGTGATGCGTTAAACTGGGTTATGGCTAACCGTAAAAGTGCGGCTGAAATTGGTGCTAATTATCTGCCAGCACCAGAAGCCGCTATTGAAATGGGCTTAGACGGTGCGCGCTTAACGGTAACCAAAGCCAGTGAACTGAAAAATGAAATCATGCAATTCTATGAAACCTTAATGGAGTTCAATCCAAAACTCTTAGGTGGTAAATTACCAGATGATAAATTCTTCTTGGCTTAATTTGAAACCGAATCACATAACATGATTAAAACTGACAAAATCCGTAAACCACAACCTGTCCTGTTTTACATCATCGACTACCTCTGGAGCGGTTTTACCGGCTTGAGTGTGGCGATGATGGTGGTTGCCTTGTGGGCTTGGGGCAGCTCAGTATTTGGTGAATTTATGCTGCCTGCTCCCGCGGATGTTTTTCAAAAAGCCCTTGAGCTGCTCGAGCATTTCCAACAAAACGAAATCGGTATTTCACTATGGCGTTCTGTGGTGGGTATTGCCATTGCATTAGTCGCAGGCTTAGCGGCAGGGCTGATTGCGGGCAGCTTTAAAACCGCTATGGCATTGCTTAAACCCGTCATTACGATTTTGTTAGCCATGCCGCCAATCATTTGGGTCGTGATGGCCTTATTTTGGTTTGGCTTTGGCAATCCAAGTGTGCTATTTACCATTATCGTATTAGTTGCCCCGCTGACCTTTGCCAGTGCGGCTATGGGCATGGCAAGTGTAAATAAACAACATGAAGAATTGTTTGATGCGTACAAGCTCGGATTGTGGAAAAAAATCCGCTATTTATATGTTCCCCATCTCACAGGCTATGTGATTTCCAGCATTGGCGTCGCGGTTGCGATGGGCGTGAAAGTGGTGATTATGGCAGAGCTTTTGGGTGCCAATGAGGGGGTGGGAGCACAGATTGCCGATGCCAGAGCCATGTTAGATACATCAACGGTCATGGCTTATGTGTTGTTGGTGATTGTGTTTGTTTCCCTCTTTGAATATTTGATTACCAAGCCATTGGAAATCCTGTTTATGCCGTGGAGAAGATAATGCTGAGTTTAAAAAATGTGCGTTTTGAAATTCTCCGCGATCCCATCGTGCGCGATTTCAGTATGGATTTACAACCAGGCGAAGTGAAAACCTTATTTGGCCCAAGCGGCTGTGGCAAAACGACTGTACTGCGTTTGATTTCAGGTTTAGAAACACCAAAATCGGGCGAAATCCATAATACATTCCGTAAAACAGGGTTTCTGTTTCAAGAAAATCGTCTATTAGAAAATCTCACTGCCATGCAGAATATCGCCATTTTTATGGATAATCCTAATGAAAATGAAATCATTGCGCTGGCAGAAAAGATCGGGCTTTCTTCGGGTGATTTGAATAAATACCCGACCGAATTATCGGGCGGTATGGCAAAACGCGTGGCATTTTTGCGTCTATTGCTATGTGGCTGTGATTTAGCCTTATTGGATGAACCTTTTGTCGGTTTAGATCGCGATTTACGGGATATTTTAGCCGCCATGTTAGTGGAAAAAATTGAGCAGCAAGGCATGGCTTGCATTTTAGTGACGCACGATCGTTTTGAAGCTGCTCGATTAAGCCGAGAGATTATGCAGCTTTCTCCAAAAGGGATGGATGTGCAAAATGTGATTACCTTGCCAACGCCATTATCCGAACGTAATTCAGCCTTTGAAGAAACCGTAGTCGCACGCGAATTTCAAGGAATCCATTACTATGAATAATTTCTTTACCCATCCGATGCGACCCTTCTTTGTTGGTGCAGCCATTCTTGCGATTGTTGGTGCATTGAGCTTTTTCATCAGCCCCGATGATCTCATCCTACACCGCAAAATTTTCTTAGAATTTATGCTGCCAGCCGCATACGGCGGCTTTCTGACAGCCTCCATGCTCGAATGGACAAATTACAAAGGTAATTTAAAACCTATTGCGACAATATTAGCAGTGCTCTTGCTTGCAGGATTGATGTTATTGCCATTTTCCCCACAAACCGCCTCGTTTTTAGTGGCTGCTTATTGGCTCGCGTTGTTACTCTTTTGTGCTTGGCTGTTTTGGTTGGATCGCAATACCGACAATTTTACTTTACTGATGTTACTTGCTGCATTTACGGTTTGTCAGACAGCTTACGCCATGACTGATAGTCTGAAATTATTGCGGGCACAGGTGCATTTGAATATGGCGGCAGTGATGTTTGTATCAATTCGAGTCAGCATTCTATTAGGTGCAGAGGCACTGAAAGAAAGTACATTGAAAGATCCCGTATTTATCCCGAATGTCGTGTATAAAAATATCGCAATTACATTTTTATTACTTCATACCGCAGCAGAGCTTTGGTTGCCTGCGCAAACAGCCGCTTTTACAGCCTTTGCCGTTGGCTTTATCTTGCTTGCCAAGTTACGCGAATTACATCATCACGAACTGCTACGTAAACATTACATACGCACTTATTATTTCCTTCAATTGTTCGCCGCGATTGGCTATTTGTGGATTGGCATAAATAAATTAATTGATGATCCTACCGCCGATCCGTTACACATGGTGACACTTGGCGGGATTCTCGGCAGTATGATGATGATTTGGCTCACTGCGGGATTATGGCATAGTGGCTTTACGAAACTGGATTACCCAAAACTCTGTCGCCTTGCCGTGCTTTGTCTTTTCACAGCGGCACTTTCCCGAGCCTGTTTGATGTATGTGGATGAGCTGTTTTTTATCACGATTCCGGCTATTTTAATTGCCATTGTATTTGTGCTGTATCTCGCAACCTTTGTGCCGATATTCCGAAACAACGCGTTTACGGATGATCCGGAATAATGACCAATCCGCACATCAATGTGCGGATTTTTGATATTTTTTAGACCGCTCTTAATAGGCTTTTAATTGTGCCATGGCTTTACAATCTGCGGCTTGATGATCATCTTCGGTAATTAAACTTTGTAGGAAATGTTTAATTTCAGTCAGTTCGGCAATTTTTTCTTCGACTGAAACCAAATGTTTTGCCAACATACTATCCACTTCACAATGTTGAGATTGCTGCGTTTTCAACGCATTAAAATATTTAATTTCGGCCAAGCTAAAATCTAACGCTCGGCATGTTTTAATAAACTTTAATTGTTTCAAACTGGCTTCATCATAATCTCGATAACCATTTGCAAGACGTTTAGGCTCCGGCATTAAACCCATTTTTTCATAATAACGAATGGTTTCTAAATGAATACCGCTTTGTTTGCTGAGTTCGTGAATCTTCATTTTTTTAAATCAAGCCTTGACCTTGTAGTTACTACGGACTTTATACTTTATCTCAAGTTAATTAAAGACACAATGAGGAGCATTATGTCCGAACATCATTCCCATGAACATCATGATCATTCATCTCATGAGCATATTCCACAGGATAAAAAAATCTTAGCGCTCAGTTTTGCCATCATTACTGGCTTTATGATTGTCGAATTTATTGGTGGCTATTGGTTTAACAGCTTGGCACTCATGGCTGATGCGGGACACATGGCAAATGATAGTTTATCGTTATTTTTAGCCTTGCTAGCGTTGTTTCTATCTACTCAAAAACAAAGATACATTGCCCTACTTAATAGCGGCTCATTGATTGTTGTGGCATTGATGATTTTAGTTGAAGCCATTCAACGCTGGCAAAATCCCATCGAGATGATGGCATTACCAATGCTTGGCGTGGCATCGCTAGGATTATTGGTGAATCTTTTCGTTGCAAAGATAATGTTGAACAGCGATCATGATAATCTCAATATTAAAGCAGCGTATCTACATGTACTCACCGATTTATTTGGTTCCATTATTGCTATACTTTCAGGTCTCAGTACCTATTTTCTGGGATGGTTATGGGTTGACCCATTGGCAAGTATGATATTGAGTATTCTTGTGCTAAAAAGCGGAATTGGAGCATTTCGCTTGGCATTAAAAAACACTTAAAAAATTAACCGCACTTTGGTTTGATATTTCCAAAGTGCGGTCAATTTTCAGCGATTATTTCAACTCGCCTCGCTCTACAATAATGCCCACATTACTTGCTTGAGCAACCGCTTTAGGTTTGCTTAATTTAAGACGTAACCATGAAATCCCAAAACGTTGTTGTAATTGCTCTGCTACTTCATAAGCCACACGCTCAATCAATAAAAATGGCTTAGCTTGGGCATAATCTAAAATAAATTGACTCACTTCCGCATAATTGAGGCAGTATTGCACATCATCTGTTTCTGCGGCTTTTTGACAATCCCATGCCATTTCCAAATCAAAAACGAGCTTTTGTTTAATTTGTTGCTCCCAGTCATACACACCGATTTGTGCGAAGACCACTAATTCTTCAATAAAAATACGATCCATCTCTCATTCCTGTAAAAATATAGTGGGCTTATGCTATCAAGTTTGGTTAAAATAACGAACAAGTTTTTCAAATACAATCAAGATTGTGGAGCATGAAATGAGCCTATTTGCCCTTTTTTATATGATTTTTGCTTATTTACTGGGTTCGATTTCCAGTGCAATTTTGATTTGTAAAGTTGCAGGCTTGCCTGACCCACGAAAAAACGGATCTCATAATCCTGGTGCGACCAATGTATTACGTATTGGTGGACGTTGGGCGGCGCTTGCGGTATTAATTTGCGATATTTTAAAAGGGATGTTACCTGTTTGGGCTGGGTATTATTTAGGGCTCACGCAATTTGAATTAGGTATGGTTGCCTTGGGTGCGTGTTTAGGACATATCTTCCCTATTTTCTTTCAGTTTAAAGGCGGGAAAGGTGTAGCGACTGCATTCGGTGCCATTGCACCCATCTCTTGGGGCGTAGCCGGCTCAACGCTAGGTACATGGTTGTTAGTCTTCTTAATTAGTCGTTATTCTTCATTAAGTGCTGTCATTACGGCACTTCTCGTGCCATTTTATGTTTGGTGGCTTAAACCGGAATTTACCTTCCCCGTTGCCTTAGTTTGCTGTTTGCTGATTTATCGCCACCACGACAATATTCAGCGTTTATGGCGAGGCCAAGAAGATAAAATGTGGGGAAAATCCAAAAAGAAATAAATAAAAAACCTGTCGATAATCGACAGGTTTTCTTTTTATCAAAATGACTTAGAAATCAACCGCACTTTTAAGTTTTTTCAGTGCGTTTGCTTCAAGCTGACGAATACGTTCTGCAGACACATTATATTTTGCTGCAAGATCATGAAGGGTGGCTTTATCATCATCTAACCAACGCGCTTTGATAATATCTTGGCTACGTTCGTCAAGATTTGCTAAAGCTGTTCCTAACTTTTCTGTTGCTTGTTCTTCAAAGTTTTCGCTTTCAAGTTCTGCCGCAAAGTTTGAGCTTTTATCTTCTAAATATAAAGAAGGTGAATAAGCTTCGTCATCATCGTCTGTTGGCAAATCAAAGCCTACATCGGCCCCTGTCATACGGGATTCCATTTCGATGACATCTTCTTTTGACACACCAAGCTCATTCGCCACCATATCCACTTCGTTTTCATTGAACCAACCTAAACGTTGTTTAGTTTTACGTAGGTTAAAGAACAATTTACGTTGTGCTTTCGTGGTCGCGACTTTCACAATACGCCAGTTGCGAAGGACATATTCATGGATTTCAGCTTTGATCCAATGCACCGCAAAAGATACAAGGCGAACACCCACTTCCGGATTAAAACGTTTTACCGCTTTCATTAATCCGATATTACCTTCTTGAATTAAATCTGCTTGCGGTAATCCATAACCTGAATAACCACGCGCAACATGAATAACAAAACGTAAGTGTGATAAAACTAACTTTTTCGCTGCTTCAATATCACCTTCATAATACAAACGTTCTGCTAAGCTTTTTTCTTCCTCTGCAGTCAGCATCGGATATTCGTTTGCTGCTCGAATATAACCTTCGATGCTACCTTGAGGTACTAACATCATTTGAGTTTCTTTATTCATTCTTCTCCTCACAGCATGCGGAGCTAAGCTCCAACTTATTAGCCGTCTAGTTATAGCACAATATTTAAAATTATTGTAGCTTTAATTTGTTCTATTTGACAGTTTTTAGCGATTAAAAGTTCAAATTTATTACGATAAATTTATCAAACTATTTTAATGGAATGAGTGAATAATTCAATTCTTCCTCAACGACTTTGAACAATAAGTCGATATTTGGGTGCTTGCCTGGATTTTGTTTGGCATCTTCTACATGTTCTGCAAACCATTCAATGCCTTGCTGTGCGGAAGTGAGGTCTAATTTTCCGTTAAATTTTTCAGCCAACGCATTATAAAGACGAAGCGAGCCAAGCTTGCCTGGTGCAGCAGGAATATGATGAATCACGGTTTCACCGTTTAATACGTCCAAACCTGTTAGATGCTCAATGCTTGGTAAAGTCTCCAAAATGTCTTTAAAGTTCATGATTGCTTTCCTCTATAAATTAACTAATGGCTTGCTCTGAATTCACTTCGCCATTTGCGCCCATAAAACGTACTTCTGGCTGTAAATACACACCAAATTTATCTGCCACGGTTTGACGGATATGATGTGCTAGCTTAACCACATCCTGACCTGTGGCATTGCCTTTATTAATCAGCACTAAAGCCTGCTGTTGATGAACGGCTGCACCACCAATTTGAAAACCTTTTAAATGGCATTGATCAATTAACCAACCCGCTGCCAGTTTCACTGAACCATCCGGTTGTGGAAAGTGCGGTAGATTTTCGACCTGTTTTTGAATTTTCGCAAATTGCTCTGCACTCACCACAGGATTTTTGAAGAAACTGCCCGCATTACCACACTCTTTAGGATCGGGCAATTTACTGCGGCGAATATGGCACACTTCATCAAACACTTGTTTTGCCGTTACAGTTTGAGGATCAAAATTCACTAATGAGCCATATTTTAAAATCAGTTGCCAATTTTTGGCTAATTTCAATCCAACCGCTGTAATGACATAACCTTGTGCATAGCGATGCTTAAAAATACTTTCACGATAACCAAATTCACATTCGTTCGCCTGCAAACGGAATTGTTCGCCCGTGTTGAGATTCAATACATCCACGTAATCGCACACATCTTTAAATTCTACGCCATACGCGCCAATATTTTGAATCGGCGCTGAGCCGGCACAACCTGGAATGAGTGCGAGATTTTCTAAGCCGTCAATCCCTTGAGAGAGCGACCATTCCACTAACTGATGCCAATTTTCGCCACCATTAACATGCAAATAATGGTAATCACTATCTTCTGTATGTTGAATACCCGATAAACGATTAACAATTACAACACCTTGGAAATCGTCTAAAAACAGCATATTGCTGCCTTGTCCTAAAAATAAGACAGGGAGATTTTCAGCTTGTGCTTTTTGCCAAGCTTGTTGGATTTGTTCAATCGATGTGGCTTCAATAATTTCACGTGCATTTGCCGGAATATTGAAGGTGTGAAACGGCTGTAAACTTTGCATGAACTTTCCTTAAAACAACGTGTGAGGAAGCGTGATTTTCACAATAGTACCACCTTGCTCCCCTTTTGAAATACTGAACTGAGCATTTAATTGTCGACTGCGCTCAGTCATAATATTTAAACCATAATGTCCGTCTGGCTCGTCTAGCGTAGGAATCCCCACGCCATTATCTTGTACGAGGATTTCGTATTCGCCCTCAGCATTAATATGGGCTTTTACCTCAATACGTGTACCTTTGGAGTGCTTAATCGCATTTAACGTTGCCTCACGTACAATTTGCAGAACGTGCACTAATTCTTGTGGATTTAAACTTTGCGATGGCAAACTACATTCTACGGTCATTTGCATCTTCGTTTGTGAACGCAAACTTTCAATAACTTGTTCCAATGCAACCTGTAAATTCGCTTCTTGCACCGTTAAACGGAAGGTCGCCAATAATTCTCGTAATTGAGAATAACCATCTGATAAGGCTTGTTCAAATTCACCAATGATGGCAATACTTTTTTCTTTTGATTCTTCATCTTCTTTCTTCAAATTATGCTTTAACAACGTTAATTGAATTTGTAAGAAAGATAGTACTTGTGCCAACGAGTCATGTAATTCCCTGGCAATAATTGACCGCTCTTCCATCAATAAGAGTTGCTCTTGTTGGCGTTGCGTTTTGTGTGAATACAACGCTTTTGCCACCATTTGTCCTAGGTTTTTCATCATTCGCGGATCGGGACAAGGTAAACCGGCTTGCCATGAGAGCACTGCTAAGTTTTCATTTTCAATGGAAAGTTCTTCGACTTGAAGTGATTGTTTAGGATCTTTTTGACCAAAAGAAATTTCCCAATGTTCTGATCCGAAAATTTCTAACTCAATGTAGCGTAAATGTTCGCTGACACGAATATGATTGAGCACTTGACTGAGAATTTTATCATTAATCTTCGTGGGCGTAAGCAACTGCGAGCTTTGATAAAGCGTCGTTAAAGAGCGGTTAGTTTGGCGCAACTTTTGCGTTTGCTCATTTACCGCATCTTCTAAACGCGAATAAAGTCGCCCTAACTCAGAAGACATTTGCGTAAACACTTTCGCTAAAATACCCAGTTCATTATTGCTTTCTGTATCAAGTTGGATATGTTTAAACTGCCCCATTTGCACTTGCATACTGGCTTTGGTCATGAGTTCTAGAGGTTTCACCACTTCGCGCTTCATATACCAAATCACATACGATACCATCGCAAGAATCAATAGCATGGAAACACACAATACCGAAACCGCAATAATCCATTTTAGTTCAGCAAAGCGTTGTAATTCCAACACGAAATCATCGACATCTTGTACATAACTTTTTAGTTCGGCGTGATATTTTTCAATTTGATGGCTACGCGCAAAATCGGACATCACCGCCCAGCGTTTTAGGATTTCTTGATAAGACTCT
This sequence comes from Haemophilus sp. CCUG 60358, assembly GCF_001679485.1. Lineage (GTDB taxonomy): Bacteria > Pseudomonadota > Gammaproteobacteria > Enterobacterales > Pasteurellaceae > Haemophilus_D. The sequence continues at coordinate 49,983 of NZ_LZOZ01000018.1, forward strand.
CTCACCCCTGAAGGTGCAAAAAGCTGATTTTGCACTGTCAGCAAAGCATCGGCATTGAGACTGCGTTGATAACGCACTAAATTTTGTTCCACCGTATTCAGCGAACGTTCCATTTCCGTTAATAGCCGATAACTTTGCATACGCAAAGAACCGGAGATATTAATGGCTTCCGCATCCGACTTATTACTCGCCATCACGATCAAACTCAATGAGCTAATAATGCCCATGAAGATAATGACTACAAATAAATATTTAGCAATACGGGTAGAAACTGAACGTTTAGCGTACACGATAATTCTTCAAAATTGGAAAAAGTGACCATAGTTTAGCACAAAGTGCGGTTGAAATTGGCTGATTTTTCACAAATAAAAAACATCGGCTTTGACACCGATGTTTTCAAAAACTTAAATTTTTTTGACCGCACTTAGCTCAATTCTTTGCCTTTTAATTCTGGCACTAAGAAGACCGTCGCCACCATGTCGATAACATAAATCACCGCCAAGAAAGCAATTGCAATACTGAATGAGTACGCAGAGACAATCGCTCCGACAACAACTGGTCCAAACCCACCAACAGCACGACCTAAGTTAAACAACACATTTTGTGCCGTTGCACGTGCTTCTGTTGGATAGGCTTCTGCCATTAATGCACCGTAACCGCCCATCATGCCGTTGACGAACATCCCCAAGAAGGCACCAGCCACCAACATAGCGGTTGGGTCAGTTAATTGAGAGTAAGTGATGATGCTGATCACAGCACCAAGTTGGAATAATAAGAAACTTGGTTTACGTCCGATTCTATCGGCTAAGCGACCAAAAATCCAAATCCCTGCCATCATGCCGCATACGGTAACAGCCGTCCATAAACCTGATTTCGTTAAACTAAAGCCAAGTTGTTTAGATAAGAAGTTTGGCATCCAAATCATAATGCCGTAGTAACCGAAGTTTTGTACAGACGTTAAAACCACTATACCAAGGCTTACTTTTGTAGTTGCTTTATCTTTTACTAAGAGTTTGAAAGATTCCAGTTTCGATATTTTTTGGGTTGAAAGTTCGGTCTGTTTTTGTGAGAAAATTTCAGGTTCGTGTAAACGGGTACGTAAATACCAGGCCACAAATGCTGGGAAGATACCAACAACGAACATGCCACGCCAGCCGATATGTGGAAGCAATACAGGGGTGAGTAACGCAGCCGCTAACACACCAACTTGCCAACCTAACGCCACATAAGACGCGGCTTTTGCACGGTGTTTTGCTGGCCACGCTTCAATGGCTAATGCCATACCGATACCAAATTCACCGCCCAAACCGATACCCGCGATGGTGCGATAAATTAATAAATCCCAATAGCCTTGTGCGATTGCACATAAACCGGTGAATACAGCGAAGAGGACGATTGTCCAAGTCAGCACGCGTACACGCCCATAACGATCACTTAATGCACCAAATAAAATACCGCCCACCACAGCACCAATAAGTGTCCAGGTAACTAATGAGCCTGATTGTGCAGGAGTTAAATTAAGATCTGCCGAAATGGCACTAAGCATAAATCCAAGAATAAGAAGATCGAATCCATCCATCGCATAGCCGACAGCTGATCCAATCAAGGCTTTCCAGCCATATTGATTGACGTTTGTCATGATTGAGGTCCCTTTTGCTACTCACAGGTAGCGTTTAAAGTGAAATGATGAGGAAAGAAATTTTCCGACGCGTAGTTTAGAGAAATTGACGGAATTTTGCAAGAATAAGAAAAGCAAAGTGCGGTTGATTTTATTCAAGTTTTTATTTTTTCAATAAAATTCGAATTAATAAGGCAATGGCTGCCGCATCATCCACTAAACCTAATGGGCCAAGCACCGCTTCAGGCAAAATATCAATGGGACTGAACAGATAAATCAGAATGATGGCGATTTTAATTAACTTCGTTTTATTCATAGTCATTGGACGAAAAGAAAAAGATCAGGTAAATTCTACAACTTATCCGAATGGTGAATCATCACAAAACGTTCCCAAAGCTGCTCTTCGCTTTCTTGGTGCTCAGGATCTGGCTTTATGCAGTTGGTAATCGGGCAAACTTTTTGGCAGGTTGGCGTGTCATAATGACCAACACATTCCGTACAAAGCACAGGATCGATCACATAGATCTCCTCGCCGATTGAAATTGCTTCATTCGGGCATTCGGGGAGACACATATCGCAGTTTGTGCATTTGTTTGTGATCAGTAACGCCATACCATTCCTTTATATGAGAAAGCGGCGAATTATAGCCGACAAAAGCAAAATTGACAAAATTTAAACAGGATTTTTATGAAAAAACAGGTTTCCACTCTTTCCCTTATTGCCCTTGCTGCATTTAGCATTTGGCAATATTTTACTGAACACAAAAAAGATACAAAACCAGCCCCAACAACCACACAACAACAAAGCCAAAGTGCGGTCAAAAATACCCAAGATTTGGGGAATTATGATGTCATCATGCGCGATGATGCCATTGGACAAAACAAAAATGCGCCTGTTGATTACTATATGTTGGCCTTATCTTGGTCGCCAGCATTCTGTGAAAAACAACGAGCGCAATATGGCAATAATTTACCCGATTCAGCGCAATATCAATGTAGTACAAAAAATCAATTTGGCTGGGTAGTGCATGGATTATGGCCGCAAAATGCGAATGCACGTTCTGTTACGGATCACCCACGTTTTTGTAAAGGTGATTTAGCGCCACTTCCAATTGAAACCCTCGAGCCTTACCTTTCAATCTCGCCAGGCGCAAAATTATTGCAAGGCGAATGGGAAAAACACGGTAGCTGTGCGTTTGATTCAGCAGAAGCTTATTTCAAACAAGAGAAAGCATTATTTGAATCGCTTTCCTTGCCAAACGAACAATTAAGCCGTAAAGAATTATTTCAATGGATGAAGCAACATAACCCGCAATTAAAAGGCGCTTATTTAGGGGCGAGCCATAACGAATTATTTATTTGCTACGATCGCCAATGGCAAGTAATCGATTGCCCTAAATAAGCATAATTCACTTTTTTATTTGATCTACATCGTTACAACCTAGTAAGAACTAGGTATAATGTTCCCGTTTAATTTTAACTAACCCAAGAGGAAAGCTTATGTCAGTAATCAAAATGACCGACTTAGATTTAAAAGGTAAACGTGTATTTATTCGCGCGGACTTAAACGTACCGGTAAAAGATGGCAAAGTGACATCTGATGCACGTATTCGTGCGACTATCCCGACGTTAAAACTAGCTTTAGAGAAAGGCGCAAAAGTGATGGTTACCTCTCACTTAGGTCGTCCAACTGAAGGTGAATTCAAACCTGAAGATTCTTTACAACCAGTTGTTGATTACTTAAAAGACGCAGGTTTCAATGTGCGTTTAGTGCAAGACTACTTAAACGGTGTGGATGTTAAAGAAGGCGAAATCGTTGTTTTAGAAAACGTACGTGTAAACAAAGGTGAGAAGAAAAACGATCCTGAATTAGGTAAAAAATATGCCGCACTTTGCGATGTATTCGTGATGGATGCATTCGGTACGGCTCACCGTGCGCAAGCATCAACTTACGGCGTAGCAGAGTTTGCACCAGTTGCCTGTGCAGGTCCATTACTTGCAGCAGAATTAGATGCGTTAGGCAAAGCATTAAAAGAGCCTGCTCGTCCGATGGTCGCGATTGTAGGCGGTTCTAAAGTTTCCACTAAATTAGAAGTATTAAACTCTCTTTCAAAAATTGCTGACCAAATTATCGTAGGCGGTGGTATTGCAAATACGTTCATTGCAGCAGCGGGCCACAATGTGGGTAAATCGTTATATGAAGCAGACTTAATCCCTGTAGCAAAAGAATTAGCAGCAAGCACGGATATCCCAGTTCCAGTTGATGTACGTGTTGGTACTGAATTCTCTGAAACTGCACCTGCAACAGAAAAATCAGTGACTGAAGTAAAAGATGACGAATCTATCTTCGATATTGGTGACAAATCTGCTGAACAATTAGCTGAAATCATCAAAAATGCAAAAACCGTTTTATGGAATGGTCCAGTTGGCGTATTTGAATTCCCTAACTTCCGTAAAGGGACTGAAATCATTTCTCACGCGATTGCAAACAGCGATGCATTCTCTATCGCAGGGGGTGGTGATACTTTAGCAGCTATCGATTTATTCGGTATTGCAGATAAAATCTCTTACATCTCTACCGGTGGCGGTGCATTCTTAGAATTCGTTGAAGGTAAAGTATTACCTGCAGTAGAAATTCTTGAAAAACGTGCGAACGGTTAATTAAATGGTTTCTATCCCCTCTGCACAGAGGGGATAAATATTGATTCTTCAAACGGAGGAATAAATCCTCCAAAACAAAAGGAAACACAACTATGGCTAAATTATTAGATATCGTAAAACCTGGCGTAGTAACAGGTGAAGATGTTCAAAAAATCTTTGCTTATGCCAAAGCAAACAACTTCGCGATTCCTGCAGTAAACTGCGTAGGTTCTGACTCCGTAAATGCTGTATTGGAAACCGCTGCACGTGTGAAAGCGCCAGTAATTATCCAATTCTCAAACGGTGGTGCAGCTTTCTACGCAGGTAAAGGTATCAAACCAACAAGCGGTGCTCGTCCAGACGTTTTAGGTGCGATCGCAGGTGCGAAACACGTTCATACTTTAGCCAAAGAATACGGTGTGCCAGTTATTCTTCATACCGACCACGCCGCGAAAAAATTACTTCCATGGATCGATGGCTTACTTGAAGCGGGTGAAAAACACTTCGCAGAAACTGGCCGTCCATTATTCTCTTCTCACATGCTTGACTTATCTGAAGAGCCAATGGAAGAAAACATGGCAATCTGCCGTGAATACCTTGCCCGTATGGACAAAATGGGTATGACCCTTGAAATCGAAATCGGTATCACTGGTGGTGAAGAAGATGGCGTGGACAACTCCGGCGTAGATGAATCTCGTTTATATACTCAACCATCTGATGTGCTTTATGTTTACGACCAATTAAACCCTGTAAGCCCTAACTTTACCGTTGCAGCAGCATTCGGTAACGTACACGGTGTTTACAAACCAGGTAACGTAAAATTAAAACCATCTATTTTAGGTGCATCACAAGAGTTCGTTGCAAAAGAACGCAATCTTCCTGCTAAACCAATCAATTTCGTCTTCCACGGTGGTTCAGGTTCTAGCCGCGAAGAAATCCGCGAAGCAATTAGCTATGGTGCAATCAAAATGAATATCGATACGGATACTCAATGGGCTGCATGGAATGGTATCTTGAACTTCTATAAAGCAAATGAAGCTTATCTTCAAGGTCAATTAGGTAACCCTGAGGGCCCTGATGCTCCAAACAAAAAATACTACGACCCACGTGTTTGGTTACGTAAAATGGAAGAATCCATGTCTAAACGTTTAGAGCAATCTTTCGAAGACTTAAACTGCGTTGATGTTTTATAATCCATAAAAATAGACTAAAATAAGACCGCACTTTCTCGTGCGGTTTTTTATTTTATATAACCTAAATACCGACCATAATCTATGCAAATAACAAAACAAAATTGGTTAGCCACCCTAATAAACTTTACGGTAACGCTTTTCTTTCTTTCGATATTTATTGTCAAAGGAGGATATAATGCTGCACCTGCTCTATTGATGTTAATCGGTTTAGGTTATGGCGTTTATGCTTTAATCAAGAAACCACTTTTAAACTTATCGAAAGTTGATAAATGGTTAATTTATAGCTACCTTTTTTATTTTCTTACATTTGTACTGTCCCTCTGCATTAACGGGGGAAAAATGCGTGATCTAGATACGGCAAGTCGTGTTGTTTTCTTAATTCCTGTTTTACTTTTATTATTAAAATATCCCGTCAAAACCTGTGTATTGAGTTACTCTATCCCCCTTGGTGGTATTGTTTCTGTCTGCATTGCGCTTTATGATAAATTTATCTTGAATCTTAATCCACATCAAAACCCTCGAATTATGCATATTCAAGGCGGTGACATTTCTATGTCATTAGGCATTTTGAGCCTGATTATTACCCTATATGCTTATCAGAAAAGAGAGGTAAAACTGACCTTTCTTAGTGTGATTGGTGGCTTATGTGGCATCGTAGGAAGTTTGCTTTCTACCGCTCGTGGAGGATGGGTTGCACTACCGATCTTACTTATTGTTATCCTTTGGATTTATCGCCATTCCCTTTCAAAACGTTTTTTCCTCACTTTCTTTGGGATTATTGTGGTTTCGAGTATTGGTATTAGTCAAATGCCAAATAACCGTATTATGGAACGCATTAACGTTGCTCAAAAAGATATCCAACTTTATCTAGACAAAAATAATGGTAACACCTCTCTAGGCGCTCGTTTTGAAATGTGGAAAAGCGCACTTGAAATGGCGAAAGAAAAACCTTTATTTGGTTGGGGCATTCAAGGTGCGACAGAAAAACGTAAGTTAGATACGAAAGAAAAAATTGTCACGGGTGACATTGGACAATTTACGCATGCCCATAACCAATATTTAGATGACCTCTCAAAACGAGGAATTGTTGGATTACTCGCTTTGCTTGCTGTTTTATTTATACCTCTTAGAGCCTTTATGGAAAAGCTGAACACCACGAATGATGATCTCAAGCTGATTGCAACGTTAGGCGTTGCCCATATTTTATCTGTGATGATTTATGGCTTAAGCCAAGGTTTCTTGGTACATAATTCAGGCACTATTTTTTACTTTTTCTTAACGATTGTGTTTTATACCGCAATACGAACACGGCAAAAGGCAGAATAATGAAAATTTTAGTCATTCGTAACGATAAACTGGGCGATTTTGTTCAGGCATTTCCGGCTTTTGCGATGTTGAAAGCCTCAAATTCTGAGCTAAAACTAACCGCACTTGTGCCAGCTTATACTGCCCCATTGGCTCAAATTTGCCCCTATTTAGATGATATCATCATTGATAGTGCCAAGAACGACAAAGCGGATTTCAATCGTCTTGTTAAAGAAATCAAAGAGCAGCAATTTGACGGCATGATTAGCTTCTTCTCCAATACCCATAACGGTAAATTAGCGTGGAAAAGTGGGATTCCTTATCGTCTTGCACCCGCAACAAAATGGGTGCAAATCCTTTATAACCATCGTTTAACACAACGTCGTTCACGCTCAGAAAAATCTGAAGCAGAGTACAATCAAGATCTGGCTCGAGCGTTCTTAAAAAAACACAACATGCCGATTGTGGAACCAAAACCACCTTATCTTTCACTTCCTGAAAGTGCGGTTAAAAATCAACGTGTTTTTCTACAAGAACAATTAGGCTTATCGGCAGATAAAAAATGGGTGTTTGTGCATAGCGGAACAGGTGGTTCAGCAACAAGTCTTTCGTTGACACAATATGCTCAATTGATACAAGGTTTGTTAAGCGAATTTGATTGCCAGATTATCTTAACAGCAGGACCTGGTGAAAGTGAAAAAGCCCATGAATTAGCGGCAAAAATCGACAGCCCAAATGTGGTTGTTTACGATAAGAATAAAGGATTGGTTGATTTTGCACATTCTCTAGCTTGTGCGGATTTATTCATTGCAGGCTCTACTGGACCATTGCATTTAAGCAGTGCATTCAATGTGCCAACGATTGGATTCTATCCAAACAGTCGCTCATCTCAGCCTCGTCGTTGGAAACCAATTAACGATGCAGATAAACATCTTGCTTTCTGCCCGCCAAAAGGGAAAGACGAAATGAATTTAGGCTTAATTTCTATTGATGATGCCTTAGTGGAGATTATCCCCTTCGTTCGAAAGATGTGGCAAGCGGGCAATTGAATTTAAGCATAACTGCACTATCCAACCTATTGCGGCGGCAAAAACAACGGTACCAATTCCGACTGTGCCGCCGAGAATATAACCTAACACACAAACCGACACTTCAAGGCTTGTTCTCACAATCCCCACTTTTAAATGAAGTCGTTGACAAAGCCCCACCATTAAACCATCCCGCGGGCCTGCCCCCTGATGACAGGTTAAATACAATGCTGTCCCTAATCCATAAAGCAAAAGCCCAATGCTACCGAATAAAATTCGGCTAAAAAGTGCGGTTGGTTCTGGCACAATTTTCGTGGTTAAGCCAAGGAAAAAGGCAATCACAATAATATTCAGAATGGTGCCAAGCCCAAGCCTTAACTTGAGGGGAATCCAGGCTAACATTACCAAACAGCTAATCCAAAATGATGACCAACCGATACTCACCTTAGCTTGTAATGCTACACCTTGAGAAAGCACGGTCCAAGGTGAAGAGCCCAAATTAGCAAGCACAATTAAGCCATCTCCAATGCCCAGTATTGCCAATGCAAATAAGAGCATCGACATCGTTTTACCTTCGACTGACCATAGCGATTTGGCAGCCCAACTGGTGTGAGGAATCACCCGTGCTTTTTTCATATTATTCCTGTTTATATTTAACGCCGACATCATAATGGGAAACCCGATAAAACCTAAACATTTTAACGTCATATGATATAACCGAATTGACTGATAAATATCATAAATGTGATGCAGATCACATTGTCAAAATTGTCATCACTCATTCACTGACTTAAAATAAGCTACCCTTTTTAATCAGGACATTATTATGCTTGCATCTCTTCAAGATATTTTGGATACCGTAAAATCCAACACGCTCACCTATCAACAAAAACTCATGTGTTTAGGTAATATTGCCGAGCGATTATTTGATCCTCGCGAATTATTAGGCTACACGGATGAAGAATGGCAATTCCTTCAAAATCAAATGATCTGTGATTTAAACGAAGGCTATGCAATTTATCGTCCTCGCTATATTTTGCCGGATTACAATGTGTATATTAAAAAAGGCTGTGAATTCCTTGAATTGCCAGCGCCAAAAGATCTTGATGAAGCATTAGATGGCTTATTGATTTTATATTCTCACGTGCCATCAATTACCACATTCCCGGTTTACATTGGGCGCTTAGACATGCTACTTGACCCGTTTATTACCGATGAAGAACAAGACTACATCAAAATTAAACGTTTCTTAAATCATGTAGATAAAACCGTGCCAGATTCATTCTGTCATGCCAATATTGGGCCTTATGACACCAAAGCAGGGCGTTTGATTTTAAAAGCGGTGATTGAGTTGGAAGCGCCAACACCCAATATGACCATTCGTTACGACAAGAGTAAAACAAGTCGTGAATTTGCAGAATTAGCAGCAAAAGCGTGCTTATTAGTTTCTAAACCGTCTTTTGCCAATGATGCTTACTACATTTCTGACTTAGGCGAACAATATGGTATTGCAAGCTGCTATAACGCACTCCCTGAATGTGGTGGGGCTTATACTCTCACTCGCTTGCGCTTAGGGACTATTGCTCGTGCTTGTAAAACCGTGGATGAAATGGTCAATGATCTCTTACCTCGCGTAGCAAAATGTGCACTCTCCACTATGGATAAACGCCATAAATTTGTAGTGGAAGAAAGCAACTTCTTCAATACCTCATTCCTCGAAAAAGAAAGTTTTATCAAACGCACTAATTTTACGGGGATGTTTGCCATTGTTGGTCTCGCAGATGCGGCAAATCATTTATTGCAACAAGAAGGCTTAAATGAAACCTTTGGTAAAAGCCAACGCGGTGATGAAATTGCGACCTTAATTATGGATAAATTGAAAGAAGTCACGGATAACCATGAAGGCGTGTATGCTGAACGCACGGGCAACCGTTATTTATTACATGCGCAAGTAGGCGCAAGCAATCATGAAGAAGATAAACGTAATGCGCCAGCGCATCGTATTCGCGTGGGGGAAGAACCAACATTATTAGCTCATTTAAAACAATCGGCACCATTCCATAAGTACTTCCCATCCGGTACGGGAGATTTGTTTGCTTTTGACCAAACCTATGTGGATCATTTAGATGCCGTCGTTGATATTATCGATGGTTCATTCGCGCAAGGTTACCGCTATATCACCACTTACCTTAAAAACACCGATTTGATTCGTGTAACGGGTTATTTGGTGAAGAAAAGCGAAGTGGAAAAATACCGTAAAGGTGAAGTGGCATTGCGTGATACCACTTGGTATGGTTCGGGTACTGATGATTGTGCACAAGTGTTTGACCGTCAATTACGCGATGAACAAGATGTAAGTGCAAGCTAGAAAAAAGTGCGGTTGAAAAATTCTCTGTTTTTTGACCGCACTTATTCTTTTTCTGACCTTTCTAAAATTGCTTTGTGTTCTCTAATCAATGCCATAAATGGCTGCCCAAAGCGTTCTAATTTGATTGCCCCTACGCCATTAATTTGTAACATTTCAATATTACTTGTTGGCATATATTGTGCCATTTCCTGTAATGTCGCATCATTAAAAACAATATAAGGCGGAATGTTTTCCTTATCCGCTAGCTGCTTCCGTAGGAAACGCAAACGAGCAAATAAATCTTTATCATAATTTGCCACTGTATTTTTATGGGATGTATGCACAATTTTATTAATGGATGAAATGCGCGGCATCGCTAATTCAAGCTGCACTTCGCCTTTTAAAACAGGGCGTGCACTTTCTGTGAGCTGAAGCGTTGCACTATTAAACTCACCGATCACTTGTTGAATAAAACCAAGGTGGATAAGCTGACGAATCACGGATTGCCAATGTTCTTTGCTTTTATCTTTACCAATGCCATAAACACTTAACTTATCATGTTGGCGTTCTACAATTTTTTGATTATGCATCCCTCGCAATACCGCAATCACATATTGCACGCCGAAACACTGCCCCACACGATAAATCGTCGACATCACTTTTTGTGCATCAATTAAGCCATCATATTTCTTTGGCGGATCAAGACAAATATCGCAATTTTGACAAGGTGTTTGACGATGTTCGCCAAAATAATTGAGTAACACTAAACGACGACAAGTCTGACTTTCGGCAAATTCACCAATGGCTTCCAATTTATGTTGCTCAATTTGACGTTGTGGCGTCTCTGGTTTTTCAAGCAGAATCTTCTGTAACCAAGCATAATCAGCCGGCTCGTAGAAAAGCACTGCTTCTGCAGGTAAATCATCTCGTCCCGCACGACCAGTTTCTTGATAATATGATTCAATGCTTCTCGGCAAATCAAAATGGGCGACAAAACGCACATTGGATTTATTAATGCCCATTCCAAACGCAATCGTTGCAACTACAACTTGGACATTATCTCGTTGAAAATCTTGCTGGACGCGTTCACGCAGTGCAGTTTCCATTCCCGCATGATATGCCGCAGCCGACACGCCTTTATTTCGCAAAGTTTCGGCTATACGTTCCACCTTCGAACGACTATTGCAATACACAATGCCGCTTTTTCCTTTTTGAGCTAAAACAAAACGCGTAAGCTGCTCCATCGGCTTAAACTTTTCTTCCAACGTATAACGAATATTCGGGCGGTCAAAACTGCCAATGTATTTGTGAGGATTGTCTAATTTAAGATGAGTGAGAATATCCTGTCTCGTCGCGTAATCCGCTGTCGCCGTTAATGCCATAATTGGCGCATTTGGAAACGATGCTTTTAAGCCGCCAAGTTGGGTATATTCAGGGCGAAAATCATGCCCCCACTGTGAAATACAATGTGCTTCATCAATGGCGATAAAGGAAATTTGAGCATAAGAAATCAGCTGAAAAAAGCTGTTTGTCATCACTTTTTCAGGCGAAACATACAATAATTTTAATTGGCCAGAAATCAGCTTATTTTCAACTTGCTGTTGTTGTTCTAGCGTCTGACTAGAGTTTAGAAAATCGGCTTCAATGCCGTTTGCTTGGAGTTGATCCACCTGATCTTTCATTAAAGAAATCAAAGGCGAAATCACTAATGTGAGACCAGGAAAACAAAGTGCTGGGATTTGATAACACAAGGACTTGCCATTTCCTGTAGCCATCACCACTAAGGAATCCTGACCGCTTAACGCAGCATGAATCACTTCTTCCTGCCCTTTGCGGAAAGATTGGTAACCAAAAACAGACCGCAACGTATGAAGTGCGGTCGTTTTTAAGTCTGTTTTTTGCGGGGCATGTTCCGCGAGTTCGGTCATTAGAATGTTACCGTTTCTCCGTGAGCGGCAACCGCCTCGGTTAAACAATCCCAAAAGCGTTTGCCATCATTTGCCACCCAATCATTATTTTTATAGGCAAAATGAAATCCACCCAAGCGGCTCGCAAGCCAAAGCTCAAGAAGCGGTTCTTGCTTATTGATAACGATTTGTGAGCGGTCATCAAATGTGATCGTGAATACCGAACCTTGTGTTTCGCAATCCACATCACAATCTTGATTCTCTAACGCTTCTTCAATTTTTTGCCAAACCTGTTCAATATTTTGGTGAAATTCTGCAACATTCATAAAATTTTCCGATTAAATCTGATAGAATGCCGTGAATTATAAAGCCTTTCGCCTCGTTGGCAAAGGTAGATTTTACTTATTAGAGAGATTGAAAAATGAAAAAAGTACTTTCTATTTTGTTATTAGGTGCATTCTGCACTTTGGCTACAGGTTGCGGTGTAAAAGGGCCATTATATTTTCCTGAAAAAGAACAGCCGCAAAACACGCAAAAAACACAATAAAAACTGACCGTACTTAAAGGATTCGTCATGGATTTTTTCCAATATAAAAACGAGCAACTTTATGTTGAAGATTTGCCCGTCAAACAACTTGCTGAAGAATTTGGCACACCGCTTTATATTTATTCTCGTGCCACGCTTGAGCGCCATTGGCATGCCTTTGATTCAGCCTTAGGAGAGCATCCACACTTAATTTGCTATGCCGTAAAAGCCAACTCCAATATTGGTATATTGGATGTAATGGCAAAATTAGGCTCAGGCTTTGATATTGTTTCACAGGGCGAATTAGAACGTGTCTTAGCGGCTGGTGGAGAAGCTTCAAAAGTGGTCTTTTCTGGCGTGGCAAAATCTCGTGCCGAAATTATGCGTGCGTTAGAAGTAGGCATTCGTTGTTTTAATGTGGAATCTATTGCGGAACTACATCATATCAATCAAATTGCGGGTGAAATGGGCAAAGTAGCTCCGATTTCTTTACGTGTAAACCCCGATGTTGATGCACATACTCACCCTTACATTTCCACTGGATTGAAAGAAAATAAATTTGGTGTGAGCGTAGATGAAGCGCGTGAAGTCTATAAATTAGCTGCAACCTTACCTCATGTAAAAATTACGGGTATGGACTGCCATATTGGCTCTCAGCTTACTGAATTACAGCCCTTCTTAGATGCAACTGATCGCCTCATTCGTTTAATGGAACAATTAAAAGAAGATGGCATCACGTTAAAACATTTAGATCTCGGTGGTGGTTTAGGCGTAACTTATACTGATGAAACACCACCTCATCCAAGTGATTATGCGACGGCACTACTGAATAAATTAAAAGATTATGAAGATCTCGAAATTATTTTAGAACCAGGTCGAGCGATCGCGGCGAATGCGGGGATTTTAGTGGCGAAAGTTCAATACTTAAAAAGTAATGAAAGCCGAAACTTCGCGATTACCGATACCGGCATGAACGATATGATTCGCCCGGCACTCTATGACGCTTATATGAACATCATTGAAATTGACCGCACCTTAGGGAATAAAAAAGCCATTTATGATGTTGTTGGCCCGGTATGCGAAACCTCTGACTTCCTAGGTAAACAGCGTGAGCTCGCCATTGCTGAAGAGGATTATATTGCCCAACGTTCTGCTGGTGCTTATGGTGCAAGTATGTCCTCAAACTACAATTCTCGTCCACGTACGGCTGAAGTGTTAGTGGATGGAAACAAAGCTCATTTAATTCGTCGTAGAGAAAATCTCAGCGAGTTATGGGCTCTAGAAAGTATCGCAGAATAAAAATAGATAAAAAGAAAAAACGGTCGAGGATTATATCTTGACCGTTTTTTGTATAACTAAATAATTCGAGAGAATTGTTGTCGTTTTGCCGCAGCTCTTGAATAGGTATCAAAGCATAAACAAATATTACGGATTAATAAGCGACCTTTAGGCGAAACTTGTAAGCCTGTTTCCGTTTCAGAAATTAATCCATCTTCAAGTAATGGTTGTAATAACTGTAAATCTTCAGCAAAGTGCTTTCTGAAATCAATATTATATTGTTTTTCAATTAGTGCAAAATCAAGCTTAAAGTTACAAATCAACTGCTTAATCACATCACGGCGTAGGCAATCCTCTTCTGTCATCGCTAAACCTTTATGTAATGCAATTCCTGAATTTTCCACATCATGATAATAATGTTTTAATTCTTTTTGATTTTGAGCATACGTATCCCCCAATAAACTAATGGCTGATACACCTAAACCGAGCAAATCACATTCTTCCTGAGTAGTATAGCCTTGGAAATTTCGGTGTAAGATACCTTTCTCTTGGGCAATCGCTAATTCATCATCAGGTTTAGCAAAATGATCCATACCGATAAACTTATAACCCGCATTACCTAAGGTTTCAATCGTTTTCTGTAGGATTTCTAATTTGGTTTCCGGCGGCGGTAATTGATCTTCTTTAATTTTTGCTTGTCCCGCAAATCGACTTGGCAAATGAGCATAGTTAAAAATACTTAAACGATCTGGATTTAATTCAATCACTTTATGTAATGTAAACATAAAGCTTTCCACATTTTGAAGTGGCAATCCATAAATTAAATCAAGGTTAGTCGATTGGAAACCTAACTCACGAGCACGAACAAGTAACGCATTCACAAACTCTTCATCTTGTTCACGGTTTACCGCTTTTTGAACCGCTTTATTGAAATCTTGTACACCCATGCTAATTCGGTTAAAACCAATATTGCGTAAATGATCAAGCATATCGAGCTCTATTTCACGTGGGTCCATCTCAATACTAACTTCTGCATTATCCGCAATCGTAAAATGCTCTTTAAGCATCTTCATCAAACGAGCAGACTGCTCTTCTGTCAAATAAGTCGGTGTACCGCCGCCCCAATGCACTTGAGTCGCAACACGATTTTTGAATAATTCTGAACGCGCTTTGATTTCTTTTTCAAGGTAATCAAGATAAATATCCGCCTTATGTTGATGACGAGTAATCACCTTATTACAGCCACAGAAGTAGCAAAGTTTGTGACAAAACGGAATGTGTACGTAAAGGGAAAGTGATCTTTCCGGATAACGATTAGCTGCTGCAATAAAATCTTCGTTTGTGTAACTTTCATTAAATTCTAATGCAGTTGGATAAGATGTATAACGAGGTCCTGATTGGTTATATTTTTGAATTAACGCAAGATCCCAAATAATTTCAGACATTAAGCTTCCCCAAATTTCTCTACGTCATTTAAAAACTGACGTAACTCCAACATAATTTCTTCTTCAAATTTTGCTTCTGCACTTTCTCGCTCAAGATCGAGTTTCATTCTTTCTTTTTTTAATAAAGCTTTTCTAGCTTCATGCGTAGGCATTTCTTTCACAATGTTATAAAGTGCACACATCGCTTGATATGGCTGCAAAGATTGTCCAAAAGGGAGTAAAAGCATTGATAAACGAATCACCCCTTCAGAATGGTTACAATCTCCATTTTGCATCGCTTTAGCGATAATTACCATACTCTCTTTTAGGCGTTTTGTACGCGCTATCTTAGCCTGTTTAATGAGAGTGTTTTGATGACGTAACTTCCTAAGTAATTTGAAAGCATAAAATGATACGCCAGCAATAATTCCCAAAGCAATAATACTTAAAATAATCGGCCACATGACAATTATCTGAATTGGTTGATATCAATCTTCTCGAAGGTTCGATAGAGATCATCCTCTGTCTCCTCTTCATCTTGAATACCTAATTCTTCCATTAACTGAGCAATACGATCTAAACATTCATCCACAAATTGTTGATCAGCTTTACTAATCGTTTTGCCTTCATCTAAGGCATCCAACAATTCATTTAGAATTTCATTATTTTCTAAACGTTCTAACTCAACTTCAGGTGCAAGTTTTTTCGGTTCTTTTACGGCAGGAATTGTCATCCCTTTCTCAGGCTTATTCACAAATTCAACAATCAGCGGGACCTTTTTACGGCTACCAATACGCGGATCTTTTTGTTCAACGACTTGGTTATTTTTATTTTGCTCTGCGTTACTATGACGAGAACCAGATGCTAAACCTTTATGTTTACGTTTTTTCTTATCTTCTCTTGCCTTAGCATCTAATTCATAACGTGTTAATTTCTTACCTGATAGTTTCGGTGCTTCAGGTTTCTTATCTGATTTACGAATTGGCATAATATCGCTAATTTTACGAGTTTTCTTTTTACGAGCCATTTGTATTATTTATCCTATAAAAAATTTTGGTGATTGTACCATTCCACCTATATTTTCTCATTAAAAGATTTAAACATCTTTAATAAAACTATTTTGATTTTGACCGCACTTTTACTTTATTAAAATCAAATCTAAAAACAAAAACCCCAAGCCATTTAGCTCGGGGTTCACATTCAGTACCTGGCGGTGTCCTACTCTCACATGGGGAAGCCCCACACTACCATCGGCGCATCGGCGTTTCACTTCTGAGTTCGGTATGGGGTCAGGTGGGACCACCGCTCTATCGCCGCCAGGATTATTCCTTTAATAACTTTTCTCTACTCTGCTCTCACTATCTCTAGTGCTCACAACCAAACAAGCTGATTTAACCTTAAAACTTTCTCTTTCGTCTCTGAGTTTCGTCTTCACAACACCCAAAACCCTTGAGCGTTGTATAGTTAAGCCTCTCGGGCAATTAGTATCTGTTAGCTCAACGGCTCGCACCGCTTACACACCAGACCTATCTACGTCTTAGTCTTAAACAACCCTTACTGTCTTAAAAACAGGGAGAACTCATCTCTTGGC
>NZ_LZOZ01000019.1 GCF_001679485.1 Haemophilus sp. CCUG 60358
TTTGGGGTCAGATCAAATTTTAACCGCACTTTTTATTTTTATTGATTAAAGCACTTTCACAATACTTTCACACAAATAACGAATATTGTCTTCAGTGATACCGGCCACATTGATACGACCAGAACGAACAGCGTAAATCGCAAATTCTTCTTTTAAGCGATCAACTTGCTCAGGTGATAAGCCGCTGAAAGAGAACATACCGTTTTGTTCCATGATAAAGCTGAAATCTTGTTCTGCACCGTATTCTTTTAATAACTGAACGAATAAATGACGCATTTTTTTGATGCGTTCACGCATTTCAGTCAATTCATTTTCCCATTCTTGACGAAGTTGTGGATCATTTAACACCGTTGCTACAGTCGCACCACCGTGAGATGCTGGGTTAGAGTAGAGGGTACGAATAATTGATTTCACCTGTGTTAATGCAGTTGAAGCAATTTCTGCATTTTCAGCCACAAGGGTAAAGGCACCAACACGCTCATTGTATAAACCAAAGTTTTTAGAGAATGAACTCGCCACTAATAATTCTTTATGATTTGATGCAAATGCACGTAAACCGTAAGCATCTTGGTCTAAGCCATTTGCTAAACCTTGATAAGCAAAGTCAAAGAGTGGTAACCAGCCGTTTTTCGCTGAAAGCGCGGCTAATTCTTGCCATTGTTCTGGGGTTGGGTCAATACCAGTTGGGTTGTGGCAGCAACCGTGTAAAAGCACGACATCGCCTTCGCTTGCTTGGCTTAAATCTTCAAGTAAATGTTCCCAGTCAAGGGCTTTGCGTTCAGCATCATAATAACGATATTCACGAATCGTCATGCCCACCGCATTGAAAATTGCATTGTGGTTAGGCCATGTTGGTGTACTAATCCACACATTTTGTGCTTTGGTTTGGCGTTTAATGAATTCTGCCGCAATGCGTAGTGCACCTGTGCCACCTAAACTTTGCGCAGTTCTTGCACGGTTTGCTTTAATGACTTCGGAATCTTTACCGAAAAGGAGCTCTTTTGTGCGTTCGTTATAATCGGCAATACCATCGATAGTCAGATAGTTTTTAGTCTTTTCGTTATCAAATAAGCGTTTTTCGGCTTCTTTTACCGCGCGCATAATCGGCGTTGTACCTTGTGCATCTTTATAAACGCCAATACCTAAATTGATTTTATTTTCACGCGTTTCTGATTTGAATGCTTCGCCTAAGCCTAAGATAGGATCGGCCGGAGCCGCTTTGATATGTTCAAACATAGCTTTTCCTTATGTATGTGTTGTGAGATGAGTAATTTTATACTTCAGCCGATAGATTTTATCAAGAAGAACCTGATAAAAATCAACCGCACTTTGATGTTTTTAGATATTCATCAAAAAAGTGCGGTTGTTTTTTTGATTATTTTAATTTCTCAATTGCCCAATTTAAACCAGATTGATAGTCTTCAGGGAGTTCGTGACGAAGTTTTTCAAGCTGTTGGATAATGATCGTTTTGTCTGGATGCGTTATATTGATATGACCTAATTTTCTACCTAGACGAACTTCCTTGCCATACCAATGTAATTGGGAGAAAGGGGTGTTCAACCATTGTGGATTATGTTCTGTGCCAATTAAATTAACCATGACACTTGGTGCAATGGGTTGTAATGACGGTGTAGGTAAATCTAACAAGGCTCGTAGATGCAATTCAAATTGACTGATAGCACAACCTAATTGTGTCCAATGTCCACTGTTATGCACGCGAGGAGCGAGTTCATTAATTAATAATTTATCCCCCACCACAAAGCATTCCATCGCCATTACGCCGACATATTCAAGCTTATCCATGATTTTTCCTAGCATAGATTCCGCCTGAATTTGTTGGCTTTGTTGTTGCGGGAATGAAATATCTGTCACACTGTAACGTAAAATACCATTTTGCTGTAGGTTATGTGTCACTGGATAGAAACGTTTTTCACCATTTTTAAATCTAGCGCCTACAATAGACACTTCATAATCAAAAGGAATGAATTTTTCTGCGATAACTTCACCGAATAAATCGTCCGTAATGTCACGTTGATTATTTTCAGTAATAATCCATTGACCACGACCGTCATAACCACCAGTACGACGTTTAACCACGACTTTTTCACCCACGTTTTTAAATACTTCAGACCATTGCGTTTTATCTTTTAATAAACACCATGGCGAGGTGGAGAGACTGAGTTCATCCAGTAAAGATTTTTGGGTGAAGCGATCAGCCAATAAGCCAAAAACATTCTGATTAACGAAATTCTTATGATGACCTAATAACTTGGTTAACGGTGTTTTTTCCCAACGTTCAATTTCTGCGGTGATGATGGCATCTTGGGGTAAATCAAATACGGGTGCATTGAACTCAAGCGGTTGAACCTGAATATCTAAAGGTGCGCCTGCATAACGTAACATTCTGCCAAGTTGACCATTACCAAGCACATAAACAGTAGGATATAGGGTAGAGTTTTGCATAAAATTTCTCATCAAATCTAGCTAAAAAAGCAACCGCACTTTAAAAAGTGCGGTCAAATTTAAAGGTGTTTTATGTACGAGGATCAGGATTATCCAATACCATATTGGTTTGATTTTCGCGGAATACTTGTAGGCGAGCGAATAACGCATCATCCCAACCTGCAAGAATTTGTGCAGCGAGCAATCCTGCATTCGCTGCACCAGCAGGGCCAATCGCTAACGTACCGACAGGAATGCCTTTCGGCATTTGTACGATAGAATAGAGACTATCAACACCGCTTAACATAGAACTTTTAACAGGGACACCCAATACAGGCACAAGCGTTTTAGCCGCAATCATACCGGGTAAATGTGCTGCACCACCTGCACCCGCAATAATCACTTTGTAACCATTTTTTTGTGCATTTTCGGCAAATTCAAACAGCTTGTCGGGGGTTCGATGTGCGGAAACGACTTCAACATGATATGCCACATTGAGTTCATCTAAAATTTGAGTGGCTTCTTGCATGGTTGCCCAATCGCTTTTTGAGCCCATCACAATAGCAATTTGTGCGGTATTTGACATATTTTTAAAAATTTATCTAATAAAAAACGATGCGTAGAATAGCATATTTATCTACTTTTAAGCAAACGTTTGCTATATGGTAAAAACTGAAAATTCCATTGCAAGTTTTGTCATAAAATCTTATCCTAATACGAGTTTTTTTCTTAGAAATAGAGCAGATTATGTTAGCTAAAGCGAAATATAGAAAAGATTACAAACAACCTGATTTTACGGTTACGGATATTTTCCTTGATTTTCAATTAGATCCTAAGCATACCGTTGTCACTGCAAAAACAACCTTCCAACGTTTAAATGATGAAGCAACCCATCTACGATTAGATGGTCATGGCTTCCAATTTGCCTCCATTAAGTTCAATGGCGAAGATTTCAAACATTATCATCAAGACCACGAAAGTTTAACGTTAGATTTAACCAATCAAAGTGCGGTCAATTTTGAGCTTGAAATTGTGACGAATCTAGAGCCTGCACAAAACACCTCTTTACAAGGGCTTTATCAATCTGGCGAGGGCATTTGTACACAATGTGAAGCAGAAGGTTTCCGTCAAATCACTTATATGCTTGATCGCCCAGATGTATTGGCTCGCTATACAACCAAAATTACCGCCGATAAGACTAAATATCCTTACTTACTTTCTAATGGTAATCGCATTGCAAGTGGTGAATTAGAGGACGGTCGTCATTGGGTTGAATGGAATGACCCATTCCCGAAACCAAGCTATTTATTCGCTTTAGTGGCGGGTGATTTTGATTTATTACAAGATACCTTTACAACAAAAAGTGGTCGTGAAGTGGTCTTAGAGCTTTATGTTGACCGTGGAAATCTTGATCGCGCCTCTTGGGCGATGGAAAGTCTGAAAAAAGCCATGAAATGGGATGAAGACCGTTTCAATTTAGAATATGACTTAGATATTTACATGATTGTTGCTGTGGACTTCTTCAATATGGGGGCCATGGAAAATAAAGGGTTGAATATCTTTAACTCTAAATTTGTGTTGGCAAATCCACAAACAGCAACCGATGATGATTATCTCGCTATTGAAAGCGTGATTGCACATGAATATTTCCATAACTGGACAGGAAATCGTGTAACTTGCCGTGATTGGTTCCAATTAAGTTTGAAAGAAGGTTTAACGGTTTTCCGTGATCAAGAGTTTTCATCTGACACAGGTTCTCGAGCAGTCAATCGTATTAATAACGTGAAATTCTTACGTACGGTACAATTTGCTGAAGATGCAAGCCCAATGTCACACCCAATTCGCCCTGAAAAAGTCATTGAAATGAATAACTTCTATACCGTGACCGTATATGAAAAAGGGGCAGAAGTGATTCGTATGTTGCACACCTTATTAGGTGAACAAGGTTTCCAAAAAGGGATGCAACTCTATATTGCTGAAAACGATGGTAAAGCGGCAACCTGTGAAGATTTTGTGTCTGCAATGGAACGTGCGAATGATGTTGATTTAGCTCAATTCCGTCGTTGGTATAGTCAATCAGGTACGCCAGAATTATTGATTAGCGATGCGTATGATGAACAAACTCATACTTATCATTTAACCGTTTCGCAATCTACGCCGCCAACTGCGGACCAAATGGAAAAAGTAAACTTACATATTCCATTGAAAATTGCACTTTATGATGCCAAAGGCACGAAACAAATGTTACAGCATAACGGTGAGTTGCTAAGCGATGTGTTAAATGTGACAGAAAAAGATCAAGTGTTTGAGTTCCATGGTATTTATGGTCGCCCAATTCCTGCGTTGTTATGTGATTTTTCTGCACCGGTGAAACTGGATTATGATTACACCACAGAGCAGTTATTAGGTTTGCTTAAATTTGCTGATAACCAATTTGCTCGTTGGGATGCAGCACAAATGCTCTTTACTCAAGAATTGCGTCGTAATGTGGCGCATTTCCAACAAGGCGAAGCCTTTGACATTTCACCCGATGTTTTGACCGCACTTGCGCATGTATTGGAAAATTACGAACAAGATATCGAATTAGCTACATTAATTCTAACCTTGCCAAAAGACATTGAGTTTGCAGAAAGCTTTAAAACGATTGATCCAGATGGCATTGCAGCCGCAAGAGAATTTATGTTGGTACAAATCGCAGAATACTTGAAAGAAGATTTATTGCGTATTTACACCCATACTCGTCTTGAAGATTATCGAGTGACGCAAGAAGATATTGCTTTACGAGCAATACGTAATCTTTGTTTAAGTTATTTAGCTTACACCAATCTAGGCAATACTGTGGTGCAAAAACATTACAATAATGCCAATAATATGACGGATACTTTAGCAGCATTAAATATGGCAACCAAAGCGGCATTACCTTGTCGTGATGCCTTGTTGGCCGATTTTGAACAAAAATGGCAACATGATGGCTTAGTGATGGATAAATGGTTTGCTTTGCAAGCAACTCGCCCAGATGAAAACGTATTGGAAATTGTACAAGTGTTAATGGATCACCCAAGTTTTAACTTCAATAATCCAAACCGTTTACGTTCATTAGTGGGGAGCTTTGCAAATCACAACTTAAAAGCGTTCCATCATATCAGTGGTTCAGGCTATCGTTTCTTAACCGATGTTTTAATTCGTTTAAATGAAACAAATCCACAAGTGGCTGCGCGTTTAATTGAGCCATTAATTCGTTTCTCTCGTTTTGATGCACAACGTCAAACGTTAATGAAACGTGCTTTAGAGCGCTTAAGTGTTGTTGAAGAACTCTCGAAAGATTTATTCGAGAAGATTGAAAAAGCCTTGCAATAATTGCTATAAATTTATTTTATATCCAATTAATTTAATACGGGATATCTAGAAGATATCCCGTATTTTTTTTCAAATTTGTTAACTATATCAATCTTTTCTTTTATTCACTTTGATAAAATAGAAAACGGCATTTCGCCGTATTAGTTAATAAGGATTTTATATGAAAACATACAAAACATCAGTGCTGGTCAGTATGATGCTTGGCATTTTTTCAACAACAGCATTTTCTGCCACTGTACCTGCTGGTACGCCACTTTCTGACACTCAAGTCTTCCGTCAAAACACACATAGTGATCCTGGTTCTCTTGATCCCCAATTGGTACAAGAAAATACCGCTGCCCAAATTGTGATTGATTTATTTGAAGGGTTAATTTGGTTGGATGAAAATGGTCAAGTGCAGCCTGCACAAGCAGAAAAATGGACAGTCTCTGACGATGGGAAAATTTATACCTTTTCATTGCGTGATGCAAAATGGTCGGACGGTACACCAGTAACTGCTCGAGATTTTGTGCTAGGTTGGCAACGTGCAGTTGATCCTAAATTTGGTAGCCCTAATGCCAATTATTTAACAAAGGCACATATTTTAAATGCAGAAGAAGTGATGCAAGGTAAAATGCCATTAAATGAATTAGGCATTAAAGCACTTAATGATAAACAAGTTGAAGTTACTCTTACCCAAGCTACACCTTATTTCTTGCAATTACTTGCGTACCCTACGACATTCCCTGTACCACATCATAAATTGGCTCAATTGGGTGATAAATGGGCGACAGCTCAAAATATAGTAAGCAATGGAGCCTATCAATTAAAGCAATGGACGATTAATGAGAAAATTACAGCGGAACGTAATCCACTTTATTGGAATGATAAAAATACGCTCATTAATACTTCTGAATATCTATTTCAAGAAAGTTTAGCTTCTGCATATCAACGATACCAAGCTAAAGAATTGGATTTAACTTGGGTACCAGTAGAACAGATTCCACATATTCAAAAACACACACCGGATGCACTGATTGTCGTGCCTCGATTAACCACGGAATTCTATACATTCAACGTGGCTAAACCTCCATTTGATAATGAAAAAGTACGCAAGGCGTTATATCTTACCTTAGATAGATCATTGATTGCCGAGCATATTATTGGTTTGCGCAAACCAGCAGCAACATTGACACCACCAGAAGTTGATGGTTTTAATGCGCCAAATATTGCTGAATTAAATCAGCCATTAACAGAAAGAATAGCGCAGGCTAAAAAATTATTAAATGAAGCGGGGTATAGTGAAAAAAAACCGCTTCAATTTGAAATTTTTTATAATAAGTATGCAACTCATGAAAAAGTGGCGTTGGCGCTCGCTTCTGAATGGAAGAAACAATTAGGTGCAGATGTAAAATTACGTACGATGGAATGGAAAACCTACTTGGGTGAACGCAATGTCGGTAATTTCCAATTATCCCGTATGTCTATTGATGCTGAATACAATGAACCGTCTGCATTTCTCAATTCTTTGCTTTCTACATCACCAGAAAATGTGGGGCAGTGGAAGAACAAAAAATTTGATCAAGTCATGAAAGATGCGCAAAGTACTTTAAATGACAAAACTCGTGCTGATTTATATCAACAAGCCGAGCAGCTTATTGCGGAGCAAGCACCTTTAATACCGATTTTCTATTCACCGTTGATCAAAGTAATTAATCCAGCAGTAGGTGGGTTCCCAATGCATAATCCACAGGATTATGTTTATACTAAGGAGCTTTATATTCGTAAGTAGTGTTATCTAAGCACCTTTCGTTGCATATACATTGCTTTCATTTTAAAATGCTATGCAACGAAATTTTCAGCTAAAGTGCGGTTAATTTTGACCGCACTTTCCATTTACAGTGAACTATCCTGAGAGATAAACGAGTATGTATTCTTTGATCCGTAAAGCCATCTTTTCCCTTGATCCTGAAACCGCCCATGATTTAGTAATTAAATCATTGCATTTAGCGGGTAAATCGCCTTGTCAATTTTTATTGAAGCAGCTTTTGGCTTGTCCACAAGGTACGCCTAAGCAAGTAATGGGCATTACGTTTAAAAATCCTATTGGATTAGCAGCGGGCGCAGATAAAAATGCTGAGGCTATTGATGGCTTTGGTGCGATGGGATTTGGTTTTATTGAAGTCGGTACGGTTACGCCTTTAGCGCAAGAGGGAAATGCTAAGCCTCGTCAATTCCGTTTAGTGGAAGCGGAAGGGATTATTAACCGTAATGGATTCAATAATTATGGCATTGATTATGTGGTCGAGAATGTTAAAAAGGCAAAATTTGATGGCGTAATTGGGATTAATATTGGCAAAAATAAAATCACGCCCCTTGAAAAGGGGAAAGATGATTACCTATTTTGCCTAAACAAAGCCTATAACTATGCGGATTATATTACGGTAAATATTTCATCACCGAACACACCGGATTTGCGCCAATTGCAGTATGGTGATTATTTTGATGATTTACTGCAAAGTGTAAAACAGCGCCAAAAAGTATTAGCTGAGCAATATAATAAATATGTGCCGATTGCAGTAAAAATTGCACCTGATTTATCCGAGACTGAGCTCGTTCAAATTGCTGATACGTTACTTCGTAATCAAATGGATGGGGTAATTGCCACTAATACAACTATTTCACGCGACAACGTCACAGGTTTGAAAAATGCGGAACAACAAGGCGGCTTAAGTGGAAAACCGTTACAGCAGAAAAGTACAGAAATTATACGAAGATTACATCAAGAACTGAAAGGACAAATCCCTATTATTGGGAGTGGTGGTATTGACGGTGTACAAAACGCACAGGAGAAGATTGAAGCGGGTGCTGAATTGTTACAAGTTTATTCAGGTTTGATTTATCACGGTCCAAGCTTAGTTAAAGAATTAGTAAAAGCGATCAAATAAATGACAAAAAAATATGATTTACATTGCCATAGTACGGCTTCAGATGGTATTTTAACGCCTACGGCGCTTGTACAACGAGCTCATGAACAAGGCGTCAATGTGCTCGCTTTATGTGATCACGACACTGTGATGGGCATTGATGAAGCCAAACTCGAAGCCGATAAATTAGGTATTGAGCTAATTAATGGCGTGGAAATTTCAACGAATTGGGAAGGTCGTGGCATCCATATTGTTGGATTAAATTTTGATAAAACGCATCCTAAAATGACCGCACTTTTAGCCGAACAAAAATCACTGAGAGAAAAAAGAGCGGTTGAAATTGGCCACAAATTAGAAAAAGCAGGTGTCCCCAATGCCTATGAAGGCGCAAAAGCGTTGGCTAATGGGGAAGTGACTCGTGCGCATTATGCGCGTTATTTGGTACAAATCGGCAAGGTTTCAAATGATGGGCAAGCCTTTAAGCGTTATCTAGGCGGTGGAAAATCGTGTTTTGTCAAAGCTGAATGGGTGGATATTCCAACGGCGATTGAGACGATTCATACGGCAGGTGGCGTTGCCGTCATTGCTCATCCTATGCGCTATAACATGACAGGTAAATGGATTCGTCGATTAATTGTTGATTTCAAACAATGGGGCGGTGATGGCATGGAAGTCGCAGATAGTGGACAGACCAAAGATCAGCGTCAATATCTTGCGCGTTTAGCTAATGAATATGACTTAGCCGCCTCTTTAGGGTCAGACTTTCATTTTCCTTGCGGATGGATTGAATTAGGAAAGAATTTGTTTTTACCTGAAGAGGTAAAAACAATTTGGACATTATTTGAATAATAAAGGGCGGTCAATCCGCCCTTGTTTTTATATTTGGCTGTTCTCACACAAACCGAGACTCGCTAGAAATTCAATAAATGCGCGAACTTTAGCGGGTAAATGACGACGATTTGGGTAAACCACATAAATATCTAAAGGTTTTTGTTTATATTCAGACAAAATTTCAACTAACTCACCTGAAGCAAGCGCATCTTTTACAAAGAAACCAGGTGAATTGCTGATGCCCAAGCCTGCTTTTGTCATTTCTAACAATGCCATACCATTATTAGAAACCACTTTAGATTGAATTTTATAACGTTGAATTTGATTGGCTTTTGTTGATTGCCAATGTACTTGATTTAACGATGATTTATAAAGTAAACCTTGGTGATATTCTAAATCATCAGGTGTAAGTGGTGTGCCTCGCAACTCTAAATAACTTGGCGAAGCAACAAAATGCATAGGGGAGCTGCTAATTTTACGCGCAACAAGTGAGCTGTCTTGCATATAACCGATACGTAATGCTAAGTCATAGCCTTCCGCAACGAGATCAACACGCTTGTCTTCAAATTCAATTTCTACGTGTAAATTGGGATGAAGCTCAATAAATTTAGGCAAGTTAGGTGAAATATAAAGTAAGCCAAAATCACGTGGCACAGAGATTAATAAATTACCTTGTAAGCTCTTTGCCATATTACTGATGCTAGAGTCAGCCTCGCTTAAATCTAATAGAATGGCTTGGCAACGTTGATAATAAAGCATACCGGCTTCTGTCGGCACAATTTTTCGTGTTGTACGTTGTAATAATCGCGTTTTTAAATGTTCTTCTAATTGTGAAACTAATTTACTCGCCATTGCCACAGAAATATTCTGTTGGTTTGCGGCTTGTGTAAAACTTTGCGTTTCGATCACTTTACAGAAAACCGAAATTGCATTGAGTTTATCCATTTATAAATCCTTTTTGAAAAAAAGCTTGATTTTATCGGCGTAAGTTTGCAGTATATCGCCAACTTTACAGAATTCTAGTTATATTTTAGGTAAGCAAATGAGCAAATCTTTAGTGATTGTGGAGTCGCCAGCCAAAGCGAAAACCATCAATAAATATTTAGGTAGCCAGTATGTGGTGAAATCCAGCGTAGGGCATATTTGTGATTTGCCTACTGCAGGGAGTAGCACAGGCGAGAAGGCTAAACCCGTTTCCACTAAAGGATTAAGTGCGGAAGAAAAAAACAAAATTAAAGCAGAAAAAGACCGTGCGGCCTTAGTGAAACGTATGGGAATTGACCCTTATCATGATTGGAAAGCCAATTATCAAATTCTACCGGGTAAAGAAAAAGTTGTTTCCGAATTAAAATCCCTTGCTAAAAAATCCGATCATATTTATCTCGCAACCGACTTGGATAGAGAAGGAGAGGCTATCGCGTGGCATTTACGTGAAGTGATCGGTGGCGATGATAGTCGTTTTAGCCGCGTTGTATTTAATGAGATTACGAAGAAAGCAATCGAAAAAGCATTCCAGAATCCTGCTCACATTAATATGGACCAGGTTAATGCTCAGCAAACCCGTCGTTTCTTAGACCGCGTGGTAGGCTTTATGGTGTCGCCATTATTATGGAAGAAAGTGGCTCGTGGGTTATCTGCAGGGCGAGTACAATCTGTTGCCGTGAAATTGGTGGTAGAGCGTGAACGTGAAATTAAAGCATTCCAACCAGAAGAGTTTTGGGAAATTGAAGCGCTAACCCAAACGAGCAAGAAAGAAGACTTACGTTTGGATGTGGTGCAATATAAAGGCAAGAAATTTGAGCCGAAAAATGAAAAAGAAGCACAAAGTGCGGTCGATTTTTTAAATAAATCATATTACGTTGTCACAGATTTAGAAACAAAACCAACAGGTTCTAGACCAAGAGCCCCATTTATTACTTCAACTTTACAACAAACTGCAAGCACACGTTTAGGTTTTGGTGTGAAGAAAACCATGATGTTGGCACAACGTTTATACGAAGCTGGTTACATCACTTATATGCGTACTGACTCTACCAACTTGAGTCAAGATGCATTAAATATGGCACGCTCTTATATCGAAAGCCATTTCGGCAAAGATTATTTGCCAGCTAAACCGAATTTCTATTCGAGCAAAGAAAATGCACAAGAAGCACACGAAGCGATTCGTCCTTCTGATGTGAAAATGCTCGCGGATCATTTAAGTGGTATGGATAAAGATGCCGTGCGCTTGTATGATTTAATCTGGCGTCAATTTGTAGCCTGCCAAATGCCGGCTGCACAATATGACAGCACAACCGTCACTGTAATGGCTGGTGATTATGAATTGAAAGCCAAAGGCCGTATTTTACGCTTTGATGGTTGGACAAAAGTCTTGCCACAATTAGGTAAAAATCCAGAAGACCAAATTTTACCGGCTGTGAGTTTAAACGAAACATTAGCACTAAAAACGGTTTCGCCAAGCCAACACTTTACCAAACCGCCAGCTCGTTTTACTGAAGCTGCATTGGTTAAAGAATTGGAGAAACGTGGTATTGGTCGTCCTTCTACTTATGCAGCAATTATTTCGACTATTCAAGAACGTGGTTATGTACGCATTGAAAATCGCCGTTTCTACGCAGAGAAAATGGGCGAAATCGTTACTGATCGCTTAAATCAATCTTTTTCTGATTTGATGAGCTACGATTTCACTGCCAACATGGAAAACGTACTAGACCAAATTGCATCCGGTGAGAAAAATTGGAAAGCTGAGTTAAATCAATTCTTCAAAGATTTTTCTACCCAACTTTCTACGGCTGAATTAGATGAGTTAGAAGGTGGAATGAAGCCGAATAGCCTTGTGCTCACCGATATTGATTGCCCAACTTGTGGTCGCAAAATGGCGATTCGCACAGCAAGTACAGGTGTCTTCCTTGGTTGTTCTGGTTATGCATTACCACCAAAAGAGCGTTGTAAAACAACGATTAATCTTATTCCAGAAGCTGAATTATTAAATGTGCTAGATGAGGCTTCTGAGACCAAAGCCTTAATGGATCGTAAACGTTGTCCGAAATGCGGTACCGCGATGGATAGCTATATCATTGACCCACATCGTAAATTACATATTTGTGGTAACAATCCGAATTGTGATGGTTATTTGGTTGAACAAGGCCAATTCAAAATTAAAGGCTATGATGGTCCGATTGTAGAATGTGATAAGTGTGGTTCAGATATGCACTTAAAACTCGGTCGTTTTGGTAAATATATGGGCTGTACCAGCTGTGATAATACCCGTAAGATTTTGAAAAACGGCGAGGTTGCACCGCCAAAAGAAGAGCCGGTTCATTTCCCTGAACTAAAATGCGAAAAATCTGATGCGTATTTTGTACTACGTGATGGTGCAAGTGGGGTGTTTATGTCAGCACATAACTTCCCGAAATCACGTGAAACACGACCGGCAAAAGTGGCGGAATTAGCGCTTTATCGTGATCGTTTACCGGAGAAATTACGTTATTTAGCGGATGCGCCACAAAAAGACCCTGAGGGTAATGAAGCCATTATCCGCTTTAGCCGTAAAGAAAAACATCAATATGTGACATCTGAAAAGAATGGCAAAGCCACAAAATGG
This sequence comes from Haemophilus sp. CCUG 60358, assembly GCF_001679485.1. Lineage (GTDB taxonomy): Bacteria > Pseudomonadota > Gammaproteobacteria > Enterobacterales > Pasteurellaceae > Haemophilus_D. Next base: position 13,142 of record NZ_LZOZ01000019.1, read on the forward strand.
ATTGTGGATTATATTGATGGAAAATGGGTAGAACGGAAAAAGTAGGATGAACATCACGGTTTATTGCGATGCAAGTTTAGGTAATGATTCAGCCTATCAGGCTGCCGCAACAAAATTAGGGAAATGGATTGCAGATGCCCAACATACTTTAGTCTATGGTGGGGGAAAATTGGGATTAATGGGCGTGGTTGCAGATACTGTACTTGCTCATCAAGGCAAGGTAATTGGCATTATTCCTCAATTTTTACAAGACAGAGAAGTTGCACATCCTAATTTGACCAAGACCGTGGTTGTTGAAAGCATGTCTGAGCGAAAAAATAAAATGATTGAGCTCGGTGATGCTTATATCGCTTTGCCTGGTGGACCTGGCACTTTAGAAGAGATTGCTGAAGTGATTTCTTGGGCGCGAATTGGAAAAAATAACAATCCTTGCATTCTGTTTAATGAAAAGGGGTATTTTGATTCACTAAAGTCCTTTTTTAGCCATATGGTGAAAGAAGGCTTCTTTACTCAAGGTGATTTTGAGAAGATTCTACTCTCGAATGATCTTCAAAAAATTGAAACCTTTATTGAACATTACCAACCTCCAGCGTTAAGAACATATTAAAAAAGTGATCTGCCCCCCAAAAGTTGGACAGGTTAGTTAACTTAAATATTGAGCTCGGTATTGCACTGGGCTCAATCCTCTTAAACCAAGTTTAATTCGTTTTTGGTTGTAATACACTAAATATTCTTCAATTTCAGCCTGTAATTCAGCAATTGAATGATAAGTCCGAGAGTAAAAGCACTCTGATTTTAATATTGCAAAAAAGCTTTCAATCACCGCATTATCGTAGCAATTTCCTCGGCGGCTCATACTTTGAACCGCTTTACCCTCCAACATTTTCACCCATTCTGCCGTGCCATACAATACGCCTTGGTCGCTATGAATAATCGGGCATTCTGTCGGTTTAATCCTACTAAGCCCTTGTTCTAACATCTTTTTTACCAATGAAAATTTGGGGCGTGTCGCAAAGTTATAGGCAATCACTTCTCGGTTAGCCAAGTCCATCAACGGTGAAAAATAAAGCTTTTCTTGCCCAACCTGAAATTCCGTTACATCCGTTACCCATTTTTGATTGAGTGCTATCGCTGTAAAATCACGATTCAGTAAATTCGGGGCTATATGCGATGTTTTTCCACGTTTTCCATGTCTTTTCTTGCGTAAAATGGAATGAATACCTAACTCGTTCATCGGCTTTAACACCGTTTTATGATTCATAATTAAAACCCATTTGGCGTAATTTAAACGTCATGGGGCGATAACCATCTCGTTTTCTGTTCTTTTTATACAGCGATAAGATAGCCTCTTTTACCTCGTGATAATTTCGCTTAATCTCTTTATAGTAAAAGCTTGAGCGAGGCATTTTAGCCACATGAAGTAAATCATTTAACGCGTGGTCCGGCTTCAATCTTTCAATGATTTTTCTTTTTTCTGTCGTTGTTTTTGACGGTCGAGCGCCTCCAACTCCTTTAGATAAGCGATCTCCGCACGAGCCAAGGCGAGCTCTCGTTGTAACTTTTTAAACGCTTTAGGTGAAAAGTCTGTAGTTTCCGGAGTTTCAATGTCTTTCTTTTTCATCTTTGGCTTCACTATTTTCGGGGGGGAAGGTTTGTATGAGGCGATTTTACGCCATCAAGCCCTCTTTCCCGAAATGCTTTTAGCCAATAAATGACGAGAGCGTGGGAAATTTTATGAAGTTTAGCCACCTCACGGATACCATAATCCTGTTCAGTGACGAGTTTGATAATTTTCAAACGAAATTGATAAGAATAGGACATAATCTGCACCTAAAAATAGGTGTCCAGATTTTGGGGTGCAGATCACTTTTTTATTTATTTCGTTAGAACTGCCAATCAAATTTCATCATGACAGTACGCGGACGTCCGTAGAAATTATTCATCCCGCGAGTACGATTATAGTTATTTTCAAAGTAAGTTTTATCCGCTAAATTCGTTCCAATCAAACTGAGTTTGGCGTGGCGATTAAACTCGTACTGAATATTGGCATCAAACAGAGTATAGCCTGCTTGTTTAACGCCATATAAGCTACTTGTCGGGCTCTGTGCAGAGATACCGGCACCAATCGTCCATTTGCTACTTGGAATTCGGTAACTGGTGGCAAGTCGAAACATCTGAACAGGTGTAAAATTACTAAAGTTGTAAGGATCTTTAGCGCCTTTTGCCCGTTCATTATTAATTTCTTCTGCATTTTTATATTTACTTTTATTGTAAGTATATCCTGCAAAAAGTTGCCAATTTTCTGTTATATTTCCAGCCAACTCCAATTCAAACCCCTTGCTAACAACGCGTCCGATTGGTTTTGCGATGGTCTGGAATGATCCAACAGCACCATTTTTGCCCGGTATATATCCAAAATCAACAACAGTACGATTTTTTTGCTCAACAGAAAATAAAGCCAAAGAGCTATTTAATTGATTATCAAAGAAAGAGCCTTTCCAACCGATTTCATAGTTTGTACCAATTAACGGAGGTAATACCGTTTTACTGGTAATATCTACGTTGTCTTGCTGTTTAAAAATCTTAGTATAACTTGCATAAAGGCTCTGCTCATTCGTCAAATCATAAGTAATACCGACATACGGTGTAAAATGATGCCCCTTCATTTTGGCAGTATAGTGCTCATTATCCTTATCAATATTTGATTGCGATTGATAGCGCGTTGCTGGTTCACCATTATAAACAGGCGTTTCTTTGCGTTGTGAGGTCTCAAAATGGGTAAACTGCACACCTCCTAATAAATGGAGGCGTTCCGTTGCATTAAAACGAGTGCTCAAAATAACTGCGTGCGTTTCATTTTTATTGAAATATTTAGCGTAGTTATAACGAGCTAAAACATGGTCATCCGGCTCCTTCAACATCTTATAAACAATTTCATTTGGATTTCCATAAGCACCATTTTTATACTTAATGTTACCGTTGCTGTTACGTTCCGGAATTTTTTGCCCATTTTTATCTAATTCATACAAAATATTACCGTCTTTATCGACTTTAATTTTATAAGCATGTTGGCAATCTGGTGTATAAAGCATATGGTCACCTTTTTCATCATGCTTGTCCCAATCCGGTTCAGGAAGATTTTTATCGGTTGGAGAATAATAATTTCCTTGCTCATTAGGAACACAACGACCGGCTAAATGCTGATGCACTTGACCAACCTCATCAATAGTACTTATACGATAACGTTTCTGAAAAATTTCAACAAAATCTGATTGAATATTTTCATGGTTATAAGCATAACCTACATAAAAATCATGGTCTCGTTCAAAAAGATTATAGTGCCCAGTTAAATTCAATTTAATCCCGTATTGTTCGTCCTTTTTAATATGTCGAATTGGTGCGAATGTAAATTTTCGATTAGTTGTACCTTTATTGTTATAAGCCCTATTATAGAGATAGTTTGAAAAACGGTTTTCTGCGTCGTTAGCAATACCTGCTTCTTGTAGTTTTTTGTCAATATATTCTTGTTTATCTTTATCAATACCAGGATCTGCCCAGTCATTACATAAAAAATCAAGACCAATATCATTCATGCATTGTTCAAAACCTTTTTTACGGGCAGCAAGCCGATCGTTTCTATATTGATTAAAGTCGCCTTGGTTAAATTGATTTTGAGCGTAATCTGCCTTACGTTGCTCGTATTCTTTCGTTGCTTGATCACGATATTCTTTTAATTTTTTAAGTGCTTGGTCTTTTGGCTCAAAAGGAATAATTTCACCTTTCTCGGTTAGAAATCCTTGCGCGTCAGAACCGGACAAACCGGCAGCATGTTCATCTTTGATAAAAAATTGCCCAACTTTTGCATCTGAATTATTTTTTGTATAGGACGCCTCAATACTAAACTCCCAATCGTTATCAAAAACAAATTTGGTATTAGCAAATAAGTTATATTTATCACCCTTCAAACGAGACCAACTCTGTCCTAAATAGGTATTTCGAGGTAGTTTTACTGGATTATTACATGCCGGACGGGAGGCAAAAGGAGCAACTTGGGGATTTTCACAAGGTAATATCACGCCAGAAAAATCCGGCACTTCATTAATTTTCTGATACATACCGCCTAAAGTTAACACGCCAACATTGCCTAAATCCACGTCAGCGACACCATAAATTAGCCCTTTTTTACCATGCACATTATCTTTAAAAGACTTTGCTTTTTCCCCTACACCAACTAAACGGGCACGAATACTATTATCTTGATTTACGCCTCCGGAAACGTCCAGTAGCGTACGGGTACTGCCTCGGTGATCGACCGTTATTTCTCCTAGGTGTTGGAATTTATCTGTAGGCCGTTTTCGAATCAAATTAATTGTGCCGCCAGGCTCAGAGTTAGACTGGGTCAATCCTGTCGCACCACGCACAACTTCAATATGATCATAAATAGCTAGATCAGTGCTAGGAGAAACGTCTATTTTGGCGGTATAACCTGAACGCCCACCTACATTAGTCGTAATACCATCTTCACCAATTTGATCTACATAAAAACCACGGGAAAGAAAACGAGTTTGTAACCCTGAATCACGTACAACATTAACCCCTGTGGTATTCTTCATTGCTTCTTCAAGAGTATGAATAGCTTTGTCATCTAATTGCTTTTTGGTAATCACACTAACAGATTGTGGCGTATCCTTACCGGAAACTTTTAGTCCAGTAGCTGTTTTCATAGACTTAATTGTATAGCTACGGCTACCCTCAGTGGTATTAGTATCAGTTTCTTCAATAACATTAATCTGCTCTAAACTGTCCTCCGTATACGCGGTTTGGCAAGTACAAAATAAAGAAATAGAAAGTAGACTAAGGCGAAAATAAGATGGGGGTGAAAGACGAGATTGATGCATTTTTGGCTCCTAAATAAGAATTATTTTTATTAAAATAATAACAATTATTATTCTTAAAGAAAAGAAAAAAGATAACCAAATGACTATTCATAAAATATCTTTTTTATACAAAAGGACAGTATGGCCTATAGAACAAAAATATAGCTAAAAGTACCTTCAAGCTTCACTTGTGAGCCTAAAAACGGTTTATTTTGTCAGTAATACTAATAGTCAAATCAACAAAACATTACGTTAAGGCATCAATCTCAATAACACTAACACCTCATAATGCGACGTATGTGGGAACATATCGAACAGTTGGATTTTTTCCATTTGATAATGGGGCAAAGATCGCAAATCTTTGACCATGGTTTCAGCATTACAGCTGGAATACAAAATAAAGTGCGGTCGCATTTTATTGAGAAATTCGGCGAGCGATTGACCAATGCCTCGACGAGGCGGGTTGACGATAACCAAATCGGGTTTGTCTGCTTGAGCCAAGGCAAAATTTGCCGCATCTAACGATTGAAAATGAACTTGCTTCTCCAATCCGAGTTGCTGTGCCGATAGTTTCGCAGCGGCAATGGCAGAAGCGGAGATTTCAATACCGGTGAGGTGGATTTGTTGAGCCGAGTTTTGCGTTTGCAATGCTTTCAAGCAATGTAGTCCGAAACCGCCCACACCACAGAACAAATCCCAAAGTTGACGAATGGGCAGGTCTTTTATCCATTGTTGTGCCGTGCCGTATAACCCTTCAGCAACTTGTGGGTTGGTTTGAAAGAACCCCTGAGGGCGAATAAAAAGTGGAATCTGATTAAACCTTTCAGGTAAGGTGTGTTGTTCTGTCAAGAAAATCTCTTTTTCACCCTCGAGAATTGCGGCATTTTGCGGCTGGATATTCACGCTAATGACGGCAAGTTGCGGCAATTTTTGACGCAATCCCGCTAGTTCACGTTGAATCAACGGCAATTTGGCTTCCGAACGTAACACAAAGCGCAACATGAGTTGGTGGCTGCGTTGGCTTTCTGTCAATAAAAGATGTTTCAATTCGCCTTTTTGCTTTGCCACGTTATACGGCACAAGGCCTGCGTGTGCGATGAAATCTTTAAGAAGAGGAAAGATAGCTTGAAAATGTTGTGGATAAAGTGGGCAATCGCATAAATCCACCGCACTTTGTGGCGCCAACGGGTTCGGCAAGATCCCGAGGATTGGGCGTTCAACTGCGCCACTGACAACCATTTTGGCTTTATTACGAAACCCATCAAGGGAAGATTGAAAAGGCGCAACCCAACTCAAATGAGACGTATCTAAACCGTGCAGCTGCTGTTGCAAGTGAACGGTTTTCTGTTCTAGTTGAACGGAATACGGTAGTTCCAACCATTGACAAGAACGACAATCGCCTCGTTGATAATGTTCGCACTGAATCATATTAGTTTTTCGTTGCCAGCCATTGCTGTTGAAGTGATCTGCCCCCAAAAGTTGGACAGGTTAGTTAACTTAAATATTGAGCTCGGTATTGCACCGGGCTCAATCCTTTTAAACCAAGTTTAATTCGTTTTTGGTTGTAATACACTAAATATTCTTCAATGTCAGCCTGTAATTCAGCAATTGAATGATAAGTCCGAGAGTAAAAGCACTCTGATTTTAATATTGCAAAAAAGCTTTCAATCACCGCATTATCGTAACAATTTCCTCGGCGGCTCATACTTTGCACCGCTTTACCCTCCAACATCTTTACCCATTCTGCCGAACCATACAATACGCCTTGGTCGCTATGAATAATCGGACATTCTGTTGGTTTAATCCTACTAAGCCCTTGTTCTAACATCTTTTTTACCAATGAAAACTTCGGGCGTGTCGCAAAGTTATAGGCAATAATTTCTCGGTTAGCCAAGTCCATTAACGGTGAAAAATAAAGCTTTTCTTGCCCAACCTGAAATTCCGTTACATCCGTTACCCATTTTTGATTGAGTGCCGTCGCTGTAAAATCACGATTCAGTAAATTCGGGGCAATATGCGATGTTTTTCCACGTTTCCCATGTCTTTTCTTGCGTAAAATGGAATGAATCCCTAACTCGTTCATCAGCTTTAACTCCGTTTTATGATTCAAATTAAAACCCATTTGGCGTAATTTAAACGTCATGGGGCGATAACCATCTCGTTTTCTGAGCGATAAGATAGCTTCTTTAGCTTCGTGATAATTTCGCTTAATCTCTTTATAGTAAAAGCTTGAGCGAGGCATTTTAGCCACACGAAGTAAATCATTTAACGCGTGGTCCGGCTTAAATCTTTCAATGATTTTTCTTTTTTCTGTCGTTGTTTTTGACGGTCGAGCTTCTCCAACTCCTTTATGTAAGCAATCTCCGCTCGAGCCAAGGCGAGCTCTCGCTGCAGCTTTTTAAACGCTTTAGGTGAAAAGTCTGTGGTTTCCGGAATTTCAATGTCTTTCTTTTTCATCTTTGGCTTCACTATTTTCGGGGGGGGAAGGTTTGTATGAGGCGATTTTACGCCATCAAGCCCTCTTTCCCGAAATGCTTTTAGCCAATAAATGACGAGAGCGTGGGAAATTTTATGAAGTTTAGCCACCTCACGGATACCATAATCCTGTTCAGTGACGAGTTTGATAATTTTCAAACGAAATTGATAAGAGTAGGACATAATCTGCACCTCAAATTAGGTGTCCAGGTTTTGGGGTGCAGATCAAAGTGCGGTTAAATTTGACCGCACTTTTTTATGATTAATGATGATGTTCTGGTTTTGGAGGGAGTTTAGCTCTAGCTTTACCAACAGGGAGAATTAACGTCGCGTAATTCGCTGAATGTTGACAAACTTTTTGATCTTCAAATGGTTCTTTATGAACCACTTTAAGTTTCCAAACACCTTCAATTAATGGAATAAAGTTAACTTTACCTTCTTTGTCTGTTTTACCAGAAAAGGCTTGCGGCTCACGGTGAGATGTCGCCGCTTCCATATCTTTTACAACAAATGTATCAGAGGTTGCGATAATCGTTTCGCCTGCAAGTGGTTGGTCCTTATAGAAAATCTGAACAGGGAAAGCTTCACCTGCTTTAATTGTTTTCGGATCTTTAAGTGGCACGATTTCAAGTGGTAAGCCGAGGCGTGTCATTGACATATCTGCATTTAATGGTTTTTTGCCCACTACAGTAAAGGCTTTACCAAACATTTGAGTTTGTTCGCAATAGAATGCATTTGGTATGCCTTGTAAGTTATCCATTTTCCAACCTTCATTATTTTGTGACCAGAAAGTTGGTTTATAAGTAGCTGTTACCCAATATGAACCGTCTTTTAACGGTTTTTCTGATTGATATTGGTAGTTTTCACCTTTTTGTACTAATGTTTGCATTTTACCATCTTGATTGATGAGTTCCATCGGTGGAAAAATCGCAAGACGTTTTTCAGGAATTTTTTCAACGTAGGGGTAGTCACCATAAGCTAAATCAGCTTTTAAAACGCTATTAGAAGCAAGTTGTGCTGGTGTTGCAACCCAAACTTCATGGGCTTGCGCAAGCGCAGAAAAGCCAAGTAGTGCTGCAATTAATGTTTTTTTCATTGTCTTTCCTTTTTAATAATAAATCAATTTATAGAAAGTCTTCGACAGGGCGGACGAGTATAACGAAAAAGAAATGATGAGACGAATGAAAAAAGTTGATTTTGTGAGGAACTTCACATTTTTTTAACAAAAAAGTGCGGTCAATAAAACGATTGTTTTTCTGACCGCACTTATTTTAAATAAAAAGCTAAATAGACTTATTTTTTAGATGGTTTAATGGCTAATAAATTGCAGCTTAATTTACTAATCACATGTTCAGCTGTATTACCTAGTAACGCTGCAGATAAACCCGTTCTTCCCACTGTGCCTAAAATCACTAATTCAGCTTCAATTTCTTTCGCCACTTCAGGAATCACCTCTTCAGGGAAACCTTCGCGTACATGGGTATGATCCTCATCAATACCAAATTTTTGACGTAAGGCTTTCATATTGATAAGGTGTTGACCACGAATACCATTTTCATAACCTGAAGTATTAAATTCAGGTAAATCAATCGCCATATTAATTGGCGCAACAGGGTAGGCGGCTACTAAATGTACATTACCACGGTTTAAGTTCTCCGCTAAGCTCATTCCTGTTGAAACTAACTCTTGGTTGAATTCATCTTGATATTCCTGTTCACCCGATACATTCACGGCGACTAAAATACGGCGTTGGTGTTTCCAGTCACCATCACGCACCATTAATATTGGAATTGGACATTTACGTAATAATTGCCAATCTACAGGTGTGAAAATCAATGAAGTGAAGCTTTCTTCATCTTTGGTGTATTTTACAACAAGATCATATTGATTTTTTTCAACTTCTTCACGAATTGCATCCGCTTCATTGCTGCTCCATACAATGTGTGATTCAAATTCAATTTCTGGATCTGCATATTTATCTAAATAAAATTGTACGGCTTGACGCTGTTGTTCAACGGCTGTTTTATGCATTTCGCTGCGTTCTTCAGAAGAAAGAAGTGCAGACATTTCATAAGATAGGTCATAGACGCTCAATAGAGTGGTGATTTTTACTTTTTCTTCATTTTGTTGTTCTTTAACAAGACGAACTGCACGAGCAAGTGCATATTGTTTTTCGTTATCAGGGTTGAGTACAACAAGAATATTATTAAATTTCATAAAGCCTCCAAGATATGAGATATCAATAGGATAGAAAAGATTTTAAACGATGACAAGAACCGATTATCAAAAAAGTGATCTCGTGCAAGTTTTTTTGTTTCAAATGTTAAAAAAGCGTGAAAACTCACGCTTTTAATTTATTCTGCTAATTGGATTTTGGTTTTATGTACACCGGTTAAATCAATCAATGCATTTATATCATTAATAGTAATGTATTTACCTTGAACAGAGAGTACACCCAATTTTTGGAAACGACCAAGTAAACGACTGATGGTTTCAACAGTTAAACCAAGATAGTTACCGATATCACTACGGGTCATGGTTAAACGGAATTCTTTCGCTGAGAAACCACGAGCGGAATAACGTTTTGATAGATTATGGATAAATGCCGCTAAACGTTCTTCAGCATTCATTTTAGACAGTAATAAAATCATTTCTTGATCGCTTTTGATTTCACTACTCATTAAACGCATAATTTGCTGACGAAGCTTCGGCATTTTGCCGGATAAGTCATCTAAGATATCAAATGGAATTTCACATACCATGGCGGTTTCCAAAGCCTGTGCAAAACTCGGGTGTTGCATATTGGTAATTGCATCGAAACCGACTAAATCGCCCGGTAAGTGGAAAGAGGTAATTTGTTCTTCTCCGGCTTCGCTAATGGTATAAGTTTTAATGGTACCGGAGCGAATCGCATAAATGGAATTCAGTGTATCACCGGCTTTAAAAAGGACTTGAGATTTTTGGATGGGTTTTTTACGCTCGATGATATTATCAAGCTGATCGAGCTCATGTTCGTTCAATGTAAAAGGGATACAAAGTTGGCTAATACTGCAATCCTGACAATGAATTGCGCAACCACCTGATTGAACTCTGCGTCCTGATTTGGTTTCTGAAACGAAATTCTTCATTTATTCCTCAAATCGATAATATAGTGTAAAATTGATCTAACGCAATTATTCTACCACTAAAATAGTCAATTTCAGAAGTTATCAAAGAGCAAATCAATATGGCTGCAGAAAAATTAACCAAAAAACGTTTAATACAAATTATTATCATGCTGATTATTTTAGTCAGCGCATTCGTTTGGCGATATCTATTGTAATAAGTGCGGTCAAATTTTTCGTTATTTTTAGGTATAAAAAAGAGCCACAATTTGTGGCTCTTTGTTTTAACGTGTAAGTCAGATTACCATTCGTAACCGACACCCGCCCCCACAGTAAATTGACCGCGAGTATCAGCAGCACCGTTCACGTTGGTTGACCAGTGACCGTTATCAGAGTTACGAGACGCTTTGATTGCAATCGCGCTTTCACCGCGGTGGTGAGCAACCCCAGTTGACACCATGCTCTTGCCATCTTTACGTGCAGATGGTGCAGATGCGATAGCTGCAACGCCAGCAATACCTGCACGAGATTTACGGTCAACATCATGAACTTTCTTATTTAAAGTATTAATTGCTTTAGTATTGTTAGCCATATCACTTTTCACTTTATTTAACTGTGAAACATTCACTGCATCGTTATCATTTTCACCATTTGCAACGTTGATCACTTTTTTGTTACCTGCATTAATTCCATTTTGATCAATTTTGATACTGGAATTATTAATGGTATAAGAATTTGCTTTGATGTCTTTTTTGGTACTAACCTTATAGGTTTTTACTTGGTTAGCATCATCGTGAGTTTCTACATCAATGTTATCGCCTGCTTCTACTTTAGCACTTGAAGAGAGAGTACTAATATTGTCAATAAGTTTTTTGTTTTTGCCCACTTGTTCTGCAATCATATAAAGTTGAGAACCGTTGATTGCATCGGTAGAAGTGGCTGAAATCTTACCTGCACCTACGTTAATAATTTGGCGTGTATGTGGCTTAATTGTTACTGTATAACCACTTTGTTCTTGCGTATATGTTTCAGTTTTGTCTGAACCAACAGAAACAACGGATAAAGGATCGTGACCAGCAAAACCACTATACTTGATACCGTTAACAGTTGCCTCATTTTCTTGCGTTGCTTCACGAGTAATGGTGCCTGATCCTAAAGCAACAGAATTACCATCTTTTGCATTAGCTGAATCACCTAGTGCAGTAGACCGTTCACCTGTAGATGTTGCTGATTTACCAATAGCAACAGCATCGTCAGCGCTAGCTTTAGCTTCGGAACCAATTGCAATGGTCTCAGTTGCTGTGGCGTGAGCGGAGTAACCAATTGCAATTGGGCTATATATTTTAGAGTTGTCTTCTTTTTCAGCAGCTCCTGCTAGAGATGCTGGACCAAGTGCAATTGCATAAAAACCATTTGAGGTAGCGTCACTACCGACAGCCATAGAATTTGCACCATTTACATAATTGTGTAGACCTAGAGCCAAGGTTTCGTCACCTAAGACAATGTTGTTGATACCAAACGCAACTCCTGATTGTGTATTCTTATCTGTAACAATATCTTTCGCTGGTATTTTATTGTTGCCATCTAAGTCTCTTGGGGGTTGAGCACCAATCATGTTACCTGCACCAAATCCCATAGAAAAATCTCCATAAACTCTGTTACGAGAGCCAAAACTTTGTGAGTGTGCGCCATAAGCATCATTTTGAATACCGACCGCATTAGCGTTATAACCTTTTGCTACATTTTGGTTACCAATAGCTGAACTAGCCCCTTGAATGTTGACAAATCCGTTTTCTGAATCAGGAATCGAATAGATTTGGTTTTGCTGACCAACTGCAGTATGGCCAGGGCGGCCCTTAACGTTAGTTGCTTCTATTATTTTGTTTGCATTATCAGGATCTGTTGTCGTGATATTCAAAATATTTCCATCAGTAGCATTTACTACAGCTACATTTAATCCCAAAACTAATACTGTCATCGCATTAATTCTAAAGTTCCTCATAATTTCCTCATTATTAGATTATTCGTATTTATTACGTATATTTTAGTGGTTTAATATTAATATGATTAAATATAGAATATTGAAAATAATTTTCTATTATCTATATATTCTGAATATTATAGTTTATTTTTTCATTATATAGAAGTGGGCAACTGAGACAATTTTGTAAAGAAATGTAAATTTGATTAAATTGGCTTATAAAAAATAAGCTTATTTTTCTTGTTTTAGTGAATATAACTATAAGTTTGAATAACAAGTCTAAATAAAAAGAGCGGTCAATTTGCAAGAAGATTTTCAAGATTGAGAAAAAATCCTGTATAATCTCAGAAATTTTTTTGTTCAATTTTAAGCTTTTGTAACCGAATGATCGAAACCTCACAAACCATTCCTGAACTCGTCTCATGGGCGAAAGAGCGGGGATTTTCGTTAAATCTGCCGACAGAGCGTTTGGTGTTTTTATTGGCCATTGCCATTTATAACAACGAACGTTTAGATGGTGAGATGTTAGAAGCTGATTTAGTGGATATTTTCCGCCATACAGCCAATGCCTTTGACCAATCAACGGACGCGATTGCCACCCGTGCTAATAATGCTATCAATGAACTGGTGAAACAGCGTTTTCTTAACCGTTTCAGCAGTGAATTTACTGAAGGCCTTTCCATTTATCGTCTCACCCCATTAGGTGTTGGCGTATCAGATTATTATATTCGTCAGCGTGAGTTTTCTGCGTTGCGTCTTTCTGTGCAGCTTTCTATTGTGGCTGATGAAATTCAGCGTGCATCTGATGCAGCAGAAGAAGGGGCAGCAAAAGGGGAGAATGAGCACTTTTGGCGCCGAAATGTTTTCGCTCCGTTAAAATATTCAGTAGCTGAGATTTTCGATAGTATTGATTTATCACAACGCGTGATGGATGAAAATCAACAAAGCATTAAAGAAGAAATTGCCAATTTACTTACCAAAGATTGGCAGGCGGCAATTTCTAGCTGTGAACGTTTATTAGATGAAACCTCAGGCAATTTACGTGAGTTACAAGATACTTTAAATGCAGCAGGTGATAAGTTACAGGCTCAATTATTACGTATTCAAGATTGTGTAATTGGTCATGATGAGCTGTATTTTATTGAACAATTAATTACTGATTTACAATCAAAACTTGATCGTATTATTAGCTGGGGACAACAAGCTATCGATTTATGGATTGGTTATGACCGTCACGTGCATAAATTTATCCGTACCGCCATTGATATGGATAAAAACCGTGTATTCTCACAACGCTTGCGTAATTCTATCCACAGCTATTTCGATCATCCTTGGTTCTTGTGGACTGCTCAAGCGGAACGTTTGGTCGATCTGCGTGATGAAGAAATGGTATTACGTGAAGATGATGCATTGGGTGAATTACCTGAAGAGTTGCAATATGAATCTTTGGCTGATTTACATGATCAAATCGTCGAACATATGCAAAGCTTATTAATTCAATACCGTGAGAATAATCGTCCAATCGATTTAAGTTTAGTCTTAAAAGAACAATTAGAAGCTTATCCACTTTCTCGTCATTTTGATGTGGCACGTATTATTGTGGATCAAGCAGTGCGTTTAGGTATGGCAAATGATGATTTAGCCGGTCTTTATCCGCAATGGCAGGAAATTAATGATTATGGCGCAGAAGTGCAAGCGCATGTGATTGATAAATATTAATTTCGTGGCTTACCCAAACAAATTCATAAAATGAGAAATTAACCATGACAGATATTCAAGATGTAATTTCCCCGAAATTGGCAAATGCCATTGCAAATCCTATTTTCCCGGCCGTGGACAGCTTGCTGCGTTCAGGTCGCCATATCAGCACAGATCAATTAGATAATCATGCTTTTTTGATGGATTTCCAAAATGAGTTAGATGGCTTTTACCGCCGTTACAACGTGGAATTAATTCGTGCACCGGAAGGCTTTTTCTATTTACGTCCAAAAGCGACGACGTTAATTGCCCGTTCAGTGCTTTCCGAATTAGAAATGTTAGTAGGGAAGGTACTTTGCTATTTATATTTAAGCCCAGAACGTTTAGCACAGCAAGGTATCTTCAGTACACAAGAAGTCTATGATGAATTACTGAATTTAGCAGACGAAGGCAAATTATTGAAAGCCGTCAATCAACGTTCCAGCGGTTCGGATTTGGATAAGCAAAAATTATCTGAAAAAGTACGCGCTGCGATTGGTCGTTTACGCCGTTTAGGCATGATCCATACCGTAGGTGAACAGCATAGCGGTAAATTTACTATTTCAGAATCAGTTTTCCGTTTTGGGGCTGAAGTCCGTTCTGGTGATGACCCGTTAGAAGCACAAGCTCGCTTAATTCGTGATGGGGAAGCGGCAACACCGCAATCTCTCGAACTCGAAAAGCAAGCAAAAGCGGCAAGTCATGCTGATGACCTCGATGATGAAGAAAGTGCGGTCGAAATTGATGAAGAATTTGATGATGCAGGAGAACAAGAATAATGTCTGATGTATTAGAACTTGAAAACGAAATCTATCAAGACGAACCTGAGCAACCAGCCG
This sequence comes from Haemophilus sp. CCUG 60358, assembly GCF_001679485.1. Taxonomy (GTDB): domain Bacteria; phylum Pseudomonadota; class Gammaproteobacteria; order Enterobacterales; family Pasteurellaceae; genus Haemophilus_D. The sequence continues at coordinate 28,155 of NZ_LZOZ01000019.1, forward strand.
AACAGGTTGAAGAAGAATTTATTGCTCCTGTATTAAACCAACATAATGGGGTAGAACGTGGTAAATTCCGTTCACTCACCTTAATTAACTGGAATGGTTTCTTTGCCCGCACCTTTGATTTGGATGAATTGGTGACCACACTTTCCGGTGGTAACGGTGCCGGTAAATCCACAACCATGGCAGGTTTTGTCACAGCATTAATTCCAGACTTAACCTTATTGCATTTCCGTAATACCACTGAGGCTGGCTCGACAGGCGGCTCTCGTGATAAAGGCTTACACGGTAAATTACGCCCAGGTGTGTGTTACGCAGTATTGGATACCATCAACTCTCGTCACCAACGAATTCTCGTGGGTGTGCGCCTGCAACAAATTGCGGGTCGTGATAAGAAAGTGGATTTAAAAACATTCTCGATTCAAGGTGTAGAATTATCCTTAAATCCGACCGCACTTTTCACCGAAACAGTCGGTGAACGTCAGGCGCGTGTACTCAATTTAAATGAATTAAAAGATAAAATTGAAAATCTTGGTGCACAATTTAAGCAATATCATTCTATCACCGATTATCACGGTATGATGTTTGATTTGGGTATTATTCCAAAACGCTTACGTAGTGCTTCAGACCGTAGCAAATTCTATAAATTAATCGAAGCTTCTTTATACGGTGGTATTTCCAGCGCTATTACCCGTTCTTTACGTGATTACTTATTGCCAGAAAACCTTGGTGTGCGCAAAGCCTTCCAAGATATGGAAAGTGCGTTACGTGAAAACCGCATGACCCTTGAAGCAATTAAAGTTACCCAATCTGACCGTGATTTATTCAAACATTTAATCACCGAAACCACTAATTATGTGGCATCAGATTATATGCGTAATGCCAATGAACGTCGTGGCAATATCGAAGCGGCTTTAGGTTTCCGTCGTGATTGGTATAAAGCAAAAGCTGAGCAAGAATTATCACAACATCGCTTAATTGACTTAAGCCGTGAAGCTGCAGAATTGGCAGAAAATGAACGTACTTTAGAAGTAGATCACCAAAGTGCGGCAGACCACTTGAACTTGGTATTAAATGCGTTACGTCATCAAGAAAAAGTATCGCGCTATCAAGAAGATGTGGCTGAGCTTACAGAAAAATTAGAAGAACAAAAAATGGTTGTGGAAACCGCAACCGAACAGCTTGAAGAAAGCCAAGCACAATTTGAGCAAACGGAACTTGAAATTGACCAAGTGCGTGCGCAACTTGCGGATTATCAACAAGCATTAGATGCACAACAAACCCGTGCATTGCAATATCAACAAGCAATTGCTGCGCTTGAAAAAGCGAAAACCTTATGTGGTTTAGCGGATTTAAGCGTGAAAAATGCGGAAGATTACCAAGCAGAGTTTGCTGCCCACGCAGAAAGTCTTACTGAGCAAGTGCTTGAGTTAGAACATAAGATGTCTATTTCTGAAGCGGCCAAATCACAATTTGATAAAGCCTATCAGTTGGTGTGTAAAATTGCTGGTGATATGCCACGTTCAAGTGCTTGGGAAAGTGCTAAAGAATTATTGCGTGAATATCCAACACAAAAAATTCAGGCACAACAAACCCCGCAATTACGTGCGAAATTACATGAGTTAGAGCAGCGCTATGCTCAACAACAAAGTGCGGTTAAATTATTGGCTGATTTTAATCAACGTGCTGATTTATCTTTAGAAACCGCTGATGAACTCGAAGCATACCACGCTGAACAAGAAGAACTCATTGAAAGTTTGAATGAAGAACTTGCTGAGCAAGTAGAAAACCGTTCAACCTTGCGTCAAAAACGTGAAAGTTTGACCGCACTTTACGAAGAAAATGCTCGTAAAGCACCGGCTTGGTTAACTGCTCAAGCCGCTTTAGAGCGCTTACAAGAGCAAAGTGGTGAAACATTTGAACATAGCCAAGATGTGATGCATTTTATGCAATCACAATTGGTGAAAGAACGTGAACTGACTATTCAACGTGACAATTTAGAGAAACAACGTCAACAATTAGACGAGCAAATTTCTCGTTTAAGCCAACCAGATGGTTCTGAAGATGCTCGCTTGAATGTGCTTGCAGAACGCTTTGGTGGTGTATTGCTTTCTGAATTATATGATGATGTACCAATCGAAGATGCACCTTATTTCTCTGCACTTTATGGCCCTGCACGTCATGCTATTGTTGTACGTGATCTCAACACGGTACGCGAACAATTAGCTAATTTAGAAGATTGTCCAGACGATTTATATTTAATCGAAGGTGACCCAAATGCCTTTGATGACAGCGTACTTTCTGCTCAAGAGCTTGAAATGGGCGTTGTGGTGCAAGTGTCTGAGCGTGAATTGCGTTATTCAAAATTCCCACAAATTCCATTATTCGGCCGTGCAGCACGTGAAAAACATTTAGAAGAATTACAAGCTAAACGTGATGAAATTGCGGAAAAATACGCACAAATCGCCTTTGATGTACAAAAATGTCAACGTTTACACGAACACTTTAGTCAATTTGTTGGCTTACATCTAGCCCTTGCATTCCAACCAAACCCAGAAGAGGTTATGGCGGAAATCAATCAAGAACGCAATGAAATTGATCGCGAGCTCAATCAATTCTCAACCACCGAACAACAAATTCGCATTAAATTGGATAATGCCAAAGAAAAAATGCAATTGTTGAACAAGTTAATGCCACAGCTTAACTTGCTTGCTGATGATGAATTACTTGATCGCATTGAAGAATGTCGTGAACAATTAGACATTGCAGAACAAGATGAAAGCTTTATTCGTCAACATGGTATTGCGTTGTCACAATTAGAGCCGATTGCCAATACCTTACAAAGTGACCCAGAAAACTATGAGCGCTTAAAAGCTGATTTAACCCAAGCGGTTGAACGTCAAAAACAAGTACAACAACGTGTATTTGCTTTAGCGGATGTGGTGCAACGTAAAAATCACTTTAGTTATGAAGATGCAGGTCAAGCAGAAACATCAGAGTTTAACGAGCAACTTCGTCAACGTTTGGAACAATTACAGGCACAGCGTGATGCTCAACGTGAACAATTACGTCAAAAACAAAGCCAATTTGCACAATACAACCAAGTATTTATCCAACTGCAAAGTTCTTATGACAGTAAAAATCAGTTGTTGAAAGAATTAATTGCTGAGATTGGTGAATTAGGTGTGCGTGCTGATGAAGGGGCAGAGGAACGAGCAAGAAATCGCCGTGATGAGTTGTATCAACAACTTTCAACTAGCCGTCAACGTCGTTCTTATGTTGAAAAACAATTAACGCTTATTGAAAGCGAAGCGGAGAACTTAAATAAACGCATTCGTAAAGCAGAACGTGATTATAAAACTCAACGTGAATTAGTTGTAGCTGCGAAAGTCAGCTGGTGCGTGGTTCTCCGTTTATCTCGTAATTCCGATGTGGAAAAACGACTCAATCGTCGTGAGTTAGCTTATTTATCTGCTGATGAACTACGTTCAATGTCGGATAAAGCATTAGGTGCGCTACGTACTGCAGTGGCTGATAATGAATATCTCCGCGATGCATTGCGTATTTCTGAAGACAGTCGCAAGCCGGAAAATAAAGTCCGCTTCTTCATTGCGGTATATCAACATCTTCGTGAACGTATTCGTCAGGATATTATTAAAACTGATGATCCGATTGATGCAATTGAGCAAATGGAAATTGAGCTTAATCGCTTAACAGAAGAATTGACTGGCCGTGAGAAAAAATTGGCGATCAGTTCTGAAAGTGTGGCGAATATTATGCGTAAAACCATTCAACGTGAACAAAACCGTATTCGCATGTTGAACCAAGGCTTACAAAATATTGCCTTCGGTCAGGTGAAATCGGTACGTTTAGTAGTCAATATTCGCGATACTCATGCGATGTTGCTTGATGCGCTATCAGGTAAACAGGAAGAATACCAAGATTTATTCAGTGACAATCGCATTACCTTCTCTGAAGCCATTGCGAAACTTTATCAACGCATTAACCCGCATATTGATATGGGCCAACGCACAGCACAAACTATCGGTGAAGAATTATTAGATTACCGTAATTACCTCGAGTTAGAAGTTGAAGTCTTCCGTGGTGCTGATGGCTGGTTACGAGCTGAAAGTGGCGCATTATCGACAGGTGAAGCGATCGGTACGGGTATGTCAATCCTATTAATGGTTGTACAAAGCTGGGAAGAGGAAAGCCGCCGTATTCGCGGTAAAGACATCGTACCATGTCGTTTACTATTCTTGGATGAAGCGGCGCGTTTAGATGGTAAATCCATTTCCACCTTGTTCGAACTTTGCGAACGTTTGGATATGCAATTACTTATCGCAGCGCCAGAGAATATCAGCCCTGAAAAAGGGACAACCTATAAACTGGTGCGTAAAATCGCTGGCAACCAAGAACAAGTTCATGTGGTTGGTTTGCGTGGCTTTGGCGCAACAGAGTAGTTTTTTAAAGCGGTCAAAGCAATTGGCCGCTTTTTTCATTGTTATTTTTATGAGAATTTAGGACGAATTATGCACAACCTTATTTTTGCCATTCTATGTAGTGTTGCCGTATCAGTGTTACTCAAAGTTGCGCGCAAGAAAAACATCATTATTGAACAAGCAATAGCGTTCAACTATATTGTCGCCATTTCATTAAGCTATTTCTTACTCAAACCTGATTTCAAAGGATTGGAATTTACTGAATATTTAGCACAAAGTGATAGCACACCTATTTTCCTGGCGTTAGGAATTTTATTACCAACCGTATTTATCATTATGTCTAAAGCAGTTGAATTTGCGGGTATCGTGCGTTCAGATGCAGCACAACGCTTATCGTTATTTCTACCGATTGTTGCCTCTTTTATTATCTTCCATGAAACATTAAGCCAGCCCAAAATCGTTGGCATTATTTTGGCATTCATCGGTTTATTCTGTATTTTGAACAAATCAAATGAACAAAGTGCGGTCAGTTTTAAAGGTATTTTAGGCTTAATCGGTGTTTGGTTTGGTTATGGCACCATTGATATCTTATTCAAACAAGTGGCCAAAAGCGGGGGAGCATTCCCAACTACATTATTCATTGCTTTCTCATTAGCCGCTTGTGTCATGTTCCTGTATTTATTCCTAAAACGCACACAGTGGACAGTGCCAAGCTTTATTGGTGGAATTATTTTAGGTGTATTGAATTTCTTCAATATCCTGTTTTACATTAAAGCGCACCAAAGCTTCGGACAAAACCCAACTTTAGTTTTTGCGGGAATGAATATTGGTGTTATTTGTTTAGGCACCATCACCGGCGCATTTTTCTTTAAAGAAAAAATCAGCAAAATCAACTGGTTTGGTGTTCTTATTAGCCTTTCAGCAATTTTCTGTTTATATTATTTAGATAAAATTTTGGCTTAATTATGGCAAACGATTTTAGTTTTTTTATCTACGATTACGAAAGTTTTGGTATCAATCCGGCAAATGATCGTCCTGCTCAATTTGCTGGTATTCGTACCGATGCAGATTTCAATATCATTGGTGAGCCTATTATGTTGTATTGCAAGCAAACCGATGATTATTTGCCCGCCCCGGAAGCCGTAATGGTCACAGGAATTACACCACAAGAATGTAATGAAAAAGGGATTCCGGAACCTGAATTTGCCGCAAAAATTCTAGCTGAATTTTCACAACCCAATACCTGTGTGATGGGTTACAACAACATTCGTTATGACGATGAAATGACGCGTTATACCTTTTACCGTAACTTCATCGATCCCTATGAATATAGCTGGAAAAATGGCAATTCTCGTTGGGATTTACTGGATTTGGTCCGGGCTTGCTATGCACTGCGTCCAGAAGGGATAAATTGGGCTTATGACGATGATGGTATGCCAAGCTTTCGCTTAGAAAAACTCACTAAAGCAAATGGTATTGAGCATGAAAATGCCCATGATGCGATGGCGGATGTATATGCAACCATCGCTATGGCTAAATTAATCAAAGAAAAGCAGCCTAAATTATTTCAATTCTTCTTTGAGCATAGAGGTAAAAAGGAAATTGAGAAACTGATTGATACCGCGGAAATGACACCATTAGTGCACGTTTCGGGCATGCTAGGGAATTATCGTGGCAATTGTGCTTGGGTGGCACCATTAGCATGGCATCCAACTAATCAAAATGCCGTAATCGTCTGTGATTTATCAGGTGATATTGATAATTTACTCAGTAAAAGTGCGGTTGATTTGCGACAAGATTTATATACCAAGAAAAGCGAGCTAGAAGAAAGGGGAGTTTCATCAGTTCCATTAAAATTGGTTCATATTAATAAATGCCCAATTTTGGCGCCTGCAAAAACGTTACTGCCAGAAAATGCAGCTCGTTTAGGGATAGACAGACAACATTGCTTAGATAATTTAGCAAAATTACGCCAATCCTTAGATATTCGCGAGAAAGTTATTGAAATCTTCTCAGAAGAACGCGAATTTGAGCCGAGTGATAATGTAGAAACTGAACTTTATAGCGGTTTCTTTAGCAATGCCGATAAAAACAATATGGCTATTTTACGTGATTTACCAGCAGAGAAATTAGCTGAGCATGGTTTAGCATTTGAAGATAAACGAATTCCAGAATTGTTATTCCATTATCGTGCAAGACATTTCTATAAAACTCTACATCGTGCAGAGCAAATCAAATGGCAAAAATATCGCCAACGTAAATTAGAACAAAGTGCGGTTAAATTTGAAGAAAGTTTACAACGGTTAGCAGAGGAATATTCGGATAATCCAACTAAGCTAAATTTACTACAACAGGTTTATGAATACGGTGCAAAACTGTTATCTTAATCTTATACATATCGTGACATAGTCACACAAATGTCAATCATCAAAAACGTAAATCTTATCCATGAGATTTACGTTTTTCTTTTTTTAAATCTGATGATATTCACCTCATAAAATAACGCAGAATTCACGTAGCGTTGCCATTATTTTGATACATATAAACTTCTTTATTTTTTCCTTACATAACAACTTTAGAGTGTATAAATCATTATTTAATCTTATTACAAGGTACTTTAGAGCTAGGTTTTGCATCGCTTAAGTGGTATTTGCAACCTGTGTATAACTATGTGATCTTATTAATACGTAGCCATTACTAACCTTGTAATTGATTTCGCATAATGATTTTCGGATTATGTTACAATTTGAAGCGCGGTATAATGGCGGAGCACCGCGCAAGAATTTACACATAATCCGCCGTTATGCAAAATTGGTTAACTTTATTAAAATTTGTACACCTTTTTCAAAATCTGTGCACCTTTATGAAAATCTGTGCACCTTTATATTTAAATATTTGAATTTATGGCAAATATTATATTGAAAGATATAACGCCTATACACTTTCTAAATGCTGTTAGATTACTAAAGGCTGATGATTATAGGGTTTATTGCACGTTAGATATGATAGAGATCAGATTTGATACAAAACGATTTTATATGCCCGAAGAAACTCAAGCGCGCTTTGACCTTTGCAAACATTTAGCCGCATTTTTGACAGAGCTAAAAAACTCAAGTGTTCCAGTAGATAAAGAGGAATTTATAAAAGTTTTTAGCCCTGTAGCACTTAGACCATTTTATAGAAGAAAATAACTAGTAATTGTCGTTTTTTTATTCTTTACCGACACTAGCAATCAAAGTTGTATATAAATAGGTTCCATTATTGAAGCTTGCTGTTGCGGTTGATACTTTAATATCGAATATTATATTACCACCTAAACTTTCGGTTAGTGATTTTAGTTCATTAATACCATCAGCAAAAGATAAATCACCTTTATTACCAAAAATGGACTGCATTAGCGATTTTTTATTAATTTGAGTAGTATAAGTTGTTGTGCAAACATCCAGTATATCAATGTCTTTAATATTAACTGGTGTACCTGTAATGACTTTAACGCTCATTTTTATCTCCTTAATTAGTTGCTTGAAAAACACTCAAAAAGTTCGGGAGTTCTGTAACACCCGAACTTTGGTGCAATATTCTGCACTTTTTAGCTTTCGTAAGGCTTATTATATTCATCTTCATTTATGTGTAAATTAGTTACTTTAGCATAATCAAGGCTCAGTAAGCCTTTTTCATTTACTTTTACACATTGAACAATATTCTCAATTAAATAGTGAACAATATCACTTTCTTTATATGGCTTTTGGTGCCCTGCCATGATTGCTTTCTTAGTCAATTCGAAAGATATATCTTTCAAATCAATTGCTTCCTGTTTTTTCAATCTAATTGTTTTATCTGTAGTTACATTTTTTAATTTAGCACCTTAATAATTTATTAATTTAATATTTTATTATTATACTTTGTATACAAGTTTTATCATCTACATATTGGCAAGATATTTGTAACAGGTGTATTTTATCATCAAATGTTATTTGTTATATGTATATTAACATGAATTTTTTTATCGACTGGTTAGAGATAGAACAAGATTTTTGGGTAGAGATTCCAGAATCTATTCTTCGTTCTATTTTTGATTTTGGAATGATAGGAATTCATTTAGATACAGGGGAACTTCAGACAGGGATTAGAACAGGTAAATATCATCATAAAGGTAGTTTTTGTGATGAAGTAAGCATAAAAATTTCAGGTTCAGTTATTCGAATGTCTGGAAACCCAAGCCGATGGGGCAGGGTTGAGAATTTGATTGGATTTGAAGAAATTGATAGTTGCGTAGCTTGTTTTAATTCAATTCTTTTTTCACTCAAATTACCACAGTTTACACGTTGCACCGAGATTTTTTATAGACAAGGTGAAGATAGTACAAAAGTTCAGAAATTCTCTGATGGAGCAATTATTAAGCGTTTAGATATAACAACAAATAAATCTGTCGGAAGTGGTAATGAGCGTACATTTTTAAAAGCTCTTTCTCAAATGCGTTATCGTAACTCTATTGGGAGACTTCATACTAATGGCTGCACTGTTGATTGGTTGAGTGAGAAAGGTAATGCCAATCTTATTTATCCGAGTTGCTACATTAAACATGAAGAATTAAGGGTACATTCTTATGAAAAAATTAAGCGTAAATTTGGAGAAAATTCACCTGAATTTAAGTATTACAAAGACGTTTATGAATATTGTGAAAAAAATGGTGTGGTTAGGTTTGAACAAAAATTAAAGTCAAGATATTTGCAAAAAGAAAATTTATGTTATTGGGGTATTAGTGATTTTTCGAAACTAGAACTTTTAAATCAAGGATTTATTGATATGTATAAAAAATTAAGTGTTAGCAAAATTGAATTAGAAAGTATCGCAGAACAATTAGTATCTCAAGGAGTAGTTGATACATTAAGAAAGGCTAATACATCAGCTTTTTATGCAATGAAATGGGCTAGTGGTCAGAATTTAGATCTTGCAGAACGTCAATTTAAGACACATAGAGCAAGACTAAGAAAAATTGGGATAGATATTGCTAATCCTTGTGATATTGAAAAGTTTAAGGCCGTTCGAGTGGTATCTTGTGAACATATTTTCGTTAGACCATTCAAAGCCCCTGATTTTTATCAATTTCCAAGTAATGCACCTAATTTACGTTTTGCTGTTTAATGATGTAAATGAATGTATTTGAATTTTTAACCAATGATTAGGAGAAAATTATGCGTACTGGTTTTTATATTGTAGGAACGTTAAAAGGTTATAAATCTTTATCTTTTACTAACCGAGAAACGGGAGAAGTAAAAGAACGCCATAATATGGGGATTCAATTACAAGAGCCTGATGGCTACGGTGGTTATAACACATCAATTCAAGAAATTAAGATTGATGATCGCTCTATGAATGATGCGTTAAGAAATACGATTAACCGTTTAAAAGATAAATTAGTGATGATCTTAGTTTATCCGCGTGAATGGGCTATGGAAAATGGGCGTAAAGGGATTACATATAATTTTGATGAAAGTTCAGTTATTGAGGAATTAAAACAATAATTGAGCTTCATTAAATGGTGTTCATTTATGATTAATGAAACTGTTGTTACAGCAAAATTTTGTCATCCTTATATGAATTTCGGTAGCGAAAATGGCTGTGATGAAATTGTTTTGAAAATTCCACAGTCCGAAGTGGCGAAACTTCAAACTGTGGAAATTCAAAATAAACCACAGCTAGGCGAGTTTGATATAGGCTTGTTTAGTTATGGTTTAGGGCTTGTCTTAATGTTTTATGTTCTCTCATACGGATTAGGACAAATGATAAAAATGGTTCGTTAGAACCGAGTTTATTTTAGGTGTTTATTATGAAAATGAAAAATGCTTTATCAAATATGTACGTTAAAGCTGGCGTGCTTGCTACTTTAGCGATGTCTTCAACAGCTTTTGCATCATAACAGGGGCAAACAAATTATCTTGATGCTTTGATTGCTAAAATTGATGTAGCACCAATTATTACTGGTGTTGTGGCTGTTGCAGGTACGATTATGGGCGTTGCAGTTGTTGTAATGGGTATCAAAAAAGTAGCTCGAATGTTGAACGCATTTTAGTCAATCGTAGAGCAAATTTATAAAGGGGCTTTATGTCCCTTTTTTATTAAGGATTTAAATATGTGGGAGTTAATGAGCTTTTTTACAGGGGTTCTATGTGGTTGGGCTGTTATTCAAGGATTAAAAAGTTAGTTGTTTATTTTTGTATTGCACAACTGATTTATTCTTCAACATTTGTTTATGCAAATCCAGCGGTCGCATTAGTTGCAAGACCGTTATTAAGTCGGGTATTTACACAAGTTGTAACTAAAAGAGCCGCATTAGTTGCCGCAAATGATGCCGTTTTTGCAAGACTTGCAACAACACAAACTTTTAAAGCTGTTGGCAAGACTGCAGCGAATGACGCCAAATTTGCATTAGGTGCTATATCAAGTTTAAGACACGCAAAAGATATTTCTTGGGTGCATTTGGCTCTGGCTTCGGGGGTAATTTCATTATCTGATTTGAATATACCTGAAAATGAAAATATCGGAATTACCTTTGAACCAACCGCAGTAAAATTATCTGATGGGCGTTATGCAATTCAAGTAAATGGAGAAACTAAAATTGTTAATGTTCAACCAAGTTTGCAAGATCCTGTCATTTATAGATATTCAAAAGAAAAAAATCAATTTTCAGATAATGTAGATTATATTTATAAATCTGATGTTTTAAGTAATAAGTATAAATACTTTGACACATTAAGAACAGGGGAGTACGCCCAATCAAATTCTATTCAAAAGTTATCTGAATATATTTCCCAAGAAGAATTCGGCGGTAAAGGAGAAGAAACTTATGAAGAAGCCGATATTGACGGTAGAAAATATAAGTATTTATCATCAAAAACAGATGTGGTTAATACATATCTAAGACATAAACAAAGAGGAACAAGTATTTATCCTGAAGTTAGACAAACTTTTACATATAAAGAATTACGTGATGATTTTGAAGCCGTATCATCAGCGTTTACTGGAAATTCTTAGGTTCATTCATTTAATAAACCTGAAGAAACAGATTATAAAATTTCAACACGAGTAAATAATGTTACTTATATTAGTTTTGAAGAAAATGAAAATTTTATTGGCGATTTCCCTGTAACAACCTCACAGGAAGAAGAATTAGGTTAAATTTCTGATATAGATAGTGGTTTATTTAATACTCGTCCTTTAACAGCTGAAAAAGTTGCGAATATGTACAATGCTATGTTGTTGTCTGCGGCTGCACAGTCTGATTATCAAGGTTTACCTTTTAATTCAACTAATCCAGTTACAGCAACCGAAGTAAGAACAGCCCTAAATGAGCTGGCTTTGTCTAATCCCACGTTAGCTGATTTATTTGCAAAAGCAGGAACAGGAGATCAACTTGATTTTGATGTAAATGTTGATGTTGCACCGAATACAAGTGTTTCCCATAATACTGGAAATAATAAGAATAATGAACAAGAAGATTATGGTACGCCTGAATACTCTGAATTAGAAATGCCAACAGCACAAGAAATCTTAGATCCTTTTAAAAAATTCTTTCCAACATTGCAAAATTTCAAATTAAAAGGGCTGTCTGCTACTTGTCCAACTTGGTCTTTTGATATTTGGAATAAGCATTTTACGATTGATAGCCATTGTGGATTATTGGAAGAACAACGACAGTTAATACAATCAATTTTTACTATTTTATGGGCATTTATTGCATTACGTCATCTGCTTACTGCATAAGGGGGATTTATGGGAAAACTTATTTTATCTTTATTTAGTGGTTTATTAGGTTTTGTTTTTAAAGGTATTGTAGCTAAATTCTTTGTATTTTTTGCTTTATTTTATATTACAACGGAGTTTATTCCTGTTGTCATTGTTCTATTTATTCCTGATAACCTTATCCCAGATTTAAATTCATTGTTTGGATATTTGCCTAGCAGTATGTGGTATTTCCTGAATTTAATTGAATTTCCTTTTGGCGTTTCGTTATTTATTTCTGCATTGCTTGCTCGTTTCATTATTCGTAGATTACCAATTATAGGATAAAAATTATGGCGATTTCAGCTTATGTAGGCGTGCCTGGTAGTGGTAAATCTTATGAAGTGGTTAAATCTGTGATTTTGCCAGCAATTGCAACAGGGCGTAGGGTAGTATCTAACGTTTACGGTTTAGATAAGGAAAAAATTCATCAGTATTTACTAAAAAATAAACGAAAATTAACCGTAGAGCAGCTTGGTGATTTGGTTTATGTAGAAAATGAATAATGTTTAGATCCTAAATTTTTACCGTCAATGGAAGATCAAGATACCTTTTGCAAAGCTGGAGACTTGATTGTAATAGATGAAGTTTGGCGAATTTGGGGAAGTGATAAAGATATCCCTAAAAATCATCGTTCATTTATTGCAGAACATCGCCATTTTGCACATGCTGAAACAGGTGTTACTTGCGATCTTGTTGTGATAAATCAAGATGTTGCTCAAATCCCAAGATTTATTAAAGATCGTATTGAAACAACCTATCGAATGCAAAAGCACATTGCTTTAGGTCTTCGCAATCGCTATCGAGTTGATGTATTTCAGGGCATTAAATTATTCAAAAATAACCGAATGAATTACTACCAAGAAAAGTATGATAAAGATATTTTTGAATTATATAAATCTTATGAAAATACCAATGCAAAAGAAAGCGTAACTGATAAACGGCAATCTATATTTTCATCAACAAAAACGTTATTTTTTATCGTGGCAACGCCAATTTTGCTTGGTGTGTCTGCTTATTTTGTTTATGACTATTTCAACCAATACTTACAACCTGAACAAACAGAAGTTGAAACATCATCAATTGCAAGTGAAGCTACAAGTAAAGTAAATATTGCTATTGAAATGCCTAAGATTAGCAAATCATTATCAACCAAATGGCGAATAACAGGGGAGTTACGTAAGAATAATCAAGCCTTTGTTGTATTGTCTGATAATCAAGGTCGATTACGTCTGGAGCCAAGAAGCCAATTTATTTTCAGTGGTCGAATGCTACAAGGAGAAATTGATAATCAGATTGTCAATTACTATTCGGGAGAAATGAAATGAAGCGTTATTTAACCGTACTTTTTGCTTTTTTATCCATATCAGCAACTGCAAAAAGTGTAGATTTTAAACTGGAATCTGTACCGCTGTCAAAAGCAATATCAATGATTTATGATGAAGTGTTAAATAAGCCTTATATGTTAGATCCAAAACTGGCGGAAGATAAACGTTTATTAAGTTTTCATACTACGGAAGAACAAGATTTCAATGAGTTCTTAACACTTTATTTTGAAAATATTAATATAAAAGGTGTATGAGAAAAAAGGTGTTGTATATCTTGCTCATATTGAGCCTCAACCTAAAAAAGTGATGAAAAATAGCTTTGTTTATAGTCCGATTTATCGTGATACTGAATACTTGTCGCAGTTTTTAAAAGATGAGGAAGGGGCAGTGTCAGCAAGCGGTGATAAGTTGGTTTATTATGGTAAAACAGAAGATATTGCACGAGTAAAATCTGTTTTAAAAGGTGTCGATGTACCAAGTCGTGAAGTTGTTGTAACAGGCTATGTTTTTGAAGTACAAACAGAAGAAAAAGAGGGAAGTGGAATTAATTTATTGGCGAAACTGCTTAAGGTAAGCTTGGTATTAATATTGGCGTTAAACAAAATTATGAAAACTTTATCACGGTAAATACGGGAAATTTAGATGCTATGATTGAGTTATTTCGTACAGATAGTCGCTTTCATGTTGTAAGTTCGCCAACGCTTAGAGTTAAATCAGGCTCAAAAGGTAATTTTTCAGTTGGGTCTGATGTGTCAGTGTTAGGTGCTGTGACATATGATAGAGACGGTAGAGCCGTGCAATCAATCGAATATCGTTCAAGTGGTGTGATTTTTGATATTCAACCTACAATTAAAAATAATGCTATTGATTTGAAAATCAATCAACAATTATCTAACTTTGTTAAGACTGACACAGGCGTTAATCAATCACCGACTTTAATAAAACGCGACATTGTCACAGATGTAACGTTAAAAGTGGGGATATTGTTGTGTTAGGTGGTTTGGCTGAAAATAAGATAACAGAAGGGGAAACAGGGTTTAGTTTTTTACCTAAAGGCATTTTAAGTGGTAGTTCTAAATCAAATTCAAAGACTGACATTATCATTCTTTTGCAAGTAAAAGAAATTTAATAGCCAGAAATAAAAATTCCGCCCGCAGTTTAACGAGGACGGGATTTTTATTTCTGGCGAGTGTAATTATTTTCCGTTTGCGGAAAATGGAAGGCAAAACCCGCGGATTTTGCCGGAAATCATGCTCGATGAGATTTGAAAAAATGAATTCATTGCGCTCGGCATTCTTCAAAAAATCACAGCAATTAATGCGCCTTCTGCAGAACCTTTATAGCCACGTCCTTTACGCTGATTAGATAATGCGAAACGCATCGTGTGCCTTTACATTTCCTTGACATTCAAATTTAACCATTCAATAAAACGATAAAATAGCTCGTTACAACGTGTTATCTGTCCTTATTTTGTCTTGTTTTACTAGTACCTGTGACTTGTGTATAACTGTGTGATTTATTTAATCCGCAGTTTTCGCTAACCTGATAACTAATTTCGCATAATGTATATTATGTTAAATGTAATATATAGACATGTCACAAATATAAATAGATAACTATCCTACTTTAATGCATTGGTCAAAATAAGGTGATTTTGGGTTGTGGATATAAAAGAAATAAATGGATGTCTTTGAAATGGAATAATTAGAATTAGTATGAAATTTGTAGATAACGCTATGTGAATTCTGAATACAATTCGTACATCAATTCTGCAGATTTCATTATTCTTGATCTGATAATGAGAATTTATTTTATATATATCACATAAATGAGAATAGTTAACATTGATTTCTCTTTTGTTATTAGTGACTTATAAAAATAATTTTAAAAAAATAGTTGACTATTCTCATTTGCGAGATTAGAATGCACACCGATGACAAGTTAAGCAGTCTTGTTTTTATTTTTAATCTCTACTTAATAAGGAAAGGAGTTGGTTATGCTTAATAAAGCAATCGCAGATAAGTTAAATGAACAAATCAATTTAGAGTTCTACTCTTCTAATGTTTATTTACAAATGAGTTCTTGGTGTAGCAAGCACGGTTATGAAGGTGCTGCAGCATTTTTACTTCGTCATGCTGATGAAGAATTAGAACACATGCAAAAATTATTCAAATATGTGAGTGAAACAAGTGGTATGCCACTTTTAGGTAAAATTGTCGCACCTAAGAATGACTACAAATCACTTAAAGAAGTATTTGAAACCACACTTGAACATGAAAAACTCGTTACTTCTAAAATTAATGAATTAGTTGAAGTGACTTTTGCAAACAAAGACTATTCTACTTTTAACTTCTTACAATGGTACGTTGCAGAACAACACGAAGAAGAAAAATTATTCAATAGCATTATTGATAAATTTAACTTAGTAGGTGAAGACGGTCGTTCGCTTTACTTTATCGATCGTGATTTAGCAACATTATAATTTTAAAAGGAGAATACAAAATGTTATCATCAAACGTAATCAAATTATTAAATGATCAAATGAACCTTGAGTTCTACTCTTCAAACCTTTACTTACAAATGAGCGCATGGTGTGAACAAAATGGTTTTGAAGGTGCAGCTAAATTCTTATCAGCTCACGCTGCAGAAGAAATGCAACACATGCGTAAATTATTCACTTATTTAAATGAAACTGGTGCATTAGCGGTAATCACTGCAATTGAGGCGCCTTCGCATGAGTACAAATCATTAAAAGAAATCATTGAATTAACTTACAAACACGAAAAATTGATCACAAGTAAAATCAATGAATTAGTGGGTAAAACTTTTGAAGAAAAAGACTACTCTGCATTCAATTTCTTACAATGGTATGTTGCAGAACAACACGAAGAAGAGAAATTATTCAGCGGTATTTTAGACAAATTAAATCTTCTTGGCGAAGATGGCAAAGGCTTATTCTTAATTGATAAAGATTTAGGTAACCTTGCTGGTCAAACTGCTTAATTAGATAATCATAAAGCTTAGTAGAAATACTAAGCTTTTATTTCACTCATAAATTGTGACAACGTATCAAATTATTTTAAACTTCCCTTTTATCTTTGAATACAAGTTGATGAAATTTAAAACAACCACACCTTTTTAATGAAATTTTACTTGCAACGAAGTAAGATAAACGTATAATTCAGAACAACCCAAATGCCTGGGTGGCGAAATTGGTAGACGCAGCGGATTCAAAATCCGCCGGTGAATAACCGTGTCGGTTCGAGTCCGACCCTAGGCACCACAGAATTTATAAGCTCTGAAGTTATTCAGGGCTTTTTTATTAGCTAAAGTAAATCAATATGACAGAACAAAACCAAGATAAAAAACAAACTTATAATTTCAATAAACTGCAAAAACGTCTTCGCCGTAATGTTGGCAACGCAATTGCTGATTTTGGCATGATTGAAGAGGGTGATAAAGTAATGGTTTGTCTTTCTGGTGGTAAAGACAGTTATACACTTCTTGATATTTTGTTGAATTTACAACAAAGCGCACCGATTAAATTTGATATCGTTGCAGTCAATCTAGACCAAAAACAGCCAGGTTTTCCTGAGCATGTTTTACCTGAATATCTACAAAGTATTGGTGTGGATTATAAAATAGTTGAAGAAAATACTTATGGCATCGTGAAAGAGAAAATTCCAGAAGGCAAAACAACGTGTTCTCTCTGCTCTCGTCTACGCCGTGGTATTTTATACCGTACGGCAACTGAACTTGGCGCAACAAAAATTGCACTAGGACACCATCGTGATGATATGCTGGCTACCCTGTTTCTGAATATGTTCTACGGTGGGAAACTAAAATCTATGCCACCTAAATTAATTTCAGATGACGGCAAGCAAATTGTGATTCGTCCATTGGCTTATTGTAAAGAAAAAGATATTGAAAAATATGCCGTAGCGAAAGAATTCCCAATTATCCCTTGTAATTTGTGTGGTTCTCAACCTAATTTACAACGTCAAGTCGTGAAAGAAATGTTAAATACTTGGGATCGTCAATATCCTGGACGTTTGGAAACCATGTTTAGTGCGATGCAAAATATTACGTTGTCACACTTATGTGACCCAAAACTCTTCGATTTCAAAGGCATTAAACATGGTCAATCACTTGATGGCATTGAAGGGGATACCGCATTTGATGAAGAACGTATCGAACCAATGAAATTTGATGATGAAGAAGCGTCTGACTACGCCGATAACGAAATGATCAGCTTTAAAGAAGTGAATTAATATGATTACCGTACAAGGAAAACAAATCGAAACCGACGCCTTTGGCTATTTACTTAATATTGCTGATTGGAATGAAGATGTAGCAAAACACATCGCTCAGCTAGAAGATGTAGACCTGACCGACGCTCACTGGGAAGTGATTTATTTTGTGCGTGATTTTTACCAAGAATATAACACCTCTCCTGCGATTCGAATGCTGGTAAAAGCAATGTCAGAAAAATTAGGTGCTGATAAAGGCAATAGCCGCTATTTGCAACGACTCTTCCCTGACGGACCAGCCAAGCAAGCAACCAAACTGGCGGGTCTGCCAAAACCAGCTAAATGTTTATAAAATAACGTAACCGCACGATAAAGTGCGGTTATTTTTTACTTAAATTCTATCAAATGGATTAATTACGCTTACGCGTTAAGTAAAGAAAATGCTGAGCAAATCTTAAAAGGTTTATCACCTATTAAGTAGTATTTTCAATTTATATATTTATCTATATAATGTCTACTCTGTTTAACTCAAACATAAGGAAATGCTAAATGAAAATTAGTGCAAGAAACCAACTTAAAGGTACTGTAAAATCAATCGAAACCGGTTCTGTGAACGCAATCGTACACATTGATATCGGTAACGGTAACGTAATTTCTTCTACCATCTCTATCGATGCAGTAAAAGAATTAGGTTTAGCTGTTGGTAAAGAAGCATATGCGATTATCAAAGCAACCTCTGTAATGGTTGGTGTTGAATAATCTCAACTAAACTGTTCAGAATTCTCTATAACCGCGCTTTAAAGTGCGGTTATTTTTTTGTCTTTTTTCTCCTTTTTAGAAATCTTAAAGTGCAGACTTTTCATTTATTAATTTTATTCATTCAAAACCTGAAAATTATGAAGTTGTGTAATTTAAGATTCTATTGCATTCTATATTTGAACAGACGTTTAGACGTCTAAACCAACAAAATAATAGAAGGATTAATTATGACAACATTTCATTTAGCAGGATTTCCGCGCGTAGGCGCAAAGCGTGAACTTAAATTTGCTCAAGAGCGTTACTGGCGTGGCGAAATTGCGGAAGCGGATTTATTAGATATTGCAAAAAGATTACGTGAACTTAACTGGCAACACCAAGCCAAGGCAAATGCCGATTTTGTCGCGGTGGCTGATTTCACACTTTACGATCACATTTTAGATTTACAAGTAGCAACAGGTGCAATTCCTGCTCGCTTTGGTTTCGATAGCCAAAACTTAACACTCGATCAATATTTCCAGTTGGCGCGTGGCAATAAAACCCAATTTGCGATTGAAATGACAAAATGGTTCGATACCAACTACCACTATCTTGTACCAGAATTCCATAAAGAGACGCAATTTAAAGCAAACCCAGCACATTATGTGACACAAATTCGTGAAGCTAAAGCGCTTGGGTATCAAGTTAAACCAACAATCGTTGGTCCACTCACCTTCCTTTGGTTAGGTAAAGAAAAAGGTGCGACATTTAATCGCTTTGATTTATTAGCACAACTCGTGCCGGTTTATGTTGAAATCTTAAATACGTTAGCTGCGGAAGGTGTGGAATACATTCAAATTGATGAATCTGCTCTCACCTTAGATTTACCGGCAGAATGGATTGCGGCTTATAAAGCGGTTTACGCCACTTTTGCTGAACAAGTGAAAGCAAAATTATTGCTTGCGACTTATTTCGGTTCTGTGGCAGAACACGCTGATTTGTTAAAAGCCTTACCTGTAGCAGGTTTGCACATCGATTTAGTGCGCGCACCGGAACAACTTACTGCCTTTGCGGATTATGACAAAATCTTATCTGTAGGCATCATTGATGGCCGTAATATTTGGCGGGCAAACTTAAATCAAGTGTTAGATGTGGTTGAGCCATTAAAAGTGAAATTAGGTGAGCGTTTATGGATTGCACCAAGTTGTTCTCTCCTCCATACACCTTATGATTTAGAGGTTGAAACGCAACTCCAAGCAAATAAGCCTGAGCTTTATCAATGGTTGGCTTTCACGTTACAAAAAATTCAAGAATTACGCATTATTAAGACCGCACTAGAACAAGGCCGTGAAGCAGTTCAAGCCGAATTAGAGGCTTCTCAAGTAGCTGCGGATGCACGTAAAAACTCGCGTGAAATTCACCGCACTTGTGTGGCAGAACGTTTAGCAAATCTACCGAAAAATGCTGACCAACGTAAATCGCCATTTTCAGAACGTATTAAATTACAAAATGCGTGGTTAAATTTACCACTTCTACCCACCACGAATATTGGTTCTTTCCCACAAACGACAGCAATTCGTCATGCGCGTGCAGCCTTCAAAAAAGGCGAACTCAGCTTAGCTGATTACGAAACTGCAATGAAAAAAGAAATTGAATTTGTTGTACGTGAGCAAGAAAAATTAGACTTAGATGTATTGGTACATGGCGAAGCAGAACGTAACGACATGGTGGAATATTTCGGCGAACTACTCGATGGTTTTGCGTTCACCAAATTTGGTTGGGTACAAAGTTATGGTTCTCGTTGCGTAAAACCGCCTGTGATTTACGGTGATGTTACTCGTCCAGAACCAATGACGGTACGTTGGTCACAATATGCTCAAAGCCTTACCAATAAAGTGATGAAAGGCATGCTGACTGGTCCGGTCACGATCTTACAATGGTCTTTCGTGCGTAACGATATTTCTCGTGAAACGGTCTGTAAACAAATTGCGGTAGCGCTTTCTGATGAAGTATTAGATTTAGAAAAGGCAGGCATCAAAGTCATTCAAATTGATGAGCCGGCTATTCGTGAAGGTTTACCGTTAAAACGTGCAGATTGGGAGGCTTATTTGAAATGGGCGGGTGAAGCCTTCCGTTTAAGCTCAATGGGTTGCCAAGATGATACTCAAATTCATACACATATGTGTTATTCCGAATTTAACGACATTCTACCGGCTATTGCAGCCTTAGATGCCGATGTCATTACTATCGAAACCTCGCGTTCTGACATGGAATTACTCACCGCATTTGGTGATTTCAAATACCCGAATGATATTGGCCCAGGTGTATATGACATTCATAGTCCACGCGTGCCTGCGGCTGAAGAAATTGAACATCTTCTTCGCAAAGCATTACAAGTGGTGCCGAAAGAACGTTTATGGGTAAACCCAGACTGTGGTTTAAAAACGCGCGGTTGGCCTGAAACAATTGCGGCATTAAAAGTGATGGTTGATGTTACGAAAAAATTACGTGCTGAATTAGCATAAAATCAGTAAAAAGAAAGGCGAACATGAGAGATTATCTCTGTTCGCCCTTTCTTTTAGTCCAAAAACTAATTCATTTTTGACCGCACTTACAGGCTAATATATTCCATTTTCACCTTGCAGAGGCTCTTCAATAACTGCTCTGCCATCTTGCGATGACTTAAACGAAAAGGCTTCTCTGCAAATACTACACGCTCAATTTTTGATACATCCAATTGATTTAAGTAAGCAAAATTAATCGCTGTTTGCATAGCGGGTAAGCTTGGGTTGAATGCCGCATTTTCTGCATATCGACCACAAATCATTTCCCCATTTTTAAATAAAATGCCTATACCATGAGGGCTTTTAGAATAAGGTGAATGTGCTCGGTTTGCCCCTAAAATTGCTTTATTTGCCACTTCATCTTCCGTCGTCAAAGTGAAACCTTGTTCTTCTTTGTTTAATAGAAGCAAATCAACACCTAAATCTTTCGGGCCGAAGCTATCGGGTAAATATTGAGGAAGTGGATTATTTTGGCTGTGTGGCAAATGGATCTTCAAATCTTCTGCTTGATAAAGCTCATTCATAAATTGACGGCAGTGACCACAAGGCGTGTAATTCACCACGATATCGGTGATGCGAGGTTCATTGCGTAACCATGCATGGCTAATCGCACTTTGTTCAGCATGGATGGTTTGAGCCATGCTACTACCCTTAAACTCTTGATTCGCCCCAAAGTAAAAATCACCACTTTCACCAATCGCAATCGCGCCAACATGAAATTCTGAAATGGGTGTGTGACTATAACAAGCCGCTACGGGCAAAAGCGCCAAACCTAATTGAACAGGCGTAAGCTTAAATTCATCACAAATTGACCGCACTTTTTCAGCAGGTAAAAAACCTTTCCATTCTTGTTCTTCTAACGCAGAAAGAATTGCATTTGAAAGTGGCGAATCGGCTAATGCTTGTTGAATTTTTTGTTGCATATTAAATCTCCTTATTTTTATATGCCCATTCTACGATATTTGAGAAAAAACCTAAACTCTAAAAGACTTTCGGAATATGTTTCTAAAATTTATCAACACCTTAAAACAAAAAAATGATCAAAAAAATAACCGCACTTTAAAAGTGCGGTTATAAATTAAGATGTTTTATTTTATCTGTTTACAACAATGACGGCGCAACACCAAGTAATTTTCGGGTGTAATCCACGGTTGGGTGGTTGAAAATATCTTCAGTGCTACCGGTCTCCAAAATTTGACCGCCGTACATCACGACAATACGGTCAGATACTTGGCGTACGGTTTGGATATCGTGAGAGATAAACACCATGGCAAGATTGAGTTCTTTTTTCAAGTCCGCCAATAAGTTTAATACCTGAGCACGAACAGATACATCTAACGCAGAAGTCGGTTCATCCGCCACAATCAGTTTTGGATTCAGCGCTAAAGCACGTGCAATGGCCACACGTTGTTTTTGCCCACCGGATAAACGAGTCGGTTCAACTTGTGCTGCAGAACGTGGTAAACCGACGCGAGAAAGCAAATCATACACACGTTTTTCCCGTTCATGGGGTTGTAACACATTGTGAATATCCATTGGGTCACGCAAAATATCCAACACTTTCATACGAGGATTCAGTGCGGTTGCAGGGTCTTGGAAAATGACCGACACTTGGCGACCGAATTGTTTTCTCGCTTCTGAGCTGCCATATTGCATTTGTAAACCGTTGAATTTCACTAAACCAGATGTCGGTTTAAGAAGTCCAATGATTACATTGGCTAGGGTAGATTTTCCGCAGCCAGACTCCCCAACTAAACCAATGGTTTCCCCCGCTTTAATGCCAAGACTCACATTGTTCACCGCAGTGAATTTTTTACGTCCAAACAATGAACCGTCGCGAGAAGGAAATTGCACCACGATATTTTCTAAATCGATGATGTTTTGTTCTTTAATGACTTTAATACTACTGCTCATATTATGCTCCTTTCGCTTCCGTTACAGGCCTAGCTAGATGAGAAGCCCACAAGTGAGACGGCTCGCCTTCCACGGCGGTTAATATCAATTTTAGATCCGGATTTGCATCTGGTCGTAATGAACGACTTGCGAAACGGTCACCCACAGCAAAATCGTAAGGTGACGGTACGCTGCCCGGAATTTGATATAAACGTTTCGCACGGACTTCGGTTGAAAGGACAGAACCCAATAAGCCACGTGTATATTCGTGAGTTGGATTGGCAAGCAATAAGGATGTTGGCGCCATTTCAACTACTTGACCTGCATACATTACGGTAATATGGTGAGCTAACTGTGCAACCAATGCTAAATCGTGGCTGACAAACACCATCGCAAACCCCAGTTTTTCGCGTAATTCATTCAATAATTTCACCACTTCAGCTTGAACGGTTACGTCTAATGCGGTTGTTGGTTCATCGGCAATTAATAATTTCGGTTCACGAGTTAATGCCATTGCAATCACCACACGTTGACGTTGACCACCAGAAAGTTCATGCGGATAACGGTTCAATACTTTTTCAGGATCAAGGTGTACCCATTCCAACAGTTTTTCTGCGGTATGGTGGCTACCACGTTTAATGAGCTGTGCCATTTGGTCTTTAATACGCATTGATGGGTTTAACGCACTTAAAGAGTCTTGGTAAATCATCGCAATTTCAGAACCACGCAATTCACTTAGATTATTAGAGTTAAGTAAACTGTGTTGTTTTCCGCTACGGTCTGTGAAAAGCACTTCCCCAGTGATTTTTGCTGTTTTTGGTAACAAACCCATGATAGAGAACGCAGTAATAGATTTACCACAACCAGACTCACCTACTAACCCCATGGTTTCCCCTTCATTTACGGTGAAGCTGATGTTATCTACCAGTGGAATTTCACCATAACGATTAGGGAAACGAATAGATAAGTTTTTCACTTGTAAAATCGGTTTTGCATTTGGATTTAACTGCATACGATTCGTACGGGTGATTTCTTTTTCATGTAATTTGAGTAAGTAACGTTTTAATGCAAGACCTTCAGAAAGCGCTTCTTGTACGTCGGTAGAAAGACGTTCATCTGATTTGCCTTCTGGTTTTTTACCACCTTTTAAGCGCGGATTAACCAAGGCATCGGTTAGACCTTCTGCCAAAATATTTAAGGCTAATACGGTTAAAAGAATCATGACACCTGCAAAGGTTGTCGCCCACCATGCACCGTTTAATACGATGTTACGACCTTCAGAAAGGATGTTACCCCATGAAGGATGTGGTGGTTGTACACCTGCGCCTAAGAAAGAAAGCGAGGCTTCGAATACAATAGCATCTGCCACCATTACGGTTGCGAATACTAAAACCGGTGCAGCGGTATTGCGTACAACGTGTTTGAGAAGAATATAAGTACGGCTACCACCAATAACGCGTTCGGCACGCACATAGTCTTCATCCCATTGTGATACCACATTCGCACGAACTACACGAGCAAGTTGCGGGGTATAAACTACGGCAATGGTGATAATAATAACTGGCACTGAGTTACCAAAGGTTGCTAATAACACTGCGGCTAATGCGATACCTGGGAAGGCCATTAAAATATCCATTAAGCGCATGATAATTTCATTACCCCATTTCTCGGATGTAGCTGCAGTTGCACCTAAAATACTACCGAAAAGAATGGCACAAGCTACCGCACCTAAACCGATAAATAAGGACGTTTGGGCACCGTAAACAATACGAGAGAAAATATCACGACCAAGTCGATCAGTCCCAAACCAATATTCTGTACTTGGAGCTCGCATACGTGCGATCACTTCTAATGGATCATGTGTGGCTACCCAAGGGGCAAATACCGCCACTAAAGCAACGAAAACTAAGAATAATAATGAAATTTTTGATGCGGTGGAAAGTGCTCGGAATCTCGCACCGCTTGCAGCTAATCGATCTGCTAAACCTTGACGAAACATTATAGACTCCGAATTTTAGGGTTAATCAACACATAGAGAATATCAACGATAATATTCACTAAAACGAAAGTAAAAGCGATTGTCAGAACCACCCCTTGTACTAAGTGTAAGTCGTGGTTGACGATACCGTTAAAAATCAATTTACCCATGCCCGGTAAGTCAAAGATTTGTTCGATAACCACTGCACCACCAAGTAAGTAACCTACACGTAAACCTAATACTGTTACAGGCGTGATTAATGCATTGCGTAATACGTTGTGACGAATAACGGTTGCATAAGGCACACCGTTACCAATCGCAGTTCTCACATAATCTTTATCCATTTCTTCTACCATGGTTGTACGCACCACACGAATTAATGACGCACATACTGGCACGGCAAGCGCAAGAGATGGCAAAATCATGGAATTGATATACCCCATCGGGCTTTCACTGAATGGCACAAAACCACCTGAAGGTAACCAATCTAATTCCAAAGAGAACCATTGAATAAGTAAGATACCTAACCAGAATGATGGTGTCGCAACCGCTGCAACAGAGATTAAACGAATCACTTGGTCTACCCAGCTATCACGATAAAGCGCGGCTAGTACACCTAATGAGAAAGAGACTACTGCCGCAAACACCACACCAATTAAGGTAAGCTGTAACGTGATTGGGAAAGATTTCGCTAGCATGCTACTGATTGGTAATTCTGGTGGCATCGTCACACCAAAATCAAATACAAGTAAATTACCTAAGAAGCGAAAATATTGAATAAAGAGTGGATCATTTAAACCGTGTGATTCGCGGTAAAGTTGTTTTGCCGCTTCACTAGCACTTTCGCCCAATGCCACCGTAGCGGGATCACCTGGTGTGAATTGAAGCACCACAAAAACGAGTGCGGTTACACCTAGAATCATGACCGGCAAGGCCATCAATCGGCGTAACAATAATCGAAGTATCATTTCCATCTGACTTCTCCTATTCTAGCTTGAGAAATTCGTTAGCTTCAAAAATGAAGCAAAACAATCAAATTCAAAAACAAAATGAATTACAGTAATCATAGTGTTCAGCCCAAGCCCTGTCAATCCAAGTACATAGAGCAAAATTCAAATCTGTGATCGGCTTCACAAAGATTTTTTTTAAATGAAATTAAGAGAAAAAATGAT
This sequence comes from Haemophilus sp. CCUG 60358, assembly GCF_001679485.1. Lineage (GTDB taxonomy): Bacteria > Pseudomonadota > Gammaproteobacteria > Enterobacterales > Pasteurellaceae > Haemophilus_D. Next base: position 54,293 of record NZ_LZOZ01000019.1, read on the forward strand.
TGAAAAATAGAGAGAAAAATGACCGCACTTTGAGATAAAAAGGAAAGAAAAAAGGCTGTTGATTACTCAACAGCCAAGATATTAAATTAAAAAGTGCTTTTATTTACGGCCCACACCGAGGAAAGATAAACCGGTTGTTGCCAATGGTTGATAGCCTTCAAGGCTACTATCATCCCATGCAGAAGGAAGTTTACGATGAACAATCGGATAAAGTGGTACTTCAGCCGCAATAATGTTAATCGCTTCTTCCCATGATTTTTTCGCTTCAGCGTGATCTTTTGCTCTCACTGCTGCATTGAGTAATTCAGTCACTTTCGCAAATTCAGGGGTATTACTCCAGCGGAAACGACGTTTTGGCCACACATCACCACGATACCACCAGCTTAAAAGCAAGTCTAAGTCATTACCGAACACTGATGGGTCACCTGGAGCAATTGCCACTTCATATACACCAGGATCCACGTTGTTGCTGTATAACGCACCTGATTGTAAGTGTTGTAAAGTTACTTTCACACCTGGAATCTTGTTCCAAGACTCTAAAATTAACGGTGCAGATTCTTTCACCCAGTCATGGTCGGTTGCGAGCAATTCAAATTTAAGCTCAGTTACACCTGCTTCTTTCAATAATGCCGCTGCTTTTTCCGGATCATAAGGATATTGAGTTGATGCCTTAATATAATCTGGGTGAGTCGTTTGTAAGTATGATGTTGCAGCTTCTGCATTACCATCAAATACAATATCAACAAGTTTGTCAGTGTTTAAACCATAGTGTAACGCTTGACGTACTTTTGGATTGTTAAACGGAGCTTTCTCACAGTTAAACATTAAGAATAACAAGCCGAAAGATTGAACGGATTGCACTTGTTGTTTTTTGTTTTTCAAACGACTAATGTCTAAATAAGGCACACTTTCCATTGCTTGAGTACGTTTAGACTCTTGTGCAGTCACACGAGCTGCGGCATCAGAAAGTAATAACCAAGACATTTTTTCAACTTGTGCTGGATATTTACCATTGTAAGGTTCATACGCTTCAAAGACGATTTTGTCATCTTTCACAGCTGAAACAAATTTGAATGGGCCAGAACCAACTGGGTGTGCATCAAATGCAGATTGCCCTACTTTGTCGATCACGTGTTTCGGTACAATTTTCACGCAAGTTAAGCGGTTAGCAAATAAAGCAAATGGATATTTCAATTTAAATTCCACCACTTTATCGTCTAAAGCTTTCACACTTTCAATGAAATCAATAAACATCACAAATAATGATTTATTAGCTGGATCCATAATACGATTGAAAGAATACACAACGTCTTCAGTGGTGACCGGTGCACCATCATGGAAGGTTGCGCCTTCACGTAAAGTAATGCGCCATGTTGTTTCATCAACTTGTTCTGGCTCTTTTCCTGCTAAAGCAAGATAAGGTTCACGAGTTGCAGGATGCAAATCCACCAAACCTTCAAAAATGTGCAAGTTTGCTGCATAAGATGATGCACCACTTGATGTCATTGGGTCAAAACCGGTAGAAAGCGGATAAGCAATCCCCGCTTCAATGGTTTTACCTTTAATGTCTGCAGCAAAGGCTTTTGGTGCAAATGTGCCTAACGTACCACTAAATGCAAGACCTGCCCCCACGCCAGCCATAAGTTTCATAAAATGACGACGAGATTCATTAGTTTCAAAGGAAAAATGCTTTGTCATACTAAACTCCTGATGAGTAATAAAATCATATTTTTGGTTTTTAAACCTAGCCAAACATTTCATTCGAAAATGAAGTAAAGCAATCAAATCTTAGAATAAAATGATTTGCATCAATCATAATCATCTTCGCTTCATTCTGTCAAAGGGGAAATATTGAATGTGTGATCTACTTCACAGAGTTTTTTTCGCAACTCAAAATAAAAGTTTTTAACTATGTATAATTTATTATAGATAGATTTCAACTATTGAATCACTAGATAATATGAAATAGCTATCATAAAAAATGATGCTTATAATGACCGCACTTCCCAAGCAAGGGAACAACATTTTAATCAACAATAAAGAGGAAAATACTATGTCAAAAACATCAATCGGTTTAGATAAAAAAGCATCTGAAAAATTAGCAGTAAAATTAAATGAATTATTAGCAACCTATCAAGTATTCTACACCAACGTGCGCGGTTACCACTGGAACATTAAAGGGGTAAACTTCTTTGAATTACACGCAAAATTTGAAGAAATCTACACTGATTTAGTAGTAAAAGTAGATGAAGTGGCAGAACGTATCTTAACTTTAGGTTACACACCGCATAACGGTTATTCACAATACTTCCAACACTCACGTATTAAAGAAGAGTTAGGTGTATCTGATGCGCAATCTTGCTTAAAAGGCACATTAGAAGGATTAAAAGTATTACTTGAACAACAACGCGAAATCCTTGAATTAGCGGGTGAGTCTGATGATGAAGGTACGGCTTCTCAAATGAGCGACTACATCAAAGAACAAGAAAAACTTGTTTGGATGTTCCAAGCTGCTTGTCAAACTTGCCATGCTTAAGTAAATATTGATTCAATACGAAAGCCGACTAATGTCGGCTTTTTTATTTTCTACACAACTGGTTTTTGTCGATAGAACAATAGCCCTGGTAAGGCTAAGCCCAAAACAAGCGCACCTAAAATAAAGCTGGTATTGATAAAAGAGCTGATCATTTGCTCAAATAATGTATCGGAAAAGCCATAATGATGAATTTGTACGATAGCAATCATGGCTTTATAAGCATGAACACCTGGAATCATTGGAATAATTGCCGCAACGGTAAAGACTTTCGGATGAGCTAAATAACGATGAGATAAATGCACCCCAATAAAACCAATCACACAAGTGGCGAAAAAAGTGGCAAAAACAATTGGAACACCAAAGTGTAATAATAAGGTTCTCGTGACATGTCCGAGTGCACCTAAAATAGCACAATACTTTAAGGCTTTAGGCGGAACATTAAATACTAAAGCAAATCCTACTGCGGGGATGGCTGCGAAAAGCATATCATCGAGTAAATTCAGTAAAAACATCTATTACCCCACCCAAGAAACAATATTTAAAAGATTTAATGCAAAGACAATGCCTAAACAAGCACCAAAAGTGAGAACCGTAGCGATGGTCCATCGTCCTATTCCCATATTGACATACCCTTTTAAAATATCCGCAAGTGAATTAATCAATGGGAATCCTGGAACGAGTAATAAAACGCTAGAAGCTAATGCGATATGAGGATCATTGCCTAAACTATATTTCAAACTCATACCGGAAATCAGTGAAGCGACAAAAGCGGTAATGGCAAAAACGATGAGTGGATTGTAATGACGTTTAGAAATTTCTTGTCGAACAAACATAGCAATGGCAGAGGCAATAAAGGTGATCGCACAAATTGTCATATCTCCGCCAGAAAGGTGAGCAAAAGAGGCACAAGATAAACCAATCATAAACACCACCAAATAACGGTTATATTTTAGTGGTTTTAATTTGTCTAGTTTCTTTTGAGCCATGGACAAATCATACAAGTGATGTTCTACGGCAACTACAATGTGCTGAACATCCGTAACAATTTGCATATTAATGCCTTTATCGACATTCTTCCGCACGGTAGTAATACAATGTTGCTTAGAAAGTGTGGTCAATAAGACGGCATTTGCCGTCAAAGCACACTCCACGCTTTCAATGCCTAAAGCTACACCTAATCGCTGAGCCATTTGTACGACGACAGCACTTTCTGCCCCATGCTGTAATAATAACAAAGCGGTTTCCACACAAATACGGGTAACCGCTCGTTGGTATTCCTGATCCATATCTCTGCGCTCTTATAAAGTAAACCTTAGAGATTATAGATCGATGAATAAAAAATACTGAAAAAATGACCGTATCTATGATCCAAGTCAAAAGTTCAGTATCTCCAAAACCTATGACTTAATAGAGATTAAATGGCTTTATCAAAATACAGCGGCACATTGCTTAACTTAGCCATATTCGTGATATAAGCTAAAATCGCTGGTGGGAATTCGATGCCTTTCACACAAGTAAGATTTCGTAATACCGGGAAAACGATAATATCTTCAAGAGAAAGTTGGCCGTTTAAGGCATTTTCAGATTGAATTAATACCGCTAATTTCTCTAAATCGCCTTTTAAGCGAGTAAGATAGGTTTCTGTCTTCGCGATATTTTCAGCAAAATCCCCAATAAATTCCGTTTTCTTTTTAGTGAAATAATCGACCGCACTTTGGGTTTCAAATTCTGCTAAGCCAATTTGCGTAAAGCGTGCAGTCGTAAGATGGCCATAATAACTGCCGACTTCTTTTAACCATGCTTCAATTTCAGGACGAACGTGTTCAGATAGGATTTTTTCACCAAAATGCTCATCTACATAATGCACGATATCCAAACTTTCTGGCATCGCGGTACCATCTTCTTTGACAAGAATTGGTACAACTTTTTTCCCTACTAAACCGATTGGCGTTGCTTCATCATCATTTGCCAGCACTACAAGTTCTACCGGTAAATTTTTTAAACCGAAAATCATGCGGGCTCGCACACAAAACGGGCAATGATCGTAAACATATAATTTCATTTTTTACTCCTCTTTTTCCTGTAATAATTTTCCTAATCCACTTTGTCGTTTTACGGTATTTCTGACCGCACTTTGCCAGATTTTTTCATTGGCAAATACGGAAAGTTGATTTTTTGCACGGGTAACACCGGTAAATACAAGCTCTCGTGAAAGTACTGGATTAGGTTCTGTTGGTAACACCATGACGGTATGTTCAAACTCCGAACCTTGGGATTTATGAATCGTCATCATAAATGCAGGCTCGTGAGCGGGAATACGACTGGTAGAAACTTCTCGATTGCCAAACCATACTTTGCCTTTAGCTAAACACAAGCCAATATCACCGTTATACAGTTTCACATTATGATCATTTTCGGTAATCATAATTGGCTTACCGATATACCAATCATCTTCTTGACGGAACCAAAGTAATTTCTCAGCTCGTAATGCTAAAGCAATTTCACGATTTAATTCTTCCACACCTAATACCGAAGCACGAAGTGCGGTCAAAAATCTCACCGAATTAAAGCGATCTAAAATTGCTTCCGCATAAGTTTTTTCGTTGCCCTTTTCATCTATAAATTTTGCATTGAGATCTTTCTTATGAGCAAAATAAGTTTGAAGTTGGGTTAAATAAACACGGTAATTTTCAACCGCACTTTTCACCACTTGGCGCACCGATTCTTTAACGTCTTGTTCTTCATCAAAATGATGAAAATGCAACTCTTGTGGATATTCCGCAAAGGTCGCCACACTGCCCTCACCTTTTCCTTGTTGAATTTGCTCTGCAAGTTGTTTAATGCCCGAATCATCTCGGAAACGGCGACTAAAGGTTAAATGGCAAATGGCATCACGCAGCGGACTATGTTCATCCGAAGTTGGAACAGTATAGCCTGTTGTTGTATGAATATAATCAGCTTGAGCAGGACTATAATCTTGCGTTAAAAATTGTGCAATTTCACCTAATACTGCCCCCGCTTCTACTGAAGCTAATTGAGCCTGGTCTCCCAATAAAATCAAACGTGTTTCGGGCTTCAACGCTTGCACAAGTTTCGCCATCATAGGCAAATCAATCATCGAGGTTTCATCCACCACTAATACATCAATTTGCAGTGGATTATGTGCATGATATTTTACGCTATCGGTAAAAGGTCGAACGCCTAGTAAGCGATGCAACGTTTCTGCTGTTTTAGGAATGGATGCACATAACTCATCTGAAATCGGCATTTGTGCCAAAGCGTTTTCGATGGATTCCGTTAAACGAGCCGCCGCTTTCCCCGTTGGCGCAACCAATTTAATGTGAAGTTTGCCACCAAATAATTCCTGTAATACGCATAACAAGCGAGTGACTGTCGTGGTTTTCCCTGTTCCAGGGCCACCTGTAATCACAGAAAATGGACTTTTTACCGCCGTTGCGACTGCTACTTTTTGCCAATCAACTTGCGCTTGTTGTTGAGGGAAATAACGATCTAATAATGCTCTGATTTGTTGCGGTTCTACCGATAAAGTGCGGTCATTTTTCAATGCGTTTTTAATATATTGCGCAACGCGGAATTCATCCTGCCAAGCTCGATAGAAATAAATCGCCCCAAATTGAAATGCGAGAGGCGCAATCTGATTTTCAGGATCTTGTGTAAAAGCAATATGCCCCGCTAAGGCTGATTGCCATTTTGATACAGGAAGTGAACCAATCTTTTCATTGATCAGCAACAAAAAATCCGTTTCAGTATGACGATAAGCCAAACCGAATAAATTACGTTCTAAGAAACGATCTAACACACAACAAGTATTGCCTTGCGTATAGCTCCAGTTGCAAAGTGCGGCTAATAAAATCGCTAAATTTTGTACGGGTTCGGCATAGCCTTTATCTTTTTGTTTATCAGCAATTAATTGAACAAAATAATAATCGCCTTGAGTAATCACACCTTGTTCTTGCAAGGATTTTAATAGGCTTAACATTAAAATAATTCCTCTAATTGTTGGATTAATTGCCAATCTGGTTTATCAAAAAAGATGCCCGATTGTGGCGAACCATTCATTCCTCGTAAAAATGCATAAACCACACCACCAAAATCTCGGTTGTAATCGTAGTGAGGCAAACGTGTTTTTAAATAACGGTGTAATGCCACCACATACAACAAGTATTGCCAATCATAGTGATGCTCTAACATGGTTTTTTTCAATGCAGCTTGATCGTAATCCTTTAATGCCTCACCCAAGAAATTCGATTTGTAATCAAGCAAATAATATTTACCTTGATAACTGAAAACTAAGTCCATTGTGCCTCGCACCATGCCTTGAATATCATCAAACTGTAACGGTTCTGATGGCAAATAATGTAAGGTTGCTAATGCTCGGTTAAAACCAGCGACATCAAAATAGCTTGAAATATTGAGATAAAACGCCAACTCTTTTAAGCATTGTTTTTCGTTAATCTGAGCAAGAGTAAGATCATTATTTGGCAAAATTGGCGTACTGAGTATTTGTGCAAACCACTGTTGAACTGCTGCAAATTGCTCTTCGGCAAGATTCAAATCCTGACATAATTTTTCAATGTTTTCTTTCTCAGCCAGTTGAGCAAAAGGCACTTTTTCAAAATAACGATGCAATAACGTACCGATTTGTGTTCCACGTGGGAAATCCAAAACCATTTCATCGTTATTATGATCAAGTGCGGTCAGATTTTCAGGGATATTTTCTATTGAAATCGATGCATCATAATCTTTCGCGTCATCAAAAATGAGCGATTTTTTCACCGCACTTTCATTCAAATAAGCTTTACGTTGATGAGTTTGTTCAATGCCACTAAAGCTTGTCACTCGCCAATCTTGTTCAATTTCACCTTGGAAAATTTCCGCACTTAAATTTTCTTGAGAAACATTTAAGGTAAGTGGTTCACTGGCTTGTAACACATCAGTTAATTCAATCGCTACATCATTGGGTAAAAGCTGCTTAAATTTTTCCAATAACGGTTGGGTATCCCAATTAGCTGGCAAATCGAGTTTTCGGCCAATTTCACCTTGCGTTAAAACATACAATAAAGCATTCCATTTTTTATCAAAGGCTTTCGGTAACACAAAGGCCATTTGATATTTTGCTCGGGTTAATGCCACATAAAGCAAACGCAATTCTTCCGCAAAAACTTCTTCTGTTAATTCATCCAAGTGCTGATCTTGCATATCCCACAAGGTTTTCTCTTCATCACTGTCGTAATATAAATTAAACAGTTTCTTCTGCTTGCCTGATTTTGTTGGGTCTTTTGCTTCATTACCTAAAAATGGCAACCAAACCAAATCATATTCCAACCCTTTAGATTTATGGATAGTCACAATCTTCACTGACTGGCGTTCGCTTTCTAAACGAATTTGAGCTTCTTGACGACCATTATCTTGAATTTGCTTTTCAAACCAGCGCAATAATGTCGCTTCACTTTCATTTAATGCGGCTGCTTGCTGTAAAATTTCAGCTAAATGTAATAAATCCGTCAGTTTTCGTTCGCCATCAGGCCGAGATAAGAGATTTTCTGTGATATTTTCAGCTAAAAGTAAATGGTGCAACATCGGCAAGACGCCTTGGCGTTGCCAAATTTGTTGATACTCTGCGAATTTTTCAGCCCAACGTTGCCACTGAATTTCATCCTGGTGAATTTGGTGAATTTCAGCTGCATTTAAGCCGAAAAGTGCGGTCGCAATTGCATTTAAAATTGGGCGTTCCGTCACACTCAAACAGGCTTGCAAAATCAAGGCCAGTTCTTTTGCTGTGTTACTCTCAAAGACATTTCCCCTATCCGAAAGGTAAACCGAAGTAATACCGAGTGCTTGCAATTCTTTCTTCACGAGATCCGCTTCGGTATAACCACGCACCAAAACGGCAATATTTTCTGCTCGCAATGTTTGATTTTCCGCTTTGCTTTCATTCGGAAAAACAACCGGATTTTCAGCCGCACTTTTTAACCATTGCTGAATCGATGTTGCACAAGCTTTCGCATAATCTTGCTGGGTGGGGTCGTCTTTATCATTAATGTAAAAACGGAAGGCCGGTTCAGATTGATTATTCAACTGAAAAACAAGATTCTTCTTGGCTGCGCCGACGTTTAAAAATTCGATGTTTTCATAAATAAAAGGTGAATTTTTAAAATCAAATAATCGATTTACCCCTTCCACTAAAGGTCTGGATGAACGGTAGTTTGTGCCTAAGTTAAAATGTTCATTCGCTTCTTTTGCTGCTTTTAGATAAGTGAAAATATCGGCACCACGGAAACGATAAATCGCCTGTTTTGGGTCCCCGATCATCATAAAGCCAACATTACCGGACGCACTTTCATTACGATAAATTTTCGAGAAAATTTGATACTGCAACGCATCCGTATCTTGGAACTCGTCAATCATGGCAAAAGGATATTGAAAACGAATTAACTCCGCTAACTGTTCTCCACCCTCACTATGTAATGCTTCTTTCAATAAGCGTAATAAATCATCAAAAGATTTTTCAGGATGATTTGCTTTGTATTCAAGGAGTTTCTTTTGAATACCTTGACGATAGTGATAGAGAATGATTTTTTTAAATAAATCACTTGGTTGAATTTCTTCAATTAAAGCTTCAATCTCTTCAAAGGCTGAATGTGTTATTCTTACACCTTTTTTCTTGAAAGGTGCGTTGACCGCGTTATCTAAAGCCGATTGCGTAAATTTTTTTACTAGCGTTTCATTTAAGGTGATATCTGCTCTATTTTTTGCCCATGAGGTGACTTCATCGACAAGAGATAAAATTGTTTTACTTGAATGTGTTTTTCCATTTAAACAAGATTTCTCTTTTTTCACGACTTCTTCATCAAAAAGGTTTCGGATTTCAACCGCACTTTCTAACCAAGTGTCTTTAATCTTTTCAATAATTTCCGCATTTTTAGTGATATCTTTTTGCAAAAATTCTTTTAATGACAGTTCTAATAGTTTTGGTTTATCCAGTTGTATAGAAAAATCATTCCCAATGTTTGAACCTAAATCATTCAATACATCTTCTGGCGATTTTAATTCTTTTGAGATAAATGCAGCCAAATGGAAAGGCAAATCATAAAAATGCTCCCGCCAAAATTCATTTGCAAATTGTTTGAGTAAATCAGACTGATCTTTGAGAAGTTTTAAATTGAAATGCACGCCTGAATTGAAAGCATGTTGCATCAGCATTTGGCGACAAAAACCGTGAATGGTATAAATGGAGGCTAAATCTAAATTTTGTTCGGCCAGCTTTAAGCGGCGAAGAGCGGTCGGAATATCCTCTAAATAAGGCAATAATTCCGCTAAAAATTGATGTTCCCCAGTAAAAATCGCCTTATCTTGCTTTTCATAATATTCAGAAAAAACCGAAATTGCTGCCGTTAAACGTTCCCGAATTTTGCGTTTTAAATCTTCCGTCGCCATTTCAGTAAAGGTTACCACCAAAATCTCTTCCACATTCAACGGACGAGAAAAACAATTCTCACCCGCCTGTAAAAGTAAACGAAGATAGATAGAACCGATGGTATAGGTTTTCCCTGTACCTGCAGAGGCTTCAATTAAATTGACTTGATTTAAGGGTAACGAAATGGCATTAAGTGCGGTTGATTTTGGGCTCATTTTTTATTTTTTTGGAAACATTAGCGTGTTCTTATTGTAGAGGAATTTCCATAGAAATTCATTTAGTTATTATTTATTTCTTGTATAATTTGGAGCATTTATATCTTAATAATGACACAAAATATTCTGAGGATTTTATGGCAGCTGCAATTCAACAACGACAACGTGATGAACTTCATCGCCGTATTTGGCAAATTGCTAATGATGTACGAGGTGCTGTTGACGGTTGGGATTTTAAACAATACGTTTTAGGGGCTCTTTTCTATCGTTTTATCAGCGAAAATTTTGTCAACTATATGGAAAACGGGGATGAAAGTATAAATTACGCAAAATCATCCGATAATATTATCACACCAGCAATTAAAGCTGAGGCGGTAAAAAGTAAAGGTTACTTCATTTATCCAAGCCAGCTATTTAAAAATGTCGTCGCAACAGCCAATACTAATCCGAATTTAAATACAGACCTAAAAAGTATTTTTACAGATATCGAAAACTCCGCTACTGGCTACCCTTCCGAACAGGATATCAAAGGCTTATTTGCTGATTTTGATACCACCAGCAACCGCTTGGGTAATACCGTTGCTGATAAAAACAGCCGTCTAGCCGCCGTATTAAAAGGCGTTGCCGAGTTAGATTTTGGTGACTTTGAAGATAATCATATCGATTTATTCGGTGATGCTTACGAATTTTTAATTTCCAACTATGCTGCTAATGCCGGTAAATCGGGTGGCGAGTTCTTTACGCCACAATGCGTTTCCAAACTGATTGCTCGACTGGCTTTGTATGGACAAGATAAGGTCAATAAAATTTACGACCCTGCGGCCGGTTCCGGTTCTTTATTATTGCAAGCGAAAAAACCATTTGATGAACACATCATCGAAGAAGGATTCTTCGGGCAGGAAATTAATCACACCACTTATAACCTTGCCCGTATGAATATGTTTTTGCATAACATCAACTACGACAAGTTTGATATCTCCCTTGGCAACACCTTAATGAATCCTCAATTTGGTGATGATAAACCTTTCGATGCAATCGTTTCTAACCCGCCTTACTCCGTGAAATGGATTGGTTCAGACGACCCGACATTGATTAACGATGAACGCTTTGCACCTGCCGGCGTGCTTGCGCCAAAATCCAAAGCGGACTTTGCCTTTATTTTGCATGCGTTAAGTTATCTTTCAGCCAAAGGCCGCGCGGCGATTGTCTCCTTCCCCGGCATTTTTTATCGCGGCGGTGCCGAGCAAAAAATTCGTCAATATTTGGTGGATAATAACTATGTGGAAACGGTCATTGCGCTTGCGCCAAATCTCTTTTTCGGCACCAGTATTGCGGTGAATATTTTGGTGCTTTCCAAACATAAACCCGATACCCAGACCCAATTTATCGATGCCAGCGGTTTATTTAAATCCGCCACCAATAACAATATTTTGGAAGAGGAACATATTGAGCAAATTCTCAAACTGTTTGCCAATAAAGAAAATGTGCCACATTTAGCCAAATCCGTGTCCTTTGAAGAAATCGTTAACAATGAATACAACCTTGCGGTAAGTTCTTATGTGGAACAAAAAGACACCCGAGAAGTCATTGATATTGATGAACTCAATGCGGAAATTCGTAAAACAGTTGCTAATATCGACCGCTTGCGTGCGGAAATTGACAAGATTGTGGCGGAAATTGAGGGGTAAAACACCATGAAAAATAACCGCACTTTTTTAGAGAAATTATTGGATGGGGCTGAGGTTGAGTGGAAGCCTTTAAAAGACATTCTAATCAGAACTAAAGGCACAAAAATTACAGCTGCTGAAATGAAAATATTGCATAAAGACAATGCACCACTAAAAATCTTTGCTGGAGGGAAAACATTTGCGTTAGTAAATTTTGAAGATATCCCTGAAAAAGACATCAATAAAAATCCTTCAATTATTGTAAAGTCTCGAGGGATTATTGAATTTGAATATTACGATAAGCCTTTTTCTCATAAAAACGAAATGTGGTCTTATTATTCAAATGATAAAAATATTAATATTAAATACATTTATTATGTTTTGAAAAATCAGGAGCCTTATTTCCAAAATTTAGGTTCAAAGATGCAAATGCCTCAGATCGCAACACCTGATACAGATAAATATTTAGTCCCCATCCCCCCACTCTCCGTCCAAACCGAAATCGTAAAAATTTTGGACGCATTGACTGCGCTTACCAGCGAGCTTACCAGCGAGCTTATACTACGCCGGAAGCAGTATGAATACTATCGGGAAAAATTGTTATCTTTCGATAGTCTAGAGCAATTAAATATGGGGGGGGCGAAGAAGAAACTTATTGATGTTGCAATTTATGCAAAAGTACGCATCTTGGCTGATAAGTTGGATAAAGAAAATTACGTAGGTGTAGAAAATTTACTTCAAAACAAACTGGGTAAAACAAGCTCTAATTATGTACCAACTGATGGTGCGTTTATTGAGTATCTTCCCAATGATATTTTGATTGGGAATATTCGTCCCTATTTAAGAAAAATTTGGCTATCGGATCGAAAAGGAGGAACAAATGGAGATGTGTTAGTTATACGCTTAACAGACGAAAACATTCTTCCTCGCTATCTTTATCATATATTGGCAAATGAACATTTCTTTGAATACAACGTTAAATATTCAAAAGGTGCCAAAATGCCTCGAGGAGATAAAGCTGCAATTTTACAATATGAGTTTGATGTTCCCCCACTCGAAGAACAACAACACATTGTTTCAATCCTCGATAAATTTGAAACCCTCACCAACTCCATTACTGAAGGCTTACCTTTAGCGATTGAGCAAAGCCAAAAGCGGTATGAGTATTACAGAGAATTATTATTGAGTTTTAGCGGGAGTAATCAATAGATTAAAATGAATGGATTATTTAGGTTTTTCTTAGCCATAAGTTCGACATCATTATTTATTGTTATATTTCTAATAAAATCAAAGTGTTATATTTTTGAATCCAATTTTTATTTTTATTTAGATAATTTCTTTAAAATAAATAATATTGAACAATATTCGTTAGTAGGGTTTATTTCGATCCCTTTATTATTCTTGGCAATCTCTATGAAATTACTAGAAAAACTTAGTAAAGATAGAATAAAAGAAGGAGAGATTATTGAAATAGAAAACTCAACTAACAATTTTTTACCTAGTTATCTTGGCTACTTTTTTGTGGCGCTGAGTATAAGTGATAATGACTTTCTAACCATGTCTATTATTTACTTTATTATCGTTTTATTTGTTTTTTATTCTCAAACTAATTATTTCAATCCATTCCTGTTGATTTTAGGATATAAATTTTACAAAATTAAAACCAAGGGAGGACTCTCACTTTTACTAATAAGTAAAAAAGAATTCAAAAAATCTGATGAAGTAATTATAGAAAAAGTATACAGAATAAATAATTCAACATATATAGATACACAAAAAAGTGAGGTTTAAATGGATTGTATCATTGCAAGAGCATCAAAACGATATTGGAAGCTTCTTTCTGACGAGAAATTATATAAAAATATATCCTATGATGATAGTAGTTATGTAGAGTATAGTCATGATCATAATCTTGATGAAGAATGCTGGTTTAAAATTGAGAATTTTTCTTCTCAAGATTTCTGTCCTAAGATACTAAAAATCGAGTTCGATTCCAAAGAATATGATTCTATTACAAGAGATAACTTTAACTCTATTAAGTATATTTTATCAGTACAAGATGAAAATATCTATTGCTTCCAAAAAACTCCAAAGTCTTCTTATTTAAGGAAAAAGTTTATAAGCATAGGCGATAATATAGCATTAGAAGAAAATAAAACTGTATTTACTATAAATAATATTCCAGATGCCGTTTACTTTAAAGATAAAGACGTTCTTATATTTAGAAATATTGCAACTATATCTAGTGTATTTAGAGGCATTGACCAATTGTATAGAGAAGCAACAAATGAGGATGTTGATAATTTTCTTTCTAATAATTTTATTAATAAAGATGAAAATTTTAGTACTGAAAATGTATCCAAGCCAAATAGAAAGAGAATTGCTATGGTAATAGACACATTATCTAAATTAGACAACGACTCAAAAAATAAAATTTTGAACTATATTAATGAATATTGTGGAGATAATCTAAATTTCAATAAAGAAACTCAGAAATTCAACATATCAACTGATAATGAATTAAAAATATTATTATATGGAATTGAACAACGTTTTTACACAACCCCTATAGGTAATGAGAAGAGATTAGCAAACTCTATAATAAAACTGAAATGATGGTAAAACTTATCTATGGTGACACTAGCTTTCGCTATATATCATTACTCCTAGTAGAAAGTTATAGCTGGTTAATTTTCAATTAGTTTATTAGATTTTTCCTCACCTATGTATAAAATACAGCAAAAAAATAAAAACTCATTTAAATACAAATGGTTAAAATATTTAATTATAAATTATCACTTAATAACTGAAAAATATACCAAGGAAAAACAATGACCCAATACAAAACCATTGCCGAATCCAACCATTTTATCGTTTTAGATCAGTACAAAAAGTTTGTGGAAGAGCCCCATGCTGGTTATCAAACAGAAGGGAGCCTTGAGCGTGAATTTATTCGTGATTTACGGGCGCAAGGCTATGAGTATTTGCAAGGACTCAATGATCATGATGCATTGGTTAAAAATTTACGGGCACAATTACAACGCTTAAATAACGTAGTTTTCTCTGATGCGGAATGGCGACGTTTTTTAGAAGAATATTTAGATAAACCCAGTGATAATCTGATCGAGAAAACCCGTAAAATTCATGATGACTATATTTATGATTTTGTGTTTGATGATGGACACATTCAGAATATTTATCTGCTAGATAAGAGAAATCTTGCTAATAACGCTGTGCAAGTTATCAATCAATTTGAACAAACCGGCAGCTATGACAATCGTTATGATGTGACAATTTTGGTGAATGGTTTACCGCTTGTACATATTGAATTAAAAAAACGTGGCGTGGCTATTCGTGAAGCCTTTAATCAAATTCATCGCTACAGCAAAGAAAGCTTCAATAAAGAAAACTCTCTTTTTAAATATATTCAGATTTTTGTCATTTCTAATGGCACAGATACCCGCTATTTTGCCAATACCACCAAGCGAGATAAGAACAGCTATGACTTCACAATGAATTGGGCAACGGCAAAAAATACTCTGATTAAAGATTTAAAGGATTTTACGGCGACATTCCTACAAAAACATACCCTGCTTAATGTGTTGGTAAATTACTGCGTGTTTGATGTTTCTGACACCCTATTGATTATGCGCCCCTATCAAATTGCCGCCACCGAGCGTATTTTATGGAAAATTAAAAGCTCATATCAGGCGAAAAATTGTAGCCATAAAGAAAGTGGCGGCTACATTTGGCACACTACAGGCTCAGGCAAAACGCTCACCAGCTTTAAAGCCGCACGCCTTGCAACAGAATTAGACTTTATTGAAAAAGTATTCTTCGTAGTAGATAGAAAAGATTTGGACTATCAAACTATGAAAGAATACCAACGTTTTTCACCGGATAGCGTGAATGGTTCGGAAAGTACGGCTGGGCTAAAACGCAATATCGACAAAGACGACAATAAGATCATTGTTACCACCATTCAAAAACTCAACAACCTGATGAAATCGGAAGATAAATTATCGATTTACGATAAACAGGTCGTTTTTATCTTTGATGAATGCCATCGTTCTCAATTTGGTGAAGCGCAAAAAAATCTAACGAGAAAATTTAAAAAATACTATCAATTTGGTTTTACCGGCACGCCTATTTTTCCAACTAACGCATTAGGTGCTGAAACTACTGCGAGCGTTTTTGGCGTTGAACTCCACTCTTACATTATCACAGACGCGATTCGTGATGAAAAAGTGTTGAAATTTAAAGTGGATTACAATGATGTACGGCCACAATTTAAGAGCATTGAAACTGAAAAGAATCTTGAAGAGCTAACAAAACTCGAGAAAAAACAAGCCTTTTTACAACCTAAACGTATTGAGCAAATTGCACAATATGTTCTAGATAATTTCAAACAAAAGACCCATCGCTTTAATGCCGGTAATAATGGCTTTAATGCCATGTTTGCAGTAAGTAGCGTAGATGCTGCTAAAGCTTATTATCAAACTTTTAAAAAGTTACAAAGTGCGGTCAAAAATCCACTTAAAATTGCAACAATCTTTTCGTTTGCCGCGAATGAAGAGCAAGATGCGATTGGCGATATTGTTGATGAAAGTTTTGAAGTGGAAGCGATGAACTCCTCGGCTAAGGAATTTTTAAAATCTGCTATTGATGATTACAACGGCTATTTTGCCACCAATTATGATGTGGATGCGAAATCGTTCCAAAACTACTATCGTAATCTCGCCAAACGCGTCAAAAACAAAGAAGTGGATTTACTGATTGTCGTTGGAATGTTTTTAACCGGTTTTGATGCCCCAACCTTAAACACGTTATTTGTAGATAAAAACTTACGTTACCATGGTTTGATTCAAGCTTATTCTCGTACAAACCGTATTTACAACAGCACCAAAAGTTTTGGCAATATCGTCACTTTCCGTGATTTGGAACAAGATACCATTGATGCGATTACCCTTTTCGGTAAATCCAATACACGTAATATCGTATTAGAAAAAAGTTACCAAGAATATATGGAAGGCTTTACCGATGCAGGTGAAGCCCGTCGTGGGTATTTAGAGGTTATTGCTGAATTGCAAGAACGCTTCCCTGATCCAGATGAAATTCAAACAGAAAAAGACAAGAAAGACTTTGTAAAATTATTTGGTGAATATTTGCGAGTTGAAAACATTCTACAAAACTATGATGAGTTTGCTGCTTTACAAGCATTTCAATCGCTCGATACCAGCAATACAACAGCCGTTGAAGCCTTTAAAGAAAAATATTATTTAACGGATGAAGCTTTTGCTGAAATGCAACCTATTGATATGCCAAGCGAACGTAGCATTCAAAATTACCGTTCGACTTACAACGATATTCGGGATTGGCTCCGTCATCAAAAAGATGGCGAGGAAAAAGCAAAATCGACCATTGATTGGGACGATGTAGTGTTTGAAGTGGATTTATTAAAATCTCAAGAAATCAATCTAGATTACATCTTAGAATTGATTTTTGAACACAACAAAAAAATGAAAAATAAAGCTGAGCTGATTGATGAAATTCGAACCACAATCCGAGCGAGCCTAGGGAATCGCGCCAAAGAAAGTTTAATCGTAGATTTTATCAATCAAACTGACTTAGATAGCATTGTCGATAAAGCCGGTATTATTGAATCCTTCTTCCAATTTGCCCAAAAAGAGCAACAGAAAGAGGCTGACGAATTAATTAGCAGTGAAGGCCTGAATATTGATGCCGCGAAGCGTTATATTAACGTATCCTTAAAACGCGGATATGCTAGTGAACAAGGTACGGATTTAAATGATGCCCTACCGAAAATGAGTCCGCTTAATCCGCAATATCTCACGAAAAAACAAAGCATTTTCCAAAAGATTGTTGCCTTTGTTGAGAAGTTTGTTGGGATTGGTGGCGAGGTTTAAAAACTTAAATCAACTATATAGAATTAAAAAGGTGTAATCTATTGATTACACCTTTTTATTTTGTCAGTTTTACCAGAAATTAGAACGTTAAAACTTTATCCGCCCATAATGTCCACTCGGATACATCATCTAAGGTACCAAGGGTCACGCCGTCAATTAATTTAGCGTCTAATAAACCACGTGCTTTCACGCAGCTAGTGCATAATTTAATTTCAGCACCTTGTGCCGCTAAAATATCGATAAGTTGTTGGATATTGAAACCTTCATTTGGGTTTTGCCCAGCAATACCGCATAAAATCGCATCAGAAAAGCAGAATAATTTAATATTCACATCCTTGCTGTACTCTTCTTTCATATTGATGGCGAAACGAACAGCGTTGAACGTTTTTTCTCCACTATATGTGGAATCATTGACGATAAAAAGAATATTTTGCATGACGCACTCCTTGTTGCAATGCTATAAAAATGAAGGCGTAATAAATTACGACTTTATGAAATCAGCCAACCCAAACGAACTTAGCTACAAATAATAAAGACACCACCCACACAGGGGCATTGACCTCGCGTATTCTACCAGTACAGGCCTTCATGACGCAATAACTAATAAAGCCAAATGCGATACCTTCAGTAATTGAATAAGTAAATGGCATCATCGCTGCAGTGATAAAAGCTGGGGTAGCTTCGGTTAAATCATCCCAGTGTACACGAATAAGACTGGATGCCATTAAAATCCCTACATAGACTAATGCCCCTGCGGTTGCATAAGCCGGTACGACACTAGCAAGTGGCGAGAAGAAAATGGTAAGTAAGAATAAAACCCCGACTGTCACCGCCGTTAAACCTGTTCTACCACCAACTGAAACCCCTGCACCACTTTCAATATAGGTACTGATAGCAGATGTGCCGATATAAGAACCGACTACCGCACTCACGCTATCTACATAAAGAGCTTGTTTCATTTTCGGGAAACGACCTTTTTCATCACTGAAACCTGCTTTATCGGTTACACCTAATAAGGTGCCTGATGAGTCAAATAGGTTTACTAATAAGAATGAGAAAATGATGCCGAGCAAAGCCGTATCTAAAGCACCAGCAATATCCACTTTCCCCACAACAGCACCTAAACTTGGTGGCATCGAAACAATGCCGTGGAAGGTAACTTGGTCATCAATTAAAAGCGCTAATCCAGTTACTACCGCAATAGAAATTAAAACACCAGAGAAAATATTACGTGCAGCTAAAACTACGATAATAAAGAAACCTAATACGCCGAGCAGAATTTTAGGATCATGCAAATTACCTAATGCCACTAAGGTTGCGGGATTCGCGACAACCAATCCCATATTTTTAAAGCCAATTAACGCAATAAAAAAGCCGATACCTGCACCAATTCCCACGCGCAATGAAAGCGGAATAGAAGCCATTAACCAATAACGGATTTGGAATAAGGTGAGAACAAATAAACCAATCGAGCCCCAGAAAATGGTACCCATGCCCACTTCCCAAGAATAACCAAGCTTGCCAACGACTACATAGGCGAAAAACGCATTTAACCCCATGGCTGGCGCAAGGGCGATAGGTAAATTACTGAATAATCCCATCGCAATGGTACCTAGCGCGGCAATTAAACAAGTGGTCACGAAAACAACTTGCTTATCCATTCCTGCATCACCTAATACGGATGGGTTCACAAACACGATGTACACCATAGTAAAGAAGGTGGTGATACCAGCAATAATTTCGGTTTTGGTCGTACTGCCCTTTTCTTTAATCGAAAAAAGGCGTTCAAGTAAAGATTGTTGCATTGTCTTCCCCTTAACTTAAATTAATAACCTTGGTGATAAATCGACTCAAGTAATTTCACACCTAATAAGGCAATATTGAAACGTTGCTCATCAGCTACCGTCCAAAATTCAATACCATTTTCAACCGCACTTTGTTGGCTGATATGCAATTTGACGCTTTCTTCACCATTTTCGTTTTCACCGTTAATCACGGGGGTAATAAGGCTATCGTGTAATTCAATCAATTCGCTTTGTTGTGGCTGGTAATCAAATTCATAATCTGAAAGTGCGGTCACTTTTTGTGCCATACCGTAGAAGACGGGAACTTGAATTTGGTGGAAAATCACATTGTCTAACTGCGGGAAGATTTTTTGCAATTGCAGATTTAAATTAGCCGCTTGTTGTGGAAACACATCAAAGGCAAAACGGGTTTCACCTTCTTCCAATGGCATACCATTCAGTAAACGAGCAGTTTGTCCAGCAAGTTTATTCACGGTTTCACCATCCGTATAAGAAGCGGGTAAAAGTGACGTTGAAAAGACTTGAGTTAAATTTGTTTGTTGAATAATTGGTAGTAGAGATAAAGCTAGTTGACTCACTTGCGGATCGGGTAAACTCACAATGTTACGTTGTCTTAATTCAGTCAGATTTTCTTCATTGATTGTTGGGACAACAACAGGGACATCAGATAATGCAGAGCAAATCCCTTTTAAATCAATCACCACACAGCCACTTTCTGCGGCTTGAGCTAATAAAGGGGCTTGGTCAATTTGGCCTGCGAAGAAAAGATAATTAACGCTATCCCACTCAATCTCATCAGTGGCTAATTGAGCAACGGCTTTATTGCGAAAACGTACCGCTTGCTCTTCTTCAAAAGGATAAATTTCTACGATAGAAACCTTGCCAACATCTAGCTCACTTTGTTCAAGTGCCTCGGCAATTTTTTCACATAGATCAAATTCTGCTGCAATAGCAATATTTAGGCTTGCGTCCATTTTTCTCTCCGCTGTAAAATGTTCTGAACCGATTCATTCTACAGAAAAAAGACGTATAAATACATAAGGAAATCAGATGACACCGGCAATTGATTTACTAAAGAAAAATAAAATTCTTTTTACTCTCCATACTTATGATCATGACCCTAATAATACGCATTTTGGCGATGAAGCCGCTGAAAAACTTGGGCTTGATCCGCACCAATCCTTTAAAACACTTTTAGTTGCTGAAAATGGTGATCAGAAAAAATTAGCGTGTTTTGTGCTTTCCACAGCAAATATGTTGAGTTTAAAGAAAGCGGCAAAATTAATTGGTGTAAAAAAAGTGGAAATGGCCGATAAAGATGCAGCACAAAAAAGCACGGGATATTTAGTCGGTGGCATTAGCCCATTAGGTCAAAAGAAACGTGTAAAAACAGTGATAAATTCGACCGCACTTGAGTTTGATACGATTTTTGTTTCAGGTGGTAAACGCGGATTAAGCGTCGAATTGGCCCCACAAGATTTAGCTAAATTACTGAATGCCGAATTTGTCGATATTATTGACGAAGAATAGAAGAAGAATAGAAAAAGAAAAGCCCGAATGAATCGGGCTATCTTTTTTTATGATGTTGTGTTTATTTAAATTAGAAACTTGATGTATCTTGGAATAAGCCAACTTTTAAATCGGTTGCGGTGTAGATAACGCGACCATCTACTTCCACTTCACCGTCAGCCATTCCCATCACTAATTTGCGATTAATTACGCGTTTCATATTGATGCGGTAAACCACTTTTTTCGCCGTTGGTAAGATTTGTCCGGTAAATTTAACTTCACCAACGCCTAATGCACGGCCTTTACCTTTACCGCCAACCCAGCCAAGAAAGAAACCCACTAATTGCCACATCGCATCTAAGCCTAAACAGCCTGGCATAACTGGGTCACCAATAAAGTGGCAACCGAAAAACGGTAAATCTGGATGAATATCTAATTCCGCTTCAATATACCCTTTACCAAACGCACCGCCGTCTTCGGTCATTTTTACAATACGATCCATCATCAACATCGTTGGTGCTGGAAGTTGCGGGCCTTCTTTACCAAATAATTCACCACGACCTGAAGCTAATAAATCTTCATAGGTATAGCTGCTTTTAATGTTTGGTGTACAGGTGTTTTCCATTTTTTATTTCCTTGTATATATAGTTTTGCTTGGTTACAACCAATAAGTAAGGATTCTATGAGGATTTATAAGAAATGTAAACAGCGAACACTTGTTAGCTCAACTTGTCGGATCAGTCAGTGTAATTAAGATAAAAGAAAAGCGAACACAAGGTTCGCTTTAAAGAAATTAAGATTTAAAGAAATCTAACCAGCTTTTTTTCGGCGTTTCCGAACGGAAAGCAATCCGATTTTGAATTAAACGCGCAATAGGCTCTTTACCCTTTGCATATTCTTCTTTCTCTTCCAATAAATCGCGGTCAAATAAGATTTTGGCTGTTTGATAAATATCCTCGACTTGATAAATAAAGAATTGCTCATTTTTCACCGCCTCAACCACTTCGTCAGATAAACTTAATTGCTGAATTGTTGTTGCAGGAATAATCACCCCTTGTTTACCCGTTAAACCACGACGTTGGCAAATGGTGAAAAAGCCTTCAATTTTATCATTGACTCCGCCTACTGCGTGCACCAAACCAAATTGGTCAATGGTACCAGTAATCGCAATATTTTGTGGCAATGGCAAATCAGATAACGCGCTGACTAATACAGAGAAAATAGCTAGAGACGCACTGTCACCATCAATTTCTCCATAGGACTGTTCAAATACTAAAGAAGCAGAAAATGGTAACTGTGATGGCAACTCTAAGATACTTGCCAAGCACGCTTCAGAAATCATCATACCTTTTCCGTGAAGGTTGCCCGCTAATTCGTTTTTACGCTCCACATCCACGACTTCACCATCACCAAACTGCACTAAACAGCTGATACGAGAAGGTTCACCAAAACAAACGGGGGTGCCTGGATATTCAATCACAGACAAGCCATTAATCTGCCCAACAATTTCGCCGTTGGTTTCTACATAAATTTGCTCATTGAGAATATCTGCATAAGTGCGTTCACGTAAGAAACCATGCTGTTCGTTCTTTTGTTTAAAGGCTTGCTCAAAATCAACCGCACTTAAGGTTTGTTTTTGTGACAACGTCGCGGCATTAAGCAACATTTCTGTTATTTTTAACGGTGAAATGTTAATTAAAAAGCGATCTTCACTCTCTCGCACCAATAACTGATAGAGTTTATTTAATGCGGTTAAATCTAAATCGAGCTCATATTTTGAGGCTAATGCCAACACATAATTAGCCCAATTTTCTTGTGCTTTAGGTTGCGCAACAGAATAGTAGCTTTCAATTTCTGCATAATCAGCCAAGCTGTAAAGATCTTCTTCTAACTCTCCTAAGGTCGCAATTTCAGTGCGATTGCCTAAAATCACCACTTTTAAATTAAGTGGATAGCTTGGAATATCACAAGGTAAGGTTTTAAATGGATGGGCTGAATACCAATCAAAAGTTTGCGTTTGTAAAATATGTTTTAAGCGTTGCCATAAATCAAACTGGCTTAGCATCGTTGCTGCACTTAAAATCAAAACGCCCCCATTGGCTTGATGCACTAAACCTGGTGTAAGCAAAATATCTTGCGAACTTGGGTGAACACGCACACTACCAAAAAGACTAAATTGATCGGCATGTAATGCCTTCAGCATATCACCTTGTGCAGCAAAATTATCCGCTAGTGATTGAGCAGGCTCGGTATAAATACGAGGGAAAGAAAAAGAATCTCCCTGCTCAACGACATAATTCACCCCAAAAATTGACCGCTCTTTTGGCTGTTCTTGGCGAATAAGTTCTGCTAATAAATCAGCATATTCTGCTTGATCATCTGCTTTTAAAACCAATAGAGAGCGACGCGGCTGTTTTAAAAATAAAAAAATCGCTTTTGTGGCATGTTTTTGTAATGACCAAAAATCAGCCTTTTCAGCTGAAAGTTCAGTAATCGATAATTCTGGTTGTAAGGCTTGCCAATTTAAGGCTTGTTCCGAAGATGTTAAAGTCACGACATATCTCGCTTTAATTAAATTGGCGGTATTATCGCACACTTCACACTGAGTGAAAATCCGTTATAAAAATCTACTGGAAAATTTTGTTTAAAGCGCGTATATTTATGAGGTTACCACGTCACTAAAAAGTATAATAAAACGATGAAATATCAGAAATTAGAAAACCAAGAAGCAAACTGGAAATGGATTTATCTCATTCGCAAACATCGCGAAGGGGAAAAAATTACCCGTTATGAAGAAAAAAGCTTAGAAGAAAGCAAAGTTCAAGAATTAATAGAATGTCAGAATTATCCTGAAAAAATCGAGGAATGGATTAAAAATCACCTTTCTCTTGATTTACCTATTAAGCTTGATCAGGCTATTCGTGCAAGACGTAAACGTTTTTTTAATGCAGAAAAACAATCAACGAAGAAAAAATCTATTGATTTAGAATATGGTGTTTGGCTTCGTTTATCTAAATATTCGCGAAAAATGAAAATGACACTTTCTGAAACCATCACTTATATGATTGATGAACGTGAAAGCAAAGCATTATATGAAAGCCAAATGACGGCAATGAAAGCCGGTTTGAAAAATTTACTCAATAAATAAGATGAAAAAAAGCCAAGGTCGAAACCTTGGCTTTTGATTATGCTAAATAGAGAAGATTTTGAAACGTTTTTAGCGTTTCGCCTATTCCGCAATCGGAATAATTTTTGTGGCGTGAGATCCTTTGTCGCCGTGAATCACTTCAAATTGCACACGTTGACCTGCTTTTAATGAACGGTAACCATCCATTTCAATCGCTGAATAATGTGCAAAAATGTCTGTATCCACGCCTTCTGCAGAAATAAACCCAAATCCTTTTGCGTTGTTAAACCATTTTACTACACCAATTTCCATAGTAGACCTCTATAGGCTTCGCCCTTAATACTTAAAAACAATAAGACTCATGCCTTATCACCTCAATTGGAAATATATTCAAACATTTTATTTTTTTATGCAACAACGAAACTTTAAAAATGATACATTGATCACAAAATTTTTACTTATTTATTATCAGAAGTC
The DNA here is from genome assembly GCF_001679485.1 of Haemophilus sp. CCUG 60358. GTDB lineage: Bacteria > Pseudomonadota > Gammaproteobacteria > Enterobacterales > Pasteurellaceae > Haemophilus_D. The sequence goes on from NZ_LZOZ01000019.1 coordinate 78,994, forward strand.
TCTTTCTCATCTTTTTGATGAATTTCACGTAATGCTTTTGCCACAATTTGAATTGCTTCGCCGCTACTAATTCCTTGCGCCATTAATTCCTGAATTTGTTCTACTGCTTTTTGTTGTTGTTCATGGGTTAAATTAATATCTAACATTATTTCTTCTCGTTAAATTGACCAATTAAATAATTCCATCACGTGCTTCCATTGTTCATCTAAACCAGCCTTAATTTCTATTTTGGTAAAATGAATAGGATGCTCAAAAATAAGTGTATCTGCGTGTAAAAATAAACGCTGACAGCCAGAATATTCTGTTAAAGCACGATTTTGATGTAAATCACCATATTGTGTATCACCTAAAATAGGATGAAAGATATGCTTCATGTGACGTCGTAACTGATGTTTTCTGCCCGTTTGGGGAATTAGCTTCACTAATGAATATCTCGTGGTTTGATAACGCCCTACAGCATAAGGCATTTCCATAATGTTTAAGCCTTCATAATCCGTCACGGCCTCTTGTGGTGTTTTATCTTCTTGCGCAAACTTATCGGCGATCTTATCTAATTGGATTTTAAGGGGATAATCAATCCGTCCTTCGCCTTGCAAATAACCTCGCACAATCGCTAAATAAGATTTTTGCACCGTTTTCTGTTCAAATTGCTGACACATTAAATTTGCTATTTCACTATTTAAGGCAAATAGCAATACACCTGATGTTGGGCGATCTAATCGATGAATAGGAAAAACATGCTGCCCGATTTGATCGCGCAAGGTTTGCATCACAAATTGTGTTTCATGAGTATCAAGCCAACTACGATGCACCAACATGCCTGCTGGTTTATTGACGGCGACAAGATATTCATCTTGATATAAAATTTCTAACATTTATTGATTTTGTAATAAGGCTTCTAATTCACGTAACGGTGTTAATAATTCCACTAAAAAATCTTCTTCTGCCTCTTTAAATGCTTCCTCTAAATAAGGGGATACCGCAACTTGTGAAGGCAAATCAGCCCCGCTTTCGAGTAATGCGAACATTCTTGGGATGAAAATCCATTGCAACCACTCTTCTGGCGACATGGTATCAATAGCAAAAGGCTCTTCACTTAAAAAAGCGTCTTGTGAAGGCGGAACCGCTTGCCATAAATCAAGCTTTTGCATCGCAAGCTGTAATTGTTGAAGATGAAGTTTTGTTTGATTACGCATAATTTTTCCTATTTATAAATAAGCGGCGTATTCTACGAGTATCAATTAACGCTGTAAAGTACGGTCAGTTTTAACGGTGAATAATAGAAAAGTCAGGATAGCGTTTATTTTCAATATTATCCTCTAAAACTCGTTCAACACTTGCAGTTCTAGGGCCGACTTTTAACCAATTATAAAAATCCTGTAGTTGTTCGTCATTACCTTCGGCAACAATTTCCACGCTTCCATCGACACAATTTCTGACGGTGCCTTTAATGCCAATTCTCTCCGCTTCTTTCCAAGTAAAATAACGAAATCCTACCCCTTGAACTCGACCATATACGACAAATCGTTTTGCCATGATTTGCTCCTTTATTACAAAAACTTTTTAAAAATTAACCGCACTTTCCTATTCCCATTTTTTAAAATTTAGCATAGCATTACAACCATCTAATTTCATTCAAAAAATAAAAGGAGTAATTATGAAATTATGTAAGTTTGCTTTAGGTGTTGTTGCGCTTGCAGTGAGTACGAGCAGCTTAGCAGGAATGGTGACAGCATCATCAAACCTTGAATTTCTTGCAATCAACGGCCAAAAAGCCAGCAAATCCATTCTAAAAGAAAAAAAATCATTCAACGCTGAAGCAAACCAAACACAACAAGTTGTAGTACGTTTAGGTGAAATCGTTGGTACTGGTTCTAGCCAAGCGCTTTTTGAATCTAACCCAATTATTGTGACTTTCCAAAGTCCTGCTGATGATGTTGTGGTATCTGCAGAAAAAATTCGCTCCAAAGAAGATGGTGAGAAATTCAATGCTCAACCACAAATTACTGTTAAAACGAAATCAGGTAATGTGATTGATGCTAAAATCGATACTTTAAAACAAGAAGGTTTATTCCCAGCAGCGAATATTGTTAACGATTTAGCTGAATATAATGCATCAAATGCGTCAGCAGCAGTTTCTGCTTTAGCTGCTCCTGCAGTTGGAATGATGCCTGCAGCGTCAGGAAAAGCTGCGAAAGGCAAAGTTGTTGTACAAGGTGAAAACGTTGCTGAACAACAATTACAATACTGGTTCCAACAAGCCGATAAAGAAACTCAAACTCGTTTCTTAAACTGGGCGAAAAAACAAAAATAATCGTTTTTTAACCGCTATTTGATAAAGAAGTGAGCCTTCCCGCTCACTTTTTTATCATCCAATTTTTAGTCACACAATAAGCAAGGATATCAACATGAACCAATGGCTTAATGCAAAAATAATCGCTTCAATACCTATTTTTATTGCAGTGAATATCGCAGAGTTCGGTGTCTGGTTTTTTGATATTTCCACGCAATCCATGCCGTTAATTTTAGGGATTATTGCAGGCGGTTTGGTGGATTTAGATAATCGCCTCACTGGACGATTAAAAAATATCTTTTACACATTAATTGCCTTTTCTATTTCAACCTTCATCGTTCAGCTTAATATTGGTCAACCTATCCAATATGTATTGTTGATGACCATCATCACCTTTTTATTTACGATGGTTGGCGCTGTAGGTGAACGTTATCGTACTATTGCTTTTGGTACACTGGTGGTAGCCATTTATACCACCCTCACTTATACACCGGATAATTCTGCAAGCTGGTTTATTAATCCTGTAATGATTTTATTGGGCACCTTACTCTACAGTATTGTGACCATCATCGTTTACCTTTTTTTCCCTAACCGTCCTGTCCAAGAAAGTGTCGCAAAAGCTTTTTGTGCCCTCGGTAATTATTTAGATGCCAAATCAGAATTTTTTGATCCTGATGAAATTGATGAAATCGAGAAAAAACATCTTAATTTTGCGATGAAAAACACCAACGTGGTGGATGCCTTTAACCAAGCCAGAACAGCACTTTTCTATCGCATTCGTGGACAACATCGACATGCTCGCACACAACGTATGATTCGCTATTATTTTGCAGCGCAAGACATTCATGAACGTGCGAATTCCACATATTTTGATTATCGACAAATTGCAGAGCAACTCAAAAATACAGATTTAATTTTCCGCATTCAGCGTTTGCTCGAATTACAAGCGCAAGCCTGTCACGATATTACGGCTTGCCTGCGTCAGAATACGCCTTATCACTATAATATTCGCGTAGAAAAAGCATTGATGGGCACAATTCAATCCCTTGAACTTTATAGCAAAGAACATACCAATCAAAACAATGTTTTGCTAGCCCTTCAAACACTTATTGATAATCTGCAAAGCATTAACTGGCAGCTACGTCAGCTCGAGCAAGAAACCAGTGAAAATGAGCAAACTGCACAGATCCATACCGAACAAATTACGGGCTTAAAAAATATTCTTTCTGTTATTGGAAGTAATTTCACTTTTGAATCACCACTTTTCCGCCATGCTGTACGTTTGTCTATCGTGGTGTTTTTGTGTTGCGCAATTGTTGAATTTTTCCAATTTAATTTAGGTTACTGGATTTTACTTACTGCAGTCTTTGTGTGTCAGCCAAACTATTCAGCGACGAAAGTGCGGTTACGTCAGCGTATTATTGGTACGATTTTAGGGGTAATTATTGGCTCTTTATTACCTTACCTCAACCCAACATTAGAGATGAAACTAGGCTTAATGGTGGTGACCAGTACGCTCTTTTTCTTTTTCCGCAGTAATAATTACAGTTTCTCCACGTTCTTTATTACCTTGCAAGTATTGATCAGTTTTGATGTGATGGGATTTGACACACAATCAGCGCTCTTCCCTCGCCTGATTGATACCGTATTAGGTTCAGCCATTGCATGGTTTGCCGTTTCTTATTTATGGCCGGATTGGAAATATCTCCAACTCGATAAAGTGAGCCGTCAAGCGATTCAAAGTGATGCACAATATTTCTTACACATTATTAGCCAACTGCAATTTGGTAAAAGCGATAATTTAAAATACCGTATTGCACGCCGTAATGCTCATCAATATGCGGCAGCATTAAGTACCACGCTTTCCAATATGAACAACGAACCGAAGAAATATCAAGCTTATTTGCAGGAAGGTTTTGACTTGTTAAAAATGAATTATTCCTTATTGAGCTATATTTCTGCTTTAGGGGCATATCGCAATAAAATGGCGCAATTACAACAAACTACCGAATTTTTGTCAGATTTTTATCCTGTTGCGAAAAAGGTTTTATATGCACTGGAAAATATTGAAAAGCTTCGTCCAGAAATCTTTGAAAAACTCCAAAATAGCATTGAACAAAGTCTCAAAAAAATTCAGTGGGATGAAACTCAAGCCAAAAACAATGCGGTCTTTGCGTTGCCATACCAGCAACTTAACTTGATTTATCAATTGCTACCTCAGTTATATCGCTATTTTCAACATAGTCAGAAAGAACTGATTGCAAAATAAAAAAACAAAGGAAAAACTGACCGCACTACCCCGAATTTTTTATTGTTCTCAAGGCGATAAACAGGGATAATACGCCACTTATATAAAATAAATTTAGACGCAATGACACATTACATTCTACTTATTATCAGCACTGCATTAATCAATAACTTCGTTTTGGTCAAATTCTTAGGACTTTGTCCATTTATGGGTGTGTCCAAAAAAATTGAAACAGCAATTGGTATGGGGCTTGCTACGACGTTCGTATTAACCGTCGCATCATTGTGTTCTTATTTAGTCGATAATTATATTTTAATGCCACTAAATGCCACCTTCTTGCGCACATTAGTGTTCATTTTAGTGATTGCCGTCGTGGTTCAATTTACCGAAATGGTAATCAATAAAACGAGTCCATCACTTTATCGCTTATTAGGGATTTTCTTACCACTGATTACCACAAACTGTGCCGTACTCGGCGTGGCATTATTAAACGTCAATTTGGCACACAATTTAACCGAATCCGTCATTTATGGTTTTGGCGCCTCTTTAGGTTTTGCGCTGGTTTTAGTTTTATTTGCCGCGTTGCGTGAACGCCTTGTTGCTGCAGATGTCCCTATTACGTTTCGTGGCTCGTCTATCGCATTAATTACGGCCGGTTTGATGTCTCTCGCCTTTATGGGCTTCGCCGGATTAGTAAAATGATTTATCTCTTGATGTTTATTACTGTAACAGTGATTTTTCTCGGATTATTTTGGAATAACACTAAAAAATAATGTTTATCTTAATTTCAGTAACCGTTCTCGCTTTAATTTTTGGCGCGATTTTAGGCTTTGCTTCGATTAAATTAAAAGTCGAAGCTGATCCTATCGTCGAAAAAATTGATGCTATCTTACCGCAAAGCCAATGTGGGCAATGCGGCTATCCTGGCTGTAAGCCTTATGCTGAAGCAATTGCTAATGGTGACGTTATCACAAAATGCGTGCCAGGTGGTCGTCCGACGGTAGTAAAAATTGCCGAAATCATGGGCGTTGATGTCCCAGCAATGGATGATGTCGCTGAACCTGAAGAAATGGTTGCTTTTATTGATGAAAATATGTGTATTGGCTGTACCAAATGTATTCAAGCCTGCCCTGTTGATGCCATTATTGGTACAAACAAAGCCATGCATACTATTATTCCTGATCTCTGTACGGGCTGTGAACTTTGCGTAGCACCTTGTCCGACAGATTGTATTTCCATGATTAAAGTGAAAAAAGATATTGATAATTGGAACTGGAAATTTGATCCTAAATTAGTCATTCCGGTTGTAAATACCACAGAAATCGAGAAAAAATTAGTGGTTGGGGAGTCGGAATAATATGGCTGATGTATTAACAAGATTTAACTCCGGCAAAATTTGGGATTTCAAAGGCGGGATTCATCCTCCTGAAATGAAATCTCAATCAAACCAATCCCCTATTCAGCAATCAGAACTTGCTCATGATTTTTACGTGCCGATTAAACAACACGCTGGCACTGCAGGAAATCTATTAGTTAAAGAAGGTGATTATGTGCTTAAAGGCCAGCCTCTAACACAAGGTGATGGTTTAAGAGCCTTACCTGTTCATGCGCCGACTTCTGGTACCGTAAAGTTTATCGGAAAACATGTTGCGCCCCATCCTTCTGGTTTAACCGAGGACATGATTCATATTCAAGCGGATGGCTTGGATAAATGGCGTGAGCAATTTCCACTTGAAGAATTTTTCACACAACCTGTCGAACAACTCATTGATCGTATTTATCAAGCAGGCGTTGCCGGCTTAGGTGGTGCGGTATTCCCGACTGCCGCCAAAATCCAATCAGCTGAAAAGAAAGTTAAACTCTTAATTATTAATGGCGCGGAATGCGAACCCTATATTACCTGTGATGACCGCTTAATGCGTGATTACACGGATGAAATGATCGAAGGGATTCGCATCTTACGTTATATCTTACGTCCTGAAAAAGTGGTGATTGCGGTTGAAGACAATAAACCCGAAGCGATTCAAGCTATTCAACAATCGCTGCATGGTGCAAATGATATTGAATTGCGCGTTATTCCAACTAAATATCCATCTGGTGCTGCCAAACAACTGATTTATTTGCTTACCGGCATGGAAGTGCCAAGTGGCGGACGTTCTTACGATATTGGCGTATTGATGCATAATGTCGGTACAGCTTTTGCGGTGAAAAGAGCGGTCATTAATGATGAGCCTTTAATTGAGCGTGTCGTTACGCTGACTGGTGATAAAATTTCAGAGAAAGGCAACTACTGGGTTCGCTTGGGCACACCGGTTGATCACTTATTGGCGCAAGTTGGCTATCAATATGACGAACGCTTCCCTGTTTTTGCAGGCGGACCAATGATGGGATTACAACTTTCTGATCTCAACGCACCCGTCACCAAATTAATTAACTGTCTATTGGCACCTGATCATTTTGAATATGGTGAACCCGAGCCGGAACAATCTTGTATCCGCTGCTCTGCTTGTTCTGATGCTTGCCCTGTCAATTTAATGCCACAGCAACTTTATTGGTATGCTCGCAGTGAAGATCACCAAAAATCTGAAGAATACAGCTTAAAAGATTGTATTGAATGTGGCGTGTGTGCTTATGTTTGCCCAAGCCATATTCCGCTTATTCAATATTTCCGACAAGAAAAAGCTAAAATTTGGGAAATTAAAGAAAAAGCGAAAAAAGCCGAAGAGGCTAAAATCCGTTTTGAAGCAAAACAAGCTCGTATGGAGCGTGAAGAACAAGAGCGTAAAGCTCGTTCACAACGTGCTGCAGAAGCTCGCCGTGAAGAACTTGCAAAACAAAAAGGTGAAGACCCAGTTAAAGCGGCATTAGAACGCCTGAAAGCAAAACAAGCGGGTTCAGCCGCAAATAAAGAAACAAAAACTATCGTATCTGAGAAAGGCGAAATCTTACCGGATAACCATGAGCTCATGGAGCAGCGTAAAGCCCGTCGCCTAGCTAAACAACAAGCACAAGCAGATACTGGCGCTGTGACGGATGCAACAACGTCACAAACTGACGAAAAAGATGCGAAAAAAGCGGCTGTTGCAGCTGCTCTAGCAAGAGCGAAGGCCAAGAAAGCTGCTGCTCAAGATGAAACAGTTGCAACACATGCAACTGAAAGTGCGGTCGAAAAAACAGATGAAAATCCAACCGCACTTGATCCGAAAAAAGCCGCCGTAGCTGCAGCCATTGCGAGAGCCAAAGCTAAGAAAGCTGCTGCTCAAGATGAAACTGTTGCGACACATGCAACTGAAAGCTCGGTCGAAAAAACAGATGAAAATCCAACCGCACTTGATCCGAAAAAAGCCGCTATCGCAGCAGCCATAGCAAGAGCTAAAGCAAAAAAATCGGCTGCTGAAGCAGCCAAAGAAACAGAATAACGCAGGAAAAGATTATGTTTAAGAAAATGGAGAGTTCGCCTCATACCCATTCAGGCAAATTAACCGCCCGTATTATGTTATGGGTGATTGCAGCCATGCTGCCTGCTCTGCTCACGCAGATTTATTATTTTGGAATGGGTGTTTTGGTGCAATCCGCATTGGCTATTTCTTTCGCATTATTACTTGAGTTTATTGTGACTAAATTGCGTAATAAGCCAAATCTTGTCTATATTTCAGATTTTAGTGTGGTACTTACTGCCTTAATTTTAGCGATGGCGATTCCGCCTTATGCACCTTATTGGGTGATTTTAATTGGTACGCTTTCCGCTGTTATTCTAGGCAAACACGTTTACGGTGGCTTGGGACAAAACCCGTTTAATCCGGCTATGGTGGGATATGTAGTACTATTGATTTCTTTCCCTCTACAAATGACAAGTTGGATGCCACCGATTTCATTATTAAATGAACCACCAACATTTGCTGATTCTCTTTCTTTAATTTTCACAGGCTTAACCACTGATGGATTTAGTTTGAGTCAACTTGTTCATTCCATTGATGGAATTACACAAGCGACACCATTAGACAGTGCAAAAATCTTCTATAACTTACATCAAGGCGATGAAAGCGTATTTCATGATTTTGTAAAATTACCGATTTTATTACAAAACGGGACTGATTTTGCTGAAGGTTGGTGGCAGGTTAATTTGGCATTCATGCTTGGTGGGATTGTATTAATCTTAAAGAAAAAAATTCACTGGCAAATTCCCGTTTCAATGCTCGTGACCTTTGTGACCTTAGCAACAATCACTGCAATGTCAGGCCATCATCATTTAAGTATGATAAGCCAACTCTTTAGCGGCGCCATGATGTTCGGCGCATTCTTTATTGCGACTGACCCTGTCACAGCTTCTATTACACCTCGTGGTAAGCTTGTATTTGGTGCTTTGGTTGGACTATTGGTTTACCTCATTCGTTACTTTGGAAACTATCCTGACGGCGTGGCATTTGCGATTTTGTTAAGTAATATTTGTGTGCCACTTATCGACTACTACACCCGTCCTCGTGTAGCTGGACACTTTGCAAAAGGGAGAAAATAATGGGTATTTTTAAAGTCACCTCCCGTTTTGGTTTGTTATTAGGTTTTATTGCGCTTGTATGTACCGCTGTTTCTGCAGGCATTTATATGCTGACAAAAGATAAAATTGATGAAGCCATGGCTGAACACCAAAAAGCCTTATTGCTCCAAGTCATCCCTCAGGATTATTTTAATAATAACTTGCTTGAAAGCGTAGAAACGTCCGAGCAAGATAAACTCAAAGGTATTCAAAAAGTCTATTTTGCGATCAAAGATCATGTGCCAACCGCCTATGCTTATGAAACGACAGCACCTGATGGTTATTCAGGGAATATCCGTTTATTAGTGGGTATGACACCAAAAGGTGAAGTTTTAGGTGTGCGAGTCATCGAACATCATGAAACTCCAGGATTGGGCGATAAAATCGAACTTCGCATTTCTGACTGGATTTTGAGTTTTACAAACCAGGTTATTGTGCCCGAAAGCCTAAAAGATTGGGCAGTCAAAAAAGATGGCGGTAAATTTGATCAATTTTCCGGCGCAACAATTACGCCGCGCGCGATTGTTAATCAAGTAAAACGCTCTGCTCTCGTGATGCTTGAAAATGAAGTATTACTCAACGAGATGGCAAAAAAATACGCGCAATAGGATATTTATTATGACTGATTTAACCGAAAAAACGACCGCACTTGATGAGCAAAGTGCGGTTGAAAATTCAGAAGAAATAACGCAAACGCCTTCTGTTTGGAAAGAAATCTTTATTCAGGGCGTATGGAAAAACAACTCAACCCTCGTGCAATTATTGGGGCTTTGTCCGCTCTTAGCTGTTTCGAGTACTGCAACAAATTCCTTAGGTTTAGGGCTTGCGACTATGTTGGTTTTAACTTGCACCAATACAGTTGTTTCGCTCTTTCGTAAGCAAATTCCTCATGATATTCGCATTCCAATTTATGTGATGATTATTGCGACCACTGTAACCGTGGTGCAATTATTGATGAATGCTTATACCTATACGCTCTATCAAGCCCTCGGGATTTTTATTCCTTTAATAGTGACCAACTGTATCGTCATCGGTCGAGCAGAAGCCTTTGCCTCTAAAAATAGCGTTGCACATGCTGCCTGGGATGGTTTTTCAATGGGATTAGGCATGGCATTAAGTATCACTGTATTAGGTGCGTTACGTGAAATCTTAGGTCAAGGTACCCTTTTTGAGGGCATTGAAAATTTATTTGGCCAAGGTGCGAAATTCCTTACATTACATATTTACCAAACGGATAGTAGCTTTTTACTCTTTATTCTTCCGCCAGGTGCATTTATTGGATTAGGTATCCTATTGGCGATTAAAAACCGAATTGATATGAAAAAATGAACCAAGCTAAACGAATTGAAATACTCACTCGACTTCGGGAGCAAAACCCGCATCCCACCACGGAATTAGAGTATAATTCGCCTTTCGAATTACTCATCGCCGTGATCTTATCGGCCCAAGCCACCGATAAAGGTGTCAATAAAGCGACGGCAAAATTATTCCCTGTGGCGAATACACCACAAGCCATTTTAGATCTTGGCTTAGAGGGTTTAAAAGGATACATTAAAACCATCGGGCTTTATAACAGCAAAGCAGAAAATATTATTAAAACCTGCCGTGATTTAGTTGAGAAACATAACGGCGAAGTACCTGAAAGCCGTGAAGCCTTAGAAGCCCTTGCGGGGGTTGGTAGAAAAACAGCGAATGTGGTATTAAATACCGCTTTCGGCCACCCAACTATTGCAGTGGATACCCATATTTTTCGCGTATGCAACCGCACGAATTTTGCCCCAGGCAAAGATGTGGTAAAAGTAGAAGAAAAACTGCTCAAAGTTGTGCCTAAAGAATTTAAAGTCGATGTGCATCACTGGCTTATTTTGCACGGGCGTTATACCTGCATTGCCCGCAAACCTCGCTGCGGAGCTTGCTTAATTGAAGACCTCTGCGAATACAAAGAAAAAACAGATTATTAAACGAATACAATTAAACGGAATATATTATGACAACAAACAATCAATCTCGCCAAACTTGGTCTAGTCGACTAACTTATGTGCTCACCGTTGCGGGAGCGACAGTTGGCTTTGGGGCAACATGGCGCTTTCCTTATTTAGTGGGTGAAAATGGCGGTGGTGCCTATGTACTCCTCTTTTGTATTGCGATGATTGTGATTGGTATCCCAATGATTTTAGTAGAGAACGTCATTGGTCGCCGTTTACGTGTAAATTCCATTGATGCCTTTGGCGATAAAATCCAAGATAAAGGTAAAAACATCTCCAAATATTGGAAAATTATCGGTTATATGGGGCTTCTTGGCGCATTTGGTATCATGGCCTATTATATGGTGCTTGGTGGTTGGGTGATGTCTTATATCATCAGCCTGATGAATAACACCCTTGATATTAGCGCCCCAATTACAAAAGAAGTGGCCAAAGATTTCTACGATTTACACATCAGCAATAGTCCATGGGAAATCATGCTCTACACATTCCTATTTGTGGCAGTGAATTACATTATTTTAGCGAAAGGTATCATTGGCGGGATTGAACGTTCCGTGAAATACTTAATGCCATTACTCTTTATCTTCCTAATTGGTATGGTGATTCGTAACCTCACCTTACCTGGCGCAATGGAAGGTGTGACTTTCTACTTAAAACCTGATTTCAGCAAAATCACCCCTAAATTATTCATCTTCGTATTAGGGCAAGTATTCTTCGCATTAAGCCTTGGTTTCGGTGTATTGATTACCCTCTCCAGCTATTTAAACAAAGAAGAAAACCTTATTCACACAGCCGTTATTACAGGCTTCACTAACACCATTATCGCTGTGTTATGTGGTTTTATGATCTTCCCATCATTATTCACATTCGGCATTGAACCTAACGCCGGGCCAACCTTGGTTTTCCAAAGTTTACCAATTGTATTCTCACATTTATGGGCGGGTAAATTCTTTGCTATCGTGTTCTTCGGTTTATTGCTTATTGCGGCATTAACCACATCAATCACGATTTACGAAGTCATCATCACCGCATTACAAGAAAAACTCAGAATGCGCCGTGGTAAAGCGATTTTTGTTACCTTAATGGGGATTTTCTTATTAGGTAACTTGCCATCTATTCTAGGTGATAACCTTTTGAAAGATGTCACCATTTTCGGTAAAAGCATTTTCGATGCCTTCGATTTCGTCAGCGGAAATATTCTCTTTATGCTGACCGCACTTGGCTGTGCCATTTTCGTTGGTTTCGTGTTAAAAGATGATGCGAAAAAAGAACTATCACCAACACCAAATTCGCTCTTCACCACAATTTGGTTTAACTATGTCAAATTTGTGGTTCCTGTGATTATTTTGGTGATTTTTATCAGTAATATTTAATAAAAAAACCGAGCTATTTAGCTCGGTTTCTTTTTATCTATCCTCTATTTTGCTTCAGCTTGGGTCTTCTTCTCTTCAAGTTCTTCCCAACGGAGGAAAGCTGTTTCAAGTTCAGCTTCAGTGTCTGATAATTCCTTAAGCTTAGCATCTGTTACATCATGGGCTTGTTGGAAAAAGTGAGGATCACCAATTTCAGCTTGAAGTGCGGTAATTTTCTCTTCCAATTCTTCCAACAATTGTGGTAGCAGTTCTAACTCACGTTGCTCTTTGTAAGAAAGTTTAACGGATTTCGGCTTTTGAGAAACAACATCATTTTTGACCGCACTTTCCTGTACTTTTGGTGCTTCTTTTTTGGATTTTTGAGTCTCTTGCTCTGCTTTCATCGCAAAGTAATTGGCTTGTTGTCCTTTCGCGTCAAAGAAACCACCTACGTATTTATTCAATACGCCATCGCCTTCAAAGAAATAGCACTCCGTTGCGACGTTATCAATAAACTGACGATCATGGCTGACAATCAATAAGGTGCCTTGATAATCCGTGAGAATTTCCTCTAATAATTCTAAGGTTTCTACATCCAAGTCATTGGTTGGTTCATCGAGAATCAATAGATTATTAGGTTTTAGTAATAATTTAGCCAATAATAAACGGTTACGTTCACCACCTGAAAGCGCTTTTACGGGTGTCATGGCGCGTTTGGGTGGAAATAAGAAATCCTGCAAATAGCCCAACACATGACGTTTTACACCATTGACTTCAATATCCTGCTTGCCATCGGCAACGTTATCCATCACTGTTTTTTCCGGATCAAGATCAGCGCGGTATTGGTCAAAATAAGCGATATCTAATTTTGTACCACAGTGAATGCGACCGCTGGTTGGCTTGATTTCACCTAATAAAAGTTTAATAAAGGTGGTTTTTCCGCAGCCATTTGGGCCAACCAATGCAATTTTATCGCCGCGTAAAATGGTCGTGCTGAAATCTTTGAGCAGCTGTTTGCCTTCAATCTCATAGCTCACATTTTCCATTTCAAATACGATTTTGCCAGAACGACTTGAGTTATCTAATTGTAACTTAGCAGTACCCATCACCTCACGACGTTGGCGACGTTCTTCACGCATAGCTTTTAAAGCACGCACACGGCCTTCATTACGCGTACGGCGAGCTTTAATCCCTTGACGAATCCAGACCTCTTCTTGTGCTAAACGCTTATCAAAAAGTTCATTTTGCAATGCTTCGACACGTAAACTTTCCTCTTTAGCGGTGAGGTATAAATCATAGTTACCTGGATAAGACACTAATTTCCCGCGATCTAAATCAACAATACGAGTTGCCATTTTGCGGATAAAAGAACGGTCGTGGGAAATAAACACAATACTTCCGGTAAATTCTAATAAGAAGTTTTCTAACCATTCGATTGCATCCACATCCAAGTGGTTAGTCGGTTCATCTAATAACAAGACATCGGGGTTACACACCAACGCACGAGCAAGGGCGGCTTTACGCAACCAACCACCCGATAAATCGGCTAATTTAGTATCAGGATTTAACTCGAGCTTTTGCAGAACTTCATTGATTTTATTTTCAAATTGCCAGCCGTTGGCATGCTCTAATTTGGCTTGCACTTGTGCCAGCAGGTTAAGAGTTTGTTCGCTGTAATTTTGTGTCAACTCTTGTGAAATATGGTGATATTCCTTTAATAAATCCGCTAAATGCTCAATGCCTTCTGCTACATAATCAAATACATTCCCTTCAGCATGGCGAGGCGGATCTTGTTCTAAACGTGAAACCACTAAATCTTTTTCATACTGCACTTTGCCGTCATCCATGGTGACTTGCTGTGCAATAATTTTTAATAAAGTCGATTTACCTGCACCATTACGCCCCACCAAACACACGCGCTCATTTGGTTCAATATGAAGTTCAGCGTGATCAAGTAACGGATGATCACTAAAAGAAAGATAAGCGTTAGTTAAACTAATTAATGCCACAAAATTGTCCTATAAATTCAAAATATCAATAAAAATAACCGCACTTTAAAGCTGGTGATAAACCTTTAAGGCATAGGCATCTGACATGCCTGCGATATAGTCACAAATAATACGTTTTTTGCCCTGTTCTGGTGCATTTCTCCAACGATTAGCCGTATTCGTTGGCAATAAACGTTCGGGGTCAGACTCAAAAATCTGGAACATTTCGGTGAGAATGCGTTGTCCTTTATATTCGATACGCTGCGTTTCGACATGGCGAATCACGTATTTCCACACAAACTTTTTGAACACATTTAATGCCGCAATCACATCTTGTGGTAATTCCGTGTTATAACGTAACAAAGGCTCATCAAAATTGCCGGTGACTTTCCAGCGCACATGGGTGATAAAGAAATTCACTAATGCACCAATGGCATTTTTACGCTCAAAATGATGATTGGAGAACAATCGTTGGCTGACTTGTTCTATATTTTTTGTCAACCAATCTGAAGGAATTGTTTTAAGTTCAGCCAATGCTTCTTGCCACTGATGTTGATTTACTACACCAGTCACAATCGCATCTTCTAAATCATGCACGCCATACGCAATATCATCCGCCAATTCCATAATGCTGCAATCTAAAGATTTAAATTGTGTTTTTAAAAACTCAGCAGGATTTGACCGCACTTTTTGAAATGAACCAAACAAAGTGAGGTCATTTTCAGAAAGGTTTTGCAACAACCAAGTAAACATTGTGACGTCATCACGGAATAACCCTTTTCCAGGCTTCCAGTCGCTAATTTTGACATAACGCGGATCAGCGTTTTCAGTATGCGGCAACTGGGCATATTGAGGGGAAGATAAGTCTAACATATTCGGATATTTCACCACACCTAAAATGGCACGACGCGTTAAATTCATCCCAGCCGTTTCAGTATAAGGCTCGAGTTTAGTAATAATACGAAATGTCTGCGCATTGCCTTCAAAGCCGCCATGATTGCGCATCATATAATTAAGCGCTACTTCCCCACCATGACCAAACGGCGGATGACCAATATCATGCGCAAAGCACAAACTTTCAATTAAATCATTGCTTGGTAATAAAGGCTTGAGTTGTTTCTGTAATTCACTTTTTTCGATATGAAGCTGGTCTGAAATAGCAACATAACTTTCCGCAAATTTTAATTGGGAAACAAGGCTGCTACCGATTTGTGCCACTTCTAGAGAATGAGTTAGGCGCGTGCGATAAAAATCATTTTCGCCCACAGCATGAATCTGTGTTTTGGCTTGTAAACAACGGAAAGCGGCGGAATGTAAAATCCGCCCGCGATCACGACGAAATGGAGGTCGGTGATCTTTTTCGCGAGGCGGATCAGGAAGGAAACGTTCAGTCCAAAAATCAGCTAATTGGGTTCTCATAAAAATAGATGGATAACTTTGAATACTAAGGGGGCTAAAATTGAGCTCATAATACCGCAAAGTACCAAAGAAATCGAACTATAACTACCGGCTTTCGGATCGGCTTCCATACAGCTTACCGTGCCTAATGCGTGAGAAACGGCTCCAACAGATAAACCCACGGCTTCTTGTTGTTTAATACCAATCTTTTTCAAGATGAGATAACCAAAAACCGAACCTTGCAAACCTGCAACAATCACACCTACGGCTGTAACAGCTGGAATACCGCCTAAATGAGAAGACACTTCCATCGCAATTGGCGTGGTAATTGATTTTGGTAATACGGTCGCCACCATTTCAGGACTCGCACCTAAAATAATCGCAAAAATGGCACCGGTAAACATAGAAAACAAAGAAGCTAATGTCACCACAGAAAGAATAATTTTCCACTGTTTCGCAATTTGACGAAGCTGCTCATACAATGGCAATGCAAGTGCCACGATACTTAAACCGAGTAAATTATTAATTGGTGCGTTACCCGTCATGTAATCATCATAAGAGATATCACCAATTTCTAAAACCAACACCAGAATTGATACCGTCAGTACAAATGTATTGAAAATCATGGATTTCCAACGTTTACTAATTTGTAACGCGAGCCAAAATCCGAAAATTGTTAAACCAGTATAAAGATAAATTGCATATTGCATAATGAAACCTTAATCTGCTTGAATATTACGTTTTTCTAATACTTTTTGACGTTTATGGGCAAAGGATTGCTTGTAAAACAAATAATTACCAAGAAATGCGATAATAAAGAGTGTCAGGAATGTACTTAGAATATTTGGAATGAGTAAAATTTTCCATTGAGCAACAAGTAAATCATAATATTTTATAATCCCCACACTCACTGGTACAAAAAGTACCGCCATGTAGCGAATCAACAGGCTAGAACCAAAATAAATCCATTCCAAGCGAATAATACGAGTGGTTAATCCAATAAAAAGTATTAATAATCCCCAAATGCTGCCTGGAATCCCCACGGGGATATAGTGAGAAATCAAATTGCCGAGTAGTAACATAATGTATAAAATGATGAGCGAACGAGCGAGTTGAACGCCTTTTTGGAGTAACATATTTCCTCTATCAACTTTTTTAATAATAATTAAAATTTATTTTACGCTTTTTTTGTTAAAATTACCCATTCATTTTAGCTAAATTTTGCGATGCAGATCAAAGAAATTCCAAATGATTAAAAAATTCTTCTTATTTTTAACCGCACTTTGGACGCAATTTTCAATTTCAGCTGAACGCCAAGTGTCTTGTTGGGTGGTGGGAGTCAGTGATGGCGACACCTTAACTTGCCTCTTACCCACTAAAAAACAATTCAAAGTGCGATTACAAGAAATTGATGCTCCAGAAAAAGGCCAACCATTTGGAAAGAAAGCCAAACAATATCTTTCACAGCTTGTTTTCAAACAAAATGTGACGTTGTCAGTTTCCGGTTATGATCGCTACCAACGTATTTTAGCAACGGTTTATCTACAAGAACAAAACATCAACTTAGAAATGGTGAAAAACGGCATGGCTTGGGTTTATCCGCAATATGCTAAAAATCCAATCTACTTCCAGGCACAAGATTTTGCCCAACAACAAAAAATCGGCTTATGGCGAGATCCCAACCCTGTTGCCCCTTATGAATGGCGTAAACAGAAAAAAACACTCAAACACGGAGATAACCATGGCTTTTGATTATCAATCATTTAAAAATGAATTCCCTTATTTTACATCGCCAAATGCCGTGGTCTATTTGGATAATGCAGCGACGGCATTAAAACCTCAAGCACTCATTGATGCAACGACTACTTTTTATCAATCGGCAGGTTCTGTGCATCGTAGTCAGTATGAAGCGGCGCAAACAGCACAATACGAAAATGCTCGTCACTTAGTTAAAACCTTAATTAATGCGGAAGATGAAAAAGCGGTAATTTGGACTTCTGGAACAACTCATAGCATTAATTTGGTTGCTAACGGTTTACTCCCCTCATTGCATGCAGATGACGAGATTTTAATTAGCCAAGCGGACCATCATGCTAATTTTGTTACTTGGCACGAAACAGCGAAAAAATGCGGCGCGAAAATTAAAGTGCTGCCCATTTTGGATAATTGGCTAATTGATGAAAATGCCTTAATTAAAGCCTTAAATGAGAAAACCAAATTAGTGGCACTCAATTTTGTTTCCAACGTAACGGGAACGGAACAACATATCCAACATTTAATTCGACTAATCCGCCAACATAGCAATGCGCTCATTTTAGTAGATGCCGCTCAGGCTGTTAGTCATATACAGATTGATTTACAGGCATTAGATGCGGATTTTATTGCCTTTTCTGCACACAAAATCTATGGACCAAACGGCATTGGCGTATTAAGCGGAAAATTAAGCTCGCTTTCCCTATTACAACCGCTTTTTTACGGTGGAAAAATGATTGAGCGCGTCTCCCATGAATGCATTACTTTTGCCGATTTGCCTTATCGATTAGAAGCCGGCACACCAAATATTGCGGGCGTAATTGGCTTTGGTGCGGTGTTAGATTGGCTCAAAAAATCGGATTTTCAAGCAGCCGAGGCGCATGCCGTTAAGCTTGCCGAACAAAGTAAAGTGCGGTTAAAAAACTATCCGAATTGTCGTTTATTTAATTCACCGCAACCAAGTTCTGTTGTATGTTTTGTTTTTGATGGGATTGCAGCTTCAGATCTTGCTACCCTATTAAGCGAACAAAAAATTGCGTTGCGTGTTGGCGAACATTGCGCCCAACCTTACTTAGCCCGCCTTGGCGAACGCACTACATTACGACTTTCTTTTGCACCTTATAACAGCCCGCAAGATGTGGATGCTTTTTTTGCGGCATTAGATAAATCCTTAGAGTTATTAGCATGCTAGAAAACATTAAACAGGCAAAAAATTGGGAAGAACGTTACCGTTTCATTATTCAAGCCGGTAAACATATTCCTCAACCTTCTCCAGATGAATTGGCTCAAATGCAATCGATTCAAGGCTGCGAAGCAGGACTTTGGTTTAAGACCATTCAACAAAATGACGGCACGTTTCAATTTCAAGCTTACAGCGAAGCGCGCATTATGAATGGTTTGTTATGGTTGTTACTGCAAAATATCAATGGACAAACCAATAATCAACTACAACAATTTAATATCCGTCAATTTTTTGATGAACTTGGCATTGCCTCTCGCTTAAGTGAAACCCGCTTAAACGGTTTAAAACAAATTGAAGAAATCTTGCACAATCTGTAATTATGTATCTGATCGAACCCTTTTTTAAATTGACCGCCTTAGAAAACGACATTGGCCAACAAAGCCGTTTGCTCAATGCAGTCATCGACCAATGGCGTTATAACGGACAAATTATCGGCCGTGAAATCCCGCTTTATTTAACGGAAGAAGATGGCGAACAAGGTTTTGCGATGCGCGTTATTTGCCCTGAGCAAGATAGCCTTTTACCCGAAAACAATAATCAATCTGTGAATCAGGCGATGGAAAATGCTGAAAAGAGCGGTCTAAATTTTCAAGGTTTTCAAATTATTGCCGATGATTTAAATGCGGACAGCACCGTAGAATGTAGCCAACCAGCATGGCAAATGCTCTACACCACACATTTGCAATCCTGCTCGCCATTGCATAGCGGAGGAGATTTTTCTCCAATTCCGCTCTATAAACAATTAAAAAATCAACCGCACTTAAGCCAAGATTTGATTAAATGGCAGGAAAATTGGCAAGCTTGCGATCAGCTGCAAATGAATGGTTCGGTTTTAGAAAAAGAAGCGCTAAATGAAATCGCCGAGGTTAATAGCACGCTTACTAAACATGGACGCTACCTTGCTGCTGAAATTGAAAAAGAAAGCGGCATACCGACCTATTATTATTTATACCGTGTCGGAGGCCATTCTTTAGAATCTGAACAACAACGCAGTTGCCCGCAATGTGGTGGTAATTGGGCATTAGAAACGCCACTATTTGATGTAATTTACTTTAAATGCGACCAATGTCGATTAGTCTCGAATGTGTCGTGGAATTTTTTATAACGCTTTCGTCATTTAGGAAAACAAATGAACTATCAAGATAAAAGTCTTCAATCTTTAAAACTCGGCCAAGCAACAGAATATGCGGCAAATTATGACCGCACTTTGTTACAACCCGTGCCTCGCAAACTCAATCGTGATGGCTTAGGCATTACCGAACAACAGCCTTTTACCCAAGGCGCTGATATTTGGACGGCCTATGAAATTTCTTGGTTAAATCCAAAAGGTTTGCCACAAGTGGCTATTGCAGATGTGGAAATTGATTATCGCAGTGAAAATTTAATTGAATCAAAAAGCTTTAAACTCTATTTAAACAGCTTTAACCAAAGTCAATTTGCTGATTTTGCTAGCGTAGAACGCACGATGCGTGAAGACCTAAGCGCTTGTGCTCAAGGTGAGGTCAAAGTTCGTTTACATCCATTACCCCACTATCAAGGGCAAAGTATTGATACTTTAACTGGAGATTGCATTGATGATCAGGATATTGAAATCCACAGCTACGAATTTGATGCAGACATTTTGCAAAATTGCACGTCCGATAATGTGGTGGAGGAAACCTTAGTCAGCCATTTATTGAAATCTAACTGTCTTATCACCAGTCAGCCGGATTGGGGAACCGTACAAATTCATTATGTGGGCAAACAAATCGATCGCGAAAAACTTCTCCGCTACATTGTGTCTTTCCGTCAACATAATGAGTTTCACGAGCAGTGTATTGAGCGTATTTTCTGTGATTTGATGCATTATGCCAAACCAGAAAAACTCACCGTCTATGCGCGCTATACGCGCCGTGGTGGATTGGATATTAATCCATTCCGTTCTAACTTTGAGGAAATTCCGCAAAATTTACGCTTGGCAAGACAATAAATCACAAAACAAAAGTGCGGTGAAAATCAACCGCACTTTTATTTTATACATGTCGTAAATCATGAGCTTGTTGCAATAACTGACGACTTTCCTGCAAGAATTGATCGGAATACTCCCCAAACCATTCTCTCACCTGATGGAAAGCATCAATAAACCCTTGGCGATCGCCTTTTTCAAAAAATTGTAACGCTTCTTCATACGTTTGCTTCAAGCTTTCAATCACATCTAAATTTTCTGGCTTATCCATAATAATATCGGCATAAAGTGCCGCATCTTGGGCAAATAGACGACCTATCATGGCTAATTCCAAACGATAAATCGGGGAAGATAATGCCAATAAATTGCTTAAATTGACAGGCTGTTTAGAAAGATGCAGACCATTCGCAAAAGTAGAAAAGTGACGTAATGCTTGAATGTACGTCATATTGTGATCATGCTCTGCAGCATCAATTTGATAAATTTTGGTACCCCAGATTTGAATTTGCTCCAGTAGCCATTCATAACGCTCACTAAAGCGCCCATCACAACGCACGACAACTTGTTTTGCCATGCTCGCAATATCAGGACCAAACATGGGATGCAGCCCAACCACTGCCCCTTTATGCACATCTAACATTTTAGCCAAGGGCGCACGTTTCACAGAGGTGAGATCCGCCAGTAGCATATTTTCTGTTAAATAGGGTTTTAAACGTTCTATTGTTTCTAACGTGTGATCAATCGGTACTGAGACAATAACAACATCCGCATTCGTTAAAATACGTTCTGCCACATCCCAATCATTTCGGTCTAAAATAGAAATAGGATAACCAGAAGCACGCAAATAGCGGGCAAATAACTGCCCCATTTTTCCGTAACCGCCGACAATAACAATTTTGTTAATGGCTGGATTCAAGGTTTTAAAACCAAATTGATTTTCATTGGAATACGATTCACGCATGAAACGACGTAGCACATCTTCAATGAGTTGTGGAGAGATTCCTGCTTTAGCCGCTTCTTCTCGGCGAGCTTGTAACATGGCTAATTCACGATCTGGTGCATAAATCGGCAAACCTTTTTCGTGCTTAACTTCTCCTACCTGGCTTACCAGTTCGAGACGTTTAGCGAAAAGTTGAATCAGTTCACGATCGAGTGCATCAATTTCCTGACGTAAATGGTTAAGAGCATCCATAATTCACCTGTAATATCTTATTTACATAGTTGCAATTAAAAGATTACAGGTGAGATTACTGGAATTAAAACAGAAAGGCAAATGATTAGAGAGATTGCGTAATCAAGCGTTGTGGACGAATCACATTGTTATCATCTACAAGAGCTACGCCTAAAAAGATATTCTCGTCAGAAAACAACCGCACTTGACCATGTAATTTTGCTTCATTAGCAAATTTGACACGTTGTCCAAAGCCAATACCTTTACTTTGCTCGGCATTTAGCTGTAATGCGGGTAATTTACTGACTGCTGTATCTGTCGGTAAAAGATGTTGATCAAGTTGTGCAAGATCACCTTGCTCTGCAAGCGCCTGTAATGCATCCCATGTCATCATCTTTTCTGTTGGATAATCCGCAACCGCAGTTCGACGTAACACTGTCACATGAGCGCCACAACCTAACACTTCACCTAAATCATCCACTAATGTACGGATATAGGTTCCTTTCGAACAATGCACTTCTAAGGTTAGAAAAGGTGCTTGATACTTGATAAAGTTTAGCTCAAAAATCGTGATAGGACGTGCTTCACGTTCTACGGTAATGCCTGCGCGAGCATACTCATACAACGGTTTCCCATTGTGCTTTAATGCAGAAAACATAGTTGGCACTTGTAAAATATCACCACGGAATTGTTCAAGTGCGGTCAAAATTTTTGATGTTTCTACATTGATAGGTCGCGTCTCGACCACTTGTCCTTCTGCATCTGAGGTATCCGTACGTTCACCTAATTTTGCTGTGACCACATAGCGTTTATCTGCATCTAACAAAAACTGTGAAAACTTTGTAGCCTCGCCTAAACAAATAGGCAGCATACCAGTTGCTAATGGATCAAGCGCACCGGTATGCCCTGCTTTATTCGCTTGGAATACGCGTTTCACTTTTTGCATAATGTCATTCGATGACATGCCTTGTGGCTTATCTAATAAAAATACACCATCAATATCACGCCCACGCTTGCGAGGTCTCGACATTAGTCATTTTCCTCAACGTGTTTTTTTTCGTCTTCACGTACTACGTTTGTTACTAAATTAGACATACGCATCCCTTCAACTAAGGATTGATCGTAGAAGAAACGAATTTCTGGCACAATGCGTAAACGCATTGCTTTACCCACTAATGAACGAATATAAGGTGCTGCTTTTTCTAACCCTTTCATGCCTTGTGCAATCGCCACCTCATCATGATCAAACAAAAATGTGACAAACACTTTTGCATAAGCTAAATCACTTGATACTTCCACATCTGACACGGTTACCATGCCAATACGGGGATCTTTTACTTCCCGTTGTAAAATGATGGCGATTTCTTTTTGTAATTCTTGTGCAACACGATCGCTGCGTTTAAATTCTCTTGCCATAATATTTCTCTTATTAAAAAGCGGTCAAAAATACGTTGAATTTTGACCGCTCTTTTATCGATTAGATTGAACGCTTAATTTCAACGACTTCAAACACCTCGATTTGGTCGCCAACTTTTACGTCATTGTAGTTTTTAACGCCGATACCACATTCCATACCATTACGGACTTCAGAGACGTCATCTTTAAAGCGACGGAGAGATTCCAATTCACCTTCAAAGATTACCACATTATCACGTAATACACGAATTGGATTGTTACGTTTTACTACACCTTCGGTCACCATACAACCTGCGATTGCACCAAATTTCGGATGTTTGAACACATCACGCACTTCAGCCAAACCAATAATTTCTTGTTTGAATTCAGGTTGTAACATACCGCTCATCGCAGCTTTCACATCATTTAAGAGCTCATAAATGATAGAATAATAACGAAGGTCAATATTTTCTGCTTCGATAATACGGCGAGCAGAAGCGTCCGCACGTACGTTAAAGCCGACCATAATCGCATTAGAAGCCGCAGCTAAGGTTGCATCAGTTTCAGAAATACCACCTACACCAGAGCCCACTACTTTTACTTTCACTTCATCAGTAGAAAGATCTTGTAACGATTGAATAATCGCTTCCACAGAACCCTGTACGTCTGCTTTCACAATGATATTCAGTTCAGCTACATCACCTTCTGTCATATTGCTAAACATATTTTCAAGTTTCGCTTTTTGCTGACGAGCAAGTTTCACTTCACGGAACTTACCTTGACGGTGTAATGCTACTTCACGAGCTTTTTTCTCATCACGCACTACGGTTGCTTCATCACCAGCTGCAGGTACGCCAGAAAGACCTAGCACCTCAACAGGAATAGATGGACCTGCTTCATCGATTTCTTTACCGTTTTCATCGCGCATTGCACGAACACGGCCGTATTCAAAGCCACAAAGTACGATATCACCTTTACGTAAGGTACCTGATTGAACAAGAATCGTCGCAACCGGACCACGACCTTTATCAAGGTAAGACTCAATCACCACACCACTTGCCATACCATCTTTCACCGCGGTTAATTCAAGTACTTCTGATTGAAGTAAGATGGCATCTAATAAGTCATCAACACCGGTACCTTTCTTCGCAGAAACTGGCACGAATTGTACATCGCCACCGAATTTCTCAGAGATCACTTCGTGTTGAAGTAATTCTTGTTCTACGCGATCTGGGTTGGCTTCTGGTTTATCAATTTTGTTCACCGCAACCACTAAAGGCGCACCTGCTGCTTTTGCGTGTTGAATCGCTTCAATGGTTTGAGGCATCACACCATCATCTGCTGCAACAACAAGAACGACGATATCCGTTGCTTTCGCACCACGTGCACGCATTGAGGTAAATGCGGCGTGTCCCGGCGTATCTAAGAAGGTGATCATTTTGCCGTCATCCATTTCTACATGGTACGCACCGATGTGCTGAGTAATACCACCCGCCTCACCTGCTGCGACTTTCGCTTTACGAATGTAGTCAAGTAATGAGGTTTTACCATGGTCAACGTGCCCCATAATCGTTACAACCGGTGCACGAGTCACTTTTTCTGCATTAACATCACGATCGCCTAATACTTCTTCTTCGAGTTCATTTTCATTGCGAAGAATCACTTTGTGACCTAATTCTTCAGCCACTAATTGTGCCGTCTCTTGGTCAAGTACTTGGTTAATGGTTACCATTTCGCCCATTTTCATCATTGCTTTGATGATTTCAGTCGCTTTGGTTGCCATTTTATTTGCTAATTCTGCAACAGTAATGGTTTCGCCAATAACAACATCTTGTTTTACAACTTGAACAGGTTTTGTGAAGGCTTGTTGTAATGCAGCACCTTTTTTACCATTTTTACCTTTACCGAATTTACCGTCTTTTTGATTTTTACGATTCGATTCGCGCTCATTTTTATTGCCGCTCTTCACGTCATCCCGTTCTTTTTTCGCTTTAGCGACTTTATTTTTGCCACGACCACGATTTTCGTTACGACGTTCTTCTTCGTCTTCTGCTTCTAAAGCATAACGAGAGCTTAAATTATAATCCGTGTAATCTTCTGATGAACTATCATTACTTGAAGAGTCAGACTCAGCATAACGTTTAGCTTCTTCAGCTGCTTTACGCGCTTGCTCTTCTGCTTTTTGGCGA
This sequence comes from Haemophilus sp. CCUG 60358, assembly GCF_001679485.1. GTDB lineage: Bacteria > Pseudomonadota > Gammaproteobacteria > Enterobacterales > Pasteurellaceae > Haemophilus_D. Next base: position 104,487 of record NZ_LZOZ01000019.1, read on the forward strand.
GCAAGTTCTTCCGCTTTACGACGAAGTTCAGCTTCTTCTGCTTTACGTTTTTCTTTTTCTGGATCAACAGATTTAGGTTTATTTTCAACCGCACTTTGTGCTGGTTTCGCTGCTTTTTCCGCTTGAGCTTTTTCTGCTTTCGCCTTTTCAGCTGCTGCTTTTTCTGCGGCTAAACGGGCTTTTTCTTCAGCCGCTTTCTTTGCAGCCGATTCAGCTTCTTGCTGTGCCTTTAATTTTGCTGCTTCTTCCGCTTTTTTAGCGGCATCTGTTGGCACTGTGCGTTTTTTACGAACTTCAACTTGTACCGCTTTTGCTTTGCCACCAGCAGTTGTGCTGCTTACGGTTGTTTTTGTTCTGCGTTGAATACTTAGTTTTTTCGGTGCATTTGCATCCGTATTTTTTACATCTTCAGTCATTATTAAACTCCTTACTCTTCGCTAAACCAGCAAATATTACGAGCAGCCATAATGAAATCAGCGGCCTGCTCTGCGGTTAATTCTTCAATATCAGCTAAATCATCTACACCTTGCTCCGCAAGTTCTTCAAGTGTAGTAATTTGTTTTTCAGCTAATTTAAAAGCAATATGACGGTTCATGCCTTCAAGATTTAATAAACGATCTTCGATATTCGCTTTTTTCAAGGCTTCTTCTTCTGCTGCAGCGGCTGCAGTAATCGCATCTTTTGCACGGCCTTGTAACTCTTCGATAAGATCTTCATCTTCTAAACCATCAATTGCAGTCAGTTCGCTCACAGGAACATAAGCCACTTCTTCTAATGAAGTAAAACCTTCATCCACTAAGATTTGAGCAAACTCTTCATCAAGACCTAATTTATCCATAAATAAATTTAATACTTTGGTATCTTCTGCTTGATGTTTTTCATTTAATTGTTCGGTAGTCATTACGTTTAATGTCCAACCGGTTAATTGTGTCGCTAAACGTACGTTTTGACCGTTACGACCAATTGCTTGTGCTAGGTTATCAGCATTAACTGCGATATCCATTGAGTGGTTATCTTCATCCACAATGATTGACGTCACATCAGCTGGTGCCATTGCATTGATCACATATTGTGCCGGATTGTCATCCCAAAGTACGATATCCACACGTTCACCACCTAACTCATTGGTAATCGCTTGAACGCGTGCACCACGCATACCCACACATGCACCAACTGGGTCGATACGTTTATCATTTGATTTCACCGCAATTTTTGCACGAGAACCAGGATCACGTGCTGCACCTCGAATTTCAAGCATTTCTTCGCCGATTTCTGGTACTTCAATACGGAATAACTCGATTAACATTTCAGGTTTTGCACGAGTCACAAATAATTGTGCGGTTTTGCTTTCTGGATTCACTTTATAAAGCACACCACGTACACGATCGCCTGGACGGAAATTTTCACGTGGAAGCATATCTTCACGCATAATCACGGCTTCAGCTTTATTGCCTAAATCTAAAATAATGCTTTCACGATTTACTTTTTTCACTGTACCAGTAACAATCTTACCTTCTTCAGAACGGAATTGCTCAACCACTTTTGCACGCTCTGCTTCACGGATTTTAGTGCTGATTACTTGGCGAGCGGTTTGCATTGCAATACGGTCAAATGCGATAGACTCAATTTGGTCTTCAACATAATCACCAAGTTGAATATTAGGATCTTCAAATTGTGCCGCTTCTAATGTCATTTCTTTTGTTGGCACTTTAACTTCATCCACAACCAACCAGCGACGGAATGTATCAAACTCCCCTGTTTTGGTGTTGATAGACACACGAATATCGGTTTCATAGTCATATTTTTTCTTCGTTGAAAGCGCAATTGCACTCTCTAACGCTTCAAAAATCTTTTCACGTGGTAATAACTTCTCGTTAGATACTGCTTCAGCAGCTAACAAAATCTCTTTACTCATTTTCCTTTTTCTCCTTTAAAATTTTGCGATTACATTGGCTTTTTGAATGTTGCCAAAAATAAGAACTTGTTCCTGACCATCAACAATAAGTGTCAACATGTCATTTTCAATTTTTTCCAATTTACCTTGCCATTTACGACGATCTAAAACGGGAATACGTAAATGTACGGCGATATCCTCGCCTACATAACGTTGGAATTGTTCAAGCGTAAATAATGGACGGTCGAGACCTGGTGATGACACTTCGAGGTTATATTTATCCGTAATAGGATCTTCCACATCTAAAATCGCGCTCACTTGACGACTTACATCAGCACAATCATCAACGCCTACGCCACCTTCTTTATCAATGAATAAACGCACGGTCATAAAACGACCTGCACGTTGGCATTCAATCCCCCAAAGTTCGCAGCCTAAGTCTTCTACTGCACCTTGAAGTATCTCTTGCAATTTTTGTTCTAATGTTGCCAATTTTTGCTCCTAATCTTAAAATTCAGACATAAAAAAAGGGCTAGGTTCGTCAATGAACCTAAGCCCAGTTTCTAAATTTCTCGTACAAAAAAACCCCAAATTTGGGGTTCTTTTTACTGAACTTGTTATTGGTTGCGGGGGCCGGATTTGAACCGACGGCCTTCGGGTTATGAGCCCGACGAGCTACCAAGCTGCTCCACCCCGCGTCCGAAATATGGGGTGTATTATAGTGATCTAAATCAAAAGATCAAGCGATTTCTACTAATTTTCTTGAAAACGTAAGATTTTTGACCGCACTTTGCTTTATCTAAAGTGATAATTAGAATCCAAAGCCAGTACCAAGGCCTACACCAACGCCTACACCATTACTGCCGCCACCAGCACCTACGCCAACAGAACAAGCACTCACCAAAGCACTTAATACGGCCACTAAAAATAATTTTTTCATAGATTTTCCTTTGTTAAATGTTCAAATAACCGATAAACGGCCAATAAGTCCGTTCGTGCAATCGGTTTGAACGGAAGTAAAAGATAATAAAGCCAACGAAATCTTCTCACATATGACAACATATCAACCCAATAAGTTGTCGGACAGTGAGATTTATAATAATCAAATAATTCATTAAGCTTTTCATCATCTAAGCCTTTCACACGACATAAACTGTCTAAAAATGCTAGCATATCACGTGTAATCAACCAATGTTCATTATGGCTTTTTGAATGAGATTCAAAGTCCATAAAACTAATTTTACCATCTTTCCATGCGATATCTCGTATAGCTGGACGACCGTGAATAATGCCTTGTTGATGAAGATTAATCAATATTTCTATCGCTGAATGCAAAATATGTGATTTTTCTGCCCAAGACAATGTTTCATCATTCAGCCAGATGTTTAATGTTGGCCCTGCATCTTCCAATACTAAATAATCATCACCGAAACCGCATAATTTAGGTACTGGTGCACCAATATTATTTAAATGCTGTAGTATTTCACACTCTTCTTTAAAATGTTGTTTTGGATATGGTTTTAATAATAACCATATCCCTTTTAATTGTTCAGGCTGTTTTAACCAATAATGTTTTCCTAAATATTCAAAGCGGAAAACGCGTTCTCCACGATGTTCTTCAAGAAGCTTTTGCACATGGTCTTTAAGTGACAAAGTCATAATCTCTACTTAAATTTTTATTGTGTATTGAAAAGATAAGCGATACATTCTACAAAATTTTTATTCTTTTTCAATCAAGGAGAAAAATATGCATTTTTTGAAAAAAGTGCTTACCATACTGACCTTAGGTTTCTGTACGCTATCTGTACAAGCCTCTCCCTTCAGTATCAGCGAGCAACAAATTAACCAATATTTAAGTGAAAAAGGCACGATTAATGACAAACTCGGTATTCCAGGATTATTTTCTGTGGATTACGCACTGAAAGATTTAGTAACTCAAATCGGGCAAACTGAAAGTAATCGTGTTGAAATGAGTGGTTTGGCTGATACGCTTATTCGTTTATCCGGTAAAACCTATCCGGCTAAATTGCATTTAACCTTTGATGCCGTTCCTGAATATAACCCACAGGAAGGTGCGCTCTATTTAAAAAATCTGCGAATTTTACGCTGGTCTGGTGAACCTAATAGTGTGATGGAGCAACTCCAAGATGTTATGCCACTATTAAGTGACGGTGTGGCTGCACTATTAAGTCGGATGCCAGTTTATACCTTGGATGAAAGTGATATGAAACAAATGCTGATTAAGAAATTTGCCAAAGAAATTAAAGTTGAGAAAGGTCGATTAGAATTAATTGGTGGAATGTTTTAACAATAAGGGCGTATTAAACGCCCTTTTTTATAACTCAATGATAGCTCGTAAACCTTGAATTTGCCCGTTAGATTCAATGTTTTCTAATCGGAAACGATAGTGATGCAATTCCGCTATTCTTGCCACAATAGACAATCCAAGCCCACTTCCCTTTTCATTTTGTCCTGCAGGACGATAAAAACGCTGCCCTAATTTTGCTAATTCTTCTGGCGCAACACCACCGCCATTATCTTCAATAAGAATTTTACGAGGCTGTAAAATCACACGAACCTGAGTGCCTTGCGGACAATATTTTATGGCATTATCCAATAAGTTTCGTAGCATTTGTGCAAGTAATAATGGCTGCCCTTGCTTAACGGCAGGATCTCCCTGATGCTCAAACTGCAATTCGATTTGGCGTTGTTGTGCACTAAAATACAACTCACCGATAAGTGAAGTTATAATTTCTGACCAATAAATCGGTTCCTGATGATTTAATTCTTTAAGATTATCTAATCGAGAAAGTGTAAGAAGCTGCTCAATTAATTGGGTTGCTCGATCGATACCTTGGGTTAAATGCGCTAAGGCCATTTCACGAGTTTGTGCATCATCGCCAGCTAACTGTGCGACTTCTGTTTGAATACGCAATGCCGCTAATGGACTACGTAATTCATGTGCTGCATCAGAAACAAAGCGGCGCTCCCGTTCTAACTGCTCACTGGTACGTGTGAAAAATTGATTTAAGTTTTGGACTAACGGTAGAATATCTGTTGGCACATCATCAGTTTCTAATAACGACACATCACCTGGTCGGCGAGCTTGTACGTTTCGACTCAATCGATTAATTGGCTTTAATGCACGATAAATCACAATAAACGCAACCAATAATAGTATTGGTAATCCTGCAAACCAAATCCCTGTTTGGCTGAAGACCATTTTATTGACCAACTCTTCGCGGTATTCCAATTCTTGTCCCACCGCAATGACAAGTTCACCTTTACCGACAGGTTGCCAATAAATCAGCCATTCATCGTCGTCATCTAAAATATATTCTTTGCTAAAACCCGTCTTATTTTGAAAAATAAATTTGTCGCCATTATCACCATCGGTTAATAGTCTTTTGCCTTTGTTAGAAAATATAGCAAAGGCTAGAGCGTCATTATCGTAATGACGTTTCTGCGGTTTAAATCCACCACGTGGAAAGTTAGCATTTTCATCTAATAAGACATTTTTCAAATCAGACGTCGCTAAACGCTCAGCAAAAAGCACTTGTTGTGCATTAAACACATCTTTAGCTTCTTTTTTGACGACCGTCCATGCTACAGCTGTGGCAATGCACCACACACAAAGTGCGGTCAAACTTAAACCGATTAAGAGACGAAAACTCAGTCGTTTATTTTTCATTAACTTGTCCTAAAGCATAGCCTACGCCATGTACAGTACGAATAAATTGTTTACCCAGTTTTTGACGTAAATTATAAATATGCACGTCCAATGCACCACTACTTAATTCTTCATCCCAATTTGACAGTTTTTCTTCGATGGTTGCACGAGAAAGTACTCTCTCTTTATTCAGCATAAAAAGTTCGAGTAATTTATATTCACGCCCGGTTAATGTAATTTCATCTTCATTCAACCAAGCCTTACGTTGAGCAGGATCGAGTTTGACATTGCCATGCTCAATCTGCGGTTTAACTTGCCCATAACGACGACGAATTAGTGCTTGTAATCGCACCACCACTTCAGCTAAGGCAAAGGGTTTACAAAGATAATCATCTGCACCTTGTTGAATGCCTTTAATGCGCTCATCCAATGTATCACGTGCAGTTAAAATCAATACAGGTACATCTTGATTATTTGAACGCCATTGTTTTAATACATCCAAACCATCCAGTTTAGGCAGGGTTAAATCCAATACCACCGCATCATAAGGCGCGCCGATTAAGGCATTTAATCCACTTTGACCATCGGTAAACCAATCTACAATAAAGCCTGATTTCGTTAAACCAATTTGCAGACCATTGCCGATGAGAGCATCGTCTTCTACTAATAAAACTCGCATAATATTGACCGAACTTTTCTCTTTCTCAAAACGAAAAAATGGCGGGCTTTTGCCCACCACTTCAAATTATATGAATTATTGCGCTTTTTCAACGCTAATTACTTCAAGCTCTGGTTTTTCAAAAGGTTCATTATCCAATTTACCGTAAACGCGGATTTTATCCTGAGGTCCCACATTTAAACCATTCCAAACGCGCTTTTTAATTTCTAATTTGATTTGGTCTGTGCCATCAGTGAAAACGTATTCATCACCGTCAATTTGTTGAGTGATGTTACCTACTAAGGTAATCATAGAATTATCTTTCGCAGATAATGCTTGTTTAACAGTCAATTGTTGACCTTGATCACCACCTTGGAAGCCACCTTGTGCAGTGTTGCCATTAAAACCAGCAAATGCTGCTGAAGTAGATAAAGCTAAAAGGGTTGCTAAAGCAAATTTTTTCATCATGTTCTCCTAAATAGAATTAAGCATAAATTAATCATGTTTCAAAGCGAAGGATTATCCTCATTGCCGCCTTGTTGATGCTTATTAAACACAACAAATCTTAATGAAATCTTAAGCAACCTTAAGATTTTTAAAATTACCAACAAAATCGTTCATTAACTAAGTTATCTTGGCGTTCTTTTTCCCATTTCGCTTTATTTTCAGGATTAGCAAAATAGCGGTCTTGCTCAACTAAACGTGCATCAAGTTTTGCTTCTGCTTCTTTTAACGCTTGTTTTCTATCTGGATGCTTGCTTGGTAATTGAGGTAAAAACACCGCCTGATACGGATGATTTTTAGCCCAGTCAATCGCATCTTGCGCCGCTTTGTGTTGCTTGTTCAAATCACAGAACGCATATGGATTAACATGCTGTCCCACTAATTGCCCAAATGCTGTGTTATTCGATACTGTTAATTTATCTAAATCCAACACATATAACGCGGTGATTAAACGGTTTTGTCCACGATAAAACCATTTTACTGCTTCATCACGTAAGCCAAAATCATAAGCACGAGCAGAAAGCGCAAACATTGTCATCGGAGAAACAAAATCCACTTTTTTCTCAATAATATTGACCGCACTTTCAAAATCTTTTTGTGTATTTTTCAGTAATAACGCATCAATATCTTTGTTCACATTAATCTGTTCAAGTCGCCCATCTCTGGCATCGTAATAAGGCTTTACATACATATCAATATGCTTAACCGGCTCTTTTGAAATGGTGCTACAAGCTGTTAATAAAAGTGCGGTTGAAATCCAAGTTAATTTTATAAAGGTTCGCATGATCTTCCCTTATGATGAATATTAGCTCGCTATATTACAACAAAAGAGCCGTGAGTTTTACTTCTCTTTCTTCTATAATGAGTAAAATTTTGTTTTATTTTATTTCATGAAAATCCATCTTATTCAGCGCCAAATCACCTTAGATTTTGATAACCAAACTTCCCTGCTTAACTTTTTAGAACAACATCAAATTCACCATGAATATCAATGTCGTTCAGGTTATTGTGGTTCTTGCCGCGTGAAGATCAAAAAAGGCAAGGTTTCCTACGCTGAAGCGCCCCTTGCCTTTATTCAACCCGATGAGATTCTACTGTGTTGTTGTCGGGTGGAAAGTGATTTGGAAATAGAACTATAAGATGTAAATTTTATATAGCTAAAAATTTTACTAATTGTAATAGTATAAGTTCAAAAGCTCTCATGCGCTTGTTTCTTATTTTGTTTTCTCACCTACAAGAAAATATCCACAAAAGTAGATAATAAATAAAGCTCCCCATATTCTAAAAGAAAGAATCAAGTAATCTTTATTGGTAAATAATTCAAATTAATCTATTTCACCAGTAGAAAAGAACCTGTCTATAAAGACTATTAATTGCAATCCAAGTAGCATGAAAAATGAGTTTCTAAATGCAACCATTATATATTTCATTATTTTCCTTTCTTTCGTTTCTTCTTTTTAGTTCTAGTTTTTTTGACATCATCTTTTTTATCTTCCCCATAAATGAGAGGTGAGTAATAAGAAATTAGAAGAGCCGAAAAAAACAAAAAAGCCCCCCACACCACAAAATAATGAAAAAATTTTTCTGTACTAAATTCAATTTTCCCACTAAGTAAAAGAGTCAAATAAATCATGATAGTGGACAAAATAGAAGCAATAGCTATTCTAATAATTTTATTTATTGTCATTATTTATCTCTATTTTAATTTATCTGATGTACTAAGCTTAGGGGGAAGGGATACTTCCATACACAAATAAAAACATAACGATCTACACAAAATGAATAGATCGTTATTTGATCGGCGAATTTTAAAATTAAGTCTACTCTATAAATTATTCAAATCCAACACGTCTGTCATATCAAACAATCCGTGAGATTGTTTTTCTAACCATTTACCTGCACGCACTGCGCCATTGGTAAAAGTCATACGGCTTGATGCTTTATGAGCAATTTCAACGCGCTCACCGATATCTGCAAACCATACACTATGTTCACCCACTACATCAGAGGCACGAATGGTAGAGAAACCAATTTCATCACGTTTGCGTTCGCCTGTAATGCCTTCACGACAAAATACGCCATGCGTTTTCAAATCACGACCAAGGGTTTTCGCAATATGTTCGCCCATAGAAAGTGCGGTACCCGATGGTGCATCCACTTTGTGGCGGTGGTGTGCTTCAATGATTTCGATATCGCAATAATCGCCCATCACTTTGGCGGCTTTTTCTAATAGTTTAAACACCAAATTCACCCCTACGCTGAAGTTGGATGCAAATACAATGGCAATTTTTTCTGATGCAGCTTGAATTGCGGCTTTGCCAGCATCATCAAAACCTGTGGTACCAATTACCATCTTTTTATTATTAGCAACACAAAATGCGATATGCTCAAGCGTGCCTTCTGGACGGGTGAAATCGATAAGCAAATCAAAATTGTCTTTTTCTGCATTTAAATCATCTGATACTTTGACACCTAATGCACCAATGCCTGCAAGCTCGCCGGCATCTGCACCAACTAAAGAGGAACCTTTACGCTCAAAAGCAGCACCTAATTCTGCCCCTTCTGCATTATGTACGGCTTGAATTAATTGACGCCCCATTCTTCCGCCAGCACCGGCGATCGCAATTTTTAATGTCATGTTTTGTCCTTTTTTAATCAAATTAAAGCGTGTTGAACGCCACTATAAATTAAATAGATTCCGAAGAAAATAAAAATCAGCCCAGCGGCATTATCAATATAGCGACTATATTGGCTATAAAACTGTTTTGCAACAGAACGCGAGAAAAGCACCGAAATGATGTAGAAATATAAAAAGGTTTCTACGGTAATCACGGTTAGCGCGGTCAAAATCTGTGATGTTTCGGTAATATTCACTAAAATCAATGACATCACACTGCTGAAGTAAATCACAACTTTAGCATTAGATAAATTGACCAATAAGCCTTTCATAATGCTCGTTAAAGTCGATTGATTTGATGTATTTGCATTCTGCTTTTCATCAAAGACTGCATTGGTTCTTACTTTTGCCATTTTAATGCCGAGATAAACTAAATACGATCCACCAAGCATCATCACTATGCCTTGAATAATTGGCATGGTGGCAAAAATAATAGCGAGTCCTAAAACAGCAGCCGTTGCCCAGATTAATACACCAATGGTAATCCCAATCACGCCACCAATGGCTTCGTGGCGAGAGCGCATGGCAGAAATTCGGCTGACATAGAAAAAATCTGGACCTGGCGAAAGTAAACCAACAAGATGAATAATCATCAAATTTAGCATGGTAAGCCTACAATGCGTAATATCACGATCACGATAACAGCATAGATTGCCGCTAAAACGTCATCCACCATAATCCCAAAACCACTTTCCAGTTTTTGGTCAAAATAACGAATAGGATAAGGTTTTAAAATATCGAAGAAACGGAACAGCACAAAGGCAATCGCGATCCAAGGTAAAGATAAAGTTGGAATTGCAGCTAGCACAATAAATACCCCAACAAATTCATCCCAAACAATAGATCCGTGATCATGAACGCCCATATCATCTGCGGTTTTTTGACATAGATAACAGCCAAGCGCAAAGCAAAGCGCGGTCAAAATTAAGAAGATTTTTAGTCCAAGGCAAGCTAATAATGCCGAACCTAAAATCGTTCCAGCTAAACTTCCCCATGTACCCGGTGCTGGACGAATTAATCCGGAACCAAAACCTAATGCAAGTAAATGCACTGGATTTTTTAAGCTGACTCTATCAAGTGGTGAACTATTCATTATTTATCCTTAAAATGATCGAAACCAGACGGCGCTTGATAATTGATTACTTGCCCATCTTTTAAAAAAGTAATCTGATTGCTATTTTGCGGAACAATTTTTCCGATACAGGTACAAGGTACATTCAACGATTGAGATAACTTCTCAATCTCAGATTTTTTATTTGCTGGAACCGTAAAGCAAAGCTCATAATCTTCCCCGCCACTTAATGCAAACGCTTCTGCTTTTTCTAAGCGATATGTTTTTTTGAATGATGTGGATAAAGGCAAGGAAGATAACTCAATCTCCGCAGAACATTGGCTTCTCGTTAAAATATGTCCTAAATCAGCGACAAGACCATCTGAAATATCAATGCATGAATGTGCTACATCCACTAAGGCTTGACCTAATTCAACGCGTGGCGTCGGGTGAAAATGGCGTTTTACTAAAAATTTAGTATCAAAATCGACCGCACTTTTACCCTGTAAGATCCAATTTAAACCCGCCGCGCTATCACCTAACGTGCCCGATACATAAATTAAATCTCCAACCTTCGCGTTATGTCGGAATAAAGCCTTTCCTTTTGGTACGAAACCTTGTGCCGTAATGGTTACAGAAAGTGGGCCTTTCGTTGTATCGCCACCAATTAACGTCACATCAAATTGATTTAATGTATCAAACAGACTTTGACTAAATTGACTTAGCCAGTTTTCATCAACTTCAGGTAATGTCAGTGCAAGCGAAATCCAAGCAGGTTTCGCTCCCATGGCAGCTAAATCACTTAGATTTGTCGCGATAGCTTTATAGGCTAAATCTTGGGGAGAAATAGAAGATAAAAAATGCGTTCCTTCGACCATTGTATCGGTGGTAATGGCAAGCTGATAGCCTTCTGGAATATGAGTGATCGCACAATCATCCCCAATACTAAAATCAACAAAGTGTTGATTGCCTTTTTGTATTGAGAAATATCGTCCTATAAGATCAAATTCACCCGTACTCATTTTATCTGCGCACCAAAAAACAAAGGGCAGACATTTGTCTACCCTACATTTGAATAATTATTTGCGACCTAATGCAGGGGCGACTTTATCCAATACACCATTAATGTATTTATGGCTTTCATCTGCACCAAACACTTTCGCCACTTCAATTGCCTCATTAATCGCCACTTTATACGGTACATCTGGCTCAAATTGAAGTTCATAAACCGCTAAACGTAAAATCGCTTTTTCAATCGGATCTAATTCATCCAACGTGCGATCTAAATAATGACTCATTGAAAAATCAACAGCGTCTACATTCGCAACAGTTTGACGGAAAAGGCGGCTAAAATAAGGTTTATCCACACCTTTTAAATCTTGATCCACCACAAAAGTGAGTTCCACTTGTTCTGGTGCGTTACCAGAGAGCGCCCAAGAATATAATGCTTGGACTGCACATTCTCTCGCTCTACGACGTGGCGATACTTTTTTTACATGTTCTTTTTTCTCTGTCATTGGAATTATGCCGCATCAATTTGTTGTAAAAGGTTCACCATTTCAAGTGCAGTTAATGCTGCTTCTGCACCTTTATTACCCGCTTTAGTACCTGCACGCTCGATAGCTTGTTCAATGTTTTCAGTCGTTAAAACACCAAATGCCACTGGAATTTCAGCTTGCATTGCTACTTGACCTAAACCGCTGCTTGCTTCGCCAGCTACATATTCAAAGTGAGCGGTACCACCACGGATTACTGTACCTAGTGCGACGATTGCATCAAATTTTTTGCTTTCAGCTAAACGACGTGCTACTAATGGAAGTTCATACGCACCTGGTGCACGAACGATTGTGATATTCTCATCTTTCACTTGGCCGATACGTTTTAATGCATCTACCGCACCTTCTAATAAACTTTCATTAATAAAACTGTTAAAACGAGCAATCACCACTGCGATTTTAGCATTTGGTGCAGCTACCGCACCTTCTAAAACTTTCATACTTTTTCCTAATCTGAATGAACAATAAATTTGACGGTGGATTTTAGCATAAAAAGAAACCCTGTGGAAATAATCCGACAGGGTTTTCTATGAGTGGAAAAGAACTTACTTCTCGAGTTTTAACGGTTCAATTTTCCAGATATTTTTCGCATATTCAAGAATCGTACGGTCTGATGAGAAGAAGCCCATATTCACCATATTTTGAATGGTACTTGCTATCCATACATCACGATCTTGATATTTTTTATCTACCGCTTTTTGCGCTTCCACATAACTGCGGAAATCAGCAAAGGATTGATAATAATCGTGGTATTGTAAACCTTGAATTAGAGAATGATAACGGTTTGGTTCTTCTGGTGAGAAATCACCACGAATGATTTGATCAATGACTTCTCGTAACTGCTCGTCATTTTGATAATAATCAAACGGATGATAACCTTCGCGACGTAAGGCTTCAACCTGTTCAACCGTATTACCAAAGATAAAGATATGATCCTTACCAACGTTATCTAAAATCTCAACGTTCGCACCATCAAGTGTACCCAATGTTAACGCACCATTTAAGGCAAATTTCATGTTACTGGTACCTGATGCTTCTGTTCCTGCAAGAGAGATTTGCTCAGAAATATCTGCTGCTGGAATGATTAATTGTGCAAGACTTACGCTGTAGTTCGGGATAAATACGACTTTTAAACGACCTTTTAAGCGCTCATCGTTATTGATGACATTCGCTACATCGTTAATTAAACGAATGGTTTGTTTTGCCGCATAGTAAGCCGAAGCCGCTTTACCCGCTAAAATAAATACGCGAGGCTGCCAATCTTTTTCTGGGTGAGCCAACATTTCGTTGTAACGAGCAATAATGTGTAACACATTAAGCATTTGACGTTTGTATTCGTGAATACGTTTTACTTGTACGTCAAATAATGCGTGTGGATCTAAATCGATGTTAAGTGTTTTCTTCACATATTGTGCTAATTTCACTTTGTTATCGTATTTGATATCTGCGACAGCACGCTTAAATTCACCTTTATCTGCAAACGCTTTAAGTTTTTCAATTTGGCTTAAATCGCAACGCCATTCAGAACCAATGTATTGATCAAATAAAGCCGCTAATTTCGGGTTCGCTACTGCAAGCCAACGACGCGGTGTCACACCGTTTGTTACGTTGGTAAAACGTTCTGGATAGATACGCGCAAAATCAGCAAAGGTTGATGTCATCATAAGATCTGAATGAATTGCCGCAACACCGTTCACTTTATGTGAACCGACAACAGACAACCATCCCATGCGCACTTTACGTTGATATCCTTCTTCGATAAGTGAAACGCGACGGATAAAGTCCATATCAGTTGTGACATACGTTTTCACATATTCAAGGAAATGATCATTAATTTCAAAAATCATTTGTAGGTGACGAGGTAAGATTTTTGCCATCATTTCTACCGGCCAGGTTTCTAATGCTTCTGACATTAAAGTATGGCAAGTATAAGAGAAGATACGACGAGTCACATCCCAAGCGTTTTGCCATGAGTAACCGTGTAAATCGATTAAAATACGCATCAACTCAGGGATGGCTAATGCTGGATGGGTATCATTCAAGTGAATCGCGACTTTATCAGCAAGATTATCCAATGTACCATGGGTTCTTAAATGACGACGGAGAATATCTTGCAAAGATGCAGATACCAAGAAGTACTCTTGACGTAAACGTAATTCACGACCATTCCAGGTAGAATCATCCGGATAAAGTACGCGCGAAAGGTTTTGGTTAGCTGAACGCGTTGCCACCGCCGCTAAGTGATCACCACGGTTAAACTCGGCTAAATCAAACACCTCACCACCATGAGCAGACCATAAACGTAAGGTTGATGCCGAGTCATTTTTATAACCAGGGATCATTTGGTCGTATGCAAGTGCGGTCACTTTTTCAGCTGGATTCCAAATACATTTTTTATCTTCAAAATAAATATGACCACCAAAATCAATACTGAAACGTTTTGATGGACGCATAAATTCCCAAGGGGCACCTTTTTCCAGCCAATCATCCGGGCGTTCAACTTGTTGACCATTTTCAATTTTTTGACGGAACATACCGTATTCATAACGAATACCATAACCCATCGCTGGAATTGCTAATGTTGCCAGTGAGTCCATAAAGCAAGCAGCAAGGCGACCTAAACCACCGTTACCTAAACCTGGATCCACTTCTTTTTCAATAATCTCTTCCAAATCAACATTTAATTCAGCCAGAGCTTTTTCTGCCACATCATAAACGCCTTCTGCGATCATCGCATTAGAAAGTGTACGGCCAATTAAGAATTCCATAGAAAGGTAATAAACACGACGCGTTTCTTCTGCACGAGATTGACGAGCGGTGGTAATCCAGCCTTCAGTTACTAAATCACGCACTGCATGAAGTGTCGCATTTAGCCAGTCGCGTTGACTCGCCTCTTTTGGTGAACGACCAATTAAAAAAATTAATTTATAAACAATTGCTTTTTTCACGCCTTCAACATCAAGACTTGGTCGATTGTAGAGAAATGGCGAATCAAAATTGTCCATGATCATAGAAAGTAAAACCTCAATAAAAAAATCGCGCAAATTTTAAGCTTTTTTACGAAAAAAACAACAAAAATCCCCCTTCAAAGGCGATTATTTTGAAGAGGGAGTCAATCCATTGAATTATGAATTTAAAATGCCTAAATAGAGCTGCTCATATTGAGTGGCCGCATTTTCCCAACTAAAGTCCTGCGCCATGGCATTATTACGCACCATCGCCCAAACACGTTGTTTTTGCCACAAAGCAAAGGCATGCTGGATAGCACTTCGTAAATCATCTGCTTCGGCTTTCTGGAATACAAAGCCCGTTGCGGTGCGCGCTTTAATGGTTTCGCTTGTACTGTTGGTCACTGTATCAGCTAATCCTCCCGTCGCACGAACAAGCGGCAATGTACCATATTGCAACCCATATAATTGAGTTAATCCACAAGGTTCAAAACGGCTTGGAACTAAAATCACATCACCACCGGCAACCATTAAATGTGAAAGCGCTTCATCATAACCAATTTTTACTGCGATATTTTCTGGATAACGTTGTGCTAATTGGCAAATCCCCTCTTCCAAATGTTTTGCACCTGAACCGAGAATCGCTAATTGACCACCTTGTTTCACAATTTCATCCGCTGTCGCAATCAGTAAATCCACGCCTTTCTGTTCTGTTAAGCGAGTCACCATCACAAATAAGAGTGCATCTGGCTGTTGTGGTAAATTGAAATAAGCTTGTAAATCGGCTTTATTTTTCTTCTTACCTGCGATAGATTTCAATTTGTAGTGATGCTGAATATACGCATCACAACTTGGATGCCAAATTTTTTGATCTACGCCATTTAAAATTCCCACCAACTTACCTGACTCACATAAGCCCCTTAGTAAGCCTTGCAAGCCATAAGCAAAGTCCGGTGTGGTAATTTCTTTCGCGTAAGTAGGACTCACTGCTGTTACCATATCAGAATAATAGAGACCAGCTTTCAAATAGGAAATTTGACCAAATAACTCTAAACCATCAACATGGAACATCCCTTCTGGCAATCCAATTTCATGTAAATGGCGATGAGCAAATTGTCCTTGATAAGCCAGATTATGAATCGTAAATACCGATTTTGCTGGACGACCTTTATTGAAGAGATAAGCTGCGGCTAAGCCCGCATGCCAATCATGGGCGTGAACCACTTCAGCTCGCCACCAACTATCTAAGCCTGTCGCAAGCTCTGCCCCCACCCAGCCTAATAACGCAAAACGCTTATAGTTATCGGCATAATCATTGTAATCTGTATCATGATAAGGATTTCCTTCTCGCCAATAGAGATGTGGCGCATCAATCAGATAAATCCCTACGCCATTGTATTCACCATAACGTAACACAATGTGACCAGCAAAATTATCAAATTCTGTCACGACATGCGTGTTCTCAATACCCGCAGAAATTTTTGGATAAGCCGGCAATAAAATACGCGTATCAATACCAATTTCTTTTTGTGCAAAAGGTAACGCCCCTAAAACATCGGCAAGTCCACCGGTTTTAAGTAAGGGATACAGCTCCGAGCAAACATGTAAAACTCTCATAATTTTCCTTTTATACTTAAAATTGTGCTGTCATTGATAACAGCACAATCTTTTTAGTTCACTTAAAATACCGTCAAAATTGACCGCACTTTAATCCAAATGTTCTTCATTAGTAACTTCTTCGCCTTGCAATTTTTTCAACATGGCTGATGTAACAAGTACAACCTTACCAGTAGAACTCACGCGGAAACGTTTACTATCTAGGGCTTTATCCACACCGATTTCCATACCATCTGGAATAATGCAATGGCGATCAATAATACAGTCTTTCAATGTACAATTTTTACCAATTTGTACTTGTGGTAACACAACACAGTGATCCACAGAAGAGTCTTCATCAATTTTGACTCTATCAAACAACACTGAATTACTAATAGATGCATCTGTAATCACACAGCCACCACCGATAAGCGAGTTATCTACCGGTTTGACATTCGCTTTTTTATAGAAGAATTTAGATGGATAAGCCTGCACTGGATTACCACGAATTGGCCAGCTTTGATCATAAATATCTAATTGTGGATGCTCTGAAACTAAATCGATATTCGCTTGCCAGAAACTATCGAGTGTACCCACATCACGCCAGTAAATTTCACCTTCAGTGTTTCGGCCCATACAAGAACGGCTGAATGGATGCGCATAAAGCACGCCTTCTTCCAAGCATTTTGGCAAAACATCTTTACCAAAGTCATGAGATGTGCAAGGGGTATTCACTTCTCTATCAAGCATTTTATAGAGATACTCAGCATCAAACACGTAGATCCCCATAGAGGCTAGCGACGTATCTGGTTTACCCACCATGGCAGGTGGATCTTTTGGTTTTTCAACGAAGGCTTTCACTTTAAGGTTTTCGTTTACTGCCATGACACCAAATTCACTCGCTTCAGAACGTGGTACTTCAATACAGCCTACTGTACATTTTGCTCCACTTCTCACGTGATCCATCAACATAACACTGTAATCTTGTTTATAAATATGGTCGCCGGCAAGAATCAAAATGTATTTTGGACGATAGTGATTACGGATAATCGCCATATTTTGATACACCGCATCCGCTGTACCACGGTACCACGTAGAATCATCAATTTGTTGACGGGCAGGTAACATATCAACGAATTCACCACGCTCTTGCGGTAAGAATGACCAACCTGTTTGTAAATGGCGTAATAAAGAGTGAGCGGCATACTGGGTTACAACACCGATACGATTCAGGCCTGAGTTAATACAGTTGGAAAGCGCAAAATCAATAATGCGACGATTACCACCAAAATATAACGCAGGTTTAGCACGTTTATCGGTTAATTCATGTAAACGGGAACCACGACCACCAGCCAAAATAAGCACTAAAGTATCTTTAACTAATTCATATTTATTAAGATCACTTTTCATAACAAACTCCATCGTTTTCATCATCCATATGTTCCAACACTTCAAATGCTATACCGCTCACATCACATTGTTGAATCACGCTATTTTCAGTTTCGGCAATCTTTTTCCATTTACTCTTTGGCAAATAAAAAGATTGCGGTTCAGTTTTTGCATTAATTAAGAAAAGATATTTGCCGTCCAACATAACTTGTAGGGCTTTGCTTTCCCGATTATGCCAATCGTCTAGGGTCATCGGGTTTCCCCCAGTATTCAACCACTCGACATTTTCATCCGACCACCAAGCCTCCTGTTGCAAACTTTGAATTTTTTTTCGTAATGCAATGGTTTGCTTAGTAAAGTCAAATAAGGTTTGGTTAAAATTCTCCCATTTTAACCACGTAATTTCGTTGTCTTGGCAATAGGCATTATTATTGCCATATTGGCTGTTGCCGAACTCATCCCCAGCAAGCAGCATGGGTACACCATTTGCCAGTAATAAAGAACCTAACAATCCTTTTTCTGATAAAACACGGTTATTTTCGACCGCACTTTGCCATTCATCAGCTAAATCCAGTTGAGAACCTTCAATTCCATGATTGTAGCTATAGTTTTCATTGCGTCCGTCACGGTTCTCTTCACCGTTAGCATCATTGTGTTTATGGTTATAGCTCACTAAATCTCGTAACGTAAAACCATCATGAGCAGTAATAAAGTTCAAGCTACCATGCGATAAGCGTCCTTCTCGTTTAAAAATATCGCTAGAGCCAGCAAAACGTTCTGCAAAAGCCCCCACTTCACCACTTTGCCATAACCAAAAACGACACATATCATCACGGAAACGATCATTCCATTGAGAAAAATAGGCTGGGAAATAACCAACTTGGTAACCGTAATGGCCTATATCCCAAGGCTCTGCGATTAATTTAATTTTTTGTAGAACCTCATCCTGTTCCATTTCCGCAAACAATTTTGCATTTGGATTGAAATCAGGTGTTTCACGACCAAGTACCGTGGCTAAATCGAAACGGAAACCATCCACATGACATTCTGTTACCCAGTAACGTAAACAATCTAATACCCATTTGCGAGTGACGTCATTAGCAAGATTGAGCATATTGCCGCAACCCGTCCAGTTGAAGTAATCACCATGCTCGTTTTGCCAGTAATAGGTTTTGTCATCAATACCACGCTGGCAAAATGTCGGAAATGATTTTTCGGATTCAGCCGTATGGTTAAATACGACATCTAAAATCACTTCAATGCCCGCTTGATGCAGGGCTTTCACCATGCTCTTAAATTCGTTCAATGGTTGTTTTTGATCCGATGCATAACTTGGTTCTAAAGCAAACATAGCTAATGGGTTATAGCCCCAATAATTGCGTAATCCTTTTTCTTGTAAATGTGGTTCATCAATGAAGAAATTCACTGGGAGCAATTCAAGGCTGGTAATACACAATGATTTAAAGTACGCAATATTTTCAGGATGTGCTAAAGCCGCATAAGTGCCCCGAATATTTTCTGGAATACGAGAATTTAATTGGCTAAATCCTTTAACATTTAATTCATACACAATGGTTTGAGCCCAAGGAATAGACGGCTTGCAATCCCCAGACCAATCAAAATGCTCATCCACAATGCGACCTTTAGGTGCAACGGCGGCATTATCTCGTTCATCATTTAACAAGAAAATTGAACGGGCTTCTGATGAACTTAAATCCGGTTTATGAGTGACCGCTTTCGCATAAGGATCAAGCATTAACTTTTGCGGGTTGGCTAAAGTGCGGTCATTTTTGCCTGTAATTCTGAACGCATACTCATCATTTAACTCAACGCCTTCAATTGCCACATGCCAAATATCATCGGTTCTGCTCATGGCAAAACGGCTTTCTTTACCATCACGGGACAAGCAAAGTTCAACAGCATCAGCCACACTAGAAAACAGCGCAAAATTCGAAATTTTTAGGCCGTTTTCCAGCGTTTGAGAATATCCCATTGGGGAAGATTTGCCATTGTTATAAATACTAAACATTGTGTTTTTCGCTATTGTTATGCTTTATATTTTAAATAGATCGTTGCGAGTGGCGGAATGGTCACGCTAATCGAATTATCTCGTCCGTGACTTGCGATCGCTTCGCTTTCTACCAAGCCAAAATTACCAACGTTTGAACCTTGATAATACATTGAGTCAGTATTCAAAATTTCTTCGTATTCACCCGCTGCATTAATCCCAATGCGATAGCCTTCGCGTGGCACAGGTGTGAAGTTACTGATCACAATAATGCGTTCACCATCACTGCTTTTACGTTCAAAAGCAAAGACTGAATTTTCCGCATCATCTACCACTAACCAATCAAAGCCTTCCGGTTCACCATCTAACTCAAAGAGCGGTGCATTTTTTTGATAAATTCCGTTCAAATCTTTGACTAATTGCAATACGCCTTTATGCCATAGGCCACCATGGTTTTCGTCAAGCAAGAACCAATCCAAACTTTCTTCATAATTCCATTCGCGACCTTGAGCAAATTCATTGCCCATGAATAATAATTTCTTGCCTGGATAGCCCCACATATAACCGTAGTAAGCACGCAAGTTAGCGAATTTTTGCCACGCATCGCCTGGCATTTTGCCGAGTAACGAACATTTGCCGTGTACCACCTCATCGTGAGAAAGCGGTAACACAAAGTTTTCGCTGTATTGATAAATCATCCCGAAGGTCATTTTGTCGTGATGATAACGACGATAAACTGGATCGAGTTTCATATAACTTAGGGTGTCATTCATCCAGCCCATGTTCCATTTAAAATTAAATCCAAGCCCCCCATTTTCGGTCGGATGGGTTACGCCACCGAAAGAAGTGGATTCTTCCGCAATCGAAATCGCGCCAGACACTTCAGAATGGATTTTCCAGTTGGTATGTTTTAAGAATTCAATGGCTTCTAAGTTTTCACGACCGCCATATTGATTCGGAATCCATTCGCCTTCAGCTCGGCTATAATCGCGATAAATCATTGATGCGACCGCATCTACACGGATACCATCTACACCAAATCGCTCAAGCCAATACAGTGCATTACTGGATAAGAAGTTTCTCACTTCATTACGACCATAGTTATAAATTAAGGTATTCCAGTCTTGATGATAGCCTTCACGTGGGTCAGCATGTTCATATAAGGCTGTACCATCAAATGCCACTAAACCGTGTGTATCACTAGGGAAATGCCCTGGCACCCAGTCTAAAATCACATTAATGCCTGCTTTGTGCGCTTTTTCGACTAAGCGTTTAAAGCCTTCTGGTGTACCAAAACGACTCGTTGGTGAATACAGCCCTATCGGTTGGTAGCCCCAAGAGCCATCAAATGGAAATTCGGAGAGTGGTAAAAACTCGATATGGGTAAAGCCCATATGTTTTACATAAGGAATAAGCTCATCGGCAATTTGGTCGTAATCTAGCCAGAAATTATTTTCTAAATTACGGCGCCATGATCCCAAATGTACTTCGTAAATCGAAATAGGTTGATTACGTTGATTCGCTTTACGACGTTGCTCCGTCATTTCGACTACATCCAGCAACATACTGATTTCTGATGCAGTATCTGGGCGCAATTCCGATCTGAATGCATAAGGGTCAGCTTTTAAACGAAGGTTGCCGTTGCAATCAATCAATTCAAATTTATAGCGTTGCCCCAAACTGGCTTTTGGTAAGAATAACTCCCACACACCACTTGCCGGATGGAAACGCATTGGATGACGACGACCGTCCCAATAATTAAAATCACCTACCAACGAAACGCGCTTAGCATTTGGCGCCCATACACGGAAATTTACGCCCGGTACACTGTCACATTCAGTAAAATGTGCACCTAATACTTCATAAGGACGCAATAACGAACCTTCCGCCAATAGCCATTGCTCCAAGTCATTAATCATCGGATGGAAACGGTACGGATCTTCAATAATTTGAGCTTCTACGCCCCAATACACTTTTAATTGATAGGCAAAGAAATGATGAATCTCCGGCACAATAGCAGCAAAAAATCCGCGGTCATCCAGTTTTTCTAGTTCAACAACGATGGATTGACTTTCTTTGTCAATCACTTCGACTTTATCTGCATCGGGTAATAAAGCACGAATCTCAATACCATTGTGAGTTTCATGCATGCCTAATACAGCAAAAGGATCGGCATGTTTGCCATCAAAAAATGAATTAATTACTGATTGAGCGACTAATTTCGTCATGACATACTCCTTTATGCTTTGCAAGCTTGATTATTTACAACCGATTGTATTTTCTCGTTTGTTGAGCGGCAAAAAGCATTAAACGATAATAGATAAAAGGCAAAGCAGGCAATGAATGAAAGTGCGGTTGAATATGGAATTGTTTTTTCAAACTGAATTTGGTTTTGCTCGTCGAGCAATTGATAACGCAAAGAAGCATCAGGAGGAGAAGAAAACGCGATTAAATCATCATGAATGGGTTCATTTTCAAAGGCACATATGACATTTTGGAACGGCTGATTTTGTCCAATATTTGGCGGAAATTGCAACTGCTCGATAAAATAATCAATACTGGTTGGCGATGCATCAATCAAATGCCCATCAATATCATAATGGGAAAACGAAATGCCAAGTTTTTCAGCAGATTGTTTAAGTGATAAGGACATTTGCATACAACGAATGATACATCTATATAATACTTATTAAGTATTATAAGTAAGCACAATTGAAATACAATTGCCAATCTTGCAAATTGTGACCTAAATCAAAAAACAAAGTTTAAAGAGAATAAAAAAACAGCGAAATTTAAATTATTCAGTTTCAATGACAAATTCAAACCAATCAATGACATCTTCTTCATGTACGCCATCTTGAATTAAAACACCTGCATTTTTCACTGAATTAGGATCGCCGCTGATTAAAGGATGCCATTTGGGCAAAGATTTCCCCTCATACAATAAACGATATGCACAGGTATTCGGCAACCACCCAAAATCAGGCAAATTCTTTTTGGTTAATTTGGTGCAATCACTTTCAATTTTAAAACGTTCAGGATAATTACGACACTTCCCTGTTTCCACATCTAATAGATTGCAAGCAATTCGCGTATAGTAGAGTTTTTCACGCTTGCCTCGTCCTTGAATATATTTACGATAACAGCATTTCCCGCAGCCATCACATAAGGCTTCCCATTCGGATTCCGTCATTTCAAGGAGCGATTTTTTTTGCCAAAAATGAGATTCAAATTGCATAGTGAAACCAATAAAAAAGTGCGGTCAAAATTTACGTGATTTTTGACCGCACTTTGTTGTTTAGAATTAGAAGCCTTCTTTTAAGCTTACGGTTAAGTTAAACACTAAGTGCTCTGGGCGGCTATCTTTGTTATCCGCACAGAAATAACCTTCGCGTTCAAATTGATAACCTTTTTCAGGTTCTGCATTTGCAAGGCTTTGTTCTACAAAACCGTGTTTCACCACTAAAGAGGTTGGATTTAACACGCTTTCGATTTCTTCTGCTGCACCTGGGTTTGGTACGGTGAAAAGACGCTCATATAAACGGAACTCAGCCGGATGATTATGCACTGCAGATACCCAGTGAATTACCCCTTTCACTTTGCGACCATCCGCTGGATTTTTACCTAAGGTTTCAGGATCGTAAGTACAGAAAATCGTGGTAATTTCACCATTTGCATCTTTTTCGACACGTTCAGCTTTAATCACATAAGCATTACGCAAACGCACTTCTTTACCTAATACTAAGCGTTTATATTGTTTATTTGCTTCTTCACGGAAGTCTGCGCGATCAATATAAAGCTCTTTCGTAAATGGTAATTGACGCTCACCTAATTCTGGACGATTTGGGTGATTTGGTGCCGTTAAGGTTTCTTCGCCTTCAAAGTTTTCGATCACTACGCGAACAGGATCAATCACCGCCATTGCGCGTGGTGCGTTTTCGTTTAAATCTTCACGAATGCAGGCTTCAAGTGCAGAATACTCTACAACGTTATCTTGTTTAGTCACACCGATACGACGGCAGAACTCACGTAATGAAGCCGGTGTATAACCGCGACGACGTAAACCTGAAATGGTTGGCATACGCGGATCGTTCCAACCATCTACAATGCCATCATTCACTAATTTCAATAATTTACGTTTAGATGTTAATGTACCTTCTAAATTCAAACGTGAAAATTCATATTGATGCGGTAATGGACGTTCAATACTAATATTTTCTAACACCCAGTCATATAAACGACGGTTGTCTTGGAATTCTAATGTACATAGAGAGTGTGTAATACGCTCAATCGCATCAGAGATACAGTGAGTGAAATCGTACATTGGGTAAATGCACCATTTATCACCGGTTTGGTGATGGCTCGCAAATTTAATACGATAAAGCACAGGATCACGCATGACCATAAATGGTGAAGCCATGTCGATTTTCGCACGAAGACTTAATGTACCTTCCGCAAACTCACCGTTTTTCATTCTTTCGAATAACGCTAAGTTTTCTTCAACACTACGATCACGATATGGGCTGTTTTTACCTGGCTCAGTTAATGTACCACGATATTCACGCATTTCATCTGGAGAAAGTTCATCCACATACGCTAAACCTTTTTCGATCAACTCAATCGCATAGCCATAAAGTGCATCGAAGTAATCAGATGCATAACGCGGTTCGCCTTCCCATTTAAAACCTAACCATTCCACATCAGCTTTGATGGAATCCACATATTCCACGTCTTCTTTTACTGGGTTGGTATCGTCAAAACGTAGGTTACATAAACCGTTATATTCTTTTGCCAAGCCGAAGTTTAAGCAAATCGATTTTGCGTGGCCAATATGTAAATAGCCATTCGGCTCAGGCGGGAAACGAGTATGAACACTTTTGTGTTTACCCGAAGCTAAATCTTCATCAATAATTTGAGTAATGAAATTGTGTGTGCGGGTATTTTCCGCATTTTCTAGAGTGTGTTCTGTATTGCTCATAAATTTCTCAATAAATTGAAAATAATTTCCCCATTCTATACGAAAAGTCTGGCGTTGTGAATTTGATCACAAAACTAACCGCACTTTCATTAAATTAAGACTGAATTTTTTAGGATTTTTAGGTCTAACTTGAAGATTTTTCGTGCAAACTGAAAAGTTTACCTTTAGAATACCACTTTACTGAACAAACGTTCATTTTTATTTAGGATAACAAAGTCTTTATGAAAAAACGCTTTTTTATTTTACTCGGATTACTCGTTGCTACCGGTGCTGTTTATTATTTTTTCTCAAGCAATAACAAACAAGAAACCACCTATCTGACTGAATCGGTTACACGTGGCAATGTGGAAAAAACAGTTGTCGCCTCTGGTTCAGTTGAAAGCGTGAATGAAGTTGATGTTGGTGCTCAAGCTTCAGGTGAAATCACTAAACTCTATGTCAAATTAGGGCAAGAAATCAAAAAAGGCGAAATGATTGCAGATATTGATTCTACAACCCAAATTAATACCTTAAATACCAAAAAAGCGGCATTGGTCAGCTATCAAGCTCAATTAAAAGCGAAGAAAACTGCTTATGATGTAGCTCTTTCAAGTTATAACCGCTTATCAAAACTTTATACACAAAAAGCGACGTCTTTGGATAGTTTGAATACTGCAAAAAGCACACTTGATAATGCGAAAGCTGAAATGGAAGCCATTGAAGCCAATATCAAACAAGCTGAAATTGAAGTGAATACCGCAGAAACCAATGTGGGTTACACCAAAATCACCGCCCCAATGGACGGTACCGTTATTTCTGTGCCTGTTTCAGAAGGTCAAACCGTTAACGCCAACCAAACGACGCCAACGATTGTAACCATTGCTGATTTAAGCAAAATGAAAATTAAGCCTGAAATTTCAGAAGGCGATATTACTAAAGTTAAAGCAGGTCAAGAAGTCAGCTTTACTATTTTATCGGATAGTCAAACTGTATATCACTCCGTCATTGATTCTGTTGATCCAGCCAATACCACGACAAGTGATAGCTCTTCAACATCATCTTCGATAAGTTCAAGCAGTAGCTCAACGACCAGTGCGATCTACTATTACGCCAATGTTTTAATTGATAACCCAGATCGTACCTTACGCATCGGAATGACGACAGAAAACAACATTAAAATTACCAATGCAAAAGACGTGTTATTGGTTTCCAATATGGCTATTCAAAAACGTGATGGCAAAAGCTTTGTGAATGTATTGAATGACAAAAATCAACCTGAACAGCGTGAAGTTGAAACCGGTATTCAAAATGATTTCCAAACTGAAATCAAATCTGGTTTAAACGAAGGTGAAAAAGTTATCGTGTCACAAGTGGCCAATGGTGAAAAAGTAGGCTCTATGCCTCGTGGTCCAAGAATGTTCTAAAAGTGCGGTAGAAAATTAATGAATATTATTGAAATTAAGGATCTCAACCGTTACTTCGGTGAAGGCGAAAATCGCGTTCATATTTTAAAGAATGTCTCTTTAAATATTGAAAAAGGCGATTTTGTGGCAATTATTGGACAATCAGGTTCAGGCAAATCAACCTTGATGAACATCATCGGGTGCTTGGATACGGCAACCAGTGGTTCTTACAAGATCAATGGCAAAGAAACTATTGAATTAAGCAAAGATCAGCTTTCAGATTTGCGTAGCCAAAAATTCGGCTTTATTTTCCAACGCTATAACTTATTGTCGAGTTTGACAGCCGCTGAGAACGTCGCCTTGCCTGCTATTTATGCAGGAATGTCGCAAGAAAAACGGCTTTCTCGTGCAAAACAACTTTTAGAAAAATTAGGCTTAGGCGATAAATGGCAAAATAAACCAAGCCAGCTTTCTGGTGGTCAGCAACAACGTGTGAGTATTGCCCGTGCGTTGATGAATGGTGGCGAAATTATTTTAGCCGATGAACCCACTGGTGCATTGGATTCGCAAAGTGGTCAAAATGTAATGGAAATTCTGCGACAATTACACGCAGAGGGACACACCATTATTATGGTAACCCATGACCGAGAAATTGCTGCCAGTGCGAATCGCGTGATTGAAATTAAAGATGGCGAAATCATTGGCGATACACAAAAAGAAGCAGTAAAAAGTGCGGTCGAAAATCAAACCAAATCTAAACCGCACTTTGGGTTAAGCAAAGATCAATTTGTTGAAGCCTTTCGCATGTCTGTGAGTGCCATTATTGCCCACAAAATGCGTTCTCTTTTAACCATGCTCGGGATTATCATCGGGATTACGTCTGTGGTTTCTGTCGTGGCATTGGGAAATGGTTCACAACAAAAAATCTTAGAGAATATTAAAGGCATTGGTACAAATACCATGACCATTTTTAATGGTACAGGCTTTGGCGATCGTCGTGCTGAACAAATGCAGAATCTCACAATTAATGATGCCACTGCCTTAAATCAACAAAGCTATGTACAAAGTGTCACGCCAAATAGCTCATCAAGTGGCACATTGATTTATGGCAACCAAACTTTCTCCTCGACCAGTTTAAAAGGTGTAGGCGAACAATATTTTGATGTAGATGGCTTAAAACTAAAATCTGGTAATTTATTTTCTGCTCAAGATGTTGTTGATAACAACCAAGTAGCCTTAATCGATGAAAGTGCGAAAAAGTCGATTTTCCCAGATGAAAATCCTATCGGCAAAATTGTGATGTTTAATAAACGTCCATTACGTATTATCGGCGTGGTATCTGATAAACAAATGGGCGGGGCAAGTAGTTCACTTAATCTCTATGCGCCTTACACTACTGTGATGAATCGTATTTCGGGCAGTAAAAAAATTGGCTTGATTACCGTAAAAGTAGATGATTCCGTGAATACGACTGTCGCTGAAAAAGGAATTACTGAATTGCTCACCATGCGTCATGGTAAAAAAGATTTCTTCATCATGAATAGCGATACCATTAAACAAACTATTGAAAGCACAACAGGCACGATGAAATTACTCATTTCCTCTATCGCCTTTATTTCATTGATCGTTGGTGGTATTGGTGTGATGAATATTATGTTGGTTTCTGTCACTGAGCGAACTAAGGAAATTGGTGTGCGCATGGCTATTGGTGCAAGACAATTTAATATTCTGCAACAATTTTTAATTGAAGCCGTGTTGATTTGTTTAATTGGCGGCGTGACGGGTATTCTACTTTCGGGTTTAATCGGTCTACTCTTTAACGTATTTATGACTGACTTTACTATGGCATTCTCAACCGGCTCAATTGTTGCAGCGGTGGTCTTCTCTACCCTGATTGGTGTGATCTTCGGTTATATGCCGGCAAAACGTGCGGCACAATTAGATCCAATTACCGCCCTTGCGAGAGAATAAAGAAATTTTGTAAAACACAAAAGAGCGGTTAAAATTCTCACTAATTTTTGACCGCACTTTAATTGAAAAAGAAAGGAAAAATCCATGTTAAAAATGAAAAAATTAACCTTAGCAATCGCAATGGCAACTGCTCTGGCAGGTTGTGCTAACATCGGCGATTCTTATAAAGCGAGCCAGCAGGATTACCAAAATTATGCGGAAATCACCAAACAATTTAATGTAAAAGAAAACTGGTGGGCGCTTTACAATGATTCACAATTAAATCGTGTGGTAGAACAAGCATTAGTCAACAACAAAGATTTAGCTAAAGCGTCTATTGCTGTAAACCGTGCTTTATATAATGCAAACCTTGCAGGCGCGAATTTAATTCCAGCATTTAGCGGTTCAACCCAATCTTCTGCGGGTAAAAATCTGAAAACTGGTGGCAACTCAACCATCAGTCATAAAGGTGCATTAAATGTGAGTTATACGTTAGATCTATGGCAACGTTTAGCGGATACCGCTGATGCCGCCGAATGGTCACACAAAGCAACGGCTGAAGATTTAGAAGCAACGAAACTTTCACTCATCAACTCTGTTGTAACAACCTATTATCAAATTGCCTACTTGAATGATGCAATCAGCACCACGCAAGAAAGCATTAAATACTACAACAACATTAGCAGCATTATGCAACGTCGTTTATCTCAAGGTGTGGCTGATAGCGCAAGTGTAGATCAAGCACAACAAGCGGTATTGAACGCACGTAACAACTTGATCAACTATCAAACACAACGTAAAACAGCAGAACAAACTTTACGTAACTTACTGAACTTAAAACCGGAAGAAGCATTAAATATCAACTTCCCACACATTCTTAATGTAAAAAATGTAGGCGTAAATTTAAATGTACCTGTTTCTGTGATTGCAAACCGTCCTGATGTGAAAGGCTATCAATATCGCTTAAGCAGTGCATTCAAAAATGCAAAAGCAACTGAAAAAAGCTGGTTCCCTGAAGTCACTTTAGGCGGAAGCTTAACATCAAGTGGTACTAAAGTCGGTAATGCATTGCACAATCCAGTTGGTACAGGTTTAATCGGCATTAGCCTACCATTCCTCAACTGGAATACCGTAAAATGGAACGTGAAAATCTCTGAAGCAGATTATGAAACCGCACGTTTAAACTACGAGCAAAGCATTACTAAAGCCTTGAATGACGTAGATACCAACTACTTCGCCTATACACAAGCACAAAGTGCTTTTGCTAACTTGCAAAAAACACACAGCTATAACCAACGTATTACTAAATACTATCGTGATCGTTACAATGCCGGTGTATCTGAATTACGCGAATGGCTCACCGCGGCAAACACAGAGAAAAGCTCTCAACTTTCTATCTTGAATGCAAAATACAACATCATTCAGGCAGAAAATGCCGTGTATAGTTCAATGGCAGGTTATTACTCCCGTTAAAATCATGATTAAGGAAGTTTCGGCTTCCTTAATCTTTTTTATGGACATGAAAAATGAAAAAACAGCTGACTTTTTATTTCATTCGCCACGGTAAAACTGTTTGGAATACGGAAGGTTTAATGCAAGGACATGGCGATTCCCCTTTAACAGAAGAAGGCGTTAATGGTGCGAAAAAAACAGGTGTGGCACTTAATCATATTCCTTTCATTGCCGCTTATTCCAGCGTATTAAAACGTACTATCGCAACTGCCTCTCACATTATCGGCAAACGTGATATTCCCCTTTTCCATCACCAAGGTTTAAATGAACAGTATTTTGGTTCTTGGGAAGGCAAAGTTGTTGATACGTTAAGAGAACATCCAGAGTTCAAACAACTCATTAAAGATCCTGCCAATTACAAAGCTCAAGTAAATGGCGGAGAAACGTTCGAACAATTGGGCGAGCGAGCCATGAAAGCATTGCACGACATTATTAAGATCCACAATCAAGGCAATATTCTCATTGTGTCGCATGGCCATACTCTACGTTTATTGCTTGCCTTATTAAATGGCGCAACCTGGCAAAATCACCGCGATGAAGATAAATCAGTATCGCTTATTAACACCTCAATTAGTGTTGTGCATTATGACGATGAGAACGGTTTTTGCGTTGAGAAAATAAATGATGCAGATCATTTAAAATAAGCAAATTTCGCTAAAAAAATAACCGCACTTTAGATGACCTAAAGTGCGGTTAATTTTTATGATGTTTTTGTAATTATTTCACTTCGCGGAATAAAATCTCGCTTGGAATCACAGAACCTTGCCAGTAAAGCTCGGTTGATACTTTCTCTGCTAAATCTAAGAAAGATTTCGCAATTTCACTGTCTGGTGCAGCAACTACAGTTGGTTTACCCGCATCCAAATCTTGACGAACTTGGATATTCAACGGTAACTGACCTAATACTTTCACATTGTATTTTTGTGCCATTTTTTCTGCTCCACCAGTACCGAAAATTGCTTCGTGATGACCACAATTGCTACAAATATGCATAGACATATTTTCCACAATACCTAACACTGGCACCGATACACGTTCAAACATCGATACACCTTTCACCGCATCTAATAATGCAATATCTTGTGGGGTTGTGACCACTACCGCACCCGTTACAGGGATTTGTTGTGAAAGCGTTAATTGGATATCACCTGTACCCGGTGGCATATCAATCACTAAGTAATCTAAGCTGTCCCATAAGGTTTCATTTAAAAGTTGGCTTAATGCGCTACTTGCCATTGGACCACGCCAAATGGTTGCATTATCTTCATCCATTAAGAAACCAATCGAGTTAGCAGATAAACCATACGCTTTAATTGGAGTAATATGTTGGTTATCTGGTGAAGTTGGGCGTTGATGCGGCGCACCTAACATATGCGGAATAGATGGGCCGTAAATATCTGCATCTAAGATCCCTACGCGAGCACCTTGAGCTTGTAAAGCAAGCGCAAGATTCACCGAAACGGATGATTTCCCTACCCCACCTTTACCTGAAGTCACTGCAATGATGTTCTTCACACCTTTTACAGCGGGTTGATTATTCGCACGTTTTAACGTTGCGATTTGATAATTCACTACCCATTTGATTTCTTTGCTATCCGTTGCTTTTAATAACGCATCAGAAAGCTGTTGTTTCACTTGCTCCACGCCAGTGTTCCATGCAAAAGGCAGTTGTAATTCAATACGCAATACATCGCCACCTTTTTCTACTTTCTTCAAAGTATTTAATGCGATTAAATCTTTTTGCAAACTTGGGTGTTGAAATTGTTGGAAAAGTTGCAGAACCTGAGCTTGTTGTTCTGCTGTTAAATTTTCAGAAAAAGCAGTTGCCATAATATTCCTTTAATAGTAGTAGGTAGTAGAGTAAATTTGTCAGGGATATTCTACCCCTTTTCCCCCTCAAATGTTAAGCTAAAAGTATAACTAAACTAGAAAAAATCACACTAATCGGGTAACATACTCGCAATTTTTGCAAAAAGAATAAGAGAAAAATAATGACAACTCAACCTCGTAAAATTTTAGTCACATGTGCATTACCTTATGCAAATGGTGCCATTCATTTAGGCCATATGTTAGAACACATTCAAGCAGATATTTGGGTGCGTTTCCAACGTATGCGTGGTAATAAAATTCATTTTGTCTGTGCAGATGACGCGCACGGCACACCAATCATGCTTAATGCTGATAAATTAGGCATTACACCAGAAGAATTAATCGCAAAAGCAAAAGCCGATCACGTCCGTGATTTTGCAGGTTTCAATATCAGTTTTGATAACTATCATTCCACTCACAGTGAAGAAAACAAACAACTCACCGCTGAGATTTACAATAAATTAAAAGCAAAAGGTTTCATTAAAACAAAAGTCATTTCTCAGTTATTCGATCCTGAAAAAAACATGTTCTTACCGGATCGTTTTGTCAAAGGAACTTGCCCGAAATGTAAAGCTGAAGATCAATATGGTGATAACTGTGAAGTTTGTGCATCTACTTACAGCCCGATGGATTTAATTAATCCTCGTTCAGCTATATCAGGTGCAACACCAATCATCAAAGAATCTGAACATTTCTTCTTTGACTTACCCGCTTTTGAAGGGATGTTAAAAGAATGGACTCGCTCTGGCTCGCTTCAGCCTGAAATTGCAAACAAAATGCAAGAATGGTTTGAAAGTGGTTTGCAACAATGGGATATCTCTCGCGATGCCCCTTATTTTGGTTTTGAAATTCCAGGTGCAAAAGATAAATTCTTCTATGTTTGGCTAGATGCCCCAATCGGCTACATGGCTTCATTCAAAAATCTCTGCGATCGTGAAGGCATCGATTTTAATGAATTCTGGGGCGAAAACAGCGATGCAGAACTTTATCACTTTATCGGTAAAGATATCGTGTATTTCCACAGTCTATTCTGGCCGGCAATGTTAGAAGGTAGCGAATTCCGCAAACCAACCAATGTGTTTGCTCACGGTTATGTCACCGTAGATGGCGCAAAAATGTCCAAATCACGCGGTACATTTATCCAAGCCAGCACCTATTTAAATCACATTGACCCAGAATGTTTGCGTTACTACTACGCAGCGAAATTAAACGATCGCATCGAAGATCTTGATTTCAATTTGGAGGATTTCGTTCAACGTGTCAATACAGATATCGTTAATAAATTAGTCAATTTAGCGTCTCGTAATGCGGGCTTTATCACAAAACGTTTTGAAGGCAAATTAGCAGATAAATTAGAAGACGAAGCGCTTTTTGCTGAATTTACTGCACAAACTGAACAAATCGCTGCTTATTATGAAAGCCGCGAATACAACAAAGCGATTCGTGAAATCATGGCATTAACTGATAAAGCCAATAAATATATTGATGAAAAAGCACCTTGGGTCATTGCGAAAGAAGAAGGCAAAGAAGCTGAATTACAAGCGGTTTGCTCAATGGGTATCGAGCTTTTCCGTGTGTTAATGTCTTACTTAAAACCAGTTCTTCCAAAACTGGCTGAGCGAGCAGAAGCATTTTTACAAACAGAACTAACTTGGAATAATATTACACAGCCATTATTTGGTCATCAGCTTACCCCATTTAAAGCCCTTTTCTCTCGTTTAGAGAAAAAACAAATTGATGCTGTTGTAGAAGAAACTAAAGCACTTTTCGCTGAAGCAAACAAAGCGACAGAAAAAACAGCGGCAAAAGCGACCGCTCTTTCAAATATCGAACCTATTGCTGACACTATTACCATCGATGATTTTGCTAAAATCGATATGCGTGTGGCAAAAGTGTTGAAATGTGAAGCGGTACCTGAATCAAACAAACTCTTACGTTTTGAATTAGATTTAGGTGATCATACTCGCCAAGTGTTCTCTGGCATTAAAGCGGCTTATAACAAACCCGAAGAATTGGAAGGTCGTTTTGTTATTGTGGTAGCAAACCTGGCTCCTCGCAAAATGAAATTCGGTATATCAGAAGGAATGATTCTTTCTGCGGGTACAGGCGGAAGTGATTTATTCTTACTTTCAGCTGATAGTGGTGTGACTGCCGGTATGCAAGTAAAATAATTTAATATTTAGGCGACTTCTGTCGCCTTTTTTATTGCCAAATAGAATCAAATACCCTACCATATCAATCAGCTATTTATCATGCAAGTTAAAAGGAATTCATTATGACAAACGAACTTATCTGCTATAAACAAATGCCGGTTTGGACAAAAGATAAACTACCTAAAATGTTCCAAGAAAAACACAATACAAAAGTGGGCACTTGGGGCAAACTTACGGTATTAAAAGGTAAACTTAAGTTTTATGAGCTAACTGAAGATGGTGATGTTATTGCTGAGCATATTTTCACGCCAGAAAGTAACATTCCGTTTGTCGAGCCACAAGCCTGGCACCGAGTTGAAGCACTTTCTGATGACTTAGAA
Organism: Haemophilus sp. CCUG 60358; assembly: GCF_001679485.1. Classification (GTDB taxonomy): domain Bacteria; phylum Pseudomonadota; class Gammaproteobacteria; order Enterobacterales; family Pasteurellaceae; genus Haemophilus_D. The sequence goes on from NZ_LZOZ01000019.1 coordinate 138,662, forward strand.
TGTACGCTTGGCTTCTATTGCAAAAAAGAAGATTACTTCAGCAAAAAATATAATATGACTGCAACACATGGTGATGTGGTTGATGCAGCTAAAATTATTAAGCCTTGCAAAGTATTAGATTTAGGCTGCGGACAAGGTCGTAACTCCCTTTATTTAAGTTTAAAAGGTTATGATGTGACTTCTTGGGATCACAACGAAAACAGCATTGCCTTCTTAAACGAAACTAAAGATAAAGAAAACTTAAATATTAAAACTGCGGTTTATGATATTAACACCGCCAATATTCAAGAAAACTACGACTTCATTTTATCTACCGTGGTATTTATGTTCTTAAATCGTGAGCGAATTCCTGCCATTATTAATAATATGCAAGAACACACCAACCCAGGTGGTTATAACTTAATTGTAGCAGCGATGTCTACACCTGAGGTACCTTGTCCATTAGCGTTCTCATTTACGTTCTCTGAAGGTGAATTAAAAGAATACTACAAAGATTGGGAATTCTTAGAATACAACGAAAATATGGGCGAATTACATAAAACCGATGAAAACGGTAATCGCATTAAATTAAAATTTGCGACAATGTTAGCAAGAAAAAAATAATTCGCTAATTTAGAAAAGAAAATGACCGCACTTTGTTATATAAAGTGCGGTCATTTTTTTATAGGATTTTAATTACTCTTCAATAGAACGTAATAATTCGTTGATACCTACTTTACCTAAAGTTTTTGCATCAACTTTTTTCACGATCACTGCACAGTATAAGCTGTATTTACCACATTTTGATGGAAGGCTACCTGAAACAACCACAGAACCAGCAGGAACGCGACCATAGAACACTTCACCAGTTTCACGATCATAGATCTTCGTTGATTGACCGATAAATACGCCCATAGAAATCACACAACCATCTTCCACAATCACGCCTTCAACGACTTCAGAACGTGCACCGATAAAACAGTTATCGCCGATAATGGTTGGGTTTGCTTGTAATGGCTCTAATACACCACCAATCCCTACACCACCAGATAAGTGAACATTTTTACCAATTTGCGCACATGAACCAACAGTTGCCCATGTATCAACCATGGTACCTTCACCTACGTATGCACCGATATTTACATAAGATGGCATTAATACACAGTTTTTAGAAATGTATGCGCCTTTACGTACTGTTGCAGAAGGTACGACACGGAAACCTTCTTGAGCAAAACGCTCTTCTGTATAGTCCGCAAATTTTAATGCCACTTTGTCATAGTATTTAGTTTCTGCACCATCAATAATTTGGTTATCATTGATACGGAAAGATAATAATACTGCTTTTTTCAACCATTGATGAGTAATCCATTCACCATCAATTTTTTCTGCAACACGGTATTTACCGCTATCTAATCCTTCGATCACTTCTTCGATTGCTGCACGAGTTTGTGCGTCAACTGTTTTAGGCGTGATGTCTGCACGTTTTTCAAATGCTGCTTCAATAATTTGTTGTAAATTTGACATTTTGCTTCCTATTGTCGATGTGAAATAACGGTTGATAGTTTTATCATATTTTTGACTTTCAAGCAAAAAACAACCGCACTTTCTTTTGATTTTAAGCATAAAAAAAGCGAACCTAATGGTTCGCTTTTTTCTATTTTTCGTTTAGTTAGTTAATAACAGAAACATTTAATGATGAACCGCCAACGATTCTCACACGACGACCTGCAACAAAACTAGGATCAGATTTTTGAACAACAACGATTTCCTCTCTATTGTCTTTTCTGATAACAAGTTCTGCAGCATTAACTTGACTCATTTTCTCTTCAACTTTGCTTCCGATAATAGCACCACCAATTGCACCTACTGCGGTTGCAATAGCCTGACCTGTGCCTCCACCAATTGAGCTACCAGCGATACCACCTAAAGCACCGCCACCAACACTACCAATCACACCTGGATTATCAGCTTGGATCTTAACCGGACGAACAGAAACAATAGTGCCATAGCTAATTGAACGTGCTTCTTTTGCTTGTCCAGCTTCATACACATCACCGCTAAAAATATCGGTATTTGCACAACCAGTTAAGCCGATAGACATCATAAGTGCTAATGCTACTGTTACTTTTTTCATAAAACTAACCTTCTAAAAATGAATTAGATTGGGTTTCTTGGAGACCAAGTAGAAACGTTTTTTACGCCTTGACCGTTGTCAGATACTTTCACACAAGCACCAGTTACTAAAGTTGAATCGTATTTGTGAACGATAACTTCGGTTTCACCTTCTTGTTTGTATGAGCAGTCGTTTTTACGAACGGTTAATTTTACATCATCACCTTGTAATTCGGTGAAGATAACTTGACCTTTATAAGCGCTTTCATCTTTTTGTGATTGAGATGAACAAGCTGATAAACCTAAACTTAATAAGACAGTTAATGCTAAGGTAATTTTTTTCATTACACTAAACCTCGAGTATTTTCTTTATTGTATAAGGATGAACCTTTATGCAAACATGATTTTCTGTTTTATCAACAAAACTCACTGCAATTGATGGATTGGGCAATTGCTCCCCTTCCACCTTAGGTTCGCTCACCTTCATGGTTAATTGAGTTAGTTCCTTCCATAAAAATGTATTGCAAATCCGATTAACCCAATCCTCAACAGATTCATGAGATAAAAACGGCATTACAATTTCAATATGTTCCCAAGTTTCTTGGGGATATTGTTTATTTTTAGGAAACGGTAATTCAATAACATCGACAGGCTGACCAATGAAATCAACTGGCTCATCTAATTCAATCAAATAGATAGGACGCCCATTGACGATATTATCGCTTAAAATTCTACCGCACTTTAATAACTCTGTCAGCCAATTTTTTGCTTTTTCTTCACTATTTGCTCTTAAAGCTAAATGATCGATTTGATAATCACCCAAATTCACTTTCATTACGGCAGCTAATTGCTGAATTTTTTCCTGGAATAAAGGCAATTCTTGATAAAGTTCGGTCGATTTTTCCATTAAATTTGACATTTTCTCCTGCTCTTACTTTGAGAAATCTATAAACAACGGTATCATAGCCGATTATTTTCATTATTCAATTTCAAGATTAGGAAAAACCGTGAATATTCAATCTATTTTATCCGATAAAATTAAACAAGCGATGATTGCCGCTGGTGCAGATGAGCAATGTGATGCGCTTATACGTCAATCTGGTAAACCGCAATTTGGTGACTACCAAGCAAACGGCATCATGGCTGCAGCTAAAAAACTAGGATTAAATCCACGTGAATTTGCACAAAAAGTTTTAGATCATGCTGATCTTTCTGATATTGCGGAAAAAACTGAAATTGCAGGTCCGGGTTTTATCAACATTTTCTTAAACCCAACTTGGTTAGCGAATAATGTTTCTGCTGCATTAAAAGATCAAAATCTTGGTGTAAGCGCAAATGAAAAACAAACTATCGTAATTGATTATTCTTCACCAAACGTTGCGAAAGAAATGCACGTAGGTCACTTACGCTCTACTATTATTGGCGATGCTGTTGTTCGTACCCTTGAATTTTTAGGTCACAACGTTATTCGTGCAAACCACGTGGGTGACTGGGGTACACAATTTGGTATGCTAATTGCTTATCTTGAAAAAATGGAAAATGAACATGCGAGCGAAATGGAACTTCAAGATCTTGAAGCGTTCTATCGTGAAGCAAAAAAACACTATGATGAAGATGAAGCTTTCGCTGAAAAAGCACGTAACTATGTGGTGAAATTACAAGGTGGAGATGAATATTGCCGCACCATGTGGAAAAAATTAGTTGATATCACCATGCAACAAAATCAACGCAACTATGATCGCTTAAATGTCACGTTAACCGAAAAAGATGTGATGGGTGAAAGTCTTTACAACCCGATGTTACCTGCTATCGTTGAAGATCTAAAAAAACAAGGTTTAGCCGTTGAAGATGAAGGGGCGTTAGTCGTTTATCTTGATGAATTCAAGAATAAAGAAGGCGAACCGATGGGCGTTATCGTTCAGAAGAAAGATGGTGGTTTCCTTTATACCACTACAGATATTGCTGCTGCTAAATATCGTTATGAAACCTTAAAAGCGGATCGAGCATTAGTGTTCTCAGATACTCGTCAAAGCCAACACATGCAACAAGCTTGGTTAATTACGCGTAAAGCAGGTTATGTGCCAGACAGCTTCTCACTTGAACATAAAAACTTTGGCATGATGTTAGGTAAAGATGGTAAACCATTCAAAACTCGTACTGGCGGCACCGTAAAATTAGCAGATTTATTAGATGAAGCGATTGAGCGTGCAACTGTATTAATCAACGAGAAAAATACCAATTTATCTGACGATGAAAAAATAGCGGTTATTGAAGCGGTAGGTATTGGCTCGGTGAAATATGCGGATCTTTCTAAAAACCGCACGACTGACTATGTATTCGATTGGGACAATATGCTCAGCTTTGAAGGTAATACTGCGCCTTATATGCAATATGCTTACACGCGTATTCGTTCTATCTTCAATAAAGCAGATGTAAATCCAACCGCACTTGCTGAAGCTAAGATTCAGCTTTCTGATGAAAAAGAACGTGCATTAGCGATCAAATTACTTCAATTTGAAGAAGCCGTTCAAATGGTGGGCAAAGAAGGTACACCGCATGTACTCTGTGCTTATTTATATGAATTGGCAGGTGTATTCTCTTCATTCTATGAACACTGCCCAATCTTAAATGCAGAAGATGAAAACGTAAAATTAAGCCGTTTAAAACTCGCTTCTCTTACAGAGAAAACTTTAAAACAAGGTTTAGAGTTATTAGGCATTAAGACAATCGAAAAAATGTAAAAAAGTGCGGTCAATTTCGACCGCACTTTTGATTTATACATCCACTAAAATAAGTATCGCCGCTTCTCCGCCCCATTCTTTGGGAGCTTGGTGTAACGCTCGGACTTTAGGGTGCTGAACTAACCAACGTGGAATTTGTTTTTTCAACGTAAAGGTTCCATAGCCAGTCATGATGCTTGCGCAATAAACATGCTCATCTTCACAAGCTAACAGCAGTGCTGCCAATTCCATTTTGGCTTGCTCACGGGTTAAACCATGTAGATCCAAAAATAATTCGGGTGAAAAATCGCCACGACGAAGTTGTTTCAATAAATGGCTATCTTCCCCTTCACGTAAATATTTGATGACACCATCATGTTCATTTAGCAAGGGTTCATATTCATCGGAAAAATAGAAAAGCGTATCTTCTTTTTCTCGAATATCACGTAAATGGGATTTTTTTTGACCGCTCTTTTGACGCGGTGCCACAAAGGTATCTTGCTTGATGGGTTTGATCCCTTTTGTTTCCGCCCGAAAAAGATCGAAATCATCTTGTTCTGTCATTATTTTTCTCAATTTGTTATTTTGCTTAATGATAGCACATCTATTCTATGGTATAACTAGCCAAAATTTTTATTGAGGCACAAAATGGAAACCTTACACAATCAAGAGCTTGTTGCGATAATTTTAGAAGATAATGTGGCAAGTGAATTAACAACCATTCAAGATTTTTTACGCTGGACATACAGCACATTTAACCGTTCTGATATTTATTACGGACAAGGCCATGACAATGCGTGGGATGAAACTCTTCAATTAGTGCTTGCAGGGCTTCAATTACCGCTCGATTTGCCGCAAGATTTATTCAGTAGCAAACTTACTCCTTCAGAAAAAGAAACTTTAGTTCAATTAGTCTTAAGCCGAATTGAGCAACGTGTCCCTGTTGCTTATTTAACGAATAGTGCGTGGTTTTGCGGATTAGAGTTTTATGTGGATGAGCGTACGATTATTCCTCGCTCACCAATCAGTGCATTAATCCAAGATAAATTTGCTCCGCTTTTAAAATCTGAACCAAAACGTATTTTAGATCTTTGTACAGGAAGTGGTTGTATCGCGATTGCTACTGCTGAAGCCTTTCCTGAGGCTGAAGTGGATGCAGTCGATCTTTCTGTGGATGCGTTAAATGTGGCGGAAATCAATATTGCACGCCACCAATTAGAACACCGTGTTTTCCCGATTCAATCAGATTTATTCCAAAATCTATTCGGTCAACAATATGATTTAATTGTAACCAACCCACCTTATGTGGATGAAGAAGATTTGGCAGATATGCCGGAAGAATTCCATTATGAGCCTGAATTAGCCTTAGGTTCCGGTGTTGATGGGTTAGAAATCACGAAACAAATTTTAAAACAAGCACCGGATTATTTAACGCCCAATGGCATGCTCGTTTGTGAAGTGGGCAACAGCATGGTGAGCCTTATCGAGCAATATCCAGATGTACCATTTGAATGGGTTGAACTAAAAAATGGCGGTCTAGGTGTATTTGTCATCAGCCGCGAAGATTTAGTGAAATATCACGATTCTTTTTAATCTCAAGTGCGGTTAAAAATCGTCGTGAATTTTGACCTCACTTAACCAATTACTGGCGCGCGTTCTTAACGCGTGCTTTTCTTTTTTTTAATAACACAATGAATTTACAAAAACTTTTACTGACTCGTCGTTTCTTTTCTACCCTTGCATTCTTTTCCATGCAAACGGTATTTTTCATCTATTTACAAGGAAAAGGCTTAAGTAACAGTGAAATAGCCTTTTCACTCTCGTTGCTTTTCTTCTGCAATCAAGCATTAGCCATTTTAGCCGGTATCTGGGGCGATCGTTTTGGACTGGCCAAAATAATGTTGCTTGGATGCTTTTTAGATGTGATCGCCTATATTTTCTTTCTCTCTGCAGACAATTACATTCTGCTTTTAATTGCCACTACCTGTTTTGGCTTAGGCAGCTGTTTGTTTGGTACCAATGCGAAAGCCTGCCTATTGGTGCTCGCAGGCGAAGAATACAAAGAGAAAACTCGATTACAGGGAAAATATTTAAAAGTCTCCTCTATGTCGTCTATGTTTGCACCTTTGTTAGTGATTCCTTTTATCAAATACAATCATATTGAATGGTTGATTTGGGTCTGCTTTGCTATGGAAGCGGTTCTCTTTGCCTTAATGGTAAAACCGTTTTATCAAATCCAAACTTTGCAAACCTTAGTGAAATTTCGCTTTGCCCAAATAAAAGAAATCATCACCAAAGAATTTTTATTTGTGCATTTGATGTTGTTTATTCCCCTTTCCATTGCAACCTCATTCTTTGTGATCTTCCCGTTCCTGTTTGATAACAAATTAGGGATGCCAGAACACGCCCCCATTGCACTTTTTGTGAATGGTTTACTGACAGTCTCATTACAAAGTTATTTTTCTCGAAAAATTAATTTAACGATTAAACAAACCTTATGGGTGGCGCCAATCCTGGCTGTGGGTATTATCTTGCCTTGGTTTATTACGTTGAAATATATTTCTGTGGTTTCCGCTTACATTTACTTAGTCATCTTCACGGTGATTGAAGTCTATGCCTTAACAGCAATGGCGAATTTATTAGTAAAATTTGATAATGGTACCAACCGAGGTTTTATCTTTGGCTCATCACGATTATTGCTTTCTATCGCAACAGTTATCGTCATGAACCTAGTGCCACATTTATTTTTATTGTAAAAAAGAGCGGTCAGAATTCGCCTTAAATTCTGACCGCCCTTTTATTTTTGCTATTTTACTTCACATCTAATTCGACATTATCAAACAATTTCTTCACGGCATTGTTATCACGCAATCTCTCGGCTTTTTCAACCATTGGACGCGTTAAGTGCGGTGAGAAAAATTCGATAAAATCATACATATAGTTGCGTAAGAATGTGCTGTGTTTAAACGCAATTTGCGTCATACTCGCACGGAACAAATGCCCTGCATCAATCGCCACTAAATCCGTATCGGCTGGCGTATGCGCCATAGATGCCATAATGCCCACACCTAATCCTAAACGCACGTAGGTTTTAATCACATCAGCATCTGTTGCAGTAAACACAATATTCGGCAAAATACCCGCGCGATTAAACGCATAATCCAAATCAGATACACCAGTAAAGCCGAAGGTATAAGTGACTAACGGATATTTACCTAATTCTTCAACGGTAAGCTCTTTCACTTTTGCTAAAGGATGATCGGGTTTAACAATCACCGAACGATTCCATAAATAGCAAGGCAATTGAATTAAATCATCAAAAAGATACGGTGCCTCTGTCGTAATCGCTAAATCTACTTCGCCAGAAATCAACGCATCATGAATTTGAGTGGGTGAACCTTGATGAATATGCAAACTTACATCTGGATATTGTTTAGAGAAACGTTCCACCACACCTGGCAGCATATAACGCGCTTGTGTATTGGTTGTCGCAATGCGTAACACGCCATGATTCGGACAGGTATATTCATTGGCAACCGATTTAATGCTTTGTGCTTTCACCAAAAGCTCACGGGCAATAGCTACAATCTTTTTACCCGCTGGTGTAATAGATTTAATGTGTTTACCATTACGTTCAAAAATCTCTAAACCCAATTCATCTTCTAACAAGCGAACCTGTTTACTGATACCAGGTTGAGAGGTATAAAGTGCGTTAGCCGCTTCTGTCACGTTTAAATTTTGGTTTACAATCTCAACAATATAGCGAAGTTGCTGCATTTTCATCGCTAATACCACCTATTATTTTTTATAGCGTTTACTTAACTCAGTATAACGTTTTACTGCTTTACGAATTTGACCTGATTTTGGTCGACGACGAGGTTTGGTTACGTCTAATTTGGTTTCGGTTTCTGGTGGTAAGCCCACTAACTCACGTAGATAGTTGACGTTTTCCAGATCCATTTCTTCCCAGCCACCACGCGGTAAGCCTTTCATTAGCTTAATGTTGCCGTAACGAATGCGAATTAAGCGACTCACCTGAATACCTTGTGATTCCCATAGACGACGCACTTCACGATTACGACCTTCCATTAGAGTCACGTCGTACCATTGGTTAATCCCAACACCGCCCGCAAATTTGATTTCTTTGAAATTGGCTGGACCATCTTCCAACTGCACACCTTTACGTAAACGCGCTAACATGGCATCGTCCACTTGACCAAATACACGCACGGAATATTCACGTTCAACTTCACGGCTTGGGTGCATTAAACGGTTAGCTAATTCACCATCTGTCGTGAAAAGTAATAAGCCCGAAGTATTAATATCTAAACGACCGACTGCAATCCATCTTGCGCCATTTAAGCGTGGTAAACGATCAAATACAGTTGCACGACCTTCAGGATCGCTGCGGGTACAAAGTTCGCCTTCTGGTTTGTAATACATTAATACACGGCATACTTCTTTTTGTGCTTGTTGAAGGTTGATGATTCGACCATCAATACGCACTTTTACACCAGAATGTACATCAATACGATCGCCAAGAGTCGCCATTTTGCCATCGACACTCACACGGTTTTCAGCAATCATCGCTTCAATTTCACGACGAGAGCCTTGCCCTGCACGCGCAAGCACTTTCTGTAATTTTTCACCTTCTACAGTAGATTGACGCGATGGTCTAGCTACCTTAGCTTTAGGGGTTGATTTGATGTCAGAATTGACCGCACTTTTACGATCTTTACGCTCAAAGTGCGGTTGCTTTCCCGCTTGTTTTTCACGTTCTTGTCTGACTGATTTTTGAATAGGTTTCATCTGTTTTCCTTTGTCGCTTTCCCAAGCGTCTAAAATAAGTTAAATGAAAGGATCGGTACTACCACTTCCTTCACGTAAAATTACTGGCGATTCTTCCGTTAAATCTACCACCGTTGTTGGCTCTTGACCTAAATAGCCACCATGAATAATTAAATCCACTTGACGTTCTAAACATTCACGAATCTCTTCTGGATCGGAATAAGTCATATGTTCATTATCAGGCAACATCAGTGAGCAAGATAGAATCGGTTCACCTAATGCTTTCAATAAATCCAAAGCGATTTGGTTATCCGGCACACGCAATCCAATGGTCTTGCGTTTTGAGGTCATTAATCGGCGTGGAAGTTCTTTCGTTGCCGTTAAAATAAAGGTGTAACGTCCCGGCGTATTGTTTTTAATTAAACGATAAGCCGAATTGCTCACCGTTGCGTAGGTTGAAAGCTCGGATAAATCGCTACATACCAACGTAAAATTATGCCCTTCTGGCAATTTACGAATCGCAATAATACGATCCATCGCATGTTTATCACCGATCATACAGCCTAAGGCATAGCCCGAATCTGTCGGGTACACAATGACACCACCTTTACGTAAGATTTCTACCGCTTGATTAATCAAACGCGCTTGCGGATTTTCAGGGTGGATATAGAAAAATTGGCTCATAATTTTGTCCTTAAAAAACTGACGAGATTATACACCGATTTAGATGTAGTTATAAGAATTTGTTATAAAAAAAGACCGCACTTTGAAAACGAATCCAAAGTGCGGTCAATTTTTTAAGTAGTTTATTTCAACAATTCACGGAGGGCTGAACCGATTTCAGCAAGACTTCTCACTGTCTTCACGCCAGCTGCTTCAAGTGCAGCAATTTTATCTTCTGCCGTTCCTTTTCCACCGCTGATAATCGCTCCAGCGTGTCCCATACGCTTGCCTTTTGGTGCCGTCACGCCAGCGATATAAGCCACTACAGGTTTTGTCACATGAGATTTAATAAACGCAGCAGCCTCTTCTTCTGCTGAGCCACCGATTTCGCCAATCATCACGATAGCTTCAGTTTCAGGATCTTCTTGGAAACGTTTTAGAATATCAATGAAGTTGGATCCTGGAATAGGATCGCCACCGATCCCTACGCAAGTAGATTGACCAAAACCTTCATCTGTTGTCTGTTGTACCGCCTCATAGGTCAACGTACCTGAGCGAGAAACAATGCCTACTCGGCCTTTTTTATGGATATTCCCTGGCATAATACCAATCTTGCATTCATCTGGTGTAATCACGCCTGGGCAATTCGGCCCGATCATCACGACACCCGTTTCATTTAATTTTTGTTTCACTAACAACATATCCAATGTTGGAATACCTTCTGTAATACAAACTACTAACTGAATGCCTGCATCAATGGCTTCAAAAATTGCATCTTTACAAAATGGTGCTGGTACATAAATCATGGTTGCCGTAGCGCCTGTCGCTTTTACTGCTTCACGTACTGTATTAAATACTGGTAAACCTAAGTGCGTAGTTCCGCCTTTATTCGGTGAAATCCCACCGACTAACTTTGTACCATAAGCCAATGCTTGCTCACAGTGAAATGTCCCTTGCGCACCGGTGAAACCTTGGCAAATTACTTTTGTGTTTTTATTAATTAAAATCGCCATGATTATTCTCCTTTTGCTGCTTTCACTGCCGCTTGTGCAGCTTCCTGTAAAGTATGCGCTGCAATTAAATTTACACCACTTTCGGCTAAAATTGCTCTGCCTTGCGGAGCATTGGTTCCTTCTAATCGAACCACAACGGGCACTTTTACACCGATTTCTTGAATCGCCGCAACAACCCCTTCAGCAATAAGATCGCAACGTACGATTCCACCAAAAATATTCACTAAGACAGATTTCACATTTTTATCCGTGAGAATAATTTTGAAGGCTTCAGCTACACGCTCTTTCGTTGCACCGCCACCCACATCAAGGAAGTTTGCTGGATTACCGCCATATAATTTCACGATATCCATGGTTCCCATAGCTAGTCCGGCGCCATTAACCATACAGCCGATATCACCTTTCAAGGCGACATAGTTAAGCTGATATTTTTCAGCTTCTGCTTCACGAGAATCACTTTGACTTAAATCGCGTAAGGCTAGCAAATCAGGATGACGATAAAGTGAGTTATCATCAATGCCTACTTTCGCATCGAGACAAATTAAGTGACCTTCTTTCGTCACCACGAGTGGATTCACTTCAACTAAAGAAAAATCTTTTTCGATAAAAAGCTGCGATAATTTCACAAAAATAGCAGCAAATTGTTTATTTTGCTCACCATTTAAGCCAAGTTTAAAGGCTAATTCGCGACCTTGATATGGCATACCACCAACCAAAGGATCAATGGCAACTTTATGGATTAGCTCAGGCGTTTCTCTTGCCACATCTTCAATATTCATGCCTCCAGCTGAAGACGCCATAAAAACGACTTTCTGTGAAGCACGATCAATCACTGCCCCTAAGTAGAGTTCTTTATCAATCTGGCAAGTTTCTTCAATATAAATGCTATTAACGGGTTGGCCTTTTTTATCGGTTTGGAAGGTCACTAAATGTTGTCCAAGCCATTTATCCGCAAAAGCACGCGCTTCTTCGGTATTATGTACAAGTTTCACACCACCAGCTTTTCCACGTCCACCTGCGTGAACTTGACATTTCGCTATCCAAACATCGCCATTTAGCTGAAAGAGCGCCATTTCAGCTTCATCTGCTGTTTGACATACGACTCCTTCACTCACAGGCAAATCATATTGCTTAAAAAGCTGCTTGGCTTGGTACTCATGTAAATTCATATTTCCTTCCTATTTTGATGTTGTTTAGCGAAACAAACAAAAATTTGACCGCACTTTGTTTTATTTTAAATTCTGGGCTTGCTCTTTACATATTGAGTTATATACTGAGCCAGAATAACCACAATCCATGTTAAGGATAATAACATGCAAACAAAAAAATCAAGCAATCTTGCGATTGCGCTCATTTGGTTTACTGCTGCTATTTCAATGGCAGAAATTCTCACGGGTACTTGGTTTGCTCCTCTAGGGTGGCAACAAGGTTTAATTGCCATCGTCGTTGGGCACTTTATTGGTGGTTCGATGTTTTTCTGTGCAGGTTACATCGGTGCAAAAACCCAAAAAAGTGCCATGAAAACGGTACAAATATCATTTGGTGAAAAAGGTTCTGCGCTTTTCTCTTTACTCAATGCCATGCAACTGATGGGATGGACTGCTGTCATGATTTATATGGGGGCTGAAGTCATTTCTATCTTAAATCAAACAGCTGATGCTTCCATCTTTCCATTCCTTACACTTGGCTTAGGCATACTCATCATACTTTGGCTACTGCTCGGCTTCACTAAATTAGGTATCTTCAAAAGCCTCTCACTTGTCACCATGTTTTTACTGATGCTGTGGCTAAGTATTCAAGTAGCTAATAAACCATTTATTGCCATGGACGTTGCACAAAATATTAAATTTGGTACTGCTGTAGAAATTGCTGCCGTCATGCCACTTTCTTGGTTACCAGTAGTATCTGACCACACGAAGAACAGCGAAACACCATTTAAAACGACCGCACTTTCAACGCTAACTTATACCGCGACCAGCTGCTGGATGTATGCTCTCGGCTTAGGTGCAGCATTAGTGACCGGTAAATCTGAAATCTCACAAATTCTTTCTCTTGCTGGTGTAAGTGTTATCGGCGTATTAATTGTGATCGCCTCTACCATGATTAACACTGCACTTCCCGCCTATTCCACCGGCATGAGTTTAAACAATATTTTCCCTCAATTAAAAGTCACGCCAATCTCCGTACTTACCGTGATTGTGGGCATTATATTAGCCTCAACCTTACCAGTGACAGAATACGAACATTTCTTGTTCTTTATTGGTTCAGTATTCGCGCCAATGATCGCTGTGCTTATCGCTGATTTCTTTGTGCTTAAACAGCATGATGTTAAAAAATCAGTTGATAGTGTTGGACTCGGCGTTTGGTTTGTCGGCTTCGTACTCTATCGTTTCCTTATGGAAAAAGGTTGGGAAACCGATTTAGGTCTGACTTTCCCTGTTATCATCATTACCTTTATCTTAGCAATCTTAGTACGCAAAATAGCTAAATAAAGATTAGATTTTAATGATAGAAAGGCGGGCATTGTTCCCGCCCTTTTATTCACTTCAATATAAAAAAGGCTTTTCCCCTCAAAAGAGAAAAGCCTGTGTGCTTAAATTTCTAATAATAAACGAGTTGGATCTTCCAATAAGTCTTTAATCGCCACTAAAAAGCCGACTGATTCACGACCATCAATTAAACGGTGGTCATAAGATAAGGCCAAATACATCATCGGACGAATCACAACTTGGCCATCTACCGCAACCGGGCGCTCTTTGATGGCATGCATGCCTAAAATTGCACTTTGCGGTGGATTGATAATTGGTGTGGACATTAAAGAACCAAATACGCCACCATTAGTAATGGTGAAGTTACCGCCTGTTAAATCTTCAACGGTTAATTTACCATCACGGCCTTTTTCTGCTAGTGCTTTAATTTGTTTCTCAATATCCGCCATACTGAGTTTATCGCAGTTGCGTAATACCGGTGTTACCAAACCACGCGGCGTTGAAACGGCAATGCTAATATCAAAATAGTTGTGATACACAATGTCATCACCGTCAATTGAGGCATTCACTTCTGGATAACGTTTTAACGCTTCAACTACAGCCTTAATGTAGAAAGACATAAAGCCTAAACGTACACCATGCTGTTTCTCAAATTTCTCGCCGTATGTTTTACGTAATTTCATAATCGGCTGCATATCCACTTCATTGAATGTAGTGAGCATTGCGGTGGTATTTTTCGCTTCCAATAAACGTTCCGCAATACGTTTACGTAAACGGGTCATTGGTACGCGTTTTTCTGAACGAGAGCTATATGCCACGGTGCTAATGGTATTCTGCTCTGTTGCCACATCTTGTTTTGCTTTTTGAGCATCACGTTTTGCCACTTCACGCGCAATATCTTCACGGGTAATACGACCACCCACACCAGAACCTTGAATTTTCTCTGCATCTAAATCGTGTTCAGCTAATAAACGACGAATAGCTGGACCTTGATCAGCTGAATTATTATGACTATTTTCAATGGCTGCTCTTTGACGATCAGCAGGTGTTGGCTCATTGTCTTTCACTGTTTCAGTTGAAATATCGCCAGCCTGTTGGGTAGAAAGTTTACCTAAAAGCTGTTTACTTACTACGGTTGCACCTTCTTCTTGAAGAATTTCAGTCACTACGCCATCGCTTAAGGCTGGTACTTCAAGTACCACTTTATCTGTTTCAATTTCTACTAATACTTCGTCACGTTTTACCGTCTCACCAACTTTTTTATGCCATGTTGCAACAGTTGCATCCGCAACGGATTCCGGTAAATCTGGAACAAGAATTTCAATTGTCATTTTATTTTCCTTTAAATTATTCTTTCTTTAAAAATTACTGAAATTTCGACTGCACTTTTACAGTGTCAGCGCGTCTTCTACCAATTGTTTTTGCTGTTTGGTGTGTAAAGACATATAACCTACCGCTGGTGAAGCAGAGGCAGGACGACCTGCATATTTTAACTTCACATGCTCTGGAAGCGAGCTGTCAAAGTTATGCTTACTACAATACCAAGCGCCTTGGTTTAATGGCTCTTCTTGACACCATACATAATCCGTTACATGAGCATAAGGCTCTAACGCTTTCTTCACATCTTCATGTGGATACGGATAAAGCTGCTCAATACGAATAATCGCCACATCTGTTTGGTTATTCGCTCGACGTTGTTCCAAGAGATCGTAATACACTTTACCTGAGCATAGGACGACTCGTTTAACTTGTTTCGGATCGATGTTATCAATTTCACCAATGACTGTTTGGAATGTGCCATTTACTAATTCATCTAAACTTGACACGGCAAGTGGATGACGTAATAAAGATTTTGGTGAAATACCAATTAATGGACGACGCATTTTACGGATCGATTGACGACGTAGCATGTGGTAAACCTGTGCTGGTGTAGATGGAATACACACTTGCATATTCTGTTCTGCACAAAGTTGTAAATAACGTTCTAAACGAGCTGATGAGTGCTCTGGACCTTGGCCTTCATAACCATGTGGTAATAACATCACCAAGCCACACATTCTGCCCCATTTTTGTTCACCAGAACTGATAAATTGGTCAATCACGATTTGTGCACCGTTTGCGAAGTCACCAAACTGTGCTTCCCAAATGGTTAATGTTTTTGGATCTGTTGTCGCATAACCATATTCAAAAGCCAATACAGCTTCTTCGGATAATACTGAATCCCACACCTCAAAACGACCTTGGTTGGCGTGCAAATGAGTTAATGGCACATAGCCTGTTCCGTCATTTTGATTATGCACAACTGCATGGCGATGGAAGAATGTACCACGTCCTGCATCTTCACCCGATAAACGAACATTAGCACCTTCATCTAATAAGGTTGCGTATGCCATAGTTTCCGCCATACCCCAATCGAACAATTTCTCGCCTTTTGCCATTTCACGGCGATCAGCATAGATTTTTTCGACACGAGGATGTGCACGCAAGGTTTCTGGGTATTCACTGACACGCTCCGCTAAAGTTTGGAAACGTTCTTGTGGGAATTTACTTTCGTAAGGGGATGTCCAGTCATAGTTGAGATATTGCAACCAGTCCATTTGGGCAATATCCATTTCTCGCCATTCTTTCACTACACGATCGCCGTTATCTAAAGCATCACGATAAAGATTCATCATCTCGATGGCTTCTTCTTCGGTAATTACCCCTTCAGCAATTAAACGATCTGCATAGACTTTACGTGGCGTTGGATGTTTTTTAATGATGCTATACATCATTGGTTGAGTGGCTAATGGTTCATCAGCCTCATTATGACCATGACGACGATAAGAAATCAGATCAACGAAAATATCGCGTTTGAATAAATTGCGATATTCCACCGCCATTCTCGCCGCAAAAGCCACTGCTTCAGGATCATCACCATTCACATGAATAATCGGTGCCTGAATCATTTTCGCGATATCAGTACAATATTCTGTTGAACGGGTGTCATTTGGGTTAGAGGTGGTAAAACCAATTTGGTTATTGATCACAATACGGATTGTGCCACCAACGGTATAACCACGTGCATTAGACATATTCAAGGTTTCTTGTACAACACCTTGTCCCGCTACCGCGGAATCCCCATGAACAGTAACCGCTAATACTTGATTACGCTCTGTATCATTCTTTTTGGTTTGACGAGAACGTACAGCACCAATAACTACTGGGCTAACAATTTCTAAATGGGATGGGTTGAATGCAAGGGTTAAATGCACGCGACGCTCACCGACTGCGAAGTCAGAAGAGAAACCTTGGTGGTATTTCACATCACCTGTACGCTCGCCTGAATGTTTACCCGCAAACTCGTCAAAAAGATCTTCGGGTTTCTTACCGAGCACGTTTACTAACATATTTAAACGACCACGGTGTGCCATACCAAACATCACATCTTGTACACCTTGTTTGCTCGCATGACGAATAATTTCTTTCATCAATGGAATAAAGGCATCACTTCCCTCTAAAGAGAAACGTTTTGCCCCCGGGAATTTTGCACCGAGATAGCGTTCTAAGCCATCTGCAGCGGTCAATTCACTTAATAAATTAATTTTTTCTTCTTTGGTAAAGAGCGGTTTATTTAATTGGCTTTCTAATTTGCTTTGTAGCCAACTTTTTTGCTCCATATCTTGAACATGCATAAACTCAAGACCAATTGAGCCGCAATAGGTCTCTTTCAGCATTTCAGCTAAATCACCTAACTTGATGTTATCGCGATGATAGACGTAGTGATTAATATTGAAGGTTTCATTGAGATCCTGTTCGGTAAAACCGTGATAACGGTAATCCAATTCAGGTACGGTGGATACTTTCCAGCGATAATAATTGATTGGGTCAAGTTTCGCTTCTAAATGACCGCGGAAGCGATAAGCATTGATAAATTGGAGGACTTTAACTAATTTGGCACTGGCTTCTGGATCGATAACCGTCACAGCTTCTGTTGTATTTTCTCTCGCTAAGCGACGGAAATAATCACGGACTGGTGAATGTGGTTGCTCTACTGCGGTTGTTTTCGGCAATGCATCAAACGTAGCACGCCAGCTTTCATCGACTGAAGATGGATCTTCTAAATAACGTTCGTATAATTCCTCAATATACGATTGATTAGAACCACCCAAAGCGGTTGAAGCCAACCATTCATCAAAGGCACTGTAATGCTGCATATCTACCCCTTGTATTACATGATGTTGTCCACCCATTATACATAGGATAAAAAAAGAAATAATCCTCAAATCACACTTTGTTACAATTTTGTGATCTACTTCAACAAAAAACCGCACATAAAGTGCGGTCTGTTTTATCTGAGTTTTCTTAGAAACTTAAGAATGGCGTAATTTTTTCAATTGTAGCTTCACCGATACCATCAATATTAGAAAGCTCAGCAGCACTTTTGATTTTGCCCACTTTGTTACGGTAATCAATAATCGCTTGTGCTTTTTTCTCACCGATACCAGAAAGTTTTTGTAATGTTTCTGCATCCGCTTTATTGATGTTTACTTTTGCAGAAGAAGCCACTTTCTCTTTTGCTGACTCTTTTGTTGAAGTCGCTTTTTCTTTCACTTCTTTTACTTTATCTGCGGCTTTTGTTTTTGCTTCAGATGCTTTTTCTTTCGCATTATCTTTAACTGAATTGAATTTTTCAGTGGCTTTGTCTTTAATTGACGGTTGATTATTCTCAGTCGCTTTTTCTTTTAAAGCAGATGCTTTCTCTTTTACCGCATCTTTTGCAGAAGTTGCTTTATCTTTCACTGCATCTTTCGCGGAAGTCGCTTTTTCTTTAGCGGTATTAACTTTATCCAATGCGTTTGATTTCGTTGAGCTCGCACTATCCGTCATTGATTTAAGCTTATCATTTGCCGCATTTTTCACATCAGCTTTTGTACTTTCAACCATTGATTTTGAATTAGTTACGACTGATTCTTTTGTTGGTAATACAGATGTATTCGTTGCCAATGCAGAACCAGATACGGCTAATGCAAGTGATGTTAATGTTAAAAGTGATTTTAAAGATTTCATAAAAACTCCTGTTTTGTTATTAATGGGCTCGACAAGCGAACCTGTATGCTAAGACTTATCTTAAGAAAATTAGTTCAAAACAAAAAAACGCCCCTAATAAGGAGCGTCTTTAAATTTAATGCTGACTAATCATCGCTTGAGAAGATAGAAAGTAATCTTAATAAGCTGATGAATAAGTTGTAAATTGACACATAAATACTCACTGTTGCACGAATGTAGTTTGTTTCGCCACCGTGAATAATATTGCTGGTTTCATAGAGGATTGTCATTGTTGAGAATACCACAAACAATGCACTGATCCCTACCGCTAGTGCTGGAATTTGGAAGAAGAAGCTTGCCACAATTCCTAACAATAACACGATAAATAATGAGAAAATTGCGGTAGAAAGGAAAGACATATCTTTCTTCGTTGTTAGCACGTAAGCTGAACAAGCAAAAAAGACGATTGCTGTACCTGCGAAAGCAAGCATAATCAAATCTTCCATTCCTCTCGCCACATACATATTTAAAATTGGCCCAATGGTATAGCCCATAAACCCAGTGAACGCGAACGCTGCCAAGATCCCCCACGCACTATTTGCTAAACGATTTGTGACAAAAAGTAAACCGTAAAAACCCACAAGTAACACGATAAGATTTGGATAAGGCAAGTTTAAGCTCATAGAGATATAAGCAACAACTGCCGAAAATGCCATCGTTAATCCCAATAAGAAATAGGTGTTACGTAGCACTTTATGTGTGCTAAGTAGTGATTCTTCCTGTGAATTAACAACAATGCGAGATTGCATAAAAGCTCCTTATTTTACAAAGAATAAAGTTGATGAAACATCAATCCGTAAAGTAAGGGCTATAGGTCAAAAAGTCAATGGTAAATCAAGAATTTGTTTTAATTTTTAAATTTAGGAAGGTAAAAGTGCGGTCAACTTTTAAAGTTATTTTTTATATGCGTTATAGTGAATAAATTAACTTACTCAACAAGCTGAATTACATTATAATGAGCATTCTATTTACTCCACATCATGGACACTATATGAACAGCAAAAAATCTTATCTCGCTATTTTTGGCATCATTCTCGCAGTTGGATTGATGGCATCAGCGTTTATCTTAGGTAATCAATTTAAAAATTTACGCCAGACCGGCTCTATTTCAGTTAAGGGCTTGGCAGAAAGTCATTACACCTCAACACAAGGAACATGGGTTATTCGTGTAAGCGGTTGGGGCCCAACATATAATGATGCAATGGCAGCGAATCAAAAAAACTTGAATGAAGCCGTTCGTTTCCTTAAAGCACAAGGTTTCGCTGATGAAAATCGAGAAATTACAGAATTAGATGTTTCTACTCATACTGACTATTATGAAAATGAAAAAGGTGAAACCAAAAGTAGAGACAATGGCTTTGATGCTTCAAGAGCAATCAGAATTTCAACCAAAGAACTGACTAAGTTACAAAAAGCACTCACCAATATTCACCAATTAGTTGCCAACAACCAAGACATTAGTTTTGGTGATCCAAACTATTACTTAGAAAATCTTGAACAAATTAAACGTGAATTAATTTCAAAAGCCACACAAGATGCACATGTTCGTGCTGAAGAGTTTGCGAAAACCAGTAATGTAAAAGTTGGTGTATTAAAATCCGCTTCTCAAGGGCCATTTTACATTCAAGCGCCAAATCCCGATGCAGATGATTCTAGCGATTACACTGGTAGCTACGACACAAGCACGATTGAGAAAAAAGCACGCTTAGTCGTCACTATTGAATATGCCATTGAATAATTGTTTAATATAACCAAACATTTATAAGAACAAAGTGCGGTCAATTTCATCATTAAATTCGACCGCACTTTCTTTTAACAAGGAATAAGCTATGCAACTCCCTACTCTACAATCCGCAAAATTAATTCGCCGCTATAAGCGTTTTTTGACTGATATTGAATTACCAAATGGCGAAGTGATCACGATTCATTGTGCAAATACTGGCGCAATGACTGGCTGTGGTGAAAAAGGTGATACCGTTTGGTACTCTCATTCTGATAGCCAAACTCGCAAATATCCACACAGTTGGGAATTAACGCAATTAACAAATGGCCAACTTGTTTGTATTAACACGCACAGATCCAATCAGTTAGTCTTTGAAGCCTTGCAAAATAAACAAATCAAAGAACTCGCTATGTATGATGAAATTTATCCTGAAGTGAAATATGGTGAAGAAAATAGCCGTATCGACTTCTTGCTTAAAGGTGAAGGCTTGCCAGATTGTTATGTTGAAGTGAAATCCATCACCTTCGTAAAAGGTACATTAGGAATGTTTCCCGATGCGGTGACTACTCGTGGACAAAAACATGTTCGTGAGCTTTTAGCCATGAAAAAACAAGGACATCGAGCGGTTGTCCTCTTTGCTGGATTACATAATGGTTTCGATCGTTTTAAAATCGCTGAGTTTGTAGATCCTGAATATGATCGCCTTTTAAAAGACGCCAAATCTCAGGGCGTTGAAGCTTATGCTTATGCGGGAAAATTTGAAATCTCAGATGGAATTCCGACCGCACTTTCTCTCACAGAAAGTGTACCTTACATCAATTAAAAAAATAATTGAGAATTATTTGCATTTTGTTATTGACAAGGTATTTGATAATAGTTATCATCTAGCCATTCCAAAAACAAACAGATAATCACTCCAACTTCACGCCTATTTCCCCACAAATAGGCGTTTTTTTTCATCTCAATCTTTTCATTTCAGCCATATTCTCTATAATGTAGCCTTTAATATTAAAATAACATTAGGAAATAGAATGACTGATATTAATACCGTTCTCGCAGAACTAAAACGCGGTACTGATGAGATTCTTTCTGAAGCGGATTTAATCGAAAAACTGAAAGAAAATCGCCCTCTTAAAATTAAACTTGGTGCAGACCCTACTGCTCCGGATATTCACTTAGGGCATACCGTGGTATTAAACAAACTTCGTCAATTCCAACAATTAGGCCACGAAGTCTATTTCTTAATTGGTGATTTCACGGGTATGGTCGGCGACCCATCGGGCAAAAATACCACTCGCCCACCGCTTAGTCGCGAAGATGTGCTTCGCAATGCAGAAACCTATAAAGAACAGATTTACAAAATTCTAGACCCACAAAAAACGAAAATCGTATTCAACTCTGAATGGTTGGGTAAATTGGGTACTGAAGGAATGATCCGTTTAGCAAGTAACTACACCGTAGCGCGTATGCTAGAACGTGATGACTTCAAAAAACGTTTTGGTAACAACCAACCTATCGCAATTCACGAATTTATTTATCCTTTATTACAAGGTCATGACTCTGTTGCTTTAGAAGCTGACGTGGAACTTGGTGGTACAGACCAAAAATTCAACTTACTTGTTGGTCGTGAATTACAAAAATCAGCCGGTCAGAAACCACAAGTAGCGATTACGCTTCCATTACTTGTTGGTTTAGACGGTGAGAAGAAAATGTCTAAATCATTAGGCAACTACATCGGCGTGACAGATGCACCAAGCGATATGTTCGGTAAAATCATGTCGATCTCGGATGAA
Organism: Haemophilus sp. CCUG 60358; assembly: GCF_001679485.1. Lineage (GTDB taxonomy): Bacteria > Pseudomonadota > Gammaproteobacteria > Enterobacterales > Pasteurellaceae > Haemophilus_D. Next base: position 161,030 of record NZ_LZOZ01000019.1, read on the forward strand.
TTAATGTGGGATTGGTATAACTTACTTTCTTTCCGTCCACTCACTGAAATTGCAGAATTAAAAGCAGAAGTAGCAAATGGTAAAAACCCACGTGATGTGAAGATTTTACTAGCGAAAGAGATCATTGCACGTTTCCATGATGAAGCGGCTGCAGAAGCAGCTGAACAAGAATTTATTAACCGTTTCCAAAAAGGTGCGATGCCGGATGAAATGCCTGAATTCACCTTTGAAGGCGAAATTGGTTTAGCCACCTTATTAAAAGAAGCAGGACTGGTTCCTTCTACTTCTGAAGCGATTCGCTCAGCGAAGCAAGGTGGAGTGAAAATCAATGGCGAAAAAGTCGAAGACATGAAAGCCAATGCACCAAAAGGTACAAATGTTTACCAAGTCGGTAAACGTAAGTTTGCACGCGTAACCATCGCATAAAACACCTATGAAAATGACCGCTCTTTTTAAGTGCGGTTATTTTTTAACTGATATCCACAATAGAAGGAAAATAATATGAGCCAAAAAATCTGGGTAACTGGCGATGCGGTTGTCGATCTTATTCCTGACGGTGAAAATCATTATTTACGTTGTGCCGGTGGCGCCCCTGCAAATGTGGCTGTTGGCGTAGCACGTTTAGGTAGTCCAAGTGCCTTTATTGGTCGCGTAGGTAACGATCCCCTTGGCCAATTTATGCAAGACACCTTAAATGCGGAAAATGTGAATACACAACATATGATTTTAGATCCGCAACATCGCACCTCTACGGTTGTAGTTGGCTTAGATAATGGCGAACGTAGTTTTACCTTTATGGTAAACCCAAGTGCGGATCAGTTCTTACAAGCCAGTGATTTACCGCCTTTCCAACAAGGTGAATGGCTACATTGCTGCTCTATTGCGCTGATTAATAATCCATCTCGCGAAGCCACTTTTGAAGCAATTCGTCGTATTAAAGCTGCTGGTGGTTTCTTCTCTTTCGATCCAAATCTACGTGAATCACTTTGGTCAAGCTTAGAAGAAATGAAAACCGTGGTCATGGAAGCCGTTGCATTGGCTGACGTATTGAAATTCTCTGAAGAAGAATTAACGCTTTTAACCAATACTGACAGCCTTGAAAAAGCCTTTGAAAAAGTGACCGCACTTTATCCTGAAAAATTGATTATCGTGACTTTAGGTAAAGATGGTGCACTCTATCACTTAGAAGGTAAGAAAGATGTGATTTCTGGAAAACCCTTACAGCCTGTTGATACAACGGGTGCTGGCGATGCCTTCGTTGGTGGTCTGCTTGCAGGTCTTTCACAGCATCCAAACTGGAAGGAAAATGATGTGCTTGTGCAAATTATCCGTCAAGCCAATGCTTGTGGTGCCCTTGCTACAACAGCAAAAGGGGCGATGTCTGCGCTACCCAATAAAGCACAATTAGCAGCGTTCCTAGCCAACTAAGGATTAAAGGTGCAAATTATTGCACCTTTGATACCCGATCACATTAACGAGGCACGATCACGATGATTATTTTCAATAATGGCAAATACAAAAGCATCCTAGCAGCAGAGAAAGGCGAACTCGCAGAAATTGCTGAAACCGTGCAAAAAGACAAAGATTTTCGACCGCACCTTCATATTGCCCCACCAACAGGCTTAATGAATGATCCGAATGGTTTGATCTTTGATGGTGAAAAGTATCATCTGTTCTACCAATGGTTTCCATTCGATGCAATTCACGGGATGAAACATTGGAAGCATTTAATCACGAAAGATTTCCAACATTATCAATCAGCAGATGATCTGGTTCCTTGCGAGCTTTTTGAGTCTCACGGCTGTTATTCTGGTGGCGCTTTGAAAGTTGGTGACAAATTGGCCATGTTCTATACCGGCAATACTCGTCGACCAAGTGATAATCAACGCGTACCTTATCAAAATTTAGCAATTTTCAATCTTAATGGGAAATTGCTTAGCAAACGTCCGTTAATTGAAAATGCACCTGAAGGTTATACGGAGCATGTTCGCGACCCGAAACCGTATTTTACTGAAGACGGAAAAATCCGTTTTATCTGTGGTGCACAGCGAGAAAACCTCACAGGAACAGCCATTATTTTTGAAATGGACAATCTTGAAGATACGCCTCGTTTATTAGGCGAGCTTTCCTTACCCGCTTTTGATAATAAAAACGTGTTTATGTGGGAATGCCCTGACCTATTGAAGCTCGGTGATAAAGATGTGTTTATTTGGTCGCCACAAGGTAAAGATCGGGAAGCACATCAATTCCAAAATAATTATCATGCGACTTATGCTGTGGGTAAATTAACGGATTTAACCTTTGAAGCAGAATATATCGGCGAATTAGATCAGGGTTTTGATTTCTACGCACCACAAACGTTTGGCGGCTTAGATAATCAAACTTGTGCTGTGCTTTTCGGTTGGATTGGTTTGCCAGATTTAACTTACCCAACAGATAAATTTAAATGGCATTCTGCTTTAACCTTGCCAAGAGAATTGCGCTTAGAAGGCACAAAAATTTATCAACGTCCGATTGCTAAAATAGACGAAAATCTGACCGCACTTTCAGCGCTTCATTTCGATGAGAAAGCGGATATTGCCAATTTAGATCGTGCGTATCTTAAATTTGAGGTAAATAACCAAGCCTTTGACTTAACCTTCTTCCAAAATGAAAAAGGACAATCACTGCATCTATCTTACGAAAATGGTTTGATTTGCTTAGATCGCAGTCAAAGCGAACAAACCGAATTAATGGAGAAATTCGATACGAAACGTTTCTGCGAAATTGAAAATTTGCAGACCGTTGAAATCTTCTTTGATCGCTCAATTATTGAAATTTTCTTGAATCACGGTGAAAAAGTCATGACATCAAGATTTTTCATTGAGAACAGAGAGAATACAATAACCAGCAATCGCCCGTTAGATTTAATGATCGGTTATTTACCGGCTATTCAATATATTTAAAAGGTTTTTATGAAACAAACTCATTTCAATTTATACAAGATGAGCAAAAATGTCCTTTTTGCTTTAACGGCTTTTTCATTAGTCGCCTGTACGACAACACCAAGTGAACCGCAAAAAAATACAGAACATTGGGCAACGCTAATCAGCGAACAGGAAAATTTATATCAGATTGATAATAAATTTTACCGTAGTGAGCAATTAGAGCCGCAATCTGAAACATTATTAAATAAGTTGAATATTCACACGATTGTGAATTTACGCTTTTTTGACCGTAATGATGATAAACAAGCATTTGGCCATACTAAGATCAATTTGATTAATACCCCATTACTAACTTGGTCGATCAGTCCCGATGAAGTGGCTGATATTCTGTGGCAAATCAAACAACATCAAAAAAACGGTGCGGTTTTAGTGCATTGTTATCATGGCGCTGACAGGACTGGCTTAATTGTTGCAAGCTACCGTGTGATTTATCAAAATTGGGATCTCAATGAAGCCAAACGTGAAATGCAACAAGGCCCTTACGGCTATCATTCTGTTTGGAAAAATATTGATAATTTCTTCACGCAAGAAAATATGGCTAAGATCAAAGCTGAATTAGATAAACGTTCTAACGCAACAAAATAAAACATGAAAGTGCGGTTAAAATTAACCGCACTTTTATTTCCAACTATGTTCTTTTATTAAAATTAATGACTATGTTTGTTCAACAACAAAACGCAACGCCATCCAATATTGTGGCGTTCAATTTTCTATTGATTGCCTTTTTAACGGGGATTGCATCTGCATTTCAAACGCCGACCTTGAGTTTATATCTCTCTCAAGAGATTCAAGTTTCACCTTTTTTTGTGGGTTTGTTCTATTCAGTCAATGCCATTATTGGCATTATCTTGAGCCAAATTCTCGCAAAATATTCTGATAAGCAAGATGACCGTCGCAAAGTGATGATTGTTTGCTGTTTAATTGCTGTGCTTGGCTGTCTGATTTTTGCTTATAGCCGAAATTATTATGTGTTAATTATTATCGGCACAACGCTATTAGGGCTAGGTTCATCCGCTAATCCGCAATCTTTTGCTTTAGCGCGAGAATATGCTGAAAGTAGTCATCGTGAAGCGGTGATGTTCACCACAATTATGCGAACTCAAATCTCATTGGCTTGGATTGTTGGGCCACCACTTTCCTTTTTCATTGCCTTAAACTGGGGCTTTGATTACATGTATTTGGTGGCAGGTTCTGCCTTTTTACTGTGTGCAGGCGTCAGCAAATTATTGCCGAAAATTCCTCGTCAAAGTGCGGTTAAAAATCAAGAGGTTTTAGACAATACGCCACCAAGAAAAAGTGTGATTTACTTGTTCATCGCTAATCTATTGCTTTGGACCTGTAACAGCATGTATCTCATTAATATGCCATTATTTGTGATTAATGAATTACATTTAGACAAAGAACTGGCAGGAACATTAATGGGGACGGCTGCAGGCTTGGAAATTCCTGTGATGATTTTGGCGGGCTATCTCACCAAATATTTCAGTAAAAAGCGCTTGATGATGATTGCTTTAGTTTCAGGTCTCGCCTTCTATTCAAGTTTATTATTCGCTGAGCAAACTTGGCAGCTTATCGGATTGCAAATGCTTAATGCGATTTTTATTGGTATTACCGCTACGATTGGGATGGTGTATTTCCAAGATTTAATGCCGACTAAAATGGGCACTGCCACCACCTTATTTAGTAATGCAGCAAAAAGTAGTTGGATTATCGGAGGACCTATTGCGGGTATTATTGCGGAAATTTGGCATTACAACTCTGTTTTTTATGTCGCTGTGGCACTAATTTTTATCAGCGTAGGCTGTATGTGGAAAGTCAAATCGGTTTGATTAAAATAAAAAAGAGCGGTCAATTTTGATCGCTCTTTTGCTTTCTATTATCTTATCGCCATGCTTTGAATTGGTTAATCAATCCATTGGTTGAGCTATCATGGCTTGAAACATTCTCTTTGTCTGCCAATTCAGGAAGAATTCGATTTGCTAATTGTTTACCTAATTCCACGCCCCATTGGTCGAAACTAAAGATATTGAAAATCACACCTTGTGCAAAAATCTTGTGTTCGTACATTGCAATTAATGCGCCAAGAACAAATGGTGTCATTTTTTGCACTAAAATAGAGTTGGTCGGTTTGTTACCTGTAAAGACCTTAAATGGCACAATGTCTTTTACCTCATCTAAAGATTTACCCGCTTTCACAAATTCTGCTTCGACTTCTTCTTTGGTTTTACCGAAAGCAAGTGCTTCAGTTTGTGCAAAGAAGTTTGATAACAATTTGCTGTGGTGATCACCTAGTGGATTATGGCTTTGTGCCGGCGCGATAAAGTCACAAGGGATTAACATCGTACCTTGGTGAATCAATTGATAGAACGCATGCTGACCATTTGTACCCGGTTCCCCCCAAATAATTGGGCCAGTTTGATAATCACGGATAACATCGCCATTACGATCGACATATTTACCGTTTGATTCCATGTTACCTTGTTGGAAATAAGCCGCAAAACGGTGTAAATATTGGTCATAAGGTAAAATTGCTTCAGTTTGTGCACCAAGGAAGTTAGTATTCCATAAGCCTACTAACGCTAATGTCGCTGGGATATTTTTTTCTAATGGTGCAGTACGGAAATGTTTATCCATTTCATGCGCACCACTTAATAGTGCTTCAAAATTATCAAAGCCGATTGAAAGTGCGATTGAAAGACCGATTGCAGACCATAAAGAATAACGGCCACCAACCCAATCCCAGAACTCAAACATATTGTTTGTATCAATACCAAATTCTGCTACCGCTTTACCGTTGGTCGAAAGTGCAGCAAAGTGTTTTGCCACCGCGCTGTTATCTTTCGCTGCCGCCAATAACCAATCACGTGCAGAATTCGCATTGGTCATAGTTTCTTGTGTGGTAAAGGTTTTAGATGCGACTAAGAAAAGTGTGGTTTCAGGATTTACTTTTTTCAACGTTTCAGCGATATGTGTACCATCTACGTTTGAAACGAAGTGCATATTCAAGTGATTTTTATAAGGACGAAGCGCTTCAGTCACCATATAAGGCCCCAAGTCTGAACCACCGATACCAATATTCACTACATCAGTAATCGCTTTTCCTGTATAACCTTTCCACTCACCTGAAATCACACGATCACAGAACGCGCTCATTTTCGCTAATACTGCATTCACTTCCGGCATCACATCTTTGCCATCTACATAGACAGGTGTATTTGAACGGTTACGAAGTGCGGTATGTAATACGGCTCGATTTTCTGTACGATTAATTTTCTCACCTGTAAACATAGCATTAATTGCTTCATCTAATGCAGATTCTTTGGCTAATTGACGAAGCAATTTGAGGGTTTCTTGGTTAATTTTATTTTTTGAAAAATCCACTAAGATTTGATTTTCAAAATTTAAAGAATAATCGTTAAAACGATTTTGTTCTTGTTTGAACAAATCAGCAATCGTGGTATTAGCCAGCTGAGATTGATGAGCTTCAAGTGCTTTCCAAGCTTGTGTATTGGTTGGGTTGATGTTTTTCATGAATATTTCCTTTTAAAAATTGAATTCTTTACATTTTTGCTTTCTTACAAAAACAATTAATCGACATATTCTGTTATAACACGAGGCGTTAATTTTGTAATCAGTTCATAGCTTAAAATACCACTGTATTTAGCTACCGTTTCAATTGGTAATTCCTTACCCCATAAAATTACTTCATCACCGACTTTATCTTGGCTATCTGCGCCTAAATCTACCGTCAACATATCCATTGAAACTCGACCAACAATAGGAACAATACGACCATTTAGATAAACTGGCGTACCCTCCGGCACATCACGCGGATATCCATCACCATAACCAATGGCAACCACGCCAATTTTAGTATCTTTCGGACTCGTCCAAATACCGCCATAGCCAACAGGCTCCCCTTTTTTATGATCACGTACAGCAAGCAAAGATGACGTTAAATTCATCACGGGAGTTAAACCAAATTCAGCACCGACAGTATCTGTTGGTGAAATGCCGTACATAATAATCCCTGGGCGAATACAATCTAAATGGGCTTCTGGCCAGAATAAAATCCCGCCTGATGCGGCAATGGTTCGCTCTCCCTCTTTATTTTTTGTGGCTTGAAGAAAACGATCTAACTGAACTTGAGTGTAATCTGAATCTAACTCATCAGCACGGCTAAAATGACTCACAAAACCTAAGTGCGGTTGAATTTGAGGAAGTTTTTTCAGCTCTTGATAAAAATAATCCACTTCATCAAGCGACACACCTAAACGGTGCATACCAGTATCAATTTTTAACCAGACTTTAATTGGACTTGGTACTACAGCTCGTTTTAATGCTTCAAGCTGTTCGCGGTTATGTACCACCGTCTCAATATTATTTACTGCAATAATAGGCAGATCTTTTTCATCGAAAAAGCCTTCTAGCAATAAGATCGGTTTAATAATACCGTTGGAGCGTAAAGATAACGCCTCTTCCAAACGTGCTACAGCAAAACAATCCACCATGCTTTCTAAAGCGGATGAGACAAACACCACACCGTGACCATATGCGTTTGCTTTTACCACGGCAATAATTTTGCTGTGTGGTGCTTTTTCTTTAATAACTTGTAAATTATGTTTTAGGGCAAGCGAACTGATTTTCGCTGTTGCCGGTTTTACGTTCATTTTTCTAATCCGTTATCTCTTGCCTAATAATCATCTCTGTATTCACGCTGTTCGGCAAGGTTATCAAAGCGTGAGAATTGACCGTTAAATGCTAAACGTACACGACCAATCGGACCGTTACGTTGTTTACCAATAATGATTTCAGCAACCCCTTTATCTTCAGAATTATCGTTATATACTTCGTCACGATAAATAAACATAATCAAGTCAGCATCCTGCTCAATAGAGCCTGATTCACGCAAGTCCGAGTTTACTGGGCGTTTATCTGCACGTTGCTCCAAAGTACGGTTAAGCTGGGAAAGAGCTACAACGGGGACTTCTAATTCTTTCGCTAATGCTTTTAACGAACGGGAAATCTCAGCAATCTCTAAGGTTCGGTTGTCTGAGAATGCCGGTGCACGCATTAACTGAAGGTAATCCACCATAATCATGCTCAAACCATTGTTTTCGCGGTACACACGACGTGCTCGAGAGCGCAATTCTGTTGGAGTTAAACCTGATGAATCATCAATATAAAGATTATTTTTTTGTTTAAACATCCCAAACACGCTGGCAATTTTGCTCCATTCCGTTTCATCCAAATTTTGACCAGTACGAATTTTGGTTTGGTCCACGCGAGCAAGAGAGGCAATCATACGCATCATGATTTGTTCCGCAGGCATCTCTAAACTGAATACCAACACAGGCTTATCACTTGCCATGGCGGCATTTTCACAAAGGTTCATAGCAAACGTGGTTTTACCCATAGAAGGACGTGCAGCAACAATGATGAGGTCTGAAGGTTGTAGCCCTGCTGTTTTCTTATCTAAGTCAACAAAGCCCGTTGTGACCCCTGTCACACCGCTATGATTTTCAAGCTTACTTAAGGTATCAATTCGAGCAATGGTACTTTCCAACACGCTGATCACATTTTGTGGCCCTTCAGTTGAAGAACTGCGTTTTTCAGCAATAGCGAACACTTCTCTCTCGGCTTCATCCAACACCATTTTGATGTCTTTGCCTTTCGGAGAATAGCTATTTTCTGCGATACGATTTCCCACAGCAATAAGCTCACGCAAAATCGCTTTTTCACGCACGATTTCAGCATAAGCCAAAATATTAATGGCATTTGGCGTATTATTAGAAAGATCCGCTAAATAAGCAAAACCGCCTACAGAATCACTAATACCTTTCGCTTTAAGGGCTTGATCAAGGGTGATTAAATCAATCGGTGTTTGGTTACGCATTAATTCTTCCATGGTTTGGAAGATTGCTTTATGTGCAAAAGTATAAAAATCCTCAGCAATTACTCTTTCAGCAATACCATCCCAATGTTGATTACTCAACATAATGCCACCAAGTACAGCTTGTTCGGCTTCAGTGGAATGAGGCGGGATGCTAACTTGTTCAGTTTTCTGATCTGGAGATTGGATTTGTCTTTGTGAGGCCATAAGGATTTCAATTTAAACTAAAAACTATGCTTATGATACCGCAAATACGAGGTGGTTTTAAGAAAAAAGTGCGGTCAATATTTTCAATATTTTAGATATAAAAAAACGGTGGAAAAATCCACCGCTCTTTTTTATTCATGAATGTTGATTATTCAACAGTTAAAGTACGACAAACGTTAGTTGTACCTTCTGACTCATCACCTTGTGTTAATAAAACAACATCACCAGAAACTAAATAACCTTTTTCTTTTAATAGGTTAATCGCTGCTTTTGCACCCGCAGAGCTACGAGATTCACCATCAAAATGAACTGGTGTCACGCCGCGATATAATGCACAACGGTTTAATGTTTCTTGAACACGAGAAAGTGCAAAGATTGGTAAACCTGAACTGATACGCGACATTAATAATGGTGTACGACCAGAGTGGCTTAATGTAATAATTGCTGCAATGCCGCTTAAGTGGTTTGCTGCATACATTGCAGACATTGCGACAGATTCTTCAATATCTCTGAATTCACGATCTAAACGGTGTTTAGAAATATTGATGCTTGGCATTTTTTCTGCACCTAAACATACGCGTGCCATTGTTGCCACAGTCTCAGCTGGATATTGCCCTGCTGCAGTTTCTGCTGAAAGCATTACCGCGTCAGTACCATCCAATACCGCATTTGCCACATCCATCACTTCTGCACGAGTAGGCATTGGGTTGCTGATCATTGATTCCATCATTTGAGTTGCAGTAATAACCGCACGGTTTAATTGACGTGAACGACGAATTAATTTTTTCTGTACGCCAACTAATTCTGGGTCACCAATTTCAACACCTAAGTCACCACGCGCAACCATGATTACATCAGAAGCCAGGATAATATCATCCATTGCTGCTTCATCAACAACCGTTTCAGCACGTTCAACTTTAGCAACGATTTTCGCGTCTAAACCTGCTTGTTTTGCTAATTCACGCGCATAGTTTAAATCTGCACTTGAACGAGGGAAAGATACAGCTAAGTAATCTACACCGATACGTGCAGCTGTGATGATATCTGCTTTATCTTTTTCAGTTAATGCATCTGCAGATAAACCACCGCCTAATTTGTTGATCCCTTTATTGTTTGATAATGGACCACCAACTGTCACTTCAGTAAATACTTTTGCACCATCAGTAGAAAGGACTTTTAATTGAACACGGCCATCATCTAATAAAAGAATATCGCCAGGAACAACATCTTGTGGAAGAGTTTTATAGTCTAGACCAACAGCTTCTTGATTACCCTCACCTTTTGGTAATTCCGCATCAAGAATAAATTTATCGCCAACATTTAAGAAAATTTTGCCGTCTTTAAAAGTAGAAACACGAATTTTAGGACCTTGTAAGTCACCTAAAATTGCCACGGTTTTACCTAATTTTTTCGCGATCGAACGAACACGCTCAGCACGCTCAATATGATCATCTGGTGTACCGTGAGAAAAGTTCATACGTACAACATTAGCGCCTGCTGCGATAATTTTTTCAAGATTGTTATCGCGGTCTGTAGCTGGACCCATTGTACATACAATCTTCGTTCTTCTTAATTTTCTAGACATTATCTAAACTCCACAAATAGTTACAATTTAAAAAAGCTTTTTTAATTTCGGCTCATCCGAGATAAAAACCGTCGCGCATTATACGCTTAAACCACTGCAAAATCAAAACAAGCACTGAGAGTTTTTGCAACAAATTTTGGTTATTTTTTTAGCAGCTAAATTTAACTTAAAACAAATCCCCTTGTTTTCATCGTTAAAACTGTTTATCATCTGCCACATCTTTTACGCGACTATAGCTCAGTTGGTTAGAGCACCACCTTGACATGGTGGGGGTCACTGGTTCGAGTCCAGCTAGTCGCACCATTTACCCTAAACACAGCCCCGTGAAACTACTCGCGGGGTTTTGTTTTTCCTAGTATTTTCAAGGCTTCTCAGCCCTTTCACTTATCGTCACTAATCGGATTTAATTGTCTTTAACCGCACTTTTTAGTAACAAGTTTAGTAACAAGGTGATAAACTTCAAAAAATCTTGTTACTAAAACTAAGGAAAAATGATGCCTCGTGTTACTAAACCGCTCACAAATACCGAAGTAGATAAGGCGAAAACAAAGGATAAAGAATACAATCTAAGTGATGGTAACGGTCTTTTTTTACGTATTAAGCCTACTGGTGCTAAGGCTTGGATTTTTAATTATTATCACCCAGTAACAAATAAGCGCACATCTTTTACTATTGGAACTTATCCAGCTATAACACTTGCGCAAGCTCGTCAAAAACGCGAAGAATATCGCGCCCTACTCGCTCAAAGTATCGATCCGCAAGAATACATAAAAGAACAAGAACTTATCAAAAACGCTCAGAACGAAAATACTTTCTATAAAGTCGCTTTACTTTGGAAAGAAAAAAGAAGTAAAGAAATTGAGCCTATGACAATGGAAAAGAATTGGGCAAGATTAGAAAACTATCTATTCCCTACTCTTGGGAATTACCCTATCGATCAGATTACTTCCCCTTTATTGATTAAAACTGTTCGGCCATTAAATGAAAAAGGTTTCAATGATACGCTGCACCGTTTATTAAACCTCGCTAATCAGATTTTAAATTATGCGGTAACAATAGGATTTATTTCGTTTAATTCTTGCTTGAAAGCATCTGATGCTTACCATAAAGAGTCTCAAAAACATCACCCGGCAATCAAACCGGAAGAACTACCGAAACTATTACAAGACTTCAAAAATTCAAGTAGAGATCATCTAACAAAGGTTTTGTTCCGCTGGCAATTACTTTCCATGGTTCGTCCAGCTGAGGCGGTTTCTGTTGAATGGTCTGAAATTGATTTCGATAAGAAACTATGGATTATTCCAGCAATTAAAATGAAAAAAACAAGACAAGGGCAATTTCCTCACATTGTTCCGCTTTCATCTTTAATGCTTAAGATTTTAGAAGAATTGAAACCTATAACAGGCGATGACAAATTCGTATTTTCTCACTATCACAAGCCTAACCAATCAGCTAGTAAAGAGCTAATAGCTAACGCATTGAGAAAAATAGGCTACAAAGGAATTCAAGATGCTCACGGATTGAGATCGATAGCTAGAACGTTTTTAGAAGATCAGCAAGTTGATTTCCGTATTGCTGAAAGTTGTCTTGCTCATAGCATTGGGAATAAAACAAGTCAGGCGTATAACCGTTACGATTATGTAGAACTCCGCCGCCCTGTGATGCAATTATGGAGTGATTTTGTGGAGCGATGCGAAAAAGAAAGCGTGTGAATGAGCGGCGTGTAAAAAATATTACAAAAATTGGTTCGCCTGTTCACCTTGCCAATTTTACCTTTTATTTCATATGGTTACGGGTGAATAGGTGAACATTATTGTTCACCCTAATTGTTCACCTTTTAAGAGAAAAGCATAAAAAAAGGGGCTTTCGCCCCTATTTCCTAGTTTATGAATTGAACTCACTTTGGAACTCATCATAGTTTTTGAAGTGAACATTGGAGCGATATCCAAATTTTCCTTTAACTTTGAAGAATTCGAATTTATTTTTATGCTGCGCAAATCCTTGCTTTAATGAATTTGAGAAGTTTCTCAAAGTAAGAGTATTTGAGATTCCACTTGCAGCCGTAAATGCTAAGTATGCCGGATAGAGGTGCGTTCTTGCCTTACCACCTAGATTAGCATTTCCTATATACAAACCGTCATTCTGTGGCGTAGTATAAAAGTAGCCGCAAAATTCGGTGATATGGTCAGATTCGCTTTTTATTTCTAAAGCCTCATCACTTGTTTGTTGCTCTCTTAAAGCGGCCTTAGCGGTTTCAGGCTGTTCAAAGGTATGTATTAGTTTGTAAATAATACCCCCTACTTCCCCCTCAATCTTATCCATGAAATTAGGGTCTCGCTCGTTTTCAGGTACTACTTTGTCAAAGTGAAAGATTACCCTTCTTCGCTCAATCCCACCGCTACGCTCTGTAAATCTAGTCGCCTCATTATTAACGATTAAGACTACTGCGGGAATAACCGCTTTAAATTTAGTGCGGTGTTTTGGGTCAATATTCACAGGGTCGCCCCCTGTAATACTTTTCAATCCACCACCATCACCACCATAACGCGATTGTTCAGGGCAAATTAGCAAAGTTTTACCTACAAAGCTTTCTCGGCCACGCGGTTCATCTAAATCCACTAAGCGCCCGCTTTCTGTGTTCTGCTCACCAGCTAATAAAGTGGCAATATTAGCAAAAACAGATTTACCACTACCGCCATCGCCTGTTACTTCAAAGAATAATTGCCAGTCATTGCGATTAGTTAAAACTGCGTATAAAGCCGCTAGAATAGCGTTCTTTTTGCTTTCTTTACCACCGCTTACAAACTCTAACCATTTATCAAAATATGGCGTATTTTGCGCTGAATTTAGATATTCATGCGGAATATAAGACATTAGCCAGTTTTCCCGATAATGGGGCAAGAACTCTAACGTAGTGCGGTTTAAAGTGCCATTATTGAAAGCAATCAATTCTTGTGCCTGTGTTCCCATTTTAGGGGATTGAATTTTGATTGTATCAATGATGCTTTCTATTGAACGCGCGCTATAATTGAAGTCCTGTTCATCAAAGAAGGCTACTGCACTATCTAAGAACTCAAACTTATCTACTAACTGCCAGCTTATGCCGTCATAGCGATATAATTCTCGGTCTTTTGGGTTTAATGCTAAATCCATATTTAGCCACTTCGTCAAGGCTCGTGCTTTCTTATTTACCCCGTCATTTTCTTTCAGTTTTTCGGGTGGAGCTAATTGCGTTGCTAAATCAGCGGTCTTTTTATCGGTTCGCAAGCGTTGAATGTAAGAGCTTAAATCCTCTTTCACTTGCGCGGCCGCATCAATGAGTTTCACCTCTCTAGCCGAAGTGTTTTTTGCTAAATTCTGACAAATTGCGGTGATTTCCTCCTGTTTTAATTCGCCATATTGAGCAATCTTCACTAACTGCTGATCTTCTTTAGCTATACGCGTTGAAGAAATTTTGCTTAATTGATCCTTGCCTAGAATAACTGGTTTCTGATTACTTTCTAGACCATCCACCAACGAACATAATAAGAGCCATTCTTCACCTTTTCCGTCATCCCATGCTTTCCATGCTTTAGAGCCAGCTAGCACAAATAAATCGGAATAAGGTTCATGCGGTTGATCCGCAAGGTGCGGAGCATTAATTAATCGAGCCATTATTCACCCCTTTAATCACTCCGTTTTCAATATCACTGATGCGCATTAACACAATATTTTGAAAATATGAGAGCGTTTCAACTAATGAATTAACCAGGCTAATTTTTAATAATCTATCAACAATTTGGTCGTTTGTTAGTTCTGATACTATTTTCTCTGGATTTAAAGAGGGTGGAACTGGAGCTAATTGTAATAAATGCTTATTTGCCGCTAATAATTCATCGTGAAGAGTTTTTAACTCCTCAATATTATCAGCAGGATAATCAAATAACTGCTCTGCTAATACTTCTATCGCACTAGTCATATAAGGGAAAGATGAGTTAAATGCTTCACCTTCATCTTTTTTCATATTCTGATAACTAATTGCGATCGCTTTTAACTCAATAGGAGTTAGTTTTGAATAATCTAGTTTTTGATTCATATCCATCTTATTTGCCCTCGCTAACGATTAATTTTTGTTTTTCAATATTTTCAACTTGTAACTGCTCAATCTGCTCTATCACTTCAACAAACTTATGGATTAAGTAGTTATTTGCTTGATTAAATCCCTTTAGCGCTCCGTACTTATCTTTAATTTCCACGCCTTGCGACTTAGCCATTTCATTAAGTAACTTTGAGCCAGCTTTTAACTTCCCTACTAAATCAGCTAGTTCATTACGGAATTTCACTTTGTGATGAAACTCGTCTGGATAAACTTCAAGGCATTTCCGGTTGCTGTCATGAATTAGCTTAAATTGGCGAGAAATCTGAGTATATTCAAACACTAACGGGTTGAATGATAGTTTGCCTTGGTATTTGGCTTTAGGTGCGCTGTGCTCGTTTCCTTGCGTATTTTCTACAGAATGTAAATTTGCATTCTGGTTTTTCTCAAATTTGAGTTTAACCGCACTTTTAACCGGCTCAATATTGAGCTTGTTACCTTTAACCAATCCAATTTTGGATTGGTTCATTTCATTCACAAACTTATTTATTTTTGCTTGCTCATTGTTTTTCTTCCATTGCTCAAGCTGTGCTATTGGGTTAGTTGGTTTTGGTTTCATTTTCGTCCTCCGTTAAAACTGTGATAGTTTCTAAACGTCTGCCGGTAATATCTTTTTCGCCAATCTCAGCTTTTGCTCTGATTTTGGCTTGTAGTACGTCTCTAAGTGAACAATATTGACCCGCAGTGAATTGATCGCCGTTGTCATAGGTAAAAACAAGGGTGTAAGGGAATTTCGTGTTACTCATCATTTCGCCCCCTTATCTCCACCATTGAGATGATAAGTTGCTTGGATAGAGGCTTCTCGTAAGGTATTAAGAAAATAAGCGTTAGCCTGAATTAATGCTCCAATATGTTTTACATTGTCATTACTCATCGCGTGGCGATCAAAGGTTTGCTCACTCTCAGCAAAGAAACCTAAACGACTTATCATATCGCCCAATTCCATTAAGCCATATTCGATAGATTCACAAAGACATTCGCTTTCTGTGCGAATTTTCTCTAAGGTCTGCTCACTTACATCGTTACTATTAACAACATCTTGAAGAGCTATTTGAATAGCATCATAACTAAGCATGGTCCACCTCCGCGAAAGAGATTGAACGGAAAGTATTTGCGGATAAAGCGCTAGCGTTTTGAAGATTAATTCTTCCAGCAAGCACTAAGACGAACTCACGGGCAAGCTTAGCGCGTGCGTTGCGTTCGCTATCAGCGGTAATACGGATTTTTTGAAGGTGATTTGATAAATCAGTACGGCGAATAGCCGCGAAGATGAATTGATACATTTGCGTAGATTCCAGATATTGATTTTCAGAATCTACCGCTAGACTTTCCACTGTCGGGCGGTAGAGCGTAACAAGGTGGAAAACTGCCATATCTGGAAGACAGCCCGTCAAAGACGGCTCATTACGCTCTACCATTGAGAGAATGATCGGATTTATATGTAAAACAAAATCCGCATATTCTTTAGGTGTGCGAATGTTACGAACAAAAAAAGCACGGTTCAATGGCGTGCTGTCGTTCGCCAGATATAAATTCAGCTTTCCACGGCTGGCCTTAGATTTTGCTAAGGCGTAGACATAGTCGCAAATTTGACTGAACTTTGTAAAGTGAAATTTATTGTAATTATTTTCACATTGTTTATAATTTACATAAATTATATTCATGATTGAACTCCATGGTATAAGCCCGCGCGCTAACGTGGGCTTTTTTTTACTGTAATGTTTGATATTGCTCATCAAGATTAATAATCGGGTTTGAAGTCTCTAACGAGTAAATCAAATCTAAATCCTGTTTAGTCACTAATAGCGGAATTTCGCAAGTGCTTTGTTTAATTGCTATGCCGGATAACAAAGCATCTAGTGCTTCAGTGCCAACCTCATCACAAAAAGTATTGTTTTTATCCAGGTTAAATACTGAATAAAACAAATCAAATTCTTCTGAGTAATTTATGACGAAATGCGGATAAACTAATTTCTGTGTGATAGTCAATGGAGCAGTTTTATATTCCTGCTCAAATTTTTCCTGAAGATTCATTGGATACCTCCTAATAAATTAATTGAATGTTGAATATTGCTTTCAGTGAAAAATGGCATATCTAAACAACGATTCCGTTTTTCTTGCTGATAGCGTAGTTTTTCATTGTAAAGGTTGGCGATTTTACGTATCTGATCGCCATTTTTTACGGTGTATCGGGTGTAGTGTCTCCCTACTTCTGAAATCTCACGCACTCGATTCAATTCAATATCAAGAATTCGCTGAATTTCGCTTACCTCATTACGAGCATTTAGGAAATGAACGTTAAAATAACTTTCTTTCTCACTAATACCTGTTTTCGGTTTTAGAATAAGTTCTTTAGCGATTGTCATTAATCTTGTCGCCATATTCCCTCCATTAAGCACGTGCAGCCTTCTGTTCTTCAATCCATTGATTCACTTCCTCTAAATCCCAGCGGACAAAGTTTTGTGAAAAGCGGATTGGTTGAGGGAATTTTTTAGCCTTTACAAGCTCATTGAGTTTGGTGCGACCAAAGCCAACAATATGGCAAGTGGTTTCACCAGAGATTAGTTTTTGGTTTGGATTTAAATTTAGATTCATAAGAAAATACCTATCGTTTGTTTAACACTGTGGAATATCGTCATATTCCGTTGAGTTGTTCGAACGATAGGTATTTTAGGAAGGAAGATTTGATAAACTGGAAATTTCCAGATTTTTCCAGTTTTTTCCAGTTTTTGAATTAATTAATTGTCTAATTCGACTGAGCTCACCCAGTTTTTTAATGTTTTTCCGCTAGGAAGATGCTTGGTTAGCCCTTTTGATTCAAAATCTCTTTGTATTACGCCATCTTTGCCTTTATCGCTATCATTTGGATCGTAAACGTGTGGGCGTGGATTCTCGGCGACTTCTGCACCATATTTGATTTGAAGTAAAGCCTTAATAAATTCATTTTTCTTATTTTCTGATGCAGTTGATTTTTTTACTTTACTATTCTTTTCTATTTGTTTTTGTAATTCTTCAATTTGTTTATTCTTGTCTCTAATTTGATTTTTTAATTTTTGAGTTTCTTCTTGCTGTTCGTAGCTATCATCAATTACGGAAAATAATTTTAAAAATTCAATCATATCCTCGTGAATAATGTAAACATCTTCTAAATACAGTTCTGTTCTGTTTTCGCATATAGGTAAATGAAGATAAAGCCCAGAAAAAGTGTTTACGTAAATATCAGGAAATTCGTCTATATAACCACACTCCATCAATTCTATTGTGTTGTATGGTTCGAATACCTCTTTAGAAAGAGGAAAATAGCCATTGAAAACAAGATTTCTAAAACGGTCTAGTTCTCCGGTGTAAAGCTTTATTTCATCATTCTCTGAAAAATATTCAGGGAGGTAGTAACAATCATTTAATATAATATCAATACTAAAATAAATATGATTTAGTTTTATTTGATAAATATTAAAATCTTCATTATGTTCTATTTTTGATTTTGTGTCCTTTTGGTTGAATTGTAAAAATATTTCTTCATTTCGAATATTTAGCGTTTTATTATGTGGAATTTCTCGCTTATTTACTCTATCTATTTTATTTATTCTACCATCAAGATGAATTGAGGCTTGCAAATCACCTGACTGAATATATTCTAACAAATCGTATTCTGAAATATTGATATTGTAATTTAACGATATGTATTTGACTGCATCGATAATTGAATATGCCTTTTTAGGTAAGAATTTTTGACTAACCATAAACGCCCCTTTCGCATTTGTCCTTATTGGTAGGAGCGCATCAACAAGATAAGGTTTCTTGCTTTCGGGGATCAGCCTAGATGCGCTTTATTTGATTAATTATTCCTTTAAATGGATAGTGATATTGCCTAATCGAGTTTCTTTTCCGTCATTTCCAATATGCGTTATTGTTCCGCTAATGAACGGTTTATTTTTCTCTTGTTTTCCTGTTTATTTCTTGTTCTATTTTATCAAAGTTTAGATGCGTTAAGCTACGGCTATTTTTTGTTCATTAAAAAAGTTTTATAATAGTCTCGCTTTGAATTTAGAAATATTTTCAAAGTCTTCTAAATGTGAGCGGCTTACTTTTTCGGAAGTTTGCCGCAAACTTTAAGGAGCTGCGATCTACAAATGCCTAATCGCGTCCTGCATGTAAGTTTTTAGACAAAATAGCCCAACATTGTGAAATGTCGGGCTTTTCTATTATTTGAACGCTTTTTTTAATTCTTCTTCTGCAACCTCTTTTGCGATTCTTAGAGCCTGTGTCTCACCAGATTTAAAGCCTTTTTCCATATAATGGCGACCTTTCATTTTTACTGTGCCATATTCAACCATCCACCAGTAAAACGGATCTGATTTATCTCGCGTATTTTCCCCAATTTTCGCCATTCTACGGCCTTGTGTTCGCATAACTCGAATTGCAGTGATGCCGCTTAAGCTATCTTTGGCTACCCTTGTTTTATGTCGAACGTTGTTTTTAATTGTTCCTTTTTGTCGGAAATTAGTGCTACTCTTCAATATTGGAACATTCGGCTTGATTGTTTTTTCAATCGATTTGGCCGCGCTATTTAGTCCTTTTCTAATTGCTTTTGCAGCGACTTTGTTTATATCCTTGTTTAGTTTTTTTAAGTTTTGCTCAAGTTCTCTTAAGCCTTTTATTTGAACTGCCATAGTTTCCCTCTGTAGTTATAAATCAATACCATTAAATTGTTCTAGTGCGTGTTTGTGTTCATCTGAAAGTTCGAAAATTAAATCACCATATTCAAGTTGATAAGTGCCGAATGACATTAGAAAGGCGACTGCTGGGTCGATTTTGTTTGCTGCTTTCTTCTTGTTCGGTTTAATGTTGGCGTTCGCGTCTGTTTCCATAACTACATTTGATAAAGCCCATGCCAACACCGGATCGCCGTTGTGTTCTATCATCTGTCTGTTTATTAAAACTTCCGCACTTTTCGCCACTGGGCTAAATCGTTGGTATGTTTGCGGGAATGGCTCTACTTCAAGCCCAGCCGCTTGTAATTGTGTTCGTAAATGGGTTGCGTTCCATACATCAAAGCCTGTCATTTTGATATTGAAACGTTCAGCATCTTTCAGAATATCGTCTCTGATTTTGTCGTAGTCGATACAATCCCCTTCCGTTGCTATTAGCCACCCACTGCGCACCCAGTTTCGATACATTGCGCGGTTTTTATTTGCCACGTTGTTAAGTTGGAATTCGGGAATGTAGTGCCGTGTAAGCAAGCGCACTTTGTTTCCGTGTGGGAATGTATAACAAAGGCTTGTTAAGTCGTTGGTACTTGATAAATCTAGCCCTAAATAGCAATCTTGATGAAGTAAATCGCTTTCCGTGTACTGTCGTTCACATTGCGCCCAGTTTCCATCACCTAGCCACGGCGTAGAGCCTTGACACCATACATTAAAGCGCTTAGTTAGCATTTCTACCCATTCGGACGGAATACCCCTAGCCTTCTTGATAGTGTTCTCAAAATCAAGGTAAGGAATGGATTTACCTATATTCGGATTTGCTTTTATCCAGTTCTCTTGATTGTCGATTTCGTTTTCTTCGTCTAACTCAAAAATCAACACAAATAGACTTTCATTCTGCTCATTTCCTTCAAGGATTTGAGCGCAATAATCATAATGCTGTTTACAGGCTGAAATAACGTTACTTCCGGCTGTTGTAATAGCAAAGAGTAAACCTTCAGGGCGTGCGCCTTGCCCTAGCTCTAACGCGCTATATACGCTGTTGTCTGCGTGTAGGTGATATTCATCAACAATCGCTAAACTAGGGTTTGTTCCCTCAATGGTTGAAGATTTAGCGGCAAGCGGTCGCATAATGCTATTGTTCTTCGGATTAATTAGCTTGTGTTGTTGAATATTAAGGCGCTTTTTCAATGGAGCTGAAAGTAAGCACATTTGACGAGCATCATCAAAAACAATTCTTGCTTGATCTCGGCTAACGGCTGCGGTGTATATATCCTGTTGTCCGCCTTCCATCACTAGAAACCAATTAGCTAAAACGGCTGCTATCGTTGATTTAGCGTTCTTTCTTGCTACTTGAACGTAAGCGGAGCGATATTTTCTTAATCCTGTGTCTTTACGCTTAAAGCCTAGAATATTGGCAAAGAGAAAGACTTGCCAATCTGAAAGGATAATAGGCTGTCCGCGTAAGTGTCCTTTAACGTGTGGGCATAGTTTCGAGAAAGCTAGAAACTTATCAACCGCGCTTTTATCAAAGAAATAATCGGGATTGTTTAAATCGTTAAAATAACGCTCTACGGCTTGTTTTATCTTCTTACAAGACACTAACTCACCCGATTTGATTTTCTCTGCGTATGCTTGCCATATTTCCATATTTCGCCTACATAGTTAGGATTTCATCTAATACATCGACTTCATCTACTTCAATAGGATTTTTTCTGCGGCTTACAGGGTCGAAACCTAGCAATGATGACATCTTAATCATCACCTTTTCGGCATCTGCTTTCGCTGACAAAGCTGGATTTCTTGATTGAGTGCCTTGACTATTCACAATAATGAAGCCATTTTTGGCTAAATCTGCTACAGAATGACGCCAAATTGCGTAGTTTTCGCAATAAATTTCAAGGTTCGTTAAATCTTCTGCCTTAATATCGCCACGCTCTGAAAGTTGTTTAATTCGGCTTTTCCATTGGGTTTTAGCGATACCATCTAAAAAATCAGGGGTTTTATAGTTTCTTCTCTTACTCATACATTTCCTTATTTTCAAAAAAATTGCCTTGCGTAAAAATTGAGTTGGGCGGGCGGTTCTTTAGGCTTGCGACTTTCTTTCAAAAACTCCCCCCACCTGTTCAAATTGTCTTTTTGTAATCGTTTAATTTAAAGCAAAGTCCAAAGTTGGATTTTGTTCAAAATTTCGACTAATCCAAAATTGGATTGGTTAGCTCTGTTATGGTCATATCACCACAACTCAACTGTGGATATATCACCATAATTCAATTGTTTCGATATCGAAACAGTTAAGGTATTCGTGTTATGCGAATGCCTTTAAGTATGGTCATTATGACCACGGTTCACTTCTTCGCACCAAATCCGCGTTGGTCTATCACTCGTGTTTTATAGCTGTGACAATCACGACATAAAGACTGATGATTGCTTGCTACCCAAAACAACGGATCTGATTGTCCGTTCTCTACCGGCTTGATATGGTCTATCACTGTTGCCGGAGTATATTTGCCTTGTTCTAAGCACATCACACAAAGGGGATGATGCTTTAAGTATTGTTCGCGGTATTTGCTCCACTTGTGGTCGTAACCGCGTGCGCTACTGCTTGGGCGGTTGTCTTTTGGCTTGTGCTCTTCACATCTGCCCGACTTCACTTTATTTCTACATCCGGGATAGCTACAACGTCTTAATGGTTGGTATGGCATCGGTTACAAAATCCTTAGTAAGCGCACGGTTCTCTATACACTTCCCATAATGCGGAAATCGTCATAGGTGCCGGTTTAAGGTTGGCTAAGTCTGTGACGGCTTCTCGGTTCGTGTAGAGATAGGCGATATACATTAAGCAACCAATCTTAATCGCCGGGGTAAAAGGTATGGTCTTTTCCGTTTCTTCTTCCCCAAAGGTTTTACCAATATGTTTTTGGCATACTTCCAATGTGGCTACCTTATAGGCTTCCAGTAACTCATCATCTAAATCATGATCGAGATTTAAGTGCGCTTTGATTTCATCAATGGTTAAATCAATATTCGCCATAGGCTTCACCCTCTTTACACATTAGCTGTAACTCTCTGTGAGATTCCATACTGTCAATAACCGAATAAATATCAAATAGGCGTTTACCGTATTTAATCCGCATTTTGTTTGTAATGCCTTCAAGGTAACGAATGCGAACGCGGATAATATTTTCACCCATTTGAAAAGGGCCACTAAAATATTCTCGCCCTTGTAACGGTTCTACACTGGCGCGCACGGTGGCTACATTCTTCCAAATCGGTCTTGAGTTTCCGTATGGGGTGTTGTTTCGCTCTTTGTCATAATCCCGCTTTTGTATGCTAATCACCTTGTTATACTTTCCGGCCTTAATCATGATTGCCATTGTTTGCCCCCGGTTCTTGTTCATCACCGCGTTTTACTTCTACGGTTTGTTTCCATGCTTGACTAAATTCTTCTCCACCCTCATAAGGCGGTAAACCTTCACGGCGGCGAACTTCATTCGGGCACATTACACCGGCTTTAATTGCCACATCGTAACTCTTGAAGCGTTCGCTTTGACTTGTGCGCAATAAGTCGCTTGTATCAAATTCGATTAAGTAACGTTTCTTGCTGTTGCTACCTAAATCAATCATCAAGGCATCTTTTAGCTGCTGTTCAAAATTGGTTAGCCAAGGGCGCAAAGTTTGCGATAAAAAGGCTCGACTGGCTTCACTAAAGTTTGAATAACTACTATTGGAATAGTCTTGAAGGAAAATCGGGCTAATGTTGTAGATTCTGGCAATATCGGAAATTGTGAAAGTTCGACTTTGTAACCATTCCGCATCTTGGTTTGTCATGCCTAACTGTTTATATTCCATTGAGCCTTCAAGGATTGGTGTTTTCCCTGCGTTCTTCGCGCCTTTGTAACGTTCAAGGGCTTTTACCGCTTTTTGTGCTTTGGCATCGTCCAACCATTCGGCGGTAGTAATTAATCCACTCGCCATTAAACCGTTTTTCATCACTGCCGAACCGTGTTTCTGTTGAGCAATGCCTAAGCCCACGGTTTCACGGCAAATCGTAATTGGCGAACGACCCATAAAGCCATCAAGGGATGAATGGCGTAAATGTAGGATTTCATCTTGAAGATAATTTTTGGTATTGCCGTCTAAATCGGTAATTTGATAGATATACTCGCCGCCAACTTTGCGATAGATATTGACCGCACTTGGTTCGTACGGGGTAAGGCTGATTGGTTCGCCTTTGTTGTTCCATTCAATCACCGCATAAGCGTTACCGTTTAATAGGCAATGACGCATCATGGTGTATTTAAATTGATACGGTGTTTGGCTACGGTTTGGCATCTCATTTAAGAGATAATCCACCGGGTGACGATAAACGCGCTCGCGGCCATCATCTTTAAGCTGATACAAATAACAAGGCATACTTGCCACCGCTTCTGAAATAACGGTAACGGCACTCATCACCGCCGGTAAACTTTCTGCTGTGTTCGGGCTGACAAATTCCCCCGCGCCGGTGTTTGATACGCCAAGATAAGAAAGCAGCTCATTAATTGCCATCGGTGAGCTGCGTTGTTCTTTTCGTCTAAACGGGTTCCACATATTACGCCTCCGCCACATCAAGCCACTGTTTCAAAAGTGCGGTGGATTTTCCTTGCGTTTTTCCCTTCGCGGTTGCCATTGATCGTTTGGCAATCTCAACGCTACTTTCAGGATAGGCAGGAATGCTGGTAACGGTGATTTCAAATAATTCCGCTTTGGCCACTGTGCGTTGACAAGGCTCTACATCAAAATTCCATGTTTCTTCTTTAGCCCAAAAGCCGAAAGACATCCCGCTAATATCGCCGCGTTCAACACTTACCAACAAATCACGCCCTAAGGTGGTATCAGGTGGCATTAATTCAAAACGTAAGCCTATTGCGTCTTCTTCCAGTTTTAAGGTTCCCGCACGGGTACGCCCTAATAGTTTGGTATGGTCGTGTTCAAATAATGCCCGTACATCGGCACCACTACTTAAACTTTCACTAAACGCATTCGCACTGAATTGTTCTACAAAATCGCAATAAAGCACTTCAGAAGGGCTGTTCCACTTCACCACATAGCCAACCAGTTTTTTATTCTCGCTGTCTGCGGTGATTTCGGATGAACGGATTTCAAATTCTTTATTCATACTTTCCCTTTTAACAAAAAGGGGGCTTAATTGCCCCCGTTGGAATTTGACGATTAAGCCGTAACTTCAATGAACTTGATTGCGTTACTATCTACCACGCCACCACCAAGATATTTATCGGTATGGACTTTATAGAAGCCCGGTTCGGTAATGTTATCAGGGCGGGTTCTTACGCCGGTTTCGTGATCTACAATGAAGTAACCGCGTTTGAAGTCACCAAAGGCAACTACCGGTTTATTGGCACCACTTGCCGGCATGGTCTCAAGGAAGTAAACCGGACGACCTAAAAGGGTAGAAGGCGCATCTACGGTTAAACCATCACGCCAAATAAAATCGCCGTTTTTGTTTTTGAGTTTTTGTAATGCCGCCGCAATGGTGGAAGACATCACCCAAACGGCATTTTTACGGTATTTGCTGTGTAAGGTGTAGAACAAATCAATGAGCGTATCGGCGGTGATTTTGTCGGCACCGGCAACTTCTAATTTTTGTAACTTACCAAAGGCGCGTACTTTGTCCGCTTCGGTAGAACGTTCATAGGACAAGAAGCCTTTTGATTTCTTCGTGCCGTCACCGCCGGTTAAGTCGGTTTCTTCGGTTTCGGTGAAGCTTTCGGTAATTTCATCGGTCAACCAACCTAAAACATCAATACTGGAGAAGTCCAAAATTTCTTGAGTAGTTTTCGGATAGGCATAGATAGGATTTAAAGCAATGGCGACTTCATGGAGTTTCGGTGTGGTGGTGCCATTGCGGGCTTGACCTTCCTCACCATGGGCCACTACTGCACCACCGGCGGAAACAAGTTTTTTGTATTCTTTCGCACCAACCGGCAAGCGGACCACGTTACAAATTTGACGCATCACGCTATCATCGGTTAAGCGTTTCATTACGTCTTTATCCAATTGTGGAATCACGGTATAACCGCCATCTTCTTGACCGGTGGTGGAAAGATTTCGTAATTCACCCGTTTTAATGTAGTGGCGTAGTTCGTCATTGCTGAAGGTTTTACCGCGTGTTTCTACCGGCTTGCCTTTGTCGGCAATGTTACGTTCTTCATCGGCCACCGTTTCATAACGGGCGATTTCATCGCTCAATTGTTTGACCAAATCTTTCAACTTTTCAAAATCAACGTTTTCGGTTTCGGTCAATGAGCGGTTTTCTTGTTCCGCTTTGTCTAACATAGCGCGCATTGCTGCGACTTTTTCCGCTTTTTGTTGGCGTAGTTCTAACAGTTTTTTAAACATAGTTAATCCTTTTAAAATCATCTTAATTAAGACGGCTTATAAAAAGCCCATAGAACAATATATATACAAAAAATATAAAGTAAATACCTTATTTTTCAATAGTTTAGTTGCGTTTAGATACGGTAAGTTAAGATTGTTTGATTGCTTAAATTTTGAACAGCTAAGGATTAAATAATCTATATTGAGATATTTTTTTGATTGGTGAACAAAGGTGAACAAAGGTGAACAATGGTGAACAGTTGGTGAACAACAAAAAAAAGAATATAACTATATAATAAATAAAGAGTTTTAAGGATTGGTGAACAAGGTGAACAGTTTTTCTATAAAATTTTTTACACGCGGCTTATTAGTGGTATTATGGCATCAGAAACTATCATTGATTTGTGGTGAATTTGAATTTTAGTAACAAGCTTAGTAACAAGATTTTAGACTTTGTAAAATAAACATTAAAAATCAATACTATACAAGTGAATTCGGGTTCAGCTAGTGCACCATCTATCAAAGCCAGTAAATTTCTACTGGCTTTTTCATTGCCTGTATTTAATTTAAAAATCAATGAGTTAAACATTTTTTCTTTAGGATTTTACTTAATCTTTAAAACGGAAAGATTGCCAACTTTTAGCTATTTTTGTATAGTTCTTGACGTTAATTCTTTACAAACAATTTTATTTTTTCTCTATACTAGTAAACTATAACAAAAAATTCAGATCATCATTGGAGTAATAAAAGATAAGATTGAAATACTCTAGATATAACTATTACAGACCAACACTGTATGTTATTGAACTGTAATAACTAACCAAGACCTAAGGAGAAAATATGGCAAATGTAAGTATTAGAAGATTATATTTGGACCCTAAAAACCCAAGACATATCCCAATTGAAAATCAAAAAGAAATTATTAGTTATCTCATTGAAAATGAAAAGGTAAAAGAGCTTGCAAAAGATATTGCAGAAAAAGGAATGACGAACCCATTAGATCTTGTTGGGATTATTACTGAAGACAACAAAAAATTAGTAGTCGAAGGTAATCGTCGAGTTTGTGCTTTAAAGCTATTAGATAAACCGTGTTTGGCACCTAAAAAATACCAAAAATATTTTACAACTCTACAAGGAAAAGTAAAAAATCAAATCACAAAAATTCCTGTTCATGTATTTCCAAATAGGGATGAAGCACAACCTTGGTTATCTACTTTGCATACAGCTAGCTCAAATACATCAAGAAAACCTTGGAGCCCTGAACAAAAAACTCGATTTGATCAAAGCGTTGATGGAAGACCGGATCATGCCGCGGCACTGACGATTCTTGATTTTTCATTAGAGAATAATTTAATTTCTCCTGAGAAATCTCAGAAAGTAATTACGACAATAACACGTATGTTAAGCACTCCAGAGGTAAGACATGCTTTCGGTATTACCACCGGTGTCACAGAACGCAACATTCTCATTAATATTACAAAAGAAGAATTCACTGCGATCATTACCCAATATTTTAATGATTTTGATGATCCAAATTACAATATAGGCTCCCGCTCAAATAAAAAGAATCGACTAGACTATATTCAACACCTAAAAAATATTGGGAAAATTCCAAGCAACCGGTTAGATAAAGATATTGAGTTAATTCCAGGTATATCATCTACAACAACTACAAGCAGCGCCATTTCACCCCAAAATACTACGCAAAAAAGAACTACTAAGACAACTAAAAGTAAATCAGCACAATTAATTGATTATGAGTTAGAGATCCCAGTAAGTAAAATTCAATCAATTTATTCTGAAATTAATACCATGGATATAGAAAAGCACCCCTACGCAACAGCAGCATTACTACGTGCTCTAATTGAGCAAAGTTGCGACTATTTTCTATTAAAATCTGGAAACTCTATACAGTTTCACGAGGGCTCCAATTCACAAAAAATTGACGAGAAATCAAAACTCAGAGAAAAAATTCTTGGTATTGCGCAGTATTTTGAGAAAACTCATCATATAGAGAATAAGGAGTTATTAGCTCTAATCAATGAATGCACACCCAAAAAAGATGGTTCCGGCACGTTGAATCTATTACATGGCGTACTACACAATTATGCGCACAATATTTGCTCAGCACAAATTATTAGCGCACATAACAACCTTCGTTCATTTATTATTGCAATGTGGAAAAAAATCCACTGGCCAAATACAAATTAAAGAATTATAATGATGAGCATGTATTAATAATAGGCTCTTATTATGTATCATACTCCATTAAGATATCCAGGAGGTAAAGCTAAATTTGCCCCAACAATAAAATCAATTATTGAAAATAATGACCTACACGGGCACTATGTAGAACCATATGCTGGTGGAGCTGGCATTGCTTTAGATTTGCTTTTTAGTGGTGTCTGTACAGATATTCACATCAATGATCTAGATTTGGCCATTTATCACTTTTGGAAATCAATCACTGAGGAAACAGAAGATTTTATCAGATTAGTATCAAAAACTGATGTAACCATTGAGGAATGGCACAAACAAAAAGAAATTCTTAAACAAGATGATATTTCTCCTATAGAACGTGGTTTCGCGGCGTTCTTCCTAAACCGCACCAATCGCTCCGGCATATTAAAAGGTGGCGTAATAGGAGGATTACAACAATCGGGTAATTATAAATTAGACTGCCGATTTAACAAAGAAGCACTAATCAAACGAATCCAAAAAATTGGTTCTATGAATAATAAAATTCATGTATATAATCAGGATACTGAAAAATGGTTGTTAGAGATAGATAACCTTATACCATCTAACTCATTAATTTACCTTGACCCGCCTTACTATGAAAAAGGACAAGGACTGTATCGTAATTTCTACAATCACCAAGATCATAAATCAATAAAAGAAAAGCTAGTGAAAGTTAAAACCCCTTGGGTTGTATCTTATGATAACAATCAAAATATTAGGGATATTTATCAACAATACCGACAAGAAGAGTATATATTGAATTATTCAGCTAGCAAAAAAATGAAAGCAACTGAAGTTATAATATACAGTGATAGTATTAAGTTGCCACATAGGACATTAGCAATATCTGATTAAAACTAGTATCTATATCGAAATCCCAAGCTTTTTTTAGCTTGGGATTTTTTCTTTTTATCCCCTACCTAATTTGAATGAATATTTTCTGAATAAATTGCATAAGCAAATGAAAATAATTTGCATTGATCAACGTAAACGTTTTCGCTATACTTTGGGCTCTTTTATTATCTATTGGGAAGCGATTATGAATTTTAAATTAAGTCTTATTTCAACCGCACTTTTAACCAGTTTTTCCATTTCTACGTTTGCAGAAACTGAGCAAACCGTAGATACAAACACCGAGACGCTTGAGCAAATTAACGTTCAAGATACGGGAATTAAACAAAATGGTTATCAAACGACAGGGACATCAGTTGTATCAAAAGCTGAAGTGCCTGTATTCGACACACCAAACACAGTAAATATTCTTTCGACCAAACTACTAGAAGATCGCAAACCTGAATCACTCATTGATGCGCTTTATAACGTCAGTGGTGTGAGTCAAGCGAATACGTTAGGTGGTATGTTTGACTCTATTCAAAAACGTGGTTTTGGTGGAAACCGTGACAACTCAATTATGCGTAACGGTTTACAAGCTGGCCCAGCTAAAAACTTTAGTGCGACAACTGAAACCGTTGAAGTTTTAAAAGGACCTGCATCTGTACTTTATGGTATTCAAGATCCAGGTGGTGTGGTTAATATCATTACTAAAAAACCGCAACAAACGCCACGTTATGTCGTTGGTGGAACCTTAGGTAATCATAGCCTGTGGGGAACGCAATTAGATTTTACTGGTGGCTTAGGAAATGGTTTTGCTTACCGCTTTATCTATGACAAACAAGAAAAAGACTACTGGCGTAATTTTGGCAAAGTGAAAAATACCACTTACGCACCATCACTTTCTTGGGAAAATGATAAAACTAAAGTACTTCTTTCTTATGAACACAAAGATATTCTTGAGCCATTTGATCGTGGTACAAATCTTTTAACCGCGACCAATGCCTTACCGGATATTCCTGTATCGCGTCGTTTAGATGAACCAAATAATGAAACAACCGCAAAAACCGATAACATTGATTTCAAAATTGAACACAAATTAAGTGATGGTTGGAAATTAAATGCGGGTTATAGCTATGCGCGTTACAAATATTTCTACGATCAAGCTCGTATTACAAATATTAACGTTACAGATGTTGCTATCCCTGCAGTTAAAAATAAAAAGGGAGAGATTACCTCTCCTGAATTAAGCGCACGTAATGTACGCCGAGAGATTGAACAGCAACAAGGGGATCAACGCGTTCATAGCGGTACATTAAATATCGTTGGTGAATTTGGTATTGGTGATATCGCTAACCGCTTTGTAGCCGGTATTGATGCAATGCGTAATATTCGTGATCTTGGTCCTATTTATAATCAAGGCATCATGAATTCTGATATCAATATTGATAATCCAAACTATACCAGCCCTGTTGCGGAACATAAAAATGGTAACGGCAACGCCTATCAATATAACTATCTCAAAACTGTTGGTGTTTATATTCAAGATACCGCCTACTTTACAGATAACTTTATCATGACGGGTGGTTTACGTTATGAGTACTTTGATCAATTTGCAGGACGTCATTGCTTAAATGCGGCAAACTGTAAAAAAGGCCAAAATCTAACAAAAACCGGAAATACCGATCAGCACGATGGTAAGTTATTATATCAATTAGGTGCCGTATATAAATTTACGCCACATATTGCGACCTTTGCGAACTACTCTGAGTCTTTCCGTCCACAAATGAGTGTTGCAACACCTGTTAGCGGAGATTTAAAACCAGAACAAGGTAAATCTTTTGAAATTGGTGCAAAATACGAAAACTCAGGCTTTAATGCAACACTTGCATTATTCAATATCAGCAAACGTAATGTAGCTGAGGCTGTTGGTTCTGGTTCAAATGCGCAATTAAATATCGTCGGCAAACAACGTTCTCGTGGTGTGGAATTCGATCTTAATGGTCAAATTACGGATAGTCTAAGCGTAGCGGCTAACTATACCTACACCAAAGTAAAATCACTTGAAAATGAGCGCTATCCTGATGCGGTAAATCAACAACTTTCTGGTGTACCAAAACATCAAGCTTCCCTATTCCTAGCTTATAACGTAGGTGAATTTGATTTTGGTAACATCCGTGTTGGTGGTGGTGCTCGTTATTTAGGTTCTTGGCATGCTTATAACAGTGATTACACAAAAGCATACAAATTACCTCATGCCATGGTATATGATGCCTTTATTGCTTACGATACCAAAATCTCTGGCAAGAAAGTCTCTTTCCAACTTAACGGTAAAAACTTAGCAGATAAAACTTACTATCCATCCACCTCTGGTAACGCAACAAACACGTTAATCCCTGTTGCATTAGGTTATGGACGTGAATTTATCTTCAACACGAAAGTTGAGTTTTAATTGAGCGCACAATACGAGGGCGAATCATTTCGCCCTTTTTTCGTTTTTTACTTTATGGATAATCAATGAATTGGCAAACTGAACTTAACTCAAGTTTAAGCTGGATTTTGACTGCACTTTTCTGGGTAATTGTGTGCTTTAGCGTGACGACACTCGCACTCAAGCAAACCACATTCGGTCAGAAGTTTTGGCATATTGCATCCCCTTCGATTAATCGCCGTAACGGCATCAAAATCATCGTTATGCTACTGGTGTTGTTTACGATGATTTTGTTAGAAGTACGCTTCAGCGTACTCAACTCTTTTTTCTACAATGGGCTTTATAGCTCAATGCAGGAATTAGATGCGGATAAGTTTTGGTTCTTTGCAAAACTGAATGCCCTCTTAGTATTGGTACAAGTTATCCACTCCATCGCCGATTATTTCTTGCAACAAGTATTTGAAATCCGTTGGTTGGAAAGCTTGAATAAAGTCCTTGTTAAACGATGGTTAGAAAATAAAAAATACTATCGCCTCAAATACGAAAAAGATCTGCCCGATAATATTGATCAACGTATTGAACAAGATGCACGTGAATTTATCAGTAGTACTGTAAAAATTGTACGCGGTATGATTAATTCTATTTTGACTACCATTGAATTCACTATCATTCTTTGGTCTCTCTCTGGCGTGTTAAGTCTTTTCGGATTAAATATCGAAAAAGGTGTTGTTTTCTTTATTTATACTTTTATTATCCTTGCAACATTAATGTCCGTTTGGATTGGGCATCCCTTAATTAAGCTGAACTTTAATAAAGAAAAACTCAATGGTGACTACCGTTATTCTTTAATTCGAGTGCGAGATAATGCGGAAAGTATTGCATTCTATCAAGGTGAACAACAAGAACAGCATTTACTGAAAAACAAATTTGCCGAAATTATTCATAACCGTTGGGCAATTGTGTTGAGAATGTTGGGATTAGACGGCTTTAATGGAAGCGTCACACGAGTGGCGAAACTCTTACCTTTAATGCTTCAAGCGCCTCGTTTTTTCACTGGACAAATCAAACTGGGCGATATGCACCAAACTGTGCAAGCATTTAACCGATTAATGACCGCACTTTCCTTCTTCCGTTTGTTCTATGAAGAGTTTACGCTCTATCAAGCACGCTTAAATCGTCTTTATGGTTTTATGACGAAGTTGGATGAATTAGATCATTTAGAAATTCATCAACCCATGAAATGTTCTAACCGTGTTGCGTTATCAAATTTTGGTATTAAAGATGAGCAAGACAGATTGTTGCTTAATAACTTAAATATTGAACTAAAAAATGGTGATGCTTTATTAATTCAAGGTCCATCTGGCACAGGGAAAACATCTCTATTAAAAGCGATGGCCGGAATTTATCCTTTTGAGACAGTGGGTCTGGTAGAACATCCTTGTGTGACCAGTTTATTCTTACCGCAACGTCCTTATATGCCACAAGGCACACTACGTGAAGCAATTTGCTATCCTGATATTGATCCTTATCATCCTGAATTGGAAAAAACACTCGCAGATTGTTGTTTGGATAAATACCTCCATAGTCTTGATATAGATAACGATTGGCAAGCAATTTTGTCACCAGGTGAATTACAGCGTGTGGCATTTATTCGGATTTTACTGACGAAGCCAGAAGTGGTCTTTTTAGATGAAACCACATCAGCACTTGATGAGCCAACAGAGTATCTGCTTTATAAAACAATTAAAGAGCGCTTACCAAATATGATCATTCTAAGTGTCGGCCATCGTGGTACATTACATCAATTCCATAACAAACAATTGGATTTGGCAGTCTGCATCGTCTAAATAACAAAAGGCTAAATTATATTTAGCCTTTTCTTTTTACTACGTCCGTATAATTGCTTAGAACTTGCACAATGCTTGCTACACACCCCAATCCCCCCTATAATTCCCCCAATTTTTCTAATTTCATTTTCACAATGTCAAATAAAACCATTGCTAAAAATACGCTGTTTCTTTACATCCGAATGCTCTTCAATATGGGAGCGATGCTGTATATCTCTCGTGTGGTATTACAGGTTTTGGGAGTAGAAGATTTTGGTATCTATAACATTGTGATGGGGGTAGTGGTTTTATTTTCCTTTTTTAATGGCACAATGACCGCCACCACTCAGCGTTTTATTAACGTAGAAAAAGCCTCGAATGACATTCAACGTGTCAATAAAGTCTTTAATATTAGTATCTTAAATCACCTACTCATTATTTTTATCGTATTCGTGTTAGCTGAAACCGTCGGTTTATGGTTTTTAAATCACAAATTAGTTATCCCCGCTGAACGCTTGCAAGCGGCAAATATCGTTTACCAATTAGCATTAATTATTGCCCTTGTTGAAATCATTAAAGTGCCATTCAATGCCATGATTGTTGCGCACGAGAAAATGGGATTCTATGCTTGGTTGGGATTAGGTGAAACCATTTTAAAGCTAACTTCTGTCTTTATCTTAAGCCACATTACGCATTACGATAAGTTGATTACTTATGGCTGCTTATTGCTTTCAGTCAGTTTAATCGTGCTCTCCCTTTATGTGTTATTCACTAAATATTATTTCAAAGAGGCCGCACGTTTCCGTTTATATAAAGATTTAAGTAAAACCAAAGAAATGGTGAGTTTTTCCGGTTGGATGCTTATGGGGCAAGTCGCTTATGTGGGTTCAACACAAGGCTTGAATATGGTATCTAACTTATTCTTTGGCGTAGCAGTCAATGCCGCTGTCGCTATTGCGACTCAGGTAGAAGGTGCTGTTTATAGCTTTGTGAATAATTTCCAAATGGCGGCTAATCCACAGTTAGTCCAGTCTTATGCAGCAAAAGATTATGATCGCAATCGCCAATTAATTCTTGGTATTTCAAAATATTCACTTTATTTAATGGCGATTCTCTCTGCGCCTGTATTGTATTTCACCCATACCTTACTGACATTTTGGCTAGGCGATCATCTTCCGCAATATACTGAACAACTTGTACAAGCTATTATTGCTTGCTTATTGATCAGTGCAATGGCAGGTGCATTTTGGATGAGTGCATTAGCCATTGGCACATCCACCGTAAAACAATACAATATCATCGTGGCGTTAATTGATCTTTGCACGGTACCATTGGCTTACTATTTGTTCACACTAGGTTATAATCCAGTATTTGCCTTTGTGGGTAAATTTAGTACGATGGTCATCTCACAAATCTATCGATTATATTTTATTAATAAAAAAATTAAATTTAACCAAAAAGAATTTGTCTCATATTTAGTGAATGTCGGCGTGGTGTTTGGCCTGCTATTAGGTATCATCTATATATCAGATACTACCCGTAGCTATTCTTTATTGGAATTTATTGGACAATCCATCATCTTAGAAATGGTATTAATCTGTGTCATTTTAATCTTCGGATTAAACACAGCAGAAAAAAATTTCTTGTTTAGCTATTTAAAGAAAAGAGTAAAAAAATGAATCAACTCCTTATTGATTTAAAAAATAAACTGAATCCTATTGTTGAACTGATCAAAGATAAAAACGACGTATTTTATTTTGACTACCCGCTTCATTTGAACGTGGGCGATTTGCTGATTTATCACGGAACCGAGCAATTTTTTAAAGATCACCACATTAACGTGACCTTAAAACGTTGCGAATATGATTTAGATCTTGAAGAAGTCAAAGCAAAAATTACACCGAACACTACCATCCTTTTACATGGTGGTGGCAACTTTGGTGATCTTTATCCGCAGCATCAAAAAATCCGTGAAGAAATGGTGACGCATTTTCCGAATAATCGCATTATTGTGTTGCCACAAACCGCTTATTTTAAGCACGAAGAAAATCTACAAAAATCAGCCGCACTTTTCCGTAACCACGGTGATTGCCATCTACTGGCTCGCGACGAAAGAACAGCGAATTTATTTGCACAATTTTCTGATCATGTTTATTTATCACCCGATATGGCGCATCAGCTTTATGGCACGATGGAAATCAAGCAAGGCACAACTGGCGAACAACTTTATTTCTTGCGTAAAGACATTGAAGCAAGTGATGTAGAAAAAAATATCTTAGCGCAACTGCCCGCTAACAGTAATGTAAAAGACTGGGAAGACATTCTTTCAACCGAAGATGATGTGGTTTTAGCATTAAGCTGGCGAATCAGTAAAATGGCGAAAAAATTTGGCTTAGGTTGGCTGAAAGATCTTTGCCATCAATTCTGGTATGCCTATACTCAACGCATTGTAAAACGTGTTGCGCAAGTATTCTTAGCGAACGACAAAGTGACCACTACTCGCTTGCATGGTCATATTTTCTCTTGCTTGTTAGAAATTCCAAATCGTGTTTGCGATAACTCTTATGGCAAAAATAGTAGCTATGCGAAATTATGGACAAAAGAGCTAAATTTCGTTGAATTGGATAAATAATGTTTGAATTGAAAAAACTCATTACCGCCATGATTCTTCCCCCATTTAATATTTTAATTCTGTGGGGGCTGTCTCTTATTCTAGCTAAATTCAATTTCAAAAAATTAAGCCGAATTTCGACCGCACTTGGTTTCTCTCTACTCTATCTTTTAAGCATTCCTTACACTGCACAAGTACTTAAAGACAGTCTCATTACTGAAGATCATTTAACACTGCAAGATTATCAACAAGCTCAAGCGATCGTTTTACTTGGCGGTGGCTTGCGTGATAGCAAAGAACTTTACGCACCATTAGCTTCAACCGCTATTCAACTTGAACGCTTACGTTATGCTGCTTTCTTACAAAAAGAAACCCACTTGCCATTATTAATTACAGGGGCAAGTCCAACAGGCGCTATTGAGGCAAAAATCGCCGCAGAAGAGCTCCAAAACTTCTTTAATGTGCCAACTAAATGGATTGAACCTAAAGCACTTACCACCAAAGAAAATGCCCTTTTCACCAAACAAATATTAGAAAAAGAAGGTATTCATAAAATTATTTTAGTTACCAATGAATGGCATATGCAACGTGCAAAATTATTATTCCAACGACAAGGCTTTGATGTGTTACCTGCAAGTGTAGGTGAAGGCATTACGCCCGATAGTTACGGACTCAATATGATGCATTTTATTCCGCAAGGTGGCGCAATTACGAAAAATATGCAATTACTCAAAGAGTGGATTGGATATTGGAAAGAGCGCTAAAGTACGGTCAAAAGATCACAAATTAGATAATGTTAAGAGGAAGAAAACATGAGTCAAATTACACGCGAACAGATGCTTCAGGTATTCGAAAATCGCTGTTCAACACGTTATTACGATCCGAATAAAAAAATTAGCCAAGAAGATTTCGCGGCAATTTTAGAATTTGCTCGTTTATCACCAAGCTCAGTCGGTTCTGAGCCATGGAAGTTCTTAGTTATTCAAAATAAAGCATTACGCGATAAGCTCAAACCTTTTAGCTGGGGCATGCAATATCAATTAGATGATTGCAGTCATTTAGTGATCATTCTTGCGAAGAAAAATGCTCGATATGACACGCCTTTCTTCCGTGATGTTGCGGTGCGTAGAGGTTTACAAGGCGAGCAATTAGAAAAAGCCTTGGAAAAATATAAAGGCTTACAAGAAGTTGAAATGAAAACCGCAGAAAGCGAGCGTGCATTATTTGACTGGACAAGCAAACAAACCTACATTGCATTAGCGAATATGCTAACTGGTGCTGCCGCTATCGGTGTAGATTCTTGCCCTATTGAAGGCTTTAACTACGATAAAATGAATGAAGTTTTAGCCGCTGAAGGTCTTTTTGATCCAAGTGAATGGGGGGTATCCGT
This sequence comes from Haemophilus sp. CCUG 60358, assembly GCF_001679485.1. GTDB lineage: Bacteria > Pseudomonadota > Gammaproteobacteria > Enterobacterales > Pasteurellaceae > Haemophilus_D. Next base: position 198,254 of record NZ_LZOZ01000019.1, read on the forward strand.
GGCCGCAACATTTGGTTATCGCGCGAGAGACATTACCAAAAAATCTCGTCGACCAATTGAAGAAATCGTCACTTGGGTTGAATAATCTATTTTCAAATAAATGGGCAGCAAACGCTGCCCTTTTCTTTATCCACCGAATAAGGCTGCACCACCTGTTACAGCCCCCATCGTGCCATATAACAAGCTTAGTGCAAAAAAGATCATCATTGCACCCGCAATACATTTGATCATGGCTTCGCCTTTTTGATTAGAACCCGCTAAACCATACCAATGGCCTAAGCGAGTCGCGACATTTCTCGCATAGCGTACTAACGCTGCAAAAAGCGAAAGCATTAATCCTGTCCCCAAAGACATGGCAAAAGTAGCTAAAATTCCCCACCAATAAAGATCCAGCATATAAGCGAGAAAAAGCACAAAAATGGCGCCACTACACGGTCGCATACCAATGGTTAAAATCACTAAGAGTTGAGATTTTAAATCACCCGATTGCTTAAGCTGTTGATCATTGGGTAGATGTTGATGTCCACAACTACATTGCGCTTGGCTTGCTTTTCCTTGCTCATATCGAAATGGCGAAGCTGCTCCAATCTGTTTCGGTAATGATTGAATAGATGTGATACGAAAAGATTGTTTTTTCTTCAAGCGTTTTAAACCTTGAGCAATCCAATAAAGTCCCAATAACAATAATAAAATGAGTGCGCTACGTTCCAGCCACAACTGACTAAGTTTAAAATATTTTGAGGAAAGATTAAGTATCACCACCACAATGGAGGTTGCTGCAACTGCGACAAAACCTTGCATGAGAGAGGAAAGCAAACTTAAGCGTACGCTGGTTTTAAGCTGGCTTTCGTGAGTAGAAAGATAACCAGCGATAATAAATTTCCCATGTCCAGGGCCTAATGCATGTAATACACCATAAGAAAAGGCGGCAAAAATCAACCACAATCCAGCTGTAGATGAATGTGCTTGAATTTGGTGTAGATTTTCAGAAATCAGCTGATTAAAGGCTTTTTGCCAATCGGCTACTTGCACAAAAAGCCAAGGTAGCAAGGCGAAAATAATCGCTAATAAGCCGATAAAGAGTGCGGTCAATTTTAACTTCATTTTTTTATTCACATTTAATTTTTACTTTCTGCGCAAACAATACACCAAGAGAATCATCTTCATTTTTTTGCGATTTATCCAATGATGAAGCATAGGATTTAATTTTTTCATCCACATTAGGTTCGAGCACTTCCCCTTTGCAGTTTGCAGGAAGTGCTGAAAAATCAACCGCTCTTTTACCTGTTTCTACATAACGCATTGCCACATAATAGGTGCTGTCATAAGTCATTAGCGTAAATTCATTATTTTGCAAAGTCTGTGGCTGAGCTAAAAGAAAATCAAAATAATACTCCACCTCATTTCCTTTAACACGCATGCCATAATTTTCAGGCTGTTTTTTATATTTAATTTTGTGATTTTCTTTATCAAAGACATAACTAAAGTAATGTTCATTCACAACGTTTGCCATTACCTCATCAACTAATTTCTGTTGAGCAGCCTTATCCCCTTTCGTCTGCATCATGTCATACAATACGGCTGAAGAGCTGGCTTCATCCAGTAACCATTGAGTCGAAAAACCAATTAATTGATTATCTTTCACTAACGGTTTGGTTTGCATATCAATAAAGGCGTGAGGATGAGCAAGAACCGAAAAAGGAGAAATCAGCGATAATCCTAGGAGTAATTTTTTAAACATAAATAAGAATAAAGTGGGCTAAATAATTGAATAGACAGATTTTATCACAAGCAGTTCCTAATCAAAATCGAATAAAAATCGATCTAAACGTAAAAAATCCTGTGATTTTCTTGATTTGTATCAACAAATTATTCATTCGCATTTCCATTATAACTGAAATTTATGTACTATTTGCCTCGTCAAGTGATTGCTTGATATTCATAAAGTTCCTAAATAAAATAATCATAAATATAGCTAAACTACTTTCCTACCACCCTATATGGGTGGTTTTTTTTGCCTTTCAAATAGCTTATTCCCTAAACATCAAGTAAAATAACCGCACTTTTATTCATAACATCGAGAAAATTATGTCAACGCAATTTGTATATACGATGCACCGTGTCGGCAAAGTGGTGCCACCGAAGCGTCATATTTTGAAAGATATTTCTTTAAGCTTCTTCCCTGGTGCAAAAATCGGGGTTCTAGGCTTAAATGGTGCAGGTAAATCAACCCTCTTACGCATTATGGCGGGCGTCGATAAAGAGTTCGAAGGTGAAGCTCGCCCACAACCGGGTATCAAAATTGGTTATCTTCCACAAGAACCAAAACTTGATCCGCAACAAACTGTACGTGAAGCGGTAGAAGAAGCGGTTTCTGAAGTAAAAAATGCACTGACTCGTTTAGATGAAGTTTATGCGCTTTATGCGGATCCTGATGCAGATTTCGATAAACTAGCCGCAGAGCAAGCAAATCTTGAAGCAATTATTCAAGCGCATGATGGTCATAATTTAGATAACCAGTTAGAACGTGCCGCAGATGCATTACGTTTACCAGATTGGGATGCCAAAATTGAGCATTTATCAGGGGGGGAACGTCGTCGTATCGCACTTTGTCGTTTATTACTCGAAAAACCAGACATGCTCTTATTAGACGAGCCAACCAACCACTTAGATGCGGAATCTGTGGCATGGTTAGAACGCTTCTTACATGACTACGAAGGTACTGTTGTAGCAATTACCCACGACCGTTACTTCTTAGATAACGTTGCGGGTTGGATCTTAGAGCTTGACCGTGGTGAAGGTATTCCTTGGGAAGGCAACTACTCTTCTTGGTTAGAGCAAAAAGAGAAACGTTTAGAACAAGAACAAGCAACTGAAAATGCGCGTCAAAAATCAATTGCGAAAGAGTTAGAATGGGTTCGTCAAAATCCTAAAGGTCGCCAAGCGAAAAGCAAAGCACGTATGGCGCGCTTTGATGAATTAAACTCTGGCGAATATCAAAAACGTAACGAGACAAACGAACTCTTTATTCCACCTGGTCCACGTTTAGGTGATAAAGTGATTGAGGTAGAACATCTCACTAAATCTTACGGTGATCGCACTTTAATTGATGATTTATCATTCAGCATTCCAAAAGGGGCTATCGTGGGTATTATCGGAGCGAATGGTGCGGGTAAATCTACCCTATTCCGTATGCTTTCAGGTCAAGAACAACCGGATAGCGGCTCAATTACGATGGGTGAAACTGTGGTACTTGCCTCTGTCGATCAGTTCCGTGACTCAATGGATGATAAGAAAACTGTATGGGAAGAAGTGTCTAACGGACAAGATATTCTCACTATTGGTAACTTTGAAATTCCAAGCCGTGCGTATGTTGGACGCTTCAACTTCAAAGGCGTAGATCAACAAAAACGTGTGGGCGAATTATCGGGTGGTGAACGTGGTCGTTTACACTTAGCTAAACTTCTACAACGTGGTGGTAACGTACTGTTATTGGACGAACCGACCAATGACTTAGACGTTGAAACTTTACGTGCGTTAGAAAATGCGATTTTAGAATTCCCTGGTTGTGCAATGGTGATTTCCCATGACCGTTGGTTCTTAGACCGTATTGCAACTCATATTTTAGATTACGGTGATGAAGGTAAAGTGACGTTCTACGAAGGTAACTTCTCAGACTACGAAGAGTGGAAAAAGAAAACCTTAGGTGAAGCCGCAACACAACCACATCGTATTAAATATAAGCGTATTGCAAAATAAGAAATTAAAGTGCGGTCACTTTTGACCGCACTTTCCTTTTACATCTGGAGTGATTATGTTAGTTTATTTGCACATTGTTTGTGCATTTTTAAGTTTAGGATTATTAATTATCCGTGGGGGAATGCAATTAAGTGGGAAAGATTGGCGAGCAATTAAACTGCTAAAAATTTTACCGCACTTAGTTGACACACTTTTAATTGCGAGTGGCTTAACGATTTTCTTCTTGGTCGGTTATCAGTTACAAAGCTGGCTTATTATGAAAATTATCATGCTTATGCTTTATATCTTCTTCTCGGCTAAATATTTTAGTCGCAAAGCTACAAATCCAAATAATGTATTTCTGGCATTTGCTGTATTAAGTTTCTTGGGTGCAATTTTCTTTGCTTACCAACCAGACTTCATGGAAAGTTAATCATAAAAAAATCCATCTTCAATTGAAGATGGATTTTTTATTTTATCTTAACCACCGGCTAACTTTACTTTAAACCCTTTTTGTTCTAAAAGTTGTTTTAGTAAATCACGTTTTTCGCCTTGAATCTCAATATTGCCGTCCTTGACTGAGCCACCACAACCACACCGCTTTTTAAGTTCAGCCGCTAACTTTTTCAATTCATCATCAGCTAAATCTAGCCCTGTAATCACTGAAACGCCTGCGCCTTTTCGACCACTCGTTTGTTTTTGGATGCGAACCACTCCATCACCTTTAGGGCGTTGTATTGGCTGCTTTTGCTCTTTAATTCGACCAACTTCGGTAGAATAAACTAAAGTACTCTCTGTCATATTACAAAAGAGATGAATTAATTGAGCGAAGCACTTCTGCTGGATTTTCAGCTTGCGTAATTGGACGACCAATCACCAAATAATCAGAACCAGAACGAATAGCCGCAGCAGGAGTCATAACGCGACGTTGATCACCAAAATCACTTCCAATTGGGCGAATCCCCGGTGTGACTAATTTAAAATCAGGACCACAAGCATTACGTAAAATCTCCACTTCTTGTGGTGAACAAACGACGCCATCTAATCCCGCTCGCTGGGTTAAATGTGCAAGACGTAAAACATGCTCAAGTGGTGAAGAGTTAATACCGATTTGTAATAAATCCAAATCCTCCATACTGGTCAATACGGTTACTGCAATTAATAACGGTGCATCTTTTCCATAAGGCTCGAGAATTTTCTTCGCCTCTTCCATCATTTTCAGACCACCGCTAGCATGGACATCAACCATCCATACCCCTAAATCAGCCGCAGAACGCACCGCTCTTGCCACAGTATTCGGAATATCATGAAATTTAAGATCGAGGAAAACATCAAATTGACGCTCGTGTAATTGCTTAACGAAATTTGTTCCCAGTGTGGTAAACATTTCTTTACCCACTTTTAAACGGCATAAGCTTGGATCAATTTGATCCACGAGGGATAGCGCTTGCGCTTCCGTTTCGTAATCTAATGCAACGATTACTTTGCTATTCATAATTTTACCTCACTGTGTCAATTAATTATGTTCTGGTTTGATGGATTCCCACTGTTTACAAGAAGGACAATTCCACATTAATTTATGGGTTTGATAACCACAATTTGAGCAACGATAACCAAAGCCTTGCTTAATTCTCTCACCGACCATTTTATGTAGCAAAATTAAGCTTTCTTTACCTCGCCCTTCCTCTGCATCATCAATTTGGAATTGAATAAAGCGGTGGAAAATAGATGTACTTGGATGTTTGGTAAGTTGTTGATAAAGTTTTGATTGTGCAGCACTCTTACCATCTTTCTCTTCAATCACGCTTGCTAACATTAAATCGACTTTAGTATTGTTAACCTGCTGGCTAGCTCGAATCAAGAATAACTCAAAGTTATCTCTCTCTCCTAATTCATCATAACAATATTTGAGCGTTTTCAGCACTTCACCAATATAAATTGGATTTTGATTAAGAATATTCTCTAAAAAATGAATGGCTTGACGATAGTTTTTATTAGCCATTTCTAAATCAGCAAGCAGCATTGATGCTCTCACACTGGTTGGAGATACATTCAGCGCTTTTTGTAAAATACTGCGTTTTTCGACCGCACTTTCAAGTTCACCGCTTAAGGCATATTCACAATAACATTGCGCTAATTCCACATTATTTTCTTTAGGTGAGATCTTAGCAAGCTTCTCTGCGATATTAACGGCTTTTTTCCATTCTTTTGTTTTTTGATAAATCACCAAAAGCTGTTGAAGTGCATTTTCTGCAAACTCTGGCTCATCTACCATAATAATATAAAGGGCTTCAGCGCGGTCATAAAAACCGACTGTCATGAAATCTTTGGCAAGTTGCTGTTTAGCTAATAATTTTTGTTCGAAAGAATAATTGGGACTACGATCGAGTGCTTGATGGATCCGCAAAGCACGATCCACTTCACCTCGAGAACGGAAAAGATTACCGAGCGTTAACTCTGCTTCAAATTGTGAGTTGCTTTCAATTTCATTTTCTGTTTCTTGTTTTTGCAACATATCAAGAAACAAATCAACGGCTTTATCCGTTTGATTAGAAAGCAAAAAATTGACCCCCGTGACATAATCACGGGAGAGTTTATTACTAATATCTTCCTGATCTTTCTTGGCACTCCGATGCCCCATATACCAACCATAAGCGGCGGCTATTGGCAGAAGCAGAAAGAGTAATTCAAGCATTATACTGCCTTATCGCGAGTAGTCGTTAATTCGTTAATTTGTAATGTTTGACGTTTAACTTGACGCGCTAACGACATATTTTTGAATTTTAATTTTAAGTAGAAGAATCCAGTAATTAACCAACCTAAAATTAATCCAAAACCAAATAAAATCGCAACTAGCGTTGAAAGTTGGAATTGGCTTTCAGCAACAATGTAGTTAAAGGTGATTACTTGATCATTATTCGCCCCTATAGTTACCGCAACGATTACGATAGCTAGCACAATAATGAGTCCGAGAATATATTTAATCATCACAATCTCCTTGTTAAGAATAGTTTCATTATGCCAAAATTTGTAATAAAAAACGACACCTAAGTGTCGTTTTATTGATATCGATTGAATGTTTAAGCAAAAACATTTACGCGATCTTTTAATTCTTTACCTGCTTTAAAGTGCGGTACAGATTTAGCATCTAATTTTACAGAATCACCGGTTTTAGGATTACGGCCCACTCGCGGTTGACGATGGTGTAAAGAGAAGCTACCAAAACCACGCACTTCAATACGATTCCCCTCTTCTAAAGATTGTACAATGAGTTCAAGAATATCCTTTACAATACCTTCTACTTCTTTTGCGGATAAAGTTGGGTGCTTTGTTGATAGATTTTCAATTAGTTCAGATTTAGTCATCGTCAACTCTCCTTTAAATTTATACTTAAACTTGTTATTAAGACTTACAGGTAATGCATTAGTTCATAATAAATTACCGCTAAATCCTTGTAAATTATAGCCGGTAATAATAAGGCTGAGTCCATGACCCAGCCTTATTCATGTGAATTAATTATTCACCTTTAGCTGCTTTGAAAGCTTCAGCCATTGCGTTTGGAATAGCAACATCTTCTTGTTTGTTATTCGCGTTTGCAACTGCAACTGCTTCTTCAGCTTGATCTTTCGCTTTTACAGATAAGTGAACGATACGTGCTTTACGATCAACACCAGTGTATTTCGCTTCAACTACATCGCCTGCTGCAACTTCGTTTGTTAAGTCTGCTGCACGGATATAACCTTCAACGCCACCTGCTAATTCAACTTTAGCACCTTTAGCGTCAGCTTCAACAACAGTTGCAGAAATTACTGCACCTTTTTTGTTGATAGCTACGAAGTTGTTGAATGGATCATCTTCAAGTTGTTTGATACCTAAAGAAATACGTTCTTTCACTGCATCTACTGCTAATACTACTGCAGAAACTTCGTCACCTTTTTTGTAGTTACGAACTGCTTCTTCACCTGCAACATTCCAAGAAATGTCAGATAAGTGAACTAAACCGTCGATACCACCTTCAAGACCGATAAAGATACCGAAATCAGTGATTGATTTAATTTTACCAGTAACTTTGTCGCCTTTGTTGTGAGTTTCAGCGAATTGAGTCCATGGGTTAGGTTTGCATTGTTTTAAACCTAAAGAAATACGACGACGTTCTTCGTCAACTTCTAACACCATTACTTCAACTGTATCGCCAAGGCTTACAACTTTAGATGGGTGGATGTTTTTGTTAGTCCAATCCATTTCAGAAACGTGAACTAAACCTTCAACGCCATCTAAGATTTCAACGAAACAGCCGTAGTCTGTTAAGTTAGTTACTTTACCAGTTAATTTGCTGTTTACTGGGTGGTTTTCAGCGATAGCAACCCACGGGTCTTGACCTAATTGTTTTAAGCCTAAAGATACGCGAGTACGATCTTTGTCAAATTTTAATACTTTAACAGTTACTTCGTCGCCTACATTCACGATTTCGCTTGGGTGTTTAACACGTTTCCAAGCCATATCAGTGATGTGTAATAAACCGTCAACGCCACCTAAATCTACGAATGCACCGTAGTCAGTTAAGTTTTTAACGATACCTTTAACTTCTGAACCTTCAGCTAGGTTCTCAAGGATTTGTTCACGTTCTTGGCTGTTTTCAGATTCGATCACTGCACGACGAGAAACAACAACGTTGTTACGTTTTTGATCTAATTTGATTACTTTGAATTCTAATTCTTTACCAAGCAGGTGATCCGCTTCACGTGCTGGACGTGTATCAACTAATGAACCTGGTAAGAATGCACGAACACCGTTTAACTCAACTGTGAAACCGCCTTTCACTTTACCGTTGATTAAACCGATAACGGTCGCTTTTTCTTCGTAAGCTTTTTCTAATTCAATCCAAGATTCGTGACGAACTGCTTTCTCACGAGAAAGTTTAGTTTCGCCGTAACCATCTTCAACTGCATCTAAAGCTACGTTTACTGTGTCGCCAACTTTAACTTCAAGTTCACCTTGAGCGTTTTGGAATTCAGCAACAGGAATTGCAGATTCAGATTTTAAGCCTGCATCAACAAGTACAAAGCCTTTTTGAATAGCAACAACAGTACCGCTAACGATTGAACCTTGACGGGTTTCAAGGCCTTTTAATGATTCTTCAAAGAGTTGAGCAAAAGATTCTGACATATAAATAATCTTCTTAATTTAAGTTAATAACATCCACATTAAGATCCATAAAATGCGGGGTTGAGGATAAATGTCTATTCTTCCTTGAATAAACAGTTAAATCGAAATTGACGCTTTTTGTTGAATATAAGCTAACGCTTGAGCAATGACTTCATCAATACTCAATGTTGTACTATCTAACAATAAAGCATCATCAGCCGGTTTCAATGGCGCAACCTCACGATTTCTATCGCGAAAATCGCGTTCTTGTATCTCGGCTAAAATCTGTGCAAAGTTACCATTAATTCCCTTATTTTGCAACTGTTTATAGCGTCTTTTTGCACGTTCTTCCGCACTCGCGTCTAAAAACAGTTTAACTTGTGCATTTGGGAAAACCACCGTTCCCATATCTCGCCCATCCGCAATCAAGCCATCATTTTTACCAAAATCCTGCTGAAGTTGCAGTAAAGCTGACCGCACTTTTGGGAAAACCGCCACTTTTGATGCAGCTTCCGCCACTTCTTGCGTACGGATTAAATGGCTTACATCCATCCCACCAAGAAGCACATTGACTTCTCCATTCTTCGGAATGAACTGAATATCTAAATGACGGGCTAACTCCGCTAATCCTTCTTCATCGGTTAAGTCTGCATGACGTTTCAGCGCAGCCAATGCCGTCACGCGATAAATGGCACCACTATCTAATAAGGTAAAACCTAACTTTTCTGCCAAGGCGTAACAAAGTGTTCCTTTCCCTGCCCCACTTGGGCCATCAACGGTGATAATTATCCCCATAATCTTCATCCTTTTACTTTCAAAACCAATACATTATAGACATAAATACCTTATTTCTCTAAAGATTCTTTTGCTAAATGCTAAAAAATAATTGGCTATTATAATTCTAAATTAATATTAATAATTCATACAAAATTTAAAGAAAACATACAACATCAGATCTTAGCCCCTCCTTATAAGGTAAAGACAAACTCTACCAATAAAAGACAAGCATCAATAATCGTTGCAATACTTTCCAGCCAATGAATAAAAGAAATTGAGAATTTCACAATATATAACATGAAAATGATTCTTTAGATATTATATTAATTTCATGATCTCATCCCTTGAATTTCACTCCTTAGAAGAGGATAATACGAATCTTTCTCATAAATACAGGGGGGGTAATTAATGAAAAAACAAATGAGATTAAACTTAGTTACATTTTGCATAATAAATGCAATGAACATTAATATTGCTGAAGCTCAAACAGAAGAAATACTCGAGCAAATAAATGTGGTCGAAAAAAACGTAACTAATGATAAGAAACCATTTACAGAAGCAAAAGCTAAAAGCACAAGAGAACATATATTTAAAGATACACAAACTATCGATCAAGTGATTCGTAGCATTCCGGGAGCCTTTACTCAACAAGATAAAGGCTCTGGCGTAGTTTCTGTGAATATTCGTGGAGAAAATGGGTTAGGTCGTGTCAATACAATGGTCGATGGCGTCACTCAAACTTTTTACTCTACTGCCATGGACTCAGGTCAATCAGGTGGTAATTCTCAATTTGGTGCATCGCTTGATCCTAACTTCATTGCAGGTGTCGATGTCAATAAAAGTAACTTTTCAGGTTCCAATGGCGTAAATACTTTATCTGGTAGTGCCAATTTTAGAACATTAGGCGTTAATGATGTTATCACTGATGACAAACCTTTTGGGCTCATCGTAAAAGGAATGACGGGGAGCAATGCAACTAAATCGAATTTTATGACGATGGCTGCAGGCAGAAAATGGCTTGATAATGGTGGTTATGTTGGTGTGGTATATGGTTACAGTCAACGTGAGGTATCTCAAGATTATCGTATCGGAGGGGGTGAACGCCTGTCTTCGCTTGGACAAGATATTCTTGCTAAAGAAAAAGAAGCCTATTTCCACAATGCCGGTTATGTTTTAAATTCAGCTGGACAGTGGACTCCTGATCTAAACAAAAATCATTGGTCTTGCAACGCACCCAATCCAACATTTAATGGAAATACAGACCCAATTACAAAAACCGATGAGCTAACTGGAGCGACCGAAACAAGAACACCAGGTTGTATTACTCGGATTGAAAGAAAAGAAGAAAATTATGATTATGTTAGTGAAGAAGATACGCCTAACGAGCCACGTTACAACACATCTAGCTATCAACTAAATACTTATAAAAATGAAACTAGAAAAAAAATTCTAAGAGAATTAGAAAATGGTGTGCCACCTAAAGATATCCCCGAATTACAAAATGATGTAGATTCAACAAATAACTCATTTGAACGCAATAAAGATCAATATAGCGTCGCTCCTATTGAACCAGGCAGTTTGCAATCTCGTTCTCGTAGCCATTTATTAAAATTTGAATATGGCGACGATCGCCATACCTTAGGTGCCCAAATACGTACCCTTGATAATAAAATTGGTTCTCGAAAAATCGAAAATCGTAATTATCAATTAAATTATAACTTTAATAATAATCGCTATCTTGATCTAAATCTAATGGTAGCACATAACTTAGGTAAAACCATTTATCCTAAAGGTGCATTCTTTTCTGGTTGGCAAGTAGAAGATAAATTAATTACAAAGAATGTGGCAAATATTATTGATATTAACAATAGCTATACTTTTTTATTGCCAAAAGAAATCGATTTAAAAACCACATTGGGCTTTAACTACTTTATTAATGAGTATAGTAAAAACCGTTTTCCAGAAGAATTAAGTTTGTTTTATAACAATGAATCACACTCCCAAGGAAACTATAGTTATTTAGGTCGCTTCCAAGGAAGCAAAAGCGGATTACCACAACGTTCAGTGATCTTACAACCTTCTGGTAAACAACAATTTAAAACTGTTTATTTTGATACCGCACTTTCTAAAGGAATTTACCATTTAGACTATAGTGTCAATTTTACGCATTATGCATTTAACGGTGAGTATGTAGGTTATGAAAATACACCAACACAAATTAATGAACCGATTTTGCATAAATCAGGACATAAAACAGCGATAAATCACTCAGCAACACTTAGTGCAGATATCAATGATTATTTTATGCCGTTTTTCACCTATTCGCGCACACATAGAATGCCAAATATTCAAGAAATGTTCTTCTCTCAAGTATCTGATGTTGGCGTAAATACGGCATTAAAACCTGAGCAAGCTGAAACTTATCAACTTGGGTTTAATACCTATAAAAAAGCTGTTTTTACAGAAGAAGATGTTCTAGGTTTGAAACTAGTGGGATATCGTAGTTTTATCAAAAATTATATTCATAATGTATATGGTGTATGGTGGAGAGATGGGGTTGTTCCTGACTGGGCAGCTAATAATGGATTTAGATTTACCATTGCTCATCAAAATTATAAGCCTATTGTGAAAAAGAGCGGCGTCGAGTTAGAAATTAACTATGACATGGGACGTTTCTTTGCAAATCTGTCTTATGCATATCAACGAACAAATCAACCAACCAATTATGCAGATGCAAGTCCACGTCCTAACAACGCATCAAAAGATGACATTCTAAAACAAGGCTATGGTCTATCCCGTATCTCAATGTTACCTAAAGATTATGGAAGATTAGAACTTGGCTCTCGCTGGTTTGATCAAAAATTAACTGTTGGTATCGCTGCTCGTTACTATGGGAAAAGTAAACGGGCAACCATTCAAGAAGACTATATTAACGGTTCTGAATTTGAATTAAATACTAGTCATGAAAGAACTTATTATGCAATTAAGAAAACAGAGGAAATTAATAAACAACCGATTATTTTAGATTTGCATATAAGTTACGAACCTATCAAAGATTTGATTATCAAAGCCGAAGTACAGAACCTGTTAGATAAACGTTATGTTGATCCTTTAGACTCAGGCAATGACGCGGCATCTCAACGATATTATTCAAGCTTAAATGATTCTATTTGTAGCAAAAATGATACTTGCGAAAACGGAATAAAAGATAAATCTGTGCTTTACAATTTTGCACGAGGAAGAACTTATATTCTCAGCTTAAACTATAAATTCTAATGGTTTTATATAAAAGGCATAGTTAATTAACTATGCCTTTTTAAACAATGTTTATCGTTTTTTATTTAAAAATTAATCATCTTATTTACAGATTATAAAGCACTATAATCTATCTATCATTGCCAATACTAACGCCGAAGACTGCTTTGCTGCAAGTGGGAGAAATTCTTCAAATGACATACTCGCTTCGCCATCGCCTGCATCAGAAATAGCTCGAACAACCACAAATGGTACGTTAAAGGCATGACAAACTTGTGCAATTGCTGTTGCTTCCATTTCTACTGCTGTCACATTGGGGAAATCCGCTTTAATTTGAGCAATTTTTTCTTCGCTATTAATAAAGCTATCTCCCGAGCAAATTAAACCACGTTTTACATTTTGTCCTTGTGACTGTGCAATTTCATCGGCTAAATCGGCTAATTGTTGATCAGAAAGGAAAGCTGCTGGATTGGCGGGTAATTGACCTTTTTCATAGCCAAATGCCGTCACATCAGCATCGTGATAGCGGGTTTCATCGGAAATAACGATATCTCCTACCTTTAAGCCTTTTGACACACCACCTGCTGAGCCGGTATTTAAAACCACATCCGGTTTAGCCAATTGTAATAAAGCGGTAGTGCCAATAGCCGCGGCGACTTTACCAATCCCAGATTGCAATAATGCGACTTCTTTACCATTAATTTTACCTTCAAAAATGACCGCACTTGCAACTTTTGTTTCTTTTTTATCTGTCATTAATTGGGATAAAATTTCCACTTCTTGTGCCATTGCACCAACAATCCCGATTTTCATTATTTTTTCCTTTCTTGTTCGAGTTTATTCACTAAGAAATCTAATACTGCTACGCCATAATCATCGTTATACAGCGTACTCGCGGTGAGAACATATTTTCCGCCCACAACCACATAAGGGAAAGTAAAGACACCATATTCATCTGTCAAATAAATGGCGTTACTCACATCCTCTTTCACTTCTTTGGAATGGACGACTTTATTAAATTCAGCTTTACTAATCCCTTGTGAGACAACCCATTCACGCATCTTATCTAATGTGGACAATTCGGTATAGCGCGCCTTTTCAGAGGTTTCAAATAACAGCACATCTGACAGCTCGCCCACTTTTAAACGCTGTAATGTATAGAATATTGTCGCTGAAAATTTAGCTTCGTTTGTAGCAACTGGATGCTCTTCTAATGCCACTTTATTAGGACGAATTTGGCTATAAAGTTGCAAAATATCTTGAGCTGAAGAACAAACTCGGCAGTCATAATCAAAGAAAAATTGGATAGGGATTTTACGATCGTTTCTTTTAGCTTGTTCAATGGGTTCTTGGTATGAAAAATAATCTCGACCATCTTCAAACTGTGCCACATTCGCTGGCGGTAAGTGCGGTGAATTTTTGGCAGAAAAATCCTTTGCATTGACTTCACCGAATGCGACATTTGTCACACTCAGCAATATCATTGCAAAGGATCCTTTTAATAATTTATTCTGCCAAACTTTTTTCATAAATTAACCAATTGGTTCAATATAATCGACTAATAATTGGAGGTTTCGATTTCCACGAAACTCATTAATTTCTAACTTATAAGCAAATTTTGCCTGCTTAATCGACAAATCGGGATAATACCGAGTATCGATATTAAACGCAATGGCATCTAATAATGGACCGCCATTTTTAGGCTCTACGAGCATTTTTAAATGATTTTGATTTTGCCCGATAGCACGTTGCTCAAAAATTTTAAATTCACCATCAAAAACAGGCTCAGGAAAGGCTTGTCCCCAAGGTCCGCCAGATTTTATCACTTCTGCCGTTTCAATACTAAATTCATTTGCTTGAAGTTCGCCATCCGTCCAAATCACACCTTGTAATTGATCTTCATTTAACCAATCTTGCACCGTTTGATTAAAAATCTTTTGAAACTCAGGGAAAAAGCTTTCTTTAATGCTTAATCCTGCTGCCATGGCATGACCGCCAAATTTTAAAATCATATCCGGATGTTGGGAATGAATACGCTCTAATACATCGCGCATATGCAAGCCTTCAATTGAACGAGCAGAACCTTTTAAAATACCTTCTTGATCTTGTGCAAAAGCAATAACGGGTCGATGGTATTGATCTTTAATACGAGAGGCCACAATACCTAATACACCTTGATGCCAATCTGGCTGGAATAAGGCGATCCCCATCGGTAATTCATCAGAAAGTGCGGTGAGATTTCGGCAAATTTCTAAGGCTTCCAACTTCATGCCTTGCTCAATTTCTTTTCGAGCCTGATTTAAACTGTCCAAATCTAAGGCTTGGGCTCTGGCCTCTTGCATACTTTCTGCAAGTAATAACTCCACACCGACAGACATATTATCTAATCGACCCGCTGCATTTAAACGTGGAGCAATCGCAAAGCCCAAGTCCGCCGAGCAAAGTTTTTCAACTTCTCGATTAGCCACTTCAGCGAGAGCAATAATTCCTGGTCGACAACGTTTCGCACGGATTCGCATCAACCCTTGATGGGCTAAAATACGGTTATTTTGATCAAGGGGAACAACGTCTGCAATTGTGCCGAGCGCAACTAAATCCAGTAACTCAGTAAAATTAGGTTGTGTTTCTGCCGTAAAAATACCTAACTCGCGAAATTTAGCACGCAAAGCGAGCATTAAATAGAATGCTACGCCTACGCCGGCTAAACATTTTGAAGGGAAATCACATTGTTGCAAATTTGGATTAACAATGGCATCAGCATTCGGCAGTATTTCTGGTGGTAAGTGATGATCGGTAATTAACACCTTTACGCCTTGATCTTTTAAATACGCCACACCCTCAAAAGACGATACCCCGTTATCCACCGTCATCAATAACTGCACGCCTTTTTCCATTGCCATTTCAGCAACAGGCACACTCAAACCATAGCCTTGCTCAAAACGATTTGGCACCAGATATTCCACATCAGTAAAGCCAAGCATACGTAAAGCTAACACTGAAAGCGCCGTACTGGTCGCCCCATCAGCATCAAAATCACCAACGATGACAATCTTTTGTTGCTGTTGATAAGCTTCGAGCAATAAATCTACGGCTTGTTGAATACCATGTAATTGATTGGGATTCAGCATTGATTGCAAAGTGCGGTCTAATTCTTGGCTATTTTTAATATGGCGAGAACGATAGAGACGATCGAGTAATGCATTATCTGAAACAGGATTTCCGGTAGGAATTTCACGACGTTTGATAAGTTTTTTCACGGTGTTTTGTTATTTAAAATTATCACCTAAAGGAACATTTAATATGTGCTTTGATGATATGAATATTTAAAGGGCGTATACAATACGCCCTCACTACTAAAAATTATTGTGCTGATTCCTTCAAGGCAGCTAATAAATCTTTGGGTTTTAAATATCCCCCAATCAATTCACCTGTTGAAGTCACAATACTTGGTGTACCTTGTACGCCGAGTTGTACACCTAAATCATAGTGTCTTTTCACAATATTAGGTGTTTTCAATTCTTTCGGTAAGTTACCTTTTTCTGCTTCGTTCAATGCAAATACCGGATCTTTCGATGTCCAAATTGCTTCCATTTGGCGAGCGGTTTCATTCATTCCAGCACGTGGGAATGCAAGATAACGAACGGTAATACCTAAATCATTATATTCTTTCACTTGTTGGTGAAGGATGTGGCAATAATGGCAAGTAATATCCATGAATACGGTCACAACATATTTTTCATTTTTTGCAGGATAAACGATCATTTCGCTTTTTAATGCATTCACTTTATCCGCTAAAAGTTTACCCGCTACATCAACTGGACCTTTATTTGTTAATTCATACATTTTGCCTTGCAAAACATATTGACCATTTTCGCTCACATATAAAATACCTTGATCAGTCACAGCTGTTTTAAGGCCTTTTACCGGTGAATCTTTCACCTCAATATTTTTCGCACCTAATGCCTGTAACTTCGATTTAATCTCAGCATCACTCGCCATTGCAGTGGCAGAAGCAGTGATTAAAAGTGCGGTGAGTAATTTTTTCATTTTTATTCCTAAATATATCTAAACAACAAAGATTAGAATTATAAATGGATCGATAATTTGTGCAAGCCAAACTACCCAAAAAACTGAAAATGACTTATACTTCTGCCGCTTATAGAGGTTTATTTATTATGTTTGAAATCAATCCAATCAAAAACAAAATCGCTGATCTTTCCGAGCGCACTTCTGTGCTTCGGGGGTATCTTTGACTTCGACGCAAAAGTCGAGCGTTTAGAAGAAGTTAATGCCGAATTAGAACAACCTGATGTGTGGAACGAGCCCGAAAAAGCCCAAGCTCTTGGGAAAGAACGTGTTTCACTTGAACAAGTGGTTGATACCATCAAGAATTTAGAACAAGGTTTAGAAGATGTTGAAGGACTGCTTGAGTTAGCTATTGAAGCGGAAGATGAAGAGACCTTCAATGAGGCCGTTGCTGAATTAGATGAGCTTGAACAACAACTTGCAAAACTCGAATTCCGACGCATGTTTAGCGGTGAACATGATGCATGCGATTGTTATGTCGATTTACAAGCAGGTTCTGGTGGAACAGAAGCGCAAGACTGGACGGAAATGTTACTTCGCATGTACCTTCGTTGGGCTGAAAGCAAAGGCTTTAAAACTGAATTAATGGAAATCTCTGATGGCGATGTTGCGGGTTTAAAATCAGCGACGATTCGTGTTAGTGGCGAATATGCTTTCGGTTGGTTACGTACTGAAACCGGTATCCATCGTTTGGTGCGTAAAAGTCCATTTGACTCCAATAACCGTCGTCATACATCGTTTGCAGCGGCTTTCGTTTATCCTGAAATTGATGACGATATTGATATTGAAATTAATCCGGCTGATTTACGTATTGACGTTTATCGTGCATCCGGTGCGGGTGGTCAGCACGTCAATAAAACTGAAAGTGCGGTGCGTATTACTCACATGCCAAGTGGAATTGTCGTGCAATGTCAAAACGATCGTTCTCAACACAAAAATAAAGATCAAGCCATGAAGCAGTTAAAAGCGAAATTGTATGAGCTTGAGTTACAAAAGAAAAATGCGGATAAACAAGCGATGGAAGATAATAAATCTGATATTGGTTGGGGCAGCCAAATTCGTTCTTATGTGTTAGATGATGCACGTATTAAGGATCTCCGCACAGGCGTTGAAAATCGTAATACACAAGCCGTGCTAGATGGCGATCTTGACCGCTTTATTGAAGCAAGCTTAAAAGCGGGACTTTAATCATCTCTTATACAAAAAAAGTGCGGTCAATTTTGATCTGCACCCCAAAAGTTGGACTAAACAACCAACAATTGAGGTGCAGATTTTTTTATGGGTAAACACTACACAACAGAATTTAAATTACAGGTTCTTCAACCT
>NZ_LZOZ01000020.1:0-48519 GCF_001679485.1 Haemophilus sp. CCUG 60358
TTGTACGTTTTGACTTCAAACGTGCTTAATTTTTAGCTTGTGACTTGTGATAAGAACACCAATAATGATGAGTTATTGGTGTTTTTTCTTTTCAGGCAAAGTGCGGTCAAATTTGAAATCGTTTTAGGAGTATTTTCCAATGAAGATAGCCTTAGGCATTGAATATAATGGAAAACAGTATTGTGGCTGGCAGCGACAAGAGAAAGTGCGTAGCGTACAAGAAGAATTAGAAAAAGCGTTATCTTTTGTGGCAAATGAAAAAATTGAAGTGTTTTGTGCGGGCAGAACAGACTCTGGAGTGCATGGCACAGGACAAGTCGTGCATTTTGAAACCACAGCAGTTCGTCCTGAAAAAGCTTGGGCATTTGGTACCAATGCGAATTTGCCTGATGATATTTCTGTGAGTTGGGCAAAGGTGGTAAATGATGAATTTCATGCCCGTTTTTCGGCAACAGCGCGTCGCTATCGTTATATTTTGTATTGTAATAAATTGCGTTCAGCCATTTTGCCGGATGGAATTACCCATTGCCATTTAGATTTGGACGAAAAGAAAATGCACCAAGCGGGGCAGTTTTTATTAGGCGAAAATGATTTTTCCTCTTTCCGTGCGGCACAATGTCAATCAAATACCCCTTGGCGAAATGTGCATCATTTAAATGTGGTGCGAAAAGGGCAGTACATTATTGTTGATATTCAAGCCAATGCTTTTGTGCATCATATGGTACGCAACATTGTGGGAAGCTTGATTGAAGTCGGTGCCGGTAATCAACCTGTTGAGTGGATGAAATGGTTGTTAGAGCAAAAAGATCGTAAATTAGCCGCTCCAACAGCGAAACCCGAAGGCTTATATTTAGTGAATGTCATTTACCCTGAAAAATTTGCAATTCCACAGAAAAATTTAGGGCCATTGTTTTTAGAAGATAATCTCATCTGACTAGCAAATTTCGCTAAATTATGATTAAATACGCAAACTTTTCTAGTTAATAAAAAAGGTAAAAAATGAGCTGGATTGATAGAATTTTTAGCAAAGGAACCTCTTCCTCTGCATCACGTAAAGCCAACGTACCAGAAGGGGTTTGGACAAAATGTACCTCTTGTGAACAAGTTCTTTACGGTGAAGAAGTAAAACGTAATTTATATGTTTGTCCAAAATGCGGTCATCATATGCGCATTGATGCTCGTGAGCGCCTTTTAGCCTTATTAGATGAAGGTTCAAGCCAAGAATTGTCAGCTGATTTAGAACCAAAAGATATTCTTAAATTTAAAGATTTAAAAAAATATAAAGATCGTATTACTGCTGCACAAAAAGAAACCGGTGAAAAAGATGCATTAATCACAATGACGGGTACACTTTACAACATGCCTGTAGTTGTTGCCGCATCTAACTTCAGTTTCATGGGCGGTTCAATGGGTTCTGTTGTGGGTGCAAAATTTGTGAAAGCGGCAGAAAAAGCAATGGAATTAAATTGTCCGTTCGTTTGTTTCTCTGCAAGTGGTGGTGCGCGTATGCAAGAAGCACTTTTCTCCTTAATGCAAATGGCAAAAACCAGTGCTGTCTTAGCAAAAATGCGTGAAAAAGGTGTGCCGTTTATTTCTGTATTAACGGATCCAACATTAGGTGGGGTGTCTGCAAGTTTTGCGATGTTAGGTGATGTGAACATCGCTGAGCCAAAAGCATTAATTGGTTTTGCAGGCCCACGTGTTATCGAACAAACTGTACGTGAAAAATTACCAGAAGGCTTCCAACGTAGTGAATTCTTACTTGAGAAAGGGGCGATTGATATGATCGTGAAACGTTCAGAAATGCGTTCAACCCTTGGAAACCTTTTAAGCAAACTCACCAATCAACCTTCACCTTTTGTTGAAGTAGAAGTTGTTGAACATGAGTAATGCAATGAATTTAAAAGCCACTTCGCCACTCGCTGAGTGGCTTTCTTATTTGGAAAACAGTCACTTTAAAGCTATTGATTTAGGGCTAGATCGTATTAAATCCGTGGCAGAAGAATTAGATCTTTTGAATCCCGCACCTTATGTGATCACGGTGGGGGGCACAAATGGCAAAGGCACGACTTGTCGTTTGCTTGAAACTATTTTGTTAAATCACGGTTTGCGTGTGGGTGTGTATTCCTCACCTCATTTATTGCGTTATAACGAACGTGTTCGTATTCAAAATCAAGACTTGCCAGATGAAATGCATACCGTTTCTTTTGATTTCATCGAAAAGCATAAAACGCAGTCCCTCACTTATTTTGAATTTAGTACCTTATCAGCTTTGCATTTATTCAAACAAGCAAAACTTGATGTGGTGATTTTAGAAGTAGGGCTTGGTGGGCGTTTGGATGCAACGAATATTGTCGATAATGATCTGGCGGTTATCACCAGTATTGATATTGATCATACGGATTTTCTGGGTTCAACTCGCGAAGAAATTAGCTTTGAGAAAGCGGGGATTTTCCGTGCGAATAAACCGGTTGTAATTGGCGAACCAAATGTTCCGCAACCTATGTTAGAACAAGCGGAGAAATTACATTGCCACGTTTCACGCCGAGATGTCACTTGGTCGTTTAAAGCTAATGAACAAACTTGGATGTGGCAGAGTAATAAAGTGCGGTTAGAAAATCTGCCGTTTTGCCAAATTCCATTAGCTAATGCGGCAACCGCTTTGGCTGCTATTGAACAGCTGCCTTTTGATATTTCTGTTGAGACCATCAAACGTTCATTAATTGAAGTGGAATTGGTGGGTCGTTTCCAACAATTAAAAGGTAATCAATTAGAAAAGCTAGCAGGACGCTTGAATGTCTCCTATTTACAGTTGCCAAAAGTGATCATTGATGTTGGGCATAATCCTCATGCGGCAAAATATTTAGCTGAAAAATTGACCGCACTTAAGACACAAATTTCAGGTTGCATCATTGCTGTTTGTGGTATGTTGAAAGATAAAGATGCCGAGTCGGTGTTTACCCAACTGATATCCGTTATTGATCAATGGCATTGTGTAACATTAGGCGGTTACCGTGGTCAATCAGGTGATGACTTAAATGCAAAATTAACATCAGTTTATTCATCAGCAAAAAGTGTTTCTGAAGATTCTGTTATTGAAGGGGTTCAAAGTGCGATTAAAAATGCAGATAAAAATGACATTGTGCTGGTATTTGGATCTTTCCACACCGTAGGGGAATTTTTAGAATATTTAGCTTAATGGATATAATAAAGGCTGGTTTTGACCAGCCTTTTGTTTTTAAAGTATTTTGTGAAAGTAATCACTTAATTCTGAGTATTGGAATGTAAATCCGCAATCTAACAAATGTTTTGGATAGGCATTTTGGCTATCTAAAAGAATGCAAGCACGCTCACCTAGAATAGTAGTTAATAAAAATTGAGGTACTTGAGCAAAACAAGGTCGATGTAATGCTTGACCTAATAATTGGTTAAAGGTCTTATTTTTAACTGGATGTGGTGCAGTAAAATTAAATGCCCCTTCGCAAGCGTTATGATCAAGTAAAAAGAGCAGGCCTTTTACCATATCCTCTAACGCTATCCAGCTCCAATATTGCTCACCATTCCCTAATTTTCCGCCTAGTCCAAAGCGATAGAGCGGTAGAATTTTAGCAAAAGCCCCACCTTTTGGAGAAAGCACTAATCCGGTTCTCACTAAACAGACTCTTGCATTGGCTTGTTGTGCTGCATTTTCCCAATCAATACAAAGCTGTGCGGTAAATTGAGTACTTGGATTTGTGTGTTCAGTGATCTGCTCGTCACCACAGTTTCCATAAATACCGGTTGCAGAACCTGAAATCAAGACTGGGGGATGTTCACTTTGGTTAATAAATTGAACAATCTGCTGTGTTAAATCAATGCGGCTATGACGCAGTTTTTCTTTTTGTTGAACTGTCCATTTTTTATCGAAGATTGGCTCACCGGCAAGATTAATAACTGCATCAAAGGTATTCAAGTCTTTGAGTGCTGAAAGTGCGGTCAAAAATTGCGGTGTTTTTTCAGGAAAAGCGGCTTGAGCTTTTTCAATAGAGCGAGTTAATACTGTAACACTATCGCCACGAGACAGTAGTGCCGTAACTAAGGCTTTTCCAACAAATCCAGTTCCACCGGTTACTAAGATATTCATTATAAGCTGCTTTCAAAGAGCGCTTGAATTTGTGCTAAAAGCGCTTTAATTGTTGTATTTTTGGTTGGAGTTACAAAAATAGTGTCATCTCCCGCAATCGTACCCAAAATGCCTTCAGGTTTACCAATGGAGTCCAATAAACGGGCAATTAACTGTGCCGCACCGGGAGAGGTTTTAATGACGATAACGAAATCATTGTGATCAATATCCAAAACCAGATTTTTTAATGGGCTGCTAGTAGCGGGGACGCTTAATTCACTTGGTAAGCAATACACCATTTCCATTTTCGTATTTCTTGCACGAACTGCACCAAATTTACTTAGCATGCGTGAAACTTTAGATTGATTAATGGTTTGGAATCCTTGATTCTTTAAGGCTTCAACAATTTCACTTTGAGAAGCAAATCGTTCTTGATTGAGCAGCTCTTTAAATGCTTTAGTTAATTGATCTGACATAGATATTCTCATATAGGGGAATTTGCATAAGAATTGCATAAAAATTCATTTTAGGCAATTAAAATAAACCTGTCATTTGAAAAGTTTGAACTAGATCTCATAATTGAATTTCTCTGTTTGTAATTTATTAATGAAAACCTTAAAATCCTACCTAGTTAGGATTAATTAATACATGAGGAGTATTTTATGAAAGTTGCAGTATTAGGCGCAGCAGGCGGTATTGGTCAAGCATTAGCCTTATTACTTAAATTACAATTACCCGCTGAAAGTGAATTAGCACTGTATGATATTGCACCAGTGACACCAGGTGTGGCCAAAGATGTGAGTCATATTCCGACAGCGGTTAAAGTAGAAGGTTTTGCAGGAGAAGATCCAACGCCTGCACTTAAAGGTGCTGATGTCGTTTTAATTTCTGCAGGGGTAGCTCGTAAACCGGGCATGGATCGTTCAGATCTTTTCAATATCAATGCAGGTATCGTGCGTAACTTAATTGAACATGTTGCAAAAACTTGTCCAAAAGCTTGTGTAGGTATTATCACCAACCCTGTGAACACGACTGTTGCGATTGCTGCAGAAGTATTGAAAAAAGCGGGTGTTTACGACAAACGTAAATTATTCGGTGTCACCACTTTAGACGTGTTACGTTCTGAAACATTTGTATCTGAATTAAAAGGCTTAAATGTTTCTCGTACAAGCGTACCAGTTATTGGGGGACACTCAGGTGTGACGATTCTTCCATTACTTTCACAAGTTCAATACGCTGAGTGGAAAGAAGAGGAAATTGCACCATTAACTAAACGTATCCAAAATGCAGGTACTGAAGTGGTTGAAGCAAAAGCAGGTGGCGGTTCTGCAACACTTTCTATGGCTCAAGCGGCAGCACGTTTTGCGCGTTCATTAGTGAAAGGCTTAAGCGGCGAAACTGTGGTTGAATGTACTTATGTTGAAGGTGACGGTAAATATGCACGTTTCTTTGCTCAACCTGTACGTTTAGGTAAAGAAGGGGTAGAAGAAATTTTACCAATCGGTACCTTAAGCAAATTTGAACAAGAAGCTTTAGAAGCAATGTTACCAACATTGCGTGCGGATATTGAATTAGGCGAAAAATTTATTAACGGCTAATTTAATTCTATTTCTGGAGAAGAGGAGTAGTCAGCTCCTCTTTTTTTATACGAAAACGATTAAACATAAAAAAGTGAAGAAAAATCGTGATTTAGCTCACAAATTTGAACATTGCTATTTGCAATGTAAAGGACTTTGCCGTATTCTTAAATCACTAAAAATAAGTGCTATTTTTAAATAGCCGACATCTATTTTGCTTTCCGAGTAGTGCCCCAGTGGGGCACTTTTTTTTGCCTTATTTTTAGTCGCAGCATAAAAAGTGCGGTCAAAAAACACTGGATTTTCTGACCGCACTTTTAAAATGAATGCTAAGCGAAAGAATTATTCAAACATTGCTGAAATAGATTCTTCATTACTGATACGACGAATTGCTTCAGCAAGCATAGCTGAAAGGGTAAGCACGCGTACTTTACCAAGCGCTTTCATTTCAGGTGAAAGTGGAACAGTATCAGTCACCACGATTTCATCAATCGCATCGCTCGCTAAATGTTGTGCGGCTGCACCAGAGAATACGGCGTGAGTTGCGTAAGCAAATACGCGTTTTGCACCGCGTTCTTTTAATGCTTCAGCTGCTTTACATAATGTACCACCTGTATCAATCATATCATCTACAAGGATACAATCACGATCTGCGACATCCCCGATAATATGCATAACTTGTGATACGTTTGCGCGTGGACGACGTTTGTCGATAATTGCCATTTCGGTATCGTTTAATAATTTCGCTACCGCGCGAGCACGTACCACACCGCCGATATCAGGAGAAACAACGATAGGATTGACAAGATCGGTTTTCTTCAAGATATCATCAAGTAAAACTGGTGAACCGAATACGTTATCAACTGGTACATCAAAGAAACCTTGGATTTGCTCTGCGTGTAAGTCACAAGTTAATACTCGGTCAATCCCTACTGTTGAAAGTAAATCTGCTACTACTTTTGCAGTGATTGGAACACGAGCAGAACGCACACGACGATCTTGACGAGCATAACCAAAATAAGGAACAACGGCAGTAATACGGCCGGCAGATGCACGACGTAAAGCATCAACCATTACAATCAATTCCATCAGGTTGTCATTCGTTGGCGCACAAGTGGATTGAATAATAAACACGTCTGCACCACGCACATTTTCATTAATTTGCACTTGGATTTCACCATCGCTAAAGCGTCCAACTGTGGCATCGCCTAATGAAATGTAAAGACGTTCAGAAATCTTTTTCGCTAGCTCAGGCGTAGCATTTCCAGCAAAGAGTTTAATGTCTGGCATTTTATATAACCTCAGGTTGAGTGTAGATAGATTGGTTGGTCGAGAGTTGTTTCAACATCGCATGTAATGGTGAAACGTTTAATCCTTTAGCAACAAAGCCGAAAAATTCCTTCGGTTTTTGTTGGAAAACAGCTTGTGCTGGTTTTTCATCATCAAATTCAGCAAAAACACAAGCCCCGGTTCCGGTTAATCTGGCTGGTGCATATTGTAGCAACCATAGTAGGGCTTTTTCAACTTCAGGATATTGAGTTCGCACGACTTTTTCGCAATCGTTTGCAAACGGTTGATTCAAAAGTTCGGCAAGGGATCTTTTTTCTGTATTGCGTGGTAAATCGGGAGCGCTAAAAACTACTGCAGTAGAAATCGCAGTTTCAGGTTTTAGTACCACATAATATTTTTCTTGTGGTTCGCAGTATTGAATTTTTTCACCCACACCTTCTGCAAAAGCGGCTTGGCCATGAACAAAGATAGGCACATCAGCCCCAAGTTTTAGCCCAAGTTCGGCAAGTTCATCAATGGATAAATGGGTTTGCCATAAATAGTTTAAAGCAAGCAGAGTCGTTGCGGCATTGGATGAGCCACCGCCAATCCCACCGCCCATTGGAAGAATTTTATCTAAATGAATTGTTGCGCCGAGCGTACAGCCTGTTTTTTCTTGTAGGAGCGTGGCTGCACGATAGATTAAGTTTTGCTCTAGAGGTAAGCCTGGAATTTCTGGTGTAATATGGATTTGTTTATCTTGGCGAATATCAATGGTGAGCCAATCGCCGAAATCAAGAAATTGGAAAAGAGTTTGTAATTCGTGGTAACCGTTTGACAGTTTACCGTTTATATAGAGAAATAAATTGAGTTTTGCGGGGCTTGGAAAGCGGTTAGGCTTTCCAAGAGAAGTTGAAAGTGCGGTCGAAAAGTGATGTGTTTTCATTAGAACGCCCATTCATCCACACGAATTTTTAGGGTTTGCGATGTGCTTTTGTTCTTTAACAGAATATTTTCAGGCATCGAATTATCGGCATGATAACTTAAGTAATCGGCTGTCCACATCGAGCCATCAAGTGGGTAGCTAAATTCGGATAAAAGATGATTCGTTCCAACTTGGTAATCTGCGTTATCTGCTGGCTGACCTTTTAACCAATAAGATAAGTGCTCTAATGGCACATCCATTCCGATGATTTCGCGTAATAATAATTTGGCATTTTTATCAGATTGTTGATTGCCTTTATTATCTGAAATTGTCATGCCATTAGGATGCATTTCCATAGTTAGCGTCGTTTTGCTAATCAGAGAATAAAGTTTTAACTTATAGGCTTTCGGGTTTTGATATTGCCATTCAAAGCGACTAGAAAAACGCTCTTGTGGACTGATGTAACCAATTTGTCCTTTTGTACTATAAGATTGAATTTGTTTGATTTTTTTGAGGTGCTGTTGCCACGTAATATCGTTCTTATCGATATGTTGAACATCTGTTGGGCGTTCTGCATCAAGGGTACAAGCAGACAAGATCACACTTGCAAATACAGGTGCGAGAAGAGATTTTAATAATTTCATAACAAAATATTTACTAAAAAATTGCGCATATTGTAAGGGTTAGTTTACTTTTAGTAAAGCTCGATTAAGCATTTAAGCGAGTTTTCTCGGCTTTCACTGCGGCAATTCTTCGACATGTTAATTCATCTCGAATACCTTGCTTTTCAAAACCATCGGAAATCACTTGTTGCACATCAACGGCTAGAGCAGCTTGATAAAGTGTTTTGAGGTAATCAATTTGCGGATATTCTTTATGTTCAAAGCCAGTTCGTCCGCGAGTATCAGATAAACATACCAATAAAAATTCCTCAAATCTCTGAGGTTTGCGCCAAACATCAAAAGTATTAAAGAGTTTCACTACCGTTTCTGGGCGAAGTTCTAATGCTTTGTGTGCATGCGTGTGATATTCGCAAGTTAATTCAGCTAATTCTTGAAGATAATTAGGCACTCTAAGGCGTTTGCATAATGAGCGAGTCGGTTTAATCCCCGCTTTTTCATGTCCATGATGACTAGGCCATATTTCTTTTGGGGTAAGGGCTTTTCCAAGATCATGACAAATCGCAGCAAAACGGACCGCACTTTTATTCAAATTGCTATTTTCTGTAAGCTTAACGGCTTGTTGCAATACGAGCATGGTATGAACAAAGCTATCAATTTCAGGATGATATTTGGCTGGGTTCGGTACACCATCTAAGGCCGCAATTTCAGGGAAGAGCACTTTGAGCGCGCCAACTTGATGCAGCGTTTCAAAATAAATTTCAGGATGCGGTTCGTTTAATGCTTTTTCCGTTTCCATCCAAACACGCTCAGCCGTTAGGTGGGCAAGTTCGCCTTGTTCAGTAAGTTCAGCCATTAATTTAAGGGTTTCTTCGGCAATTGAGAAACCTAAATGATGAAAGCGAGCAGCAAAGCGCGCAACACGTAATACACGAAGTGGATCTTCAGCAAAAGCGGGGGAAATATGGCGTAAAATACGTTGATGAATATCCTCTACACCATGATAAGGATCGTGCAGCTTGCCATCTTTGTCTTGGGCAATGGCATTAATAGTGAGATCTCGACGAATTAAATCCTGTTCAAGCGTAATATCATCTGAAAAATCACAAATAAATCCGGTGTAGCCTTTGCCTGATTTTCGTTCTGTACGGGCAAGTGCGTATTCTTCATGGCTTTCAGGATTGAGAAAAACAGGGAAGTCTTTTCCAACTTGTTGGTAACCTTGAGCCAGCAACATTTCTGGTGTGGCACCCACGACGACCCAGTCACGATCTTTAATCGGTAAACCTAAAAGTTGATCACGTACAGCACCGCCGACAAGATAAATTTCCATTTTGCTCTCCCGTCAAAATATAAAGAAAAGGTAGGCAAAAGCCTACCTCAACGATGAATCATTACCAGCTATCACGGCGTTTACGTCTAGGTAAAATGTAAGGTACTACAAGACCAATTAACAAACCTACGCCCAACACAGAACCACCATAAATAAACCATTGAATTGCAATTTCACGTTTATTGGCATCAAGCATGGCTTCTAAATCACGATTTTTATTTTTCGTCATTTCTAATTCACGTTTAAGTTGTGAATTTTGTTCAAGCAATTCACTGCTTTGTTGTTCAGCTTGTTTGCTACGGCGTTGAATTTCGTTTGTGCGTTGTTGCCAATCTGAATCGACACGATTCAGCTTTAACGTTAATTCTTGTACCTGAGCTTTTAATTTTGGATTTTCTTCACGGCTACTTGGTGTAGAGCTTAGTTCAGAGGTTAAAATCCAAGCTTCACGATTTTTATTATCACGAATTAGGGTGTATTTTCCTTGTTGTTCCAAGACTGTTACCGCTTCGCCAGATTGGATTGCACCCGCGATCTTAAACTGATCGCCTGCACCTTTGCGTAAATATGTGTTCAGATTTTCTGTCACATATTGCGTTTCAGCTTGTACTGTCCCAATGGTTGAGCCTAATAAAACACAAGAAAATAAAAGTTTGCTCACTTTTGACATAATACTTCCTAGATTCGTGAAGGAAGTGCGGTTAGAAAATACAATGAAAAATAACCGCACTTTTAATAATTATACTAATGGAAAATCGCGCGAAGGACGTAGAAAATCACAATCGCAAAGAATGCACCAGCAGGTAACGTCACAACCCATGAACTAATGATGTTACGGATAACCGTCAAGTTAAGCGCCGCAATACCACGTGCGAAACCGATACCTAAGATTGCACCCACTAAAGTTTGTGTGGTAGAGATTGGTAAACCTGTACCAGATGCCACAACAACAGTCATCGCCGTTGCAAATTGTGCAGCAAAACCACGACTTGGGGTTAAATCTGTAATTCCTGACCCTACGGTTGCCATCACTTTTTGTCCCATTGCGATAAGACCAACAGCGATACCTAATGCACCTAAAGGTAAAATCCACCAAGCTAAATCACCACCACTCAGGATTTTCCCGCCATTTTGCACGATTGATACCACAGAAGAAAGCGGACCAATTGCATTGGCTACGTCATTAGAACCATGTGCGAACGCCATAGCACAAGCGGTTAAAAGCATTAAGATACTAAAAATCTTTTCTACTGATCCGAACGATCCTTTTCTTGCTTTTGCTGTAAATGCTTTGCTGCGGAAGTAGAAATGGCAGAAAATCATACCAACAACACTGATAAGCAATGAAATAATGAGCGTTTCATTGTTGGAAAGATTTAAACCAACGTGTTTTAAACCTTTTGCCATGGTAACGATACAAAGTACGAATACGGTAATCGCCATGTAGTAAGGCCCGTATTTTTGTGCGTTTTTCAGCGGTTCTTCTGTATCGAAAATGAGTTTCTGGATACTTGCAAAGATGGTATAAGCTAAAAGTCCTGCGATTACGGGGGTGATAAACCAGCTTCCAACGATCCCACCGATAGTAGACCAGTCAACAGAACTTGGACCAATCGTAATACAAGCAAAACCAATTAAAGCCCCAATGATGGTGTGAGTACCTGAAACAGGCCAACCCATTTTAGTAGCGATAAATAACCAAGCTCCTGATGCAAAGAGAGCAGAAAGCATTCCCAATGCCAATACGTCTGGCATTTCGACAAATTGAGTGGGGTCGATCACACCACTTTTGATGGTTTCTGTTACTTCACCACCGGCTAAATAAGCCCCGGCAGATTCAAAAATAAGGGCAATAATAATTGCTTGTTTGGCTGTAATGGTACCAGAACCAACCGAGGTACCCATTGAGTTTGATACGTCGTTGGCACCAATACCAAATGCCATAAAAAAACCGAATACCGCGGTAATTAAGACTAACCACGAACCGTATGCATTAATAATTTCCATAGTGATTTCCTATGTTGTAGTTAATGTCGTCAAAATTAGGAACGGGCTAGCATTAATTCAATGCGAGATCCTACACGTTGAGCTTGATCGGCTAATACGCCCACCCATTCGATGATTTTGTATAAGAACATCACATCGATAGGGTTATAACGACTTTCAATCGTGTAGAGCATTTTGCGTAATTTAATTTGCATTTGATCCGTATCATCTTCAATGCTGTCTAGCTCTTGAATCATATGGTTCACTAACTTTAATTCACGGCCTTTAAAACCGGTTTCAAGTAGTTTATCCATTTCTTCAATCACTAAATGAGCTTGATGAATAGAATCTAAACTACGTTGAACATAATGCAAAAATTCTTCCTGCATTTCTTCAGGAATACCAAATTGGCGACCAATCATGCGGCCAGCAATATCTTTAGCATAGTTAGCTAATTTGTCTTGTTGGGTGACTAATTCGAGTAAATCGGTACGATCAATGGGTAAAAATAAACCGCGAGGCAATTTCAAACGGATTTCGCGTTTTAGACTATCTGCTTCACGTTCACATTGAGAAATGTCTAGACGTGTTTTTTCTGCATCATCCCATTGTTTTAAAAAGGTATGTTGGAAGAATGGAATTAATAAATCACAACATTCAGTCACTTTGTCAGAATGTTTCTGCAGTGGTTTTAAAGGAGAATGGGCAAATAATCCGAGAATATTATTCATTGCCATAGGTGTTTTACTCCATAACAAGGGTTAAAATTTCGGTTGCATATTACCTGATTTTATAAGGAAATACACGAAAAAGATCTTGATTTGTATAAAATTATCTGTATATTTAAACAGTTAAAAGTGATAAGGAAAAATAAAATGAGTAATGAAGTTGAATTAAAGCTTGCAGTTACCTCTGATGCTTTCGATACCTTAAAAGTACATCTCAATCAATTCAAAATCTTAGAACAAAATAAAGTCTTTCTGGGAAATACCTATTTCGATTATCCCGATCATTTTTTGGCAAAACAAAAAATGGGATTGCGTGTTCGTCGAGAAAATAATGATTTCACACTTACCTTAAAAACTGACGGAAAAGTGGTTGGTGGGTTGCATAGTCGTCCAGAATACAATTTATCTATACCTGATAATTCCGTACCCACAACGGAACAATTAACCTCATTGTATCCATTTGAAAGCTTGCCTTCCGCTACATTACAACCAATTTTCTCAACAGATTTTAACCGCACTTTTTGGTTAATTGCGTTTGGTGTATCAAAAATTGAAGTGGCCTTTGATCAAGGAAAAATTTTATCAGGGGAAAAAATACAGCCTATTTGTGAAATTGAATTTGAATTAAAAGAAGGGCTCGTTTCAGATCTTTTCCATTTTGTCTCACTTTTACCTTTTGAACAGGATGTCTATTTTAGCTCAGCAAGCAAAGCAAAACGCGGCTATCAATTAGGCAGTAAACCACTTCTGATTGATTGGTTAAATAAATGGCGGGATTTCTTAAAAGAAGAACGAGAGGGAAATGCGGTTGATTCTCGCGAACGATTAAGTGCAGTCATGAAAATGGAGCAGCAATTGATTGAGGAAACTCTTTCATTCCCAACGGATGTGTTTGCTTTTGATTTTATGAAAACCGTTGAACGTGTCGGCGCATTTTTCAATCTTTATCATTATTATGATGACAACAAAGCCTTGTTTGAAAAACTGGAAGAAAATCGATCAGCTGAGTTATTAGCAAGTAATCAATTTTTCCTTAATGAAATAAAAGGCTTGATTACCTTTCATAGCGAAACAAAAGATAATTTTCAAACTATTGAGAGGTTAAAAGCGTTATTAAAGAGCCGTGCGTATTTTGAAAGAATGCTTGGCTTAATGATGTTGATGGCGTAAAACGGGTTCTCGAAAGGATAATAAAAATGGCTAAAGCCCCGAAAACAGCTTATGTATGTAACGATTGTGGTGCGGAGTTTTCGCGCTGGCAAGGGCAATGTTCAGCCTGTAAAGCGTGGAATACGATTAGTGAAGTACGGTTAATTTCAGCCTCAAAT
Source organism: Haemophilus sp. CCUG 60358 (assembly GCF_001679485.1). Lineage (GTDB taxonomy): Bacteria > Pseudomonadota > Gammaproteobacteria > Enterobacterales > Pasteurellaceae > Haemophilus_D. The sequence goes on from NZ_LZOZ01000020.1 coordinate 13,869, forward strand.
TCCACAAAAAATGATCGTTTTAGTGGTTATGCAGGAGAAACTCGTGCAAAAATCCAAACACTTTCTGAAATTAGCTTACAAGAGACACCGCGTTTCACCAGTGGATTTAAAGAATTAGATCGAGTATTAGGTGGCGGGATTGTGCCGGGGAGTGCTATTTTAATTGGTGGGCATCCTGGTGCAGGGAAAAGTACCTTGTTACTTCAAGTCATGTGCGGATTAGCGAAAAATATGACCGCACTTTATGTAACAGGGGAAGAGTCACTTCAACAAGTGGCTATGCGAGCTAATCGCTTAAATCTGCCGACAGATAAATTAAATATGTTATCTGAAACCTCAGTTGAGCAAATTTGTAATTTGGCGGATCAACTAAAACCGCAAATTATCGTAGTAGACTCGATTCAGGTTATGCATCTTTCAGATATTCAATCCTCTCCAGGAAGTGTGGCACAAGTGCGTGAATGTGCCTCTTTTCTTACTCGTTATGCGAAAACCCGACAGGTCGCCATCATTATGGTTGGGCATGTCACCAAAGACGGCACCCTTGCTGGTCCGAAAGTATTGGAACATGCCATTGACTGTTCGTTATTGCTGGAAGGAGAGGCTGATTCCCGTTTCCGTACGTTACGTAGTCATAAAAACCGTTTTGGCGCAGTGAATGAGCTAGGGGTATTCGGTATGACAGAGCAAGGATTGCGCGAAGTGAAAAATCCATCGGCAATTTTCTTAAGTCGTGGAGATGAACAAACGCCTGGTAGCTCGGTAATGGTTCTTTGGGAAGGAACGCGTCCGCTTTTGGTGGAAATTCAAGCGTTAGTGGATCATTCCATGCTTGCAAATCCGCGCCGTGTGGCGGTGGGGTTAGAGCAAAATCGTTTAGCTTTATTGCTTGCGGTATTACATCGTCATGGTGGACTACAAATGTCGGATCAAGATGTTTTTGTGAATGTCGTTGGCGGTGTAAAAGTCGGGGAAACTGGAGCAGATCTTGCGTTATTGCTTGCATTAATTTCGAGTTTCCGTAATCGTCCATTGCCACAAGATTTAGTTGTCTTTGGTGAAGTAGGGTTAGCCGGTGAAATTCGTCCGGTAACTAGTGGTCAAGAACGCATTAGTGAAGCGGCAAAACATGGTTTTAAACGCGCGATTGTACCTTTTGCCAATAAGCCGAAAAGTGCGGTTGAGAATATGGAAGTTTTTACGGTGAAAAAACTCGCTGATGCACTTGCCATTTTGGATAATTTCTAAAAAAACGTTGTCCTATTGTTGTCTGATTACTGAAAGTTTTTGATAAATTAGATAGAATATGCGCCGCACATAAGGAAAGGTTATGGAAAAGAAATTAAATAAAGCGTTGGATAGCATTGATATCAAAATCTTAAATGAATTACAACGCAACGGTAAAATCTCTAATATCGATTTATCAAAGAAAGTGGGGTTATCGCCAACGCCTTGTTTAGAAAGGGTAAAACGCTTAGAAAAACAAGGTGTGATTATGGGCTATCGGGCGCTATTAAATCCTGAATTACTGGATGCGCCTTTATTGGTGATCGTTGAAATTACGCTCGTGCGTGGTAAACCTGATGTTTTCGAAGAGTTTAATGCAGCGATTCAAGCGCTTGATGAAATTCTCGAATGTCATTTGGTATCAGGTGATTTCGATTATTTACTCAAAACACGTGTAGCAGATATGGCGGCATATCGAAAATTATTGGGTACCACATTATTGCGCTTACCAGGTGTGAATGACACCCGAACTTATGTTGTAATGGAAGAAGTGAAACAAACTAATTATCTCGTACTAAAATAAAAATGATTAAACGAATTACAAAACGATTTACACCGAAACAATATTTAGCAGAATTATTACTCGGATTGACCGCGCTTTTAGGTTTATATTTAATCGTGGCATGGTCAAGCTATACGCCATTAGATAACTCTTGGTCTACAGCAAGTTTTCAAACTGAAACCATCAATAAAGCCGGTGCTTTTGGCGCTTGGTTAATTGATGCGTTTTTTGTTTTTCTCGGCTATGTAGGTCATCTCATTCCGTTTGTCATTTTCATCGTACCGATTTATTTACTGAAAACCAAAGCGGTGCATTCTCTCTCTGTAACCCGTATTGCATTACGTTCCTTTGGCTTTATTGCTCTCATCGTTGGTTTAACCATGATGGCAACATTGTTGCTTTCAAATACGAACTATTATTTAGCTGGTGGGGTGTTTGGTGGCAGCTTAGTGGTGAATTTATATCCTACACTCGGTAAGTTTGGCTGTATTTTAGTGGGCTTTATCTGTGCAGTTGTAGGCTTTATTTTCTGTTCCGGTGCATCATTAATTCGTTTAATTGTAAAATTCTATCATTGGCTGACAATGAAAAATCAGCCGGCAGAAGAGGAGCATGCAGAACATACTTCTGTAGATGATCTTGAACAAATTGTGATTGAGGCACCTCAACAACTTGCTTTCTCTGATTCTCAATTGGAAACTGAATCTACAGAAGATGAAAAAGAGGAGGGTTCTGCAAATACCTTTGTTAAGCCTGAGCAACTCATTAATATTAGTGGGTTATCCTCACCGAGTGCTTCAGAGCCTGCAGATGTTGAAAAATTAGAAGATAAGTTTAAAGGCTTCACCGTTGAATCTGACAATTTACCGAATGTGTCTATTTCTGCCTCTTCTTCCGTTGAATTACCAACAAAAGAAGATTTTTCAGCAACATGGAAAAATTCACCAGTGAATCATCAAAGTGCAGATGATTCAGATGATATTTTTGAAGAAAATGTCATACCAAAAGTGTCACTTAAAACACCTGAAAATACGACCGCACTTTATCCAACTTATGATGAACCTTTAGAATCAGACAATGATGGTTTAGAAGATGAATTAGCGCGTCAGTTTGCTGCGCAAGAGCAAGATCGTATGCAAGAAATGGAAGTGCGAGCAAAAGCCTCAAATGCTGAAGATGCATTAAAAGTGATCTTGAATGAGCCGACAGCTTCACCAGTTAAAGCGCGTGAAATCCATATTGAGAATGCAACTGAAACAACCTATAAGCCGTATTCTGATACGCTTATTCACCCAGCATTCCAACAACCAACGAATAAACGTGAAAAACCAACAACACCATTACCAAGTTTGGATTTACTTGAGCATCGTCCAACGCAGGCTCAAGACATTACGCGTGAAGAAATTTTAGACACATCTGCACGCATAGAACAACAATTAAAGAATTTTAATGTCAAAGCAACAGTACAAGATGTGTTAGTAGGCCCAGTGGTGACTCGTTATGAACTTGAATTACAACCGGGTGTAAAAGCATCTAAAGTAACAAGTATAGATACCGATTTAGCACGTGCCTTAATGTTCCGTGCGATTCGTGTAGCAGAAGTGATTCCAGGCAAACCTTATATTGGTATTGAAACGCCAAATGCGCACCGTCAAATGGTACCATTACGTGATGTGCTCGATAGCAATGAATTCCGTTCATCAACATCATTGCTTTCAATGGCTTTGGGTAAAGATATCAGCGGAAAACCTGTTGTGGTTGATTTGGCTAAAATGCCTCATTTGCTTGTTGCGGGTTCAACAGGCTCGGGTAAATCTGTGGGTGTGAATACCATGATTTTAAGTTTGCTTTTCCGTGTGACACCGGATGAAGTGAAATTTATTATGATTGACCCGAAAGTGGTTGAACTTTCTATTTATAACGATATTCCACACTTGCTTACTCCTGTGGTGACGGATATGAAAAAAGCGGCGAATGCATTGCGTTGGTGCGTAGATGAAATGGAACGTCGTTATCAATTATTGTCAGCCTTACGTGTGCGTAACATTGAAGGGTATAACGAAAAAATTGAAGAATATGAAAAACTCAATATGCCAATTCCAAATCCAATTTGGAAGCCTGGTGATACAATGGATAAGATGCCGCCTCCATTAGAAAAATTGAGTTATATTGTTGTGATCGTTGATGAGTTTGCTGACTTAATGATGGTTGCAGGCAAACAAATTGAAGAGTTAATTGCTCGCTTAGCACAAAAAGCTCGTGCGATTGGTATCCACTTGATTTTAGCAACACAACGCCCTTCAGTAGATGTAATTACAGGATTAATTAAAGCTAATATTCCAAGCCGTATTGCCTTTACTGTGGCAAGCAAAATTGACTCTAGAACGATTCTGGATCAGGGCGGTGCAGAAGCCTTATTGGGCCGTGGTGATATGTTATATTCAGGACAAGGCTCTTCGGATCTTGTTCGTGTACATGGTGCCTTTATGAGTGATGATGAGGTGGCGCGTGTAGCAGATGATTGGCGTGCACGAGGTAAGCCAAATTATATTGATGGCATTTTAGACGGCGCGGATGATGAAGATTCTGGTGAAAAATCAACGGCAAGCAGTGGCGATCTTGATGCATTATTTGATGAAGTCGTTGAGTTTGTATTAAGCACAGGCAATACCTCGACTTCTTATGTTCAACGTAAATTTAGTGTTGGGTTTAACCGAGCTGCTCGAATTATGGATCAGCTCGAAGAACAAGGTATTTTAGGCCCAATGAAAAATGGAAAACGAGAAATTTTAGCTCGACGTTCCGAATATTAATTCTCTTAAGTTTCACTTTATAAAAAGGAAAGTAGAATGAAAAAAACATTATTAAAAATGACCGCACTTACTGCGCTATTAAGTGCGAGTAATTTTGCCTTTGCCGATGCTGCTGATGAGCTGCAAAATCGCTTAAATCAAGTGACAGTATTGAGCGCTGATTTCTCTCAAACCGTGACCTCTGTTGGCGGTAAAAACGTCCAACAGGGAAGTGGAAAACTTCAAATTAAACGTCCAAATCTTTTCCGTATGGATACCAAATCACCGCAAGAAACACAAATTATTGCAGATGGTAAAACCCTTTGGTATTACGATCCATTCGTGCAACAAGTGACGGCTCAATGGGTGAAGGATGCGGTAAATAATACCCCTTTCGTCCTTTTAACCAGTAACGATAAAAGCCACTGGAATCAGTATTCAGTGACGCAGAATGCGGATACCTTTGTGTTAAAACCGAAGGCGAAAAATAGCAATATTAAACAATTTGATATTCGTGTAGATACAAATGGTGTGTTAAAAAATTTCAGCACCACAGAAAAAGATGGTCAAACCAATCTTTATGTGTTGCGTAACATTACAAATCAAACACTAGCTGATAGCTTATTCCAATTTAGCGTACCAAAAGGCGTGGAATTGGATGATCAACGTAAAGGTAAAAAATAATCCATAAGGTGTGAATGATAATCTTCACACCTTTTGCTTATTAAGGAAAGAATATGTCTAATCTTAATTTTGATTTTGCTGAAAATGACTTTCGCCCTTTAGCTGCTCGTATGCGTCCAACAAATTTGGAACAATATTATGGGCAGACGCATTTAATTGGGGAAGGAAAGCCGCTTCGTAAAGCAATTCAAGCAGGGCATGTTCATTCTATGATTCTGTGGGGACCGCCAGGTACAGGTAAAACAACGCTGGCGGAAATTATTGCACATCGTATCAATGCAGAAGTTGAACGAATTTCAGCGGTGACAAGTGGCGTGAAAGAGATTCGAGAATCGATTGAGCGCGCTAAACAAAATCGACTTGCAGATCGCCAAACGATTTTATTTGTGGATGAAGTGCATCGTTTTAACAAAAGCCAACAAGATGCGTTTTTACCCCATATTGAAGATGGGACGATTATTTTTATTGGCGCCACAACGGAAAATCCTTCTTTTGAATTAAATAATGCATTACTTTCTCGTGCGAGAGTCTACCTACTTAAGTCATTGACAGTGGCTGAAATCGAACAAGTTCTGCAACAAGCCATTTCTGATCCTGAGCGAGGATTAGGTAAAGAGCGTTTAGTTTTAGAAGAGAATTTGCTACAGGTTTTAGCTGAATATGTGAATGGTGATGCTCGCCTGGCTTTAAATTGTCTTGAACTGATGGTAGATATGGCTTCTGACACAGAAAACGGTAAGAAATTAGACCGCACTTTGTTGAAAGAAGTATTAGGTGAACGACAAGCGCGTTTTGATAAACAAGGCGATCGTTTTTATGACTTGATTTCTGCTTTACATAAATCAATTCGAGGTTCAGCAGCAGATGCAGCACTTTATTGGTATGCACGAATTATCACAGCCGGTGGAGATCCCCTTTATGTAGCACGACGTTTATTAGCGATAGCCTCAGAAGATGTAGGTAATGCTGACCCAAGAGCAATGCAAGTTGCACTAGCGGCTTGGGATTGTTTTACGAGAGTGGGCGCTTATGAAGGAGAGCGAGCTATTGCGCAAGCCATTATTTATTTGGCTGTAGCACCGAAGAGTAATGCGGTTTACAACGCATTTAATGCGGCAAAACAACATGCAAAAGAGTTTCCTGATTTTGATGTACCGCCTCATTTACGTAATGCGCCAACGGCTTTAATGAAAGAATTGGGCTATGGCGCTGAATATCGTTATGCACATGATGAACCTAATGCTTATGCCGCTGGAGAAAATTACTTCCCACCAGAACTGAAAGATACTCAATATTATTTCCCAACTAACCGTGGTATGGAAATTCAAATTAAAGAAAAGCTTGAGCGTTTACAAGAGCAAGATAAAAACGCATCAAAAAAACGCTATAAATAATTTTTCTAGTATGGTAAATATAAAAAAGTGCGGCTAAGTTTGGCCGCACTTTTTGTTATCACTTAAAAACGCATTATTTTGCTGCTTTTAACTCTTGGTAATACTGTTCGTAATATTGAATCGCATCACCTACATCATCTTGCCAGTGGCTTTTTTGAAGAATTTCAGCTGTTGGATAAATTGATGGATCTTCAGTGATTTCTTTTGGAAGTACTTTTTTCGCTTCAAGGTTAGCTGTAGGGTAACCGATCGCTAAAGTCAATTTTTCCGCAGCTTTTGCACCTAGCAAGTAGTTAATTAACTTGTGTGCACCATCTGGGTTTTTAGAAGTTTTAGGAATAGCTAAAGTATCAACCCAAAGAACAGGACCTTCTTTTGGGAACACCATATTTAATGGAGCTTGTTCTTTTTTCGCGATACGCACAGAACCATTCCATAACTGACCTAATTCTACTTCACCAGAGATGAATGAGTTTGCAGGGTTATCAGAATTGAAAGAAAGTACGTTTGGACGTAATTTCAATAACTCTTCATAAGCTTGCTTGATAATTGCAGGATCTTTGGTGTTTGGATCTTGACCAATTTTTAATAACGCAATATTGAATACTTCACGCGCATCATCCAATAATTGGATTTTGTTTGCATATTCTGGTTTCCAGAAATCGCCCCAAGAAGTGAAGTCAGAACCTTTATAGGTATTGGTATTAAATGCAATACCTGGCGCACCTAACAACTGAGGAAGTGAGTATTTATTGCCTTTGTCATAAGGTTTGTTGAGCCAATCAGGGTCTAATTCTTTGATAACAGGTAATTTACTGTGATCTAATTCTTGTAGCATTCCTTCGCGTGCCATTTTAGATACGAAGTAGTTAGATGGTGCAATAACATCATAACCGCCTGCATCACCTTGGGTTTTCATTTTGGCATACATCGTCTCATTAGATTCAAGACTTGCTACAATAACTTTGATACCAGTTTCTTTTGTGAAGTCATCTAAAAGACCATCTGGTACGTATTCAGTCCAAGTATATAAGTACACAGTATTATTTGCTGGAGCCTGTGCTTTTGTTGCATCAGACTTGGCTTCTTTGTCGTTACAAGCAGTTAATGTAGCGGCAACTAAACCGGCAGTAAGCAAACCTGCAAATTTTTTCATTTTTGTTTGTTCTCCGTAAAAGAGGGGTAAAAAACCACCTGCATTAATGCAGGTATAAAAAAACGCCTTGATTGTGCGTCAAGGCGTATTTTATTTGATCTTAAAAGATTTGTGAAACCTTTTTATATCAATGTTTAATGATTATTTTTGCGTGTAACTAATTGACTTAAAATTACTAATCCTAATGAAAGCACGATCATAATCGTTGCTAACGCATTTACTTCCGGTGTTACCCCTGTTTTTACAAGTGAGAAGATACGCAATGGTAGGATCTCATAGCTTACACCACTTACGAAAGAGGATACAACAACATCATCTAATGAAATAGTAAAGCTTAATAACCAACCTGATACTACCGCGGGTAAAGCAAGTGGTAGGATAATTTTACGTAAAATAGTGACTTCGCTAGCACCTAAATCTTTTGCTGCTTCAAGCATTCTTGCATCAAAGCCATTTAAGCGAGAGAAAATTGTCACGGTAACATAAGGTAGACAGAATGTTACGTGCGCCAATAGTAATGACCAGAAACCTAACGAAATCCCTACAACCATGAATAAGGCAAGTAGAGAAACCGCCATTACGATATCTGGAGACATCATGACGATAAATAACATACCGCTTACGGCTTGTTTACCGCGGAAACGATAGCGGTAAAGCGCGATAGCAGTTAAACCACCCACAATAGTCGCTAACGTTGCGGCAAAGAAAGCAATAGTGACAGAGTGGAACGCAGCTTGGATTAAGGTATCGTTATTAAATAAACGCTCATACCAGTTCCAACTAAAACCTTTCCAACTTAAACCATAACGGTCTTCGTTGAAGGAGTTAGTCACCAAAATAATAATTGGGATATACAAATAAGCGTATACCACAAACATAAAAATATTACGCAGTAAACGACTCATTATTCTAACTCCACTTTCTTATTCAACAATTTATTTGCACGATAGTAAACGAAAATCAACAATGCCATTAAAATGGTTAAACCGATGCTGATTGCCGAACCGAATGGCCAGTTACGGGAAATTAAGAATTCACTCTTAATCACGTTACCAACTAATAATACTTTCGCACCACCAAGTAAGTCTGCTACATAGAACATCCCCATTGCTGGTAGTAATACTAATAAACAACCTGCAACAATACCTGGCATGGTTAGTGGCAAAATAACGCGGAAAAAACGTTGAACAGCATTAGCACCTAAGTCTCTTGCCGCTTCTAATAAACGTCCGTCTAATTTTTCAATAGCAGAGTAGAGCGGTAGAATCATAAATGGTAAAAGGAGATAAACTAAACCAATGATTACAGCTACTTCGGTATTTAAAATACGAATAGGCTCACTTAAAATGCCCATATCCATTAACATGGTATTTAACACACCTTTCACACCAAGGAATACTTTCATCCCATAGATACGAATAAGTGAGTTTGTCCAGAATGGTAATACCACGAGGAACAACAAAAATGGACGATATTTTGGATTAATTTTGCTGATCATAAAGGCAAATGGATAGCCAATGAGTAAGCAAATAATCGTCGCGATGCCAGACATATACAATGAGTTCCACACTACCTGCGCATAAAGTGGATTAAACAGGTTCGTGTAGTTATCTAAAGTAAATGGCAAAGCATAAAAGTCGCTACCATCTCGGGTTAAAAAACTTACGGTTAAAACCAATAAGTTTGGAATTAGCACAAAGAAGATTAACCAACTGAAGATAATTGCAACAGTAATTTTCTGGAATTTATTATTGATTATCTTCATCGTTGAGTACAACCTCCCAACCTTCGTGCCATGTAATACCTACACGTTGACCAACACTGTGATCCATATGCGGGTCATCTTCGTTAAAGAATTCACTCACTAATACGCGTTTACCGTTGTGATCAAATTCTACTGTAGACTCAAGTGTCATCCCTTTATAGGTACGATCCACAATACGGCCAATAATTGCATTTGAGTGTTCATTTTCGTCAAGCTCCTCAATCACAATATCTTCTGGGCGTAATAATACTTGCAATTTTTGACCTTTTTCAGCAGAGATACTGGTGTGAATATCACATACACGACCTTCTACGTTAGCAAGTAGCTCATCATCAGATTTACGCTCAATGACAGTTGCATCAAATACGTTGATTTCACCAATGAAGCGAGCGACGAATAGGTTAGCTGGATCTTCATAGATTTCACGTGGTGAACCATCTTGTGCAATTTTACCTTTACGTAATAAGACGATACGGTCAGACATGGTGATCGCTTCTTCTTGATCATGGGTAACGAAAATAAAGGTAATACCAAGTTGACGCTGTAATTGTTTAAGTTCATTTTGCATTTGTTTACGTAACTTATAATCCAGCGCAGATAAAGATTCATCAAGTAGCAACACTTTTGGCTTATTCACAACAGCACGAGCAATCGCGATACGTTGTTGCTGACCACCAGAAAGTTGAGCTGGTTTACGGTCGGCCATTTCCTCTAATTGCACCATACGCAATGCATCCAGAACGCGAGGTTTAATTTCACTTTCTGCCACTTTTTGCATACGCAAACCAAAAGCCACGTTATCAAAAATAGTCATATGCGGGAATAACGCATAACTTTGGAATACGGTGTTAATGTGGCGTTTTTCTGCCGGAACATTAGTAATATCTTCACCGTCCAAAATAATATGACCTTCATCTAACTCTTCTAAACCCGCTAATAAACGCAATACTGTAGTTTTACCACAGCCGGATGGGCCAAGAATTGTGACGAATTCACCGTTATTAATGGTTAGATTAAAATCATTAATAATTGTGTTAGAACCATAGGATTTTTTGATTGAACGAAGCTCAATAATAGGCTTTTGAACCAGATTTTCCACTAGCTTTGGTTTTCTCCCTAATTTCACCAATTTAATCGGTACTGAGTAGAAATGAACCTGCAAAAATGATGCAGGGGCGACATAAAATTGAAACGCTATGATATAGCGAATTGTTAATGATGAAAAGGATTTAATCACGTTTTTAGGAAAAATTTTATTGAAATACTGACCGCACTTTTTTCAGAAAATTTTATAACTCTCCACTTTCTTGTTATATATCAAGAACTGTAACGAATTTTGGGATTAGACTAACGCTGATATAAAGGAGAATTTTAAAATGGAAGAACATTATAATGAATTATTACAGCGATTTTTAACTTATGTCGCATTTGATACGCAATCTAAATCGTCTGCAAAACATTCGCCAAGTTCAGCAGGGCAAATGAAGTTAGCTTTGCACTTACAGAAAGAATTGATTGAACTTGGTTTACAAGCTGTCAATGTGACTAAGCATGCCGTTGTCACGGCTTATTTACCCTCAAATCATCCTGATTTCACACACACTATTGGTTTTATTTCCCACCTTGATACCTCACCACAATGCAGCGGTAAAAATGTTCAACCTGAAGTGATTGAAAATTATCGGGGAGGAGATATTGCATTAGGTTTAGGGGATGAGTTTATTAGTCCTGTGTATTATCCATTTTTACATCAGCTTATTGGCAAAACCTTGATTGTAACAGATGGAACCACTTTACTTGGTGCAGATAATAAGGCCGGAATCGCAGAAATTATGACCGCACTTTCTGTCTTGCAACGGGAAAATATATCACATTGCAATATTCGGGTTGCATTTACGCCTGATGAAGAAATTGGCTTAGGAATGCATTATTTCCCATTGGAGGATTTTCCTTGTGATTGGGCATATACCATAGATGGTGGAGAAGTGGGTGAGTTAGAGTATGAGAACTTTAATGCCGCGACGGCAAAAATTACCTTTAAAGGTCGGAGCATTCATCCTGGTTATGCTAAAAACAAATTAGTGAATGCGCTTACGTTAGCTTGTGAGTTTCAACAAGGTTTTCCAAAAGATGATGTCCCTGAAAAAACATCGGGTAAAGAGGGTTTTTTCCATTTAGATGATTTTAAAGGGGATATTGAGAAAGTTGAGCTACATTATCTCATTCGAGATTTTGACCAAGCTAATTTTGAACAACGTAAAGCGTTTATTTATCAACTCGTAGAAAAATTTAATAGAGAGAAAAGCCTAAAAGATCCCGTAGTATGTGTTATTGAAGACAGTTACAAAAATATGTATGACACAGTCAGAAATGTCCCACAGGCGATTAAGTTAGCTGATGCTGCAATGAAAGCTTGTGGTATTACACCAAATCATAAACCAATACGCGGTGGAACGGATGGGGCATTTTTAGCGGAAAAAGGATTAGCTTGCCCAAATATCTTTACTGGCGGCTATAATTTCCATAGCAAGCATGAATTAGTTACTCTCGAAGGGATGGAAAAAGCAGTCGAAGTGATTATAAAAATAGCAAACTGTAAAGAATTGTAAATCTGTGTAAAGAAAAAGCTTGCATTTGCCAGAATATGTCAATATAATCGCTAGCGTTTTATCGAGATTCCTTTGATAAAGCTAAACTTTAGAGATTTTATTCATAAATTCCTTTTTGGTGCTCCTAAGAAATTAGGAGCTTTTTTTTACCAAAAATTCAGATCTTTACTTCAAAAACGGGTTGCTTCGTTTTTCTTGTCCAATAGTTGTGTAAGGACCATGTCCTGCAATAACAACCATATCATCATTTAATGTAAATAATTTATTCTTGATTGATGAGATCAATGTATCAAAATCCCCACGAGGGAAGTCTGTACGCCCAATGCTGTTTTGGAAAAGCACATCGCCAGTAAAGGCGATATTTTTTTCATGTTCAATAAAGCCAATGTGACCAGGTGTATGACCGGGAAGATGAAGAATTTCAAAGGTAAATGTACCAATTTGAATTTTTTCGCCTTCTTGATTAAACCAGCGATCCGGCGTAAATGCGGAAATATAAGGTAAACCAAATTGTTGAGATTGTTGTGGTAGACTTTCAAACAGAAAGCGATCTTCTTCCTGTGAGCCCCAGATTTCAATGTTAAAATGATCACGAATTGCTTCAGCGGCACCCACATGATCAAGATGGCCATGTGTTAATAAGACTGTTTTTAGGCTTAATTCTAATTCCTCAATACGTTGAATAAGCTTTTCAGCATTACCACCAGGGTCGATAATCGCCGCATTTTTTTCATCATCCCAAATAAGTGAACAATTTTGTTGAAAGGCTGTAACTGGAATAATTTCAATATTCATCTTTTTTCCTTATTATTTATAACAAAAAACCGCACTAAAGTGCGGTCTAAAATTAAACTGTTTTTTATGCACCACGCCATGTTCTTACAGGGCCGGTATCAACGTGAATAAAATTACTGTAAGGATAATATCCCACACCACCGTTCTCTAGATTTTCAGCAGCTTGGCGTAATCTTGCTAAAGACACACCAGGGATTCTAAAATCGATAGCTTGGCCTTTAATATGATAGCTATTGCTTGCTACACCTCGGCTTTGGCGATGACGCATAGCATTTGTTGCCGCACTACGATAGCCACAAATCACATCAATTTGTGCAGTACGTAAGCCCAAATCACTTTGTAAATGATAAAACTTCATGAAGAGATTGGGATCCATACGACGCACTTGGTCTGTACGGCGATCTCTCATAAAGTAATCAAGTTTACCAAGTAGTGAACGACTAAACCCTGTTGTTGCAGAGAATTCACCACTTAATCGTTCATTGGTGTTGACATTATAAAAGCTGAGAATGCGAGGTTTGGGTGTAGAGACCATGGCTAATACCGAAGTTGGCATCATGCTTGCGCCTAAAACAATGCCACCTAACGAAAGCCATTTGCGACGATTTTTGTCAATATTACCCATTTTATAGTCTCTTTTATTACCTATCTTTCACACTAGACAATTTTTGTATTAAAAAGTTCCCTAGTGTAAACCATTTTTAAAGATATTTTTTTACAACCGCCCAATCAATGTCGCTAAAGCTTGCTGCATCATCGTATTTATAAATGTCTGGTAAAACTTGTGTTTGACCGTTTTCTACCCATGCAGTTACATAATATAAGAATACAGGGTCATTTGTACGAATGTTAGCCGATACAGTTTTTTTACTCGCTAAAGCATTACGTTTTTTATCTTCTGACCAGCCCGCTTCTTTTAACAAGATAGAGGCAAGTTGATCTGATTTCTCTACACGCACACAACCAGAGCTTAATGCACGATCTTTTTTGCTAAATAAGCTATGATTTGGTGTATCGTGAAGATAAATCGCATCAGAGCTTGGCATATTAAATTTATAGTTACCTAATGCACTATCTCCCGCTGCTTGACGGATACGGTACGGGAATTTATCACCAATGCTACTCCAATTAATTGAGTAAGGATCGATAGTATTACCTGTGCTATCCAAAATAGAGTAGTTGTGTACAGCCGCATAGCCAGGGTCACGTTTTAATTTCGGTAAAATATCTTCATTGATTAAACGTGTTGGAGCATTCCAAGGTGGATTAACAACTACATTGCTCAAACGACTGTACATCACCGGTGTACGACGTTCATTTTTCCCTACAATAACGCGAGATTCTAAAATTGCTTTGCCATCACGATAATATTTCAATTGATAGCTTGGAATATTAACAAAGATTCCATTTTCAAAATCAGGAATAACGCGTAAACGTTGTGCATTAAGGGCAAGTTTTTTACCCATCGCAGAAATACCTGAAGATGAAATCATTGACGGGAGTGATTGTACAGTTTCACGGTATAAACGATTATGATTGGATAATCCATTCACAAAGTCAGAAACAGCATTGTTTTTAACCGCACTTTGCCATTGGTCAATAATTTCTTGATTTGGTAATTCTGGTTTGTAAGCATTCGTTGCATATAACCAACGTTGTGCTTGTTGATTTACGTTCTTGCTGTAATACAAGTAATCAAGGAAAGCATCACTTAACAACACATCGTAGGTAAGGCCGCCAGTCTTTTCAGCGTTATGTAAATTGATTAATGATTGCGCCGAACGTTTAGAAATACCAGACGCTACCATGGCCGCATATTCGCGTAGGAATTGTTTTTCCGCAGCCTTGTCTTTCCACATTAAGTCATATTTATTATCGGCATATAATTTTGCCAAAATTGGTTTGAACTGCAGATTTTGTTCGCCAATTTCATGAGTTAATGACATCTCTAGCATGGTTTGCTTTTCAGCTGCTAGGCGAGCTTGGTCTTCTTTGATTTCCGCTTCAAGTTTTGCACGCTCTTCAGGACTCAAGTTAGACATGTCCACGCCTTTATTTTCGGCTTGTTGAGGTTGCCCAACTGTTTTTGCCCAGTCTGCTAACGCACAACCTGATGTCATCATTGATAATGATAAGACTAATGTGCTTAATTTCATTGTTCCTTTTAACATTACTGTACCTTTAAAAATATTCATAAAAATAACCGCACTTCAGTTTTTTTATCTGCTAAAGTGCGGTCAAAATAATCGTTATTTTGTTGCTTTTGCCGCTTCTTGTTTTATTTCAGCATCCACTTTTTGTTGATTAGCATTGAGTTTCACTAAATCAGCTGCCATTTTTTCCGCTTCTTTTAAGAAGAAATCTGGCGCTTCATAGTCTTTCGGTAAATCATCAATATCTTTTAATGCTTTTTTACCTTCACGTTTAAAACGATCATTGAGATCTTTTAAACGTCTTGCATCATCTTTGTCATTTTCCGCTTTGCGTTCTTGGAAATTCAATGACAAGAATTTGCGCTCACGACGTTCATCACGGATTTTAAGATCTTCATTTAACGCAATAAACTCAGGATCTTTTGCAATACGCTCAAGATGTTTTTCATTTAATGGTTCAACATCTTTACGCGCTTTATTGGTTTCAGAATAAGTTGCCGGCGGAATTTTATCCCAAGGTAAGGCGTTATCTTCTTTTTCTTCACCAATTTCTTTGGCATCAATAATTTCAGGGAAATTAATATCTGCTGCTACACCTTTTAATTGGGTTGAACCACCATTAATTCGATAGAATTTTTGGATAGTGTATTGCAACACACCAAGTGGTGTTTGGTCTAAATCATAAACAAAGTTTAATGAACGACTTTGTTGTACCGTACCTTTACCAAAGGTATTTTGCCCAATGATGATACCACGGTTGTAATCTTGCATTGCTGCAGCAAAAATTTCAGAAGCAGACGCACTGAAACGATTAATCATCACCAATAATGGACCTTTATATTGTTGAGCATTATCATCATCTTCGTGTACACGAATACGTTGATAAGCATCACGAACTTGAACCACCGGACCATCAGTAATGAATAAACCACTCAACGCAACGGCTTCTGTTAAAGCACCACCGCCATTTTCACGAAGATCCACAATTAAAGCGCCAATTTTTTTCTTCTCAGCATCTACTAATAATTTTTTCACATCATCAGTTAAGCCAATATAGAAACTTGGGATTTTAATGACACCAACTGTTTCACCCTCTACTTTAGAAACAGTGAGTTTTGCTGCTTGGTCTTCAATACGTACTTTATCGCGAACTAAAGTGACAATACGGCTTTTTCCACCTTTTGCAGGTTCAATTTCAAGACGAACTTTTGTTCCTTTTTTACCTTTGATTTTGTCAACGATATCTTCTAAACGCCAGCCGATAATATCTTCGATTTCGCCTTTTTCTTGGCCGACACCAATGATTTTATCGCCCGCTTGTAATTTTTTACTGCGTTCAGCCGGCGCACCTGGTACTAAAGACTTGATGCTAGTTTCGTCATCTTCAGATTGTAATGTTGCACCAATCCCTTCTAAAGAAAGGTTCATGCTTTCATTAAAGCTTTTTGCAGTACGCGGAGCAAGATAGCTTGTATGCGGATCGATTTCTCGAGCAAAGGCATTAATATAAATCTGAACAATGTCATCCGCTTTGGTTTGAGTTAATCGACGAATGGCTAAATTGTAGCGTTTAGTCAGTTTTTCTTTAATTTCAGGCCATTTTTTATCTTTTAATTTCAGGCTGATTACATCATTTTTAACACGTTGTTCCCAAAGCTTGTTTACTTCTTCTTCGCTTGTAGGAAAAGGTGCTTTTTCACGGTCGATCTCAATTTGATCATTACCTTTTAAATCAGGTTCTTGATCTAATAAAGATAATGCATAAGCATAACGTTCATAGCGACGTTTCATCATCAGATCGTAAATCGCAAATGCAGCTGAAAGATCGCCCTCATTAAGTTGATCATCTAATTTAGAACCATATTTAGCACGTAAATCATCAATATCTGATTTTAAAAAGGTGTTATGGCTGTAATCTAAGCTTTTAATATAACGATCAAAAATCTTTTCGGAAAAGGCGTCATCAAGCTGGAATTTACGATAATGTGATTGTGTTAAACGTGTCGTTGCACGCTTTGTTGCTAACTGGTTTGCGTCAGTTGCGGAAGGAATCGTAATATCGCTTTGCTTTAATTTCGGCTGCACGGCAAATGTGTCAGACGAATGAAGAAATAACGCACCTAAAATTGCTGTCGCAATAAGACTTTTGGTTGTATGTAATTTCATTTAACCTTTCCCGATAAGAAATAAATTATTAGGCAAATAAACGATCTGCGGTGACAGTCATCACTAAACCATTCTCAAGTTCTACGCGTGCGCCATCTTTTTCCACATTTAATACGGTCGCATTTTTCGCTTGTTCTGCTACTTTCACTTTCACTTTGCTACCTGCAGAAAGTGTTGTGAAATCAACCGCACTTAGTTTTACTTGCGGGGCTTTTGGTTTGCGAGTTGCTTGATTTGAATTTGGTTTACGAGCAGGTCGTTTTTGTTGTGCTTTTTTGGCTGCTAATTCTGCTTTGCGTTTTTCTGCAAATTTAGCTTTTGCATCTGCTAATTGTTGAGTCGCATGAGAAACATGTTCTGCGTCTAATACACCAGCAGGGTTACCGTATAAATCCACACGCTCAGCACCTTCGCGGCAGCCGTGTAAATAGCGCCAGTTGGAGGTGTATTGACGTAAAGCCTGACGCAATTGAGTTTTGCTGACACGTTCATCATCTTTTAATGCTTCAGCAAGAT
This sequence comes from Haemophilus sp. CCUG 60358, assembly GCF_001679485.1. GTDB lineage: Bacteria > Pseudomonadota > Gammaproteobacteria > Enterobacterales > Pasteurellaceae > Haemophilus_D. The sequence continues at coordinate 31,688 of NZ_LZOZ01000020.1, forward strand.
CTTGGAAAAGACCAATTTTTAATGGTTTAGCTTCACCTTCTGCAATAAAGCAAAGTGGAAATTTTTCTATAAGATATGCAATGATCGCTTTTGTATCAGTTAATTTTTGAACGCCTTCAGCATTATTTTCAACTTGGGCTTCAACTTGAGAATCTGTCATTTCTGAGTTTTCCTAGGATAAAAAAATAAAAACTTGCACAGTTTACCGCACTTTTATAAGGATTGACAATGGTTGGACAGAATAATTCCGTTTCTAATTCTAATGAATAACTTCACAAATTCCCTTAATTCAGGCTAAAATAGTCCACTTTTATAATTTCTGAAAACATAATGACAAAAACACCTGATTTTACTCATGCCACTTATAGACTAGTGCGTTGCATAGGATGCGATGCAACGGTGTCTGTTTGTCGTCCGCAAGAAGGGGAATACGCGCAATGTCCGCGTTGCCATCATAAATTGCAATCAGGAAGTCGTTGGTCACTTAAACGTTGTTCATTAATCGCCCTTTCTATCTTAATTTTAATGCCATTTGCTTTAGGCTATCCTTTATTGAGCTTAGATTTACTGGGTACTAAAATTGATGCTTCTGTTTGGAAAGGAATTTGGAAAATGGCAGTGGAGGGATATTCCTATACTGCATTTATGATTTTTATCTGTGCTGTTTTAATGCCTGTATCTTTTGCGATTTTAGTCATTATGTTGCAGCTTTCTAAATTACTCAAAATTAAGCCTCGTAATGTCTTATTATTTGTGGGATATATTAAGCCTTGGGTCATGTTTGACGTCTATTTAGTTGCACTGGGTGTCACCATGTTTAAAGTGCGTGAATATGCCACATTAGAAGTAGATGTGTATTTAATTGCTTTTGTTTTTACTGCACTTTTAACCACGTTATTATTCATTAAAATTAATTTAGATGACTTGTGGCATGATTTTTATCCCGATCAGAAACCGGTTACCAAAAGCGATAAACCGTTAGAACTTTGTACTGCCTGTGATTACACTTTTTTAAAAGAAGATCAAGAATACGATTACCGTCATCGTGCAATTTGCCCACGTTGTGCATCCCTTATTGAAACACCTGATAGTGTGAAATTACAACGTGTTTGGGCGACATTAGTGGCGGGTATTATCATGCTTTTCCCGGCAAACTTGCTCCCAATATCCGGTGTTTATTTAACAGGAAATTTGTCACAAGATACCTTGATGTCGGGCGTGATGTCATTTATAAGCATGGGCAGCTATTTTGTTGCTTTCGTGGTATTCTTCGCCAGTATTTTTGTGCCAGTAAGCAAAGTCCTCATTATGTTGTATTTACTGGCAAGCGTGCATTTTAAATGGCGACATTCAATTAAATGGCAAATGCGGCTATTACATATCGTTCACTTTGTAGGACGTTGGTCAATGCTGGATCTTTTTGTGTTAGCTTTGATGATGTCTCTAGTGACACGCGGACAGATTATTAATTTTACTGTAGGCCCTGCCGCATTTTATTTCGGTGCAGCAGTGTTTTTAACTATGATTTCAACTTCTCAGTTTGATAGTCGATTAATTTGGAAAATTTATGACAGAAAACAATAAACCAGAATCTCAATCTATTGATGAGCAATATAACAATGTAGAAGCGTTATTACGTAAGAATAAACGCATCTCACCGTTTTGGTTGTTACCTTTTATTGCATTATGTATTGGTGCGATTTTATTTTTCCAAATTGTGCAAGAACAAGGAAAGATGATTACGATCACGTTTTCTAATGGTGCAGGGTTGGTTGCAGATAAAACACCGATTCGCTATCAAGGTTTGCAAATTGGTGTTGTGAAGAAGGTTAACTTTACTGACAATATGCAAAAAGTGAAAGTTGAGGCAAGTATTCATTCTGAAGCCACCGATGTGTTAAAGGAAAATACTAAATTTTGGCTTGTGCAACCGAGCGTATCGCTCGCGGGGATTTCAGGTTTAGACTCTTTAGTTTCAGGAAATTACATTACGCTTCAACCAGGTGATGGTGATTCAGAAGATGAATTTATTGCGGAAGAACAAGGGCCTATTGCACAAGTAAATCCTGGCGATTTATTAATTCATTTAATTTCGGATGATTTAGGTTCGATTTCAATTGGGGCTTCTGTTTACTTCAAAAAAATGCCGGTCGGGAAAATTTATGATTACCGCTTCAATAAAGAGAATAAAGTTGAAATTGATGTGGTGATTGATAAAGCCTTTACTCGTTTTGTGAAGAAAGATTCACGCTTCTGGAATATCAGTGGTATTAACGCTAACATTAATGCATCAGGTGTGAATGTAGAGATTGATAGTTTAAATTCAGTGGTGCAAGGTGCGGTATCATTTGATTCACCGCCAGATAGCCCACAAGCTGTGACTAATAGCCACTATACGCTTTATTCTAACTTGCAAGCAGCTAAACGAGGTATTGAAGTTGAGGTGACTATTCCAGTGACTGCGGGTTTAGATGCTGGGCAAACCTCGGTTTATTATGGTGATGAGCAAGTGGGTCTTCTTTCATCTTTAAGTGCGGACGAAAATAATGAAGAAATTTTAAAAGGCACATTATTAATCGATCCAAACCAAGCTAACCTCTTAAAAACGAATACACGTATTGTGTTAAAAAATCGTAAGTTAGATTTGGGTGATGTGGCTAATCCGAAAAAATTCTTCCGCGGAGATTATTTTGAAATTATTCCAGGTAGTGGAGAAAGCAAAACACAATTTGATGTGATTCGAGAACATGAGTTATTGCTCAAAGCACCGAATACTTTGATTTTAACCTTAACCGCACCAGAAACTTATGGTATTACTGAAGGGCAATCGGTGTTTTATAACAATATTGCTATTGGTCAAATTGTGAAGCAGCACTTAAATGTTGATGGTGTGAAATTTGAAGCGGCAATTGCGGCGGAATATCGCAATCTTATTCATGAGAACACTCAATTTGTGGCTGCCTCTAATTTTGATGTAAGTTTTGGTATAGACGGATTACGTTTTGAATCAGCAACACCATCAAAATGGCTACAAGGTGGGGTGAGAGTATTACCTAAAAAAGGAAGTGGCGCCCCACATTCAAGCTATCCACTTTATAAAGATATCAGTAGTGCAGAAACGGGTATTACGGGTAACTTAGTGAATCCAAGTATTGTGCTACATTCCACTAATTTGCCAAGTATTAGCAAAGGTTCTGTGGTGCTTTATCGTCAGTTTGAAGTGGGTAAAATTATTAACGTAAGACCGAAAGCCAATAACTTTGATATTGATGTGTATATTTATCCGGCTTATCAAAATCTTCTTACAGATAAAAGTGTATTCTGGGTAGAAAGTGCAGCACAAATTGATATTACGCCGAAAGGCATTAGTATCCAGGCATCACCAGTTGCTCGTTCATTAAAAGGCGCGATTAGCTTTGATAATACGGGTTCAGGCAAAAATAAAACGCTTTATCCAAGTGAACTGCGAGCCAAATCAGCAGGACAAGTGATTACGTTACTCACAGATGATGCAACGGCTTTAAGTAAAGGAATGAGCTTGCGTTATCTAGGTATGAATGTTGGGGAAGTTGAGCAGATTGCCCTTGATCAAAAAACAAATCGTATCACAGCAAAAGCATTAATTAACCCAAGTTATATGGGGATGATTGCAAAAGAGGGTACTGTATTTAAAGTGATTTCCCCACAAATCTCAGCGGGTGGAATTGAAAACTTAGATAGCCTTTTACAGCCTTACATTGATATTGAGTTAGGCAAAGGTCCATCAAAAACACAGTTTAATTTAGCACAAACTGCACAACCTCGAAATAAATACAGCAATGGCGTGCCATTTATTTTGGAAACCAGTGATGCGATGAATTTAACGGAAGGCTCACCAGTGCTTTATCGCGGTGTTGAAGTGGGAACCGTTCGTAAGTTTGAATTGAATTCTTTAGGCGATCGTGTGTTGGTACATATTGCGATTACACCGAAGTATCAACATTTGGTACGTAAAAATTCAGAGTTCTGGGTTTCATCGGGTTATGATTTCAACCTTGGTTGGAAAGGGGCTGAATTTAATACCGGTAGTGTACAACAATTGTTGAAAGGCGGTATTTCATTCTCGACCCCATCGGGTACGATTGTTCAACCACAAGCGACGGTAAATCAGCGCTTTATGCTACAAGTGAAGAAACCAGCTGAAGCACCGACTTGGAATTCAGGTGCATTACCGGCAAATCAATAAAACATAAAAAGAAATAACCGCACTTTTGAATCATCAAAGTGCGGTTATTTTTTTAGGTATTTTGAATAGTGTTATAGGTGTTATTGTCCCATATTTTTGACTGATTTTAAAAAGCCTTTGGCTGAAGTATAGACTTCATCTTTGCCCTGAGCATGTAAAATCATATCCGACATTTCACGGAATGCACCTTTTCCGCCGCCAAGTGAAAGCACATAATCCACAGCATTTTGCACATAAGGTGCAGAATCTGCTACAGCAAAAGAAAGGCCACAGGTGGCAAAAGCGGGAAGATCGACGCTGTCATCACCAATATAGGCAGTTTGTTCAGCAGTAACACCAGCTTGTTTCATGAGATCCAAACAAGCACTTTCTTTTTCAAGCTTACCTAAAAAGAACAATTTAATTCCGAGATCACTAATTCGCTTACGCAGAATCGCCGAATCTCTGCCCGATAATACGGCTACTTGAATACCTGCATCTATCAACATTTTGACACCAAGTCCATCGCGCACATGGAAACTTTTAATCGCTTCGCCATTTGCATCATAATGGAGTAGTCCGTCAGTTAATACGCCATCGACATCGGTAATGACCAATTTAATTTTCTTTAATTTTTCGTTAATCATTAGCTTGAGAACTCCACTAAGCCCACAACATTATTTTCATCATTGACCACAACAAGAGAGTGAATTTTCTTCTCTTTCATCAAGTCTTCCGCTTTCGCTAAGAATTCATTTTCATGAATAGTTTTTGGTGACGAGGTCATCAATTCTTTCGCGGTCTTATTAAGCGTGTCAGCACCGTTAGCCGTTAATGCTCGGCGCACATCACCATCGGTAATAATGCCTTTAAGTTGTTGGTTTTCCATGACTAATGCCACACCCATACGACCTTCATTCATAATAGTTAAGCAATCAGTGAAGCTGGTCTCTGGTGTCGTAATTGGCAGGCGAGTTTGCATTTGATCTTTTACTTTGCATAACAAACGACGACCAAGACTTCCACCCGGATGGAATTTCGCAAAATCAGCTGGTTGGAAATGGCGAGCAGTAATCAATGAAACGGCAAGGGCATCACCTAATGCTAAAGTCACTAACGCAGAAGTGGTTGGGGCGAGGTTATTTGGACAGACTTCGCGTTCGACAGTGATATCCAAAACATAATCCGCATGGCGAGCAAGTGTTGAGTTTTTATTGCTGGTTAGGGCAATAATTTTATTACCAAAGTTTTTCAAACTTGGAATGAGTTTATTTACATCATCGGTTTCACCGCTATAAGAAATCAGCATCACAATGTCGATGGGTTTTAACATACCTAAATCGCCATGAAAGGCTTCTGTAGGGTGAAGGAAGAAACTTGGTGTTCCTGTAGAAGCAAAAGTCGCCACCATTTTTTTGCCAATTAGCCCCGATTTACCAATGCCACCAATGACCAAACGACCTTCGCAAGCAAGGATAAGATCGACAACTTGAGAAAACTCATCATCCAAGCGTTGGCTTAGTTGTGCGAGCGCTTGGCTTTCAACGGAAAGGGTTTCTCGTGCGATTTGTAAATAATTCATAGGAAATCCTTATGATAAAAGTGCGGTTGAAAATAACCGTGTTTTGCAGGGCTATTCTAACGGAAGTTATTAAAAATAAGAATGAAAATTTGACCGCTCTTTGAATTCCCCCTATACTACGCCGCGAGTTGGTTAGACAATCGCTGGTTTATTGAAGCCCTTAACCGTGTTCGCACGACCTAGTGGGACAAGTAAACGAGAGGAAAGTCCGAGCTACAAAGGGCAGAGTGCCGGATAACGTCCGGGCGGCGTGAGCCGACGACCAGTGCAACAGAGAGCAGACCGCCGTGAAAACGGTAAGGGTGAAAGGGTGTGGTAAGAGCACACCGTGCCGTTGGTAACAACGTGCAGCAAGGTAAACTCCACTCGTAGCAAGACCAAATAGGAACTCAATGGATGGCCCGTCCAGAGTTCGGGTAGGTTGCTTGAGCGGCAGAGTAATTTGTCGCCTAGAGGAATGATTGTCCACGACAGAACTCGGCTTATCGACCAACTCAACAAATTCATAAGAATGACCGCACTTTTGTTTTTTCTTTATCCTACTCGGGATAGAATGAATAAAAGTGCGGTCATTTTCTTTTGTGTTTTACCACAAGCTCATTTGTTCTAAATGGCTTTCTTCCGGTAAATTTACGTGTAATCCCACGAGACGAATGGATTTTCCGTGGCTACGTTGCCAAATTTGTTCTAATAATTGCTGAAAGCTTTCTAACGATAAAGTTAAGCCAGTTTTTTCTAAGGTTGTCACCTGAAAATCTTCAAACTTTAATTTCACCCCAATTTTGCGAAAAGCAGTTAAGGGGATATTCGGCGCACTTCGTTCAATGCGACGAATAAGCTCGGCATAGAGATTATCTAGCAGCGCTATACCTTGTTCGAGATGGCTAATATTTTCGGATAAAGTGCGTTCTACACCGATAGATTTTCGTTCTCGATGAGCTTGGATTTCACGATCATCAATGCCATGGCTAAAATCCCAAATTCGCTTACCCATTTTACCGAAGATATTTAACAAAATAGATTGATCGAGTTTTTGCACATCTTCGCAAGTTTCTAATCCCATTTTTAATAAACGTTCAGAAGTGACTTTGCCCACACCAGGGATTTTTTTTAATGGCAACGTTTTTACAAACTGCTCAACTTCATGAGGTTGAATCACAAATTGTCCGTTCGGTTTATTCATATCGGAAGCAATTTTAGCGAGAAATTTAAGGGGCGCCACACCAGCAGAGGCGGTTAGTTTTAGCTCATCAAAAATGGCTTGGCGAATTTCTTGTGCGATCCAAGTGGCAGATCCTGAACATTGTGTACAATCCGTGACATCCAAATAAGCTTCATCTAATGAAAGTGGCTCAATGATAGAAGTATAGCGTTGAAAGATCTGATGAATTTGTGCGGATACCTGTTTATAAAGCGGCATATTAACGGGCACTAAAATCAGATTAGGGCATTTTTTGATGGCTTGTGCTGTCGGCATCGCGCTGTGTAGTCCAAATTTTCGAGCTTCATAATTACAGGTGGTGAGCACACCACGTTGTCGAGAACTTCCCCCCACAGCAACAGGTTTACCCTGTAGCGTTGGATTTTCACGGATTTCAACAGAGGCATAAAAGCAATCCATGTCAATGTGAATGATTTTTCGGGTGGAGTTCATGCGGTAAGTGCGGTCCAAATTAGGCGTGTTTTTAGTATATCGAAAAGAAAATAGCTGTTCAAGTATACAGTTGTTAAAAAGCCCACATTACGTGGGCTAGATAAGAGAATTAACGATCAGAAAGAACGGTTTTATCACCAAACAGGATAACGCGTTCAATAGGATAAACATCAATTTTTTCTTGTTGGTTCATAAAGACTTTACGAGCATCTTCAGCCAATTGAACAAACGGAATTTGTAAATTAATATTGATGGATTTACCTGGTTGTAATGGGGTTTCTAAATTGATTTGCATATCTTGGCTGTAAATAACTTTGCGGTTATTCACATACACACCCACCCATTGAATGTTTTTGATTGGTTTTTGACCAATGTTAGTGATTTCATGTTTGAATGCACTTAACGCTTGGCCATTTTCATCAACCACCATTTCACGATTACCAATATTGATGGCAAGGTATTTGTCGATGTTATCACTCGCTTTTACCGCTTGTTGTTGGGTTTGTGTTGCTTTTGCGGGTGTTGCTTCTTTTGCAATAACTTGTGTGTTAAATGCTAAACATAATGCACCTAATGAAAGTGCGGTCAGAGATTTTAATGTTTTCATTATTCGATTCCTTATAAAAAAGTGGCAAAATTTTACCCTAACTTCTATGGTTAATAAATAGCTTCTTTTCCTTTCTTAGATTTTTTGATAAACTGCCGAACGATTTTGGGGCTGATTCTGGATTCGACGGGATTAGCGAAGCCCAAGGTGCACGTCGAGGTGCGGTAGGCCTCGTAAATAAACCGCAAAAAAATAGTCGCAAACGACGAACAATACGCTTTAGCAGCTTAATAACCTGCTCATAGCCTTCGCTCCCCAGCTTCCGCTCGTAAGACGGGGATAAAGCGGAGTCAAACCAAAACGAGATCGTGTGGAAGCCGCTGTTTGAGGATCGAAGCACTAAATTGAATCAAACTAGCTTAAGTTTAGCGTGTCTGTCCGCATGCTTAAGTGAAATTAAAGACGAGACTAAACGTGTAGTGCTGAAGGTAGAGTAATTTCGGACGCGGGTTCAACTCCCGCCAGCTCCACCACAAAATAAACCTATCAAGTCCTATGAAAGACTTTAAAGCCTTGAAAATAATGACTTCAAGGCTTTTTTATTGCGCTTTTAACTTCTATCAAACTCTCGAATTTGAGTAGTGCATTTAATAGTTGGCGCTTATTGATTGGTTAAATTGTTGCATTAGTAAAGTGCTTAGTAATCGGTAAATTATCAGCTAAAGGAGAAAAAATGAATATTTTATTATTAGACGGTGGTAAAGATTTCGGCCATTCACATGGCGAGTTGAACCACACGATTCATAAAAAAGCGAAAGAAGTTTTGGCCGCACTTGGACACAATGTAAAAGAAACCGTGATAGATGCCGGCTATGATGTTGAAGCAGAAATCGAAAAATTCTTGTGGATGGATACCGTGATTTGGCAGATGCCAGGTTGGTGGATGCACGAACCTTGGACAGTGAAAAAATACATAGACGAAGTATTAACCGCTGGACACGGCAAGCTTTACCACAGTGATGGCCGCCATCGTGTAAATCCAACCGAAGGCTACGGCACAGGTGGCTTGTTGCAAGGCAAAAAACACATGCTTTCGCTTACGTGGAATGCGCCGATTGAAGCGTTCACCCGTGAAGGCGATTTCTTCGAAGGCAAAGGCGTAGATGCTGTGTACATGCCTTTCCACAAACTCAACGAGTTCATCGGCTTGACCCGTCTGCCAACATTCTTATGTAACGATGTGATTAAAAATCCACAAGTAGAACAATACTTAGCAGACTACCAAGCACACTTGGAAAAAGTGTTCGGCTAATTACAAAATGTGAGTTTAGAAGGTGAGTATTTTATCTCACCTTTTTTATTTCAAACGCTTATCAAACTTTTTGATAGGGAGGGGAAGAGGAATAGACTGAGTTTAGATCAAACAAGCGGTTTTAATTTTAAATTGAATTTGCAAAAACATCTAAAAATCTGACCGCACTTTAAAATAAAAAGATCTAAACATCCTCAATTTGAAACTGCTTACGCCAGCGATTCGGTGAAATTTTATGTTTTTTCAAGAAGTGCTGACGCAAGGCGGTATCGCTATGAAATCCACTTTGTTCTGCAATATCTGTAATAGATAAATCTGTGCTTTCCAAAAGCTCTCTTGCTCGTTGTAGCCTTGCTTCAATTAACCATTGATTTAATGACATTCCGGTTGCTTTACGAAAATGTCGGGTGAAAGTGCTACGGCTCATTGACAAACGTTCTGCAAGGCTATCAGTCGAATGAAGTGCGGTCAGATTTTCATTTAAATAAGCAAGCAACGCATTGATATTATGATTAGGTGTGGAACGAGAAATAGGGCGTTCGATAAATTGTGCTTGTCCGCCTTCACGATGAGGAGGGATAACCAGTATTCGGGCAATATGATTGGCAATTTTCACACCATATAATTTACGAACAATAGAAAGACAACAATCCATGGAAGCGGCTGTTCCTGCGGAGGTAATCAGTCGATCTTGTTCTAAATAAATAGGATTTAAATCCCATTTCACCTGTGGAAAGCGACAAGTAAAATCACTATCTCCTAGCCAATGTGTGGTTGCTTTTTTGCCGTTAAGTAGACCACTGCACGCTAACACATAGGCACCATAACATAAACCCACCACTGTCGCACCACGTTGATATGCTTGCCGTAATGCTGTTAATAAAGCCTCACTCGGCATTACTTGAGTATCATGCCATCCAGTCATCACAACAATATCGGCATTATCCAACCATTCTAAACCTCCATCTAAATGTATGTGAAATAGCGAGTTTGTCAGGTTGTCCGAATCGCTAACGATTTTACAGTCAAATAACGGCTTGCCGTTTAAATCCGACATAGAAAAAACGGAATATGCCATCGCAAAATGAATGGGCATCATTTGTTCATACACAATCAAAGCAACTGTGGGTGTATTCATTTTATTCTCCTACTTTGATATGAGCATAACACAGAAATGACCCGATTATTACGTTTATTGATTTTTTATCCATTTTTACGCAATCTTGTTCTCACTATAATATGTTTATTCATTCAATAACGTATAGAAAAGGAAAAACAATGAACTTAAAAACCTTAATTAGCACTACAGCATTGGCTATTAGCGCAAATACTTTCGCCGTAGATCTTGCCTCTAAAAACACTGATAGCTACCAACATATCCGCAATGCTACTGGTCGCCTAAACTATGCAGGGAAAACTTTTTTAATTGACCCGATGCTTGCTGAAAAAGGACGTTATGCAGGCTTTGAAGGAACATTAAATAGCCATTTGCGTAATCCACTTGTGGAATTGCCGATGAAAGCAGAAGATACTTTTAAAGATGTTGATGCCATTATTTTAACTCATACACATGAAGATCATTGGGATGAGGTTGCACAAAAAATTTTACCTAAATCCATCAAAATTTTTGTGCAACATGAACGGGATGGCGACTTACTCAAAGCGCAAGGTTTTACTAACATAACCAGTTTATCGCTAGAAAAACCGGTGGAGTTCGAAGGTATTATTTTAAATAAAACCGGCGGTTCTCACGGCACAACGGAAATGTACGCTGTACCACAATTAGCCGAGATTTTAGATGAGGCGATGGGCGTAACATTCCAAGCGAAAGACCATCCAACGGTTTATTTGGTTGGTGACACAGTTTGGACTGCCGAAGTAAACAAAGCCATTAATCGTTATAAACCTGATGTAATGATTATGAACACAGGTGATGCGCGTACCTTAGCTTTTCCGAATGATGGCATTATTATGGGGTTACAAGATGTTGCTCATGCTCGTAACATGCTACCAAATACAAAACTTATCACGGTGCACATGGATGCAGTAAATCATATGTCTGTTTACCGTAAGGATTTACGCCAATTTGTCCAAGCAAATAAGCTTGAAAATGTAGCAATTCCAGAAGATGGTGAAACAGTGAAGTTTTAAAAACAAGTGGTTGAGTTCTTAGGATAATTCACAAAAAACACCTAAAAATTTAACCGCACTTCGTTATATAAAAGCCGTCTGAATTTTCAGACGGCCTTTGATTATAGCCAGGCAAAGTCAGGCTATAAAAACCATACGCTATGCGTATGGAGACAAATAGCTTAAGCGATGAACAGAAAAAAATCCTCGCTATATAATGAACAAGGCTGACAACCAAAATTCAACATATAGGAGGATTATTTACCCCTCGTAGCGTGCATCTTGATGCACGACCGAATCACGCACGGAACGTTATTTAACCCTTTCGGGCATTCACGATTTCGTGCAACAAGTTGCACGCTACAATTCTTAAACCGACAGAATGCCCGATTATTCACAGCGACCAAGGTGTATTGTATGGCACGGCGGAATGGGTAAAGATGTTGGAGGGTAAAGCGGTGCAAAGTATGAGTCGCCGAGGAAATTGCTACGATAATGCGGTGATTGAAAGTTTTTTTGCGATACTAAAATCAGAGTGCTTTTACTCTCGGACTTATCATTCAATTGCTGAATTACAGGCTGAAATTGAAGAATATTTAGTGTATTACAACCAAAAACGAATTAAACTTGCTTTCAAAGGGTTGAGCCCGGTGCAATACCGAGCTCAATATTTAAGTTAACTAACCTGTCTAACTTTTGGGGGGCAGATCAAAGTGCGGTCAAAACCACGATTAATAATTTGATTGATTTCCTTTTGAACCCTATTAAACATTCAATATCCTAGCCATTTTTACTAATATGCCTTACAATTTGGCACATAATTTATTACAATGCATTTGTTATGTTACGTCTAAATCTGAGATTTTTATATTTTCTGCTCTGCATAAGCTAAAGTGTAGAATTACAGGCTGCGCCAAGTATTCCAACATTTTTAACTGAAAATGGCTTAACTTATTGCACCCACGCTTCAGGTTTTTCATTTAATCCACAAACTGATGTTACTCGTCGCTTAGTCGAAAGCTATTTTGGCAAAATTTTAGATGAAACCGCTTGACTCACTAAGGAAAGGAAAAATGAACACTCGTCCCTTTTATTTCGGACTTATATTTATTGCGATTATCGCTATACTTGCTAACTATTTAGGAAACACTGATTTTTCCCATCATTATCATATCAGTGCTTTAATTATTGCCATCTTGCTGGGAATGGCAATCGGCAATACCATTTATCCGCAATTTTCAACACAAGTGGAAAAAGGCGTGTTATTTGCGAAAGGCACGCTTCTTCGCACTGGCATTGTGTTGTATGGTTTCCGCCTCACTTTTGGCGATATTGCCGATGTAGGATTAAATGCTGTTGTCACTGATGCGATTATGCTAATTTCAACCTTCTTTTTTACCGCACTTTTAGGCATTCGTTATCTAAAAATGGATAAACAATTAGTTTATCTCACTGGGGCTGGATGTAGTATTTGTGGTGCGGCAGCGGTTATGGCGGCAGAGCCTGTTACCAAAGCAGAATCTCATAAAGTTTCAGTAGCGATTGCCGTAGTGGTCATTTTCGGGACGCTTGCTATTTTTACTTACCCCTTTTTCTACACTTGGTCACAACATTTAATTAATGCTCATCAATTCGGTATTTATGTTGGCTCTAGCGTGCATGAGGTGGCTCAAGTTTATGCGATTGGGGAAAATATTGATCCTATCGTGGCAAATACTGCCGTCATTTCCAAAATGATCCGAGTGATGATGCTCGCCCCATTTTTATTAATGCTTTCTTGGTTATTAACACGTAGTAATGGAGTATCAGAAAATACATCACACAAAATTACAATTCCTTGGTTTGCTGTACTTTTTATTGGTGTTGCGATTTTTAATTCTTTTGATTTATTACCAAAAGAACTTGTAAACTTATTAGTTGAAATCGATTCTTTCTTATTAATTTCAGCGATGGCTGCGCTCGGCTTAACTACACAAGCAAGCGCAATCAAGAAAGCAGGATTAAAACCTCTGATTTTAGGAATACTAATTTATTTATGGCTAGTGGTTGGTGGATTTTTAGTGAATTATGGAATATCAAAATTAATATAAAATTCACTTAAGATTGACCGCACTTTGATCTGCACCCCAAAACCTGGACCCCACGATAGCGTGCGTTTCCTAACGCGTGCCTGAAAATCAATTTCGTTTGATTCAGATTTTTACTATTTTCATGAATAACTTCAATTTGCTTATTTTTTAGATAGATAAAACTACGCGTCAGAAAGGGGGGCTATCTGGGGAGCCGTTGGTAAAGCCAACGTTCAGAATCCTTTTGATTTTATGACCGCACTTTTTTGTCATTAGAAGAAAATGAAGAACTTAAACAGGTAATCACTTTATCGCCAAATATCACTTTTCCGGTAAACTTTATTCGTGAGCTTGCCTCGGGATTTTGCTAACTCCGAAACCACAATAGATTGTAATGGCACAAGCGAGGACGCTTGCGCTATCAGGGGGAAAGAATGAAGGATTTGCTCTCTTGGTAGTCGTTCCTGCTGTTTGCCGGCATGCTGGCGGTAACGTATTCCACCCGCCTTATTGGTTTTTTCGCCTTGCGCAACCGTACCTTAAGCCGCCGCGCACAAATCGTGATGGAAGCTGCGCCGGGTTGCATGTTGATTTACGTCATCGCGCCTTATTTCGTGTCCAACAAACCGCACGAATTGATTGCCATTGCACTGACCGTGCTTGCCGCAAGCAGGTTTTCCATGTTGGTTACCGTGTTGATCGGCGTCGGCAGTTCTGGGCTGTAGGGGTATTTGATGCGGTAGTCGACTGCGTTTTCGTGATACCGGTTACACTTGTTTTCAGACGACCTTTCTCTTTCAGACGACCTTATCTTGTTATAATGTCGTCTGAAATTTTTTATAAAGCAAAATCATGGCAAACCAAAGACTCATCTACGGCTTCCACGCCGTCAACGCCCGCCTGTGGCAAAACCCGAAATCGATTACCGAACTCTACGTCCAAGAAGGCAAAAACGATGCCCGCACGCGCGACGTGTTGGATAAAGCGGCAAACGAAAACGTGCGCGTATACTTTGTCATCGCCGTCGCCATCACTACCCGTTGCGAAAGCTGCATCAGCGTACATGCCGCCGCAGCCGCCAAAGCGGGCGCGACTGAAAGCGAAATCGCCGGCGCGCTGGCAACCGCTATCGCCCTGAACGCAGGCGCAGCCTACACTTACGCCCTGCGCGCATTGGAAGCGGTTGATGCGCAGCGTTGATTTTGTCTCAAAGGGTCGTCTGAAAACCACTCCCGTTTCAGACGACCCTTTTGCTGACGGGCATTGCTTTTTGCCGCCGAACCGTTTAGATTGATGTCTTTATTCAACCGTTTGGAGAAACAACCATGAAAAAATTACTGACTGCTGCGCTGACTGCCGCCGCACTCGTCCTTCCTGCCGCCGTATCCTATGCCGCGCCCGCTGCTAAAGCCGCCAGCGCTTCACATAGCGGCGATGCCGCCCGACAAACCGATTCCCGACAAAGTTCAGCCATGAATCAAACCCATACCGCCGTCAGCAAATACAGCTTCGACGATACCGTCCGCCGTTTGGAAACCGCCGTTAAAGAAAAAGGCATGACCGTGTTCGCCGTCATCGACCACCAAGCCGCAGCGCGACAAAGTGGTTTGGACATGCAGCCCGCGAAAGTCATCGTTTTCGGCACGCCCAAAGCCGGCACACCGCTGATGCAAAAAGACCCCGCCTTCGCCCTGCAACTGCCGTTGCGCGTCCTCGTTACCGAAGCTGACGGCGCAGTCCAAGTCGTATTCAACGATACGCGCGCGCTGGTGTCGGGCAGCAAAATAGAGTTCGCCGAAGTGGAAAACACACTCGCCAATGCGGAAAAGCTCATCCGTAAAACGGTAACGGAATAAGGTTCGCCCAAATCCGAAGGTCGTCTGAAAACCTGAGCAAACCCTGAACTGCACCCCAAAAGTTGGACATCCCCTCCAACTCACAAGGTGCAGTTTTTTTATGAGCAAATATACATTACACTTCAAATACCAAGCCGTACTCCACTACCTGCATATACGCAGCCAACAGCGTACCGCAGATCATTACGGCATCTCCCGAACCCACCTGCGACGATGGATACGCGCCTATCAAGAAGGCGGCATCGGCGCACTCGAACATCCCCACGATAGCGCGCGTTTCCTAACGCGTGCCTGAAAATCAATTTCGTTTGATTCAGATTTTTACTATTTTCATGAATAACTTCAATTTGCTTATTTTTTAGATAGATAAAACTACGCGTCAGAAGGAGGGGCTATCTGGGGAGCCGTTGGCAAAGCCAACGTTCAGAATCCTTTTGATTTTATAACCGCACTTTTTTGTCATTAGAAGAAAATTGAAGAACTTAAACAGGTAATCACTTTATCGCCAAATATCACTTTTCCGGTAAACTTTATTCGTGAGCTTGCCTCGGGATTTTGCTAACTCCGAAACCACAATAGATTGTAATGGCACAAGCGAGGACGCTTGCGCTATCAGGGGGACTTCGACGGTGATGGCTTATGTGGTGTTGGTTATCGTGTTTGTGTCACTGTTTGAATACCTGATTACCAAGCCTTTGGAAATTTTGTTTATGCCGTGGAGAAGGTGATGCTCTGTCTTGAAAACGTGCGTTTTGAAATTCTCCGTGACCCCATCGTGCACGATTTCAGTTTGAACCTGCAACATGGCGAAGTGAAAGCTTTGTTCGGGCCGAGCGGCTGTGGCAAGACGACGGTTTTGCGTTTGATTGCGGGCTTGGAAACGCCGAAATCGGGCACGATACGCAATACTTTCCGCAAAACGGGTTTTCTGTTTCAGGAAAACCGCCTGCCGGAAAACTTGACTGCGATGCAGAATATCGCTATTTTTATGGACAAACCCGATGAAGGCGAAATCATCGCGCTGGCGGCGAAAGTCGGGCTGACTGCGGGCGATTTGAACAAATATCCGACCGAATTGTCCGGCGGCATGGCGAAACGGGTAGCATTTTTGCGCCTGCTGCTGTGCGGCTGCGACCTTGCCTTGCTGGACGAGCCGTTCGTCGGTTTGGACCGCGATTTGCGCGATATTTTGGTCGCCATGCTGGTGGAAAAAATCGAGCGGCAGGGCATGACGTGTATGCTGGTAACGCACGACCGCTTCGAAGCCGCACGCCTGAGCCATGAAATCATGCTGCTTTCCACTAAGGGCATGAACGTGCAAAACGTGATTACCCTGCCTACGCTGCTGTCCAAACGCGATTCGGCTTTTGAAGAAGCCGTGGTGGCAAGAGAGTTTCAGGGGATTCATTATTATGAGTGATAGGAATTTAAATTTCTGACAAACCTTGCGGTTCGTTGCCCTCTCCCTAGCCCTCTCC
>NZ_LZOZ01000020.1:48570-62027 GCF_001679485.1 Haemophilus sp. CCUG 60358
GGAGAGGGCTAGGGAGAGGGTAAGCAAGCCGCAGGCTTGCCTCTTCAGCGAAAGATACGAATCTGTTATCCGAACGCGATTCGGTTTTTGAAAAAGCCGTGGTGCCAAGGGGGCAGGGGATTCATTATGAGGTGCTTTATGTTTTCGACTGTGATTACTGCTGCTGTTTTATATATTGCTACAGCAGTAGATTTGTTGGTAATACTATTAATATTTTTTGCTAGAGCAAATACTAGAAAAGAATATCGAGATATTTATATCGGACAATATTTAGGTTCTGTAATTTTAATATTAGTTAGTTTATTTCTAGCTTTTGTTTTGAATTATGTTCCGGAAAAATGGGTGTTGGGTTTATTAGGTTTAATACCGATTTACTTAGGTATTAAAGTTGCTATTTACGACGATTGTGAGGGCGAAAAAAGAGCTAAAAAAGAATTGGATGAAAAAGGGTTGTCAAAATTAGTCGGTATTGTTGCTTTGGTTACAGTTGCTAGTTGTGGTGCAGATAATATTGGACTTTTTGTTCCTTACTTTGTGACTTTAGATCTTGTCGACTTATTAGTTACTCTTCTTGTATTTTTAATATTGATTTTTGTTTTAGTATATACAGCACAAAGATTGGCTAATATTTCAGGTGTTGGTGAAATTGTAGAGAAGTTTAGTCGTTGGATAATGGCTGTTATTTATATTGGTTTAGGGTTATTTATTATTATTGAAAATAATACAATTCAAACAATAATATCAATAATATGAATGATACGGGCATTTGAGTATCTGACAAACCTTCGGCTTGCTTCTTCAATACAAGATACAACCCTGTCCGCCCAATAAATCCATATCCGAAAGCATCTTCATGCAGAATTAAGCCAAACCATGAATAAGTTTTTCACCCACCCCATGCGGCCGTTTTTCGTCGGTGCGGCGGTGCTTGCCATACTCGGCGCGTTGGTGTTTTTCATCAGCTCCGGTGCCGTCATTTTGAAATGAAACCAAATCAAAGCCGATTGAATCATCGTCCACTTGGGTACGACCATCACGTCCGCCGGTTGCTGTTGCTGATGTTTTGTAGAAAATTTTCATGATATTGTCCTCAATTCAATATTGGTTAAATGTTTTGGCGTACTGCCGTTGAAAGTGAGTTCATTATATTGAACGGCAATATGAAGTGTTATATGATTTATCCAAATAACTTGCCTATTCCTACAAAACTATGTTCTCAACTGAAACGATAGAACGCTTATTAAAAGTTATTCCACATAACGAAACCTATTCATCTCCAATTAAAGGCTTGGTGATTCGCCATGCCGATCAGCCGTTTTGCTACGAGGGTATTATTCAAGAACCGAGCATTTGCATCGTGTTAAGTGGGGAACGTGAAATACAACTAGGCGAACAATGCTACCGATTTGATAATCAACATTTTATGTTTTGCCCAGTAAACATACCGATGCGTGGCGAGATTAAATGTGCAGAGCCGCAAAAGCCGTTTTTAGTGATGTCGATGAAAATTGATATTGAAAGCGTTAGCAAGATTTTATTAGCAAATCCAAACCTTGTAGATGATGTCCAACAGGGCGACGAAGGTTTTCAATGGCATCTGGATGAATCTCTCAAAAATGCTGTTGAACGTCTATTGCTCTTGCACGAAAATCCAAAAGATATTGAGTTTCTTGCACCGCTTATCCAACAAGAAATTTATTATCGACTCCTTACAGGCGAACAAGGTGGTAAATTTAAAGCCATGGTAAGCAATGGATCGCATACCAAAAAAATTGCCCAATCCACCCACTATCTACAACAGCATTTCAGTGAAACCATTACCGTGGAAACCTTGGCAAATCTAAGTGGCATGTCATTATCTGGATTTCATAGTCATTTCAAGAAGATAACCAGCCTTTCACCGCTACAATATCAAAAATCATTACGTTTGATGGAAGCCAGACGATTGATCGCACAAGAAGGACGAGGTATTACCGAAGCCGCTTACCAAGTCGGCTACGAATCACCTAGCCAATTCAGCCGTGAATACAAACGGTATTTCGGGCATGCGCCCAAGGGGGATATTAAATAGATGGGGCTTAAAGATAGGTTTAAATACACCTAAAAATTTGACCGCACTTTATGATGAAAAAAGTCTGAAACGTTAATTTCAGACGTTTTTTATTTAACCAAGATTTTGTGAAAAACATTAAAAATGAGATAATTCTCAAACCTTTTAAGAGGCGTTATTTATAAAAATATTTGGAGAAAGCATGGAACATAAACTTGAGGATATCATTGCGATTTTTAATCAATGTTTTGAAGAAGAATATAATACGCGATTGGTTAAAGGTGGGGATGAGCCGATTTACATTCCGGCAAATGATGAGGTGCCTTATAATGCGATTTACTTTGCGAGAGGCTTTTACAGCAGTGCATTACATGAAATCGCCCATTGGTTGGTAGCAGGGAAAGAGCGCCGTAAATTAGAAGATTTTGGCTATTGGTATGAGCCAGATGGTCGTTCTGAAGCACGTCAGCGTGATTTTGAAAAGGTGGAAGTGAAGCCCCAAGCATTGGAATGGATTTTAGCCACAGCGGCGGGATTCCGTTATTTTGCTAGTGCGGATAATTTGAATGGCAATCCAGGGGATACGCAACCATTTAAGCAAGCGGTGTATGAGCAAGTGAAAACCTATGCTGAAAAAGGTTTACCAAAACGTGCAGAAACCTTGCGTCATGCCTTGGCTCAATTTTATGGCACTGAAGATCGAATTGATTTAGCGAAGTTTGATGTGACTCGCATCTAAAGTACGGTCATTTTTAGGCAGATTTTGCGTCTGTCAATTTCCCTTAAAATCGGCTAAAATAGGCCGATTTTATTTTTGGCTTTAACTTTATAAAAATATGAAAGATTCTATTATTGCAAAACTTGAAAGTTTAAAAGAACGTTATGAAGAATTAGAGGCATTGCTAGGCGATGCGTCGGTGATTTCGGATCAGGATAAATTCCGTGCGTATTCTAAAGAATATTCACAACTTGAAGATGTGGTGAAATGTTTTAATCGTTGGAATCAGCTTAATTCTAACATTGCTGAAGCAGAGTTGATGTTAGATGATCCTGAAATGAAAGAAATGGCAGAAATGGAAATTGAAGAATCCAAAGCTGAAATTGAAGAAGTGGAGCAACAACTTCAAATTCTTTTATTACCGAAAGATCCAAATGATGAATATAACTGCTATTTAGAAATTCGTGCAGGTACAGGTGGGGATGAAGCGGGAATCTTTGCCGGCGATTTATTCCGTATGTACAGCCGTTATGCTGAAAGTAAACGCTGGCGTGTTGAAATGCTCAGCGCAAATGAAAGCGAGCAGGGCGGTTATAAAGAAGTCATCGTCAAAGTAAGCGGTGATGGCGTGTATGGTCAGTTAAAATTTGAATCAGGCGGCCACCGTGTACAACGTGTACCAAAAACAGAAAGCCAAGGTCGTATTCATACTTCAGCTTGTACTGTTGCGGTTATGCCTGAATTACCTGAATCTGAAATGCCGGAAATTAATCCTGCAGATTTACGTATTGATACCTACCGTTCATCTGGTGCAGGTGGTCAGCACGTTAATACGACTGATTCTGCGGTACGTATTACCCACATTCCAACGGGTATTGTGGTGGAATGTCAAGATGAGCGTTCACAACATAAAAACAAAGCCAAAGCGATGTCTGTATTGGCTTCACGTATTGTTCAAGCGGAGCAAGAGCGTCAAGCCGCAGAGCAAGCAGATACCCGCCGTAACTTATTAGGTTCAGGCGATCGTTCTGATAAAATTCGTACTTATAACTACCCACAAGGTCGTGTAACAGATCACCGTATCAACTTAACGCTCTATCGTTTAGATGAAGTGATGAACGGCAAAATTGACGAGCTTATTCAACCAATTATTACTGAATATCAAGCGGATCAATTAGCGGCGTTATCTGAGAGTAATTAATGACCTATCAACAATGGCTTGCTGATGCTGCGCAAGCCTTAAATCAGGTAAATCCGACAGAGAATAGCAAAGTTGATGCGTTAGTGCTATTGCAACACGCAACGGGCAAATCTAGAACGCAAATTTTAGCTTTCGATGAGACGGAAATTGATGAAAAAGTGCGGTTAAAATTGACCGCACTTTTAGATCGTCGTTTAAAAGGCGAACCTATCGCTTATATCCTCGGAGAAAAAGAATTCTGGTCCTTGCCTTTAAATGTATCTGAAGGAACATTAATTCCTCGTCCCGATACTGAAATTCTCGTAGAAAAAGCATTGCAAATTGCGTTAGAAAAACTGGAAGAAAATCCACCGCACTTTCGTATTCTCGATCTTGGCACTGGCACGGGGGCTATTGCGTTGGCGTTGGCTTCTGAGCTTTCTCTAATTTGTCAAAAAAAGGCTATTCAATTGGATGTCATTGGTGTGGATTTAATGCCAGAAGTCGTTAAATTAGCGCAATCCAATGCAGAAAAAAATCAGCTTGATGTGCAATTCTTGCAGAGTCGTTGGTTTGAACATGTTGAAGGGCAGTTTGATATTATCGTCAGCAATCCGCCTTATATTGATGAAACCGATGAGCATCTTTTCCAAGGTGATGTGCGTTTCGAGCCTCGTTCGGCGTTGGTGGCGGGTGAAAATGGTTTAGCTGATTTACGTCATCTTATTGAGTGCGCACCAGTACATTTAAAAGATAACGGCTATTTATTGTTAGAGCACGGTTGGAAACAGGGCGAAGAAGTGCGGTCAATTTTCTGGCAAAATCATTGGCAAGGGGTTGCAACCATACGGGATTATGGCGACAATGAGCGCGTAACGTTGGGATATTGGAAGCGGTAATGAAATACGATCAAAAAGCCTTGTATGCTGAACTGACTCATTTTTATTTGAGCATTTGTGAGAAAGAGCAACTTGATGAGCCTCGTATAAGAGGGCTCGTGGGGAGTTTAGTGCGTAAAGCTCGCCAAGCTATTCCTGAAGAATGGGATGATAAAGCTAAAATTCATCAATTATTACAGCTATTTTACGGTGATTGGGGCTTTCATTGCGATGCGGACAATTATTTCTATGCTCGCAATTTATATCTTCCATATATTTTAGAAGAACGAGAAGGCATGCCGGTGAGTCTTGGCGCCTTAATACTTTATTTAGCTGCAAGTTTAAAATTACCGATTTATCCCGTAAATTTCCCGACCCAACTGATTTTACGTGCAGAAGTAGAGGGTGAAGTAGCGTTCATTGATCCTTGGAGCGGAAAATATATTTCAGTGGATGAATTGAAGAAACTCTATGAGGGTGCCTTTGGTTTTGGCGCTCAAATTCAACCTGAGGATTTAGCCCGAGCAGATATTCCGATGCTGACAGCACGTTTCCGTCAGCTCGCCAAAAATGCCTTAATTCGTGAAGAACAAAACGATTTGGCTTTTAATTATATCCAATTCTTGTTAGCGGGAAGAAAAGATCCTTACGATATTCGCGATCGTGGCTTAGTGTTGGCGCAAATGGGCGCTTATCCTTCAGCTATTGAGGATTTAGAATATTTTGTGGATCAATGTCCAAATGATCCCACTTCTTCTCTGTTAAAAACTCAACTTTTAGAACTGAAAGGCGAAGCATTGAAAGATGCCAATGCCATCCATTAAAAAGGAAATATTATGCAAAATAAAATTGTAAAAATTGGCAATATTGATGTCGCAAATGACAAACCTTTTGTACTTTTCGGCGGGATGAACGTACTTGAAAGTCGTGATATGGCGATGCAAGTTTGTGAAGCTTACGTGAAAGTGACTGAAAAGTTGGGCGTTCCTTATGTTTTTAAGGCATCTTTCGATAAAGCTAACCGTTCTTCAATTCATTCTTACCGTGGTCCAGGTATGGAAGAAGGTTTAAAAATTTTCCAAGAGATAAAAGAAACCTTTGGCGTGAAAGTGATTACCGATGTGCACGAAATCTATCAATGCCAGCCTGTTGCTGATGTGGTGGATGTGATTCAGTTACCGGCATTCTTGGCTCGTCAAACCGATTTAGTTGAAGCCATGGCAAAAACGGGTGCGGTAATTAACGTGAAAAAACCACAATTCTTAAGCCCAGGTCAAATGGGCAATATCGTCGATAAGTTTGAAGAATGTGGTAACGATAAAATTATCCTTTGTGATCGCGGTTCGAACTTTGGTTACGATAATTTAGTAGTGGATATGTTAGGTTTCGGCGTAATGAAAAAAGTGTCTAAAGGCAGTCCAGTTATTTTTGACGTGACTCATTCATTACAATGTCGTGATCCGTTTGGTGCAGCTTCAGGCGGTCGTCGTGAACAAGTGACCGAATTAGCCCGTTCTGGCTTAGCAATTGGTATTGCAGGCTTATTCTTGGAAGCACATCCAAATCCAAATCAAGCAAAATGTGATGGCCCTTCTGCATTGCCACTTTCGGCATTAGAAGGCTTTGTCTCACAGATGAAAGCCATTGATGATTTAGTGAAGTCTTTCCCTGAATTAGATACGTCTATCTAATTTAGAAGTGCGGTTGAAAACAGCGTTGTTTTTGACCGCACTTTTGTTCTGTAAAAGGAGATAACAATGAATATCGTATTTTTAGACAGCACGGCAATTCCGAAACATATTCCTATTCCTCGTCCAAGCTTTCCGCATAACTGGGTAGAGTATGAATATACTTCTGCGGAGCAAACTATTGAGCGAGCAAAAGACGCGGATATTATTATCACCAGTAAAGTGATTTTAAGCCGTGAGGTGTTGCAACAACTACCTAAATTAAAATTGATTGCTATCACCGCAACAGGCACCAATAACGTGGATTTAGACGCGGCAAAAGAATTGGGCGTGGCGATTAAAAATGTGACGGGCTATTCTGCTACGACGGTACCTGAACATGTGTTGGGGATGATTTTTGCGTTAAAACATAGTCTAGCAGGTTGGCAACGCGATCAAATAACCGGTAAATGGACAGAGAGCAAACAGTTCTGCTACTTTGATTATCCCATTACGGATGTTAAAGGTTCAACGTTAGGCGTGTTTGGAAAAGGTTGTTTAGGTACAGAAGTGGGGCGTTTAGCAGAACTTTTAGGCATGAAAGTGCTTTATGCTGAACATCGAAATGCCACAACGTGCCGTGAAGGTTACACGCCTTTTGAAGAGGTGATAAAACAGGCCGATATTCTGACATTGCATTGTGCATTGACTGAAACAACTAAAAATTTAATCAATCAAGAAACCTTGTCACTTTGTAAGAAAGGTGCGTATTTAATCAATACTGGTCGTGGTCCATTGATTGACGAGCAAGCAGTTTGTGACGCATTAAAATCAGGACAATTAGGTGGTGCCGCATTAGATGTGTTAGTGAAAGAACCACCAGAGAAAAATAATCCACTGATTGAATTAGCGAAAACGATGCCGAATTTAATTATCACACCTCATATTGCTTGGGCGAGTGATAGCGCGGTAACCACGCTAACAAAAAAAGTGACGCAAAATATTGAAGATTTCGTTCAACAATTAAATCAAAAATAATGAATTTACCTATTTCTTTATACGTCGCCCTGCGATATTGGCGGGCAAAAAGCGCTGATCGTTTTGGGCGACTTGTTGCTAATTTGGCAAGCTTTGGCATCGTACTGGGTGTGATGGCATTGATTATTGTGCTTTCTGTCATGAATGGACTAGAAGGCTATCAAAAACAACAGGTGCTTTCGAGCATTCCGCATGCGATTGTTAGCCAAGAAGCGCCTATTCCGGCAGAAAAACCGCTTGAAAATACACCGCACTTTGTGCAAAAAGCCGTGCCGATTAATACGACGAATGTTGTGTTTCAAACAGCAAAAGGCGTGAGTGCAGGACAAGTGATTGGTATTCAGTCTTTTTCAGATGATCCTTTATTAGAAGATATCGATCCTAGTCAGTTTAACCAACTTTTACCGCAAGGTGAGTTTAAGTTAGTTATGGGCGATAAGTTAGCCCAAAAATTAGGCTTAGCAGTGGGTGATAAGGTTCGTTTAATGATTACGGAAAACAGCCAGTACACCCCATTTGGTCGCGTCCCGATGCAGCGTTTATTTACGGTGAGCGAGCTTTACTATGATTATGGCGAAGCGTCAGGCTATGAAGTTTTTGCTAATTTAGCCGATATTGGTCGCCTAATGCGTATTCAGCCAGGCGAAGCTCAAGGCTATCGTTTATTCCTAGATGATCCTTTCCAAATCACAGAATTACCAACCTATTTCAAAGAGAGTCATATCAGTGACTGGCGTGTCCAAAAAGGGGAGTTTTTCCAAGCGGTCCGTATGGAAAAAAATATGATGG
This sequence comes from Haemophilus sp. CCUG 60358, assembly GCF_001679485.1. Classification (GTDB taxonomy): domain Bacteria; phylum Pseudomonadota; class Gammaproteobacteria; order Enterobacterales; family Pasteurellaceae; genus Haemophilus_D. Next base: position 56,891 of record NZ_LZOZ01000020.1, read on the forward strand.
GCTTGTTGATTAGCTTAATTATTGTTGTTGCGATTTCAAATATCGTGACCTCATTAAGTTTAATGGTGGTGGATAAACAAGGGGAAATCGCTATTTTGCAAACGCAAGGTGTGACTAAATCACAAGTGCGTTCGATCTTTATTTATCAAGGTTTATTGGTGGGGCTAGTGGGCACATTGATTGGTGCTGTACTGGGTGTATTAATCACCTTAAACCTTGGGGCAATTTTAAGTGCGGTCAATCCAAACGGTGTTTTCTTGCCAACATCCATTGAGCCTGTGCAAGTCATTATTGTGATAGCCTTTTCTTTATTGTTATCTTTATTATCAACCATTTATCCAGCTTATCGTGCGGCAAAAACTGAGCCGGCGGAAGCATTACGTTATGAGTAAAATATGAATAACTACTTATTAGAATGCCAAAATATTAATAAATTTTACCAAGAAGGCGAGAACCAAACTCAAGTATTAAAAGGCGTAAGCTTTGCCATGAAACCACAAGAATTAGTGGCGATTGTGGGGAGTTCTGGTTCGGGAAAAAGTACTTTATTGCACACCTTAGGCGGCTTAGATCAGCCAAGCAGTGGAGAAGTGTTTATTAAAGGGCAATCTTTGCAAAAAGCGTCTGAAAGTGAATTGGCTAAATTACGTAACCAAAATCTAGGTTTTGTGTATCAATTTCACCATTTAATGGCAGATTTTACTGCGTTAGAAAATGTGATGATGCCGATGTTAATTGGTCGTCAGAATAAAACAGAAGCAAAAGATCGTGCTGAAAAAATATTAGGCGCAGTAGGCTTAAGTCATCGCATTACCCATCGTCCATCTGCCCTTTCGGGGGGAGAACGTCAACGTGTGGCGATTGCTCGTGCATTAGTGAATAATCCAGCTCTTGTCTTAGCCGATGAACCAACCGGTAACTTGGATCATAAAACTACCGAAAGTATTTTTGAATTAATTCAAACCTTGAATGCGGAACAAAATATTGCGTTTTTATTGGTTACGCATGATATGTCATTGGCGCAAAAACTGTCTCGTTGTTTAACTATGCAAGACGGCATTTTGAAGGAAGGTGCATAATGAATACGCCTTTTTTCATTAGTTGGCGTTATCAGCGGGGCAAGCAAAAGAATCCGTTGGTGGCGTTAATTTCAAAATTCTCTGCTATCGGTATCGCCCTTGGCGTAGCGGTATTGATTGTCGGATTAAGTGCCATGAATGGTTTCGAGCGTGAATTAAACTCGCGCATTTTGGCTGTCGTGCCACATGCGGAAATCACAGTAAATCCACAGGGCAATGAAGCCACATTAAACCATTGGCAAAGGTTAGCCGAACGTCTAAAAAAGAACAAAAAAATAACCGCACTTTCACCTTTTGTGAGTTTTACTGCCTTAGTTGAAAATGGCAATAAACTCAAAGTCGTTCAAGTGAAGGGGGTTGATAAACAAGCTGAAGATCAAGTGAGTTCTCTCGGTAAGTTTGTGGAAGGCGATGGCTGGCAAAAATTCGCAGAAGAAGGTGGATTGGTGCTGGGCTCTGGTATTGCCAAAGAGTTAGATGTTAAAGCAGGCGATTGGGTGTCGTTATTAATCTCTCAACCAAATGGCGAAGATCAAATAGCTCAACCTAATCGTGAGCGTGTTCAAGTGACCGCTATTTTACGTTTAGATGGTCAGTTAGACCACAGTTATGCCTTACTGGCATTGCCTCAAGCACAAGAATTAATGGGGTATCGCGAAGATCAAATCACCGGTGTTGAATTGAAAGTGGATGATCCATTTAAAGTACAAGACATGGATTATTCGATGCTGAATGATTATCCGCAACTGCTTTATATTCAAAACTGGGTGGCAAAATTTGGCTATATGTATCGTGATATTCAGCTTATCCGTACAGTGATGTATATCGCCATGGTGCTTGTAATTGGGGTGGCGTGTTTTAATATCGTTTCAACCTTAATTATGGCGGTAAAAGATAAGCAAGGTGATATTGCGATTATGCGAACCCTGGGGGCGAATAATGGCTTTATTAAGCAGATCTTTATTTGGTATGGTTTGCTTGCAGGAATGAAAGGATGTTTGATTGGTATCGTGTTAGGTGTCGTACTTGCCCTTAATCTCACGCCGATTATTCAAGGCATCGAGACATTACTCGGTAAAAAACTGTTATCAGATGGCATCTATTTCGTTGATTTCTTACCAAGTGAATTACATTGGTTCGATGTTGTATTAGTTCTCGTGGCGGCATTGGTATTGAGTTTACTCGCCAGTCTTTATCCAGCCAGTCGAGCCGCGAAGTTACAACCGGCTCAAGTATTGAGTAATCATTAATAAAAAAATCAGGGATTAAGTATTTAATCCCTGATTTTTTATTGTTCAACCATTAATCATTATTGGTTTTCTTTATCTGTTTTTAATAAGCCAGATGAACCTTCAGAATAATCGCGAGGTGGTTCTTCAGATTTACTTTCTGATGAGGCAGTCACTAGCTGTTGAGTAAATAAACCTTTATTGGCAGGCTTGTTACCGAGTAAAGTTTCAGATGAAACCGCGTAATGACGATACAGTTTTTGATAATCACCAATTAAGGTTTTAAATAATTCGGCACTTTCAGCAAAATGTTTTTCAAGTTGTGCTTGTTGATCGCTTAACTGTGTTTTCACTTCTTTTAGCTCAGCTTCTGTCTGAACTTGTTTTTTAACTGAGCCTTTCGTTAAACGTAATAATAAATAGCCTAAGATTACGCCAACCACAAGCCCAATCACAGCGGCTTGCCATATTTCTGGTATCCATGATTGCATACATTACTTCTTATTTTGAATTCAGTGTTAGTGTAAAGGAAAATCGAAAAACTTTCTTTGCGGTTGATCACATTTTGAAAAAGCTGTGTTTACACGGCTGCAATAATAACGATTTCAACTTTCCAATCAGAATCTGCAAGTTTCGCTTCTACCGTTGCTCGGCTTGGTGGGTTTTGGCTATCGACCCATTCATCCCATGCTTGGTTGAGTTGAGCATAATCCGCCATATTAGCAAGGAAGATTTGCGAGGTAAGAATTTTACTTTTTTCAGAACCAATTTCTGCCAATAATTTATCGATCAGTGAAAGGACTTCTTTGGTTTGCTCGTAAGCATTTTGCTTAACGGTTTTTTCCGGTACTTGGCCTGCAAAATAGGCAGTATTGTTATGAATGACCACTTCAGACAAGCGTTTGCTTGGTTGAATGCGTTGAATCGACATAATGGCTCCTTTTTGATGAAGATAATTCCATTCTAAAGGTGGTTTTAGACTTTGTAAATCAAGAAATTGTGAGATAAAATAATTGAGAATTTTTATCAACTAAAGGAAACTATGAAACTCCTGATTTCGAATCAATATGGCGCCATTGTGATGGCATTATTGCCTTTTGTTTATGGTATGTTATTAGCTTCACCCGTTTGGGCGCATTTCTTTTTGCTTTTAGCTTGGTTCACGATGTATTTGCTGAGTTACCCAATGCTGAGTCTCTTTAAAGGCAAAAATATGGCGGAATATAAAAAGTGGACAATCATCTATGGTGTTGCAGCTTTTTTATTTGCGCTTCCTGCTATTTTTTATAACTGGCAAATTCTTTTCTTTATTGCAGCCATGTTTCCTTTTGTGTTGGTGAGTATCTATTACACTAAGAAAAAAGATGAACGTAATCTTCTCAATGATTTAGCGGGTATTGCGATTTTTGCCCTTGCAGGTATGGGATCCTATTATTTTTCTGACCGCACTTTTGACGAAAAAATCTGGTGGGTGGCGCTGTATCCAAGTCTCTTTTTTATAGGCGCGACGCTTTATGTCAAATCAATGATGCGTGAACGCAAAAATCCGCTTTATCTCAAAGCCTCTATTATTTTCCACGTGCTTTGTGTACTCGGTTGCTTGTTTACCCAACAATATGTCTTATCACTTGCTTTTGTGCCGGCGTTAATTCGTGCCATTTATTTACCAACCAAGAAACTTTCGGTTAAGCAAGTCGGTCTAATAGAATTCGGAACATCCGCCATTTTTTTGATTATTTTATTGATAGCGACATTATAAGATGAAGACATTAGCCAAACTTTTATTCCTCACCACGCTCACCTTAAGCAGTTCAGCATTTGCGATGAAAACCATTGATTTGGTCGATAAAGCGCAAATGACAGAGCAGCAAAAAATGGATCTGGTGCAAAAACTGGCTGAGAAACAAGATTGGAAAGCCGTTTTTGAAATTATGTATCCTTTAGCTTTGGAAGGTAATTTACAAGCTCAAAGCAATTTAGGGATGCTTTATAATTTAGGCCGTGGAGTAGATGAAAATAAAGAGTTGGCTTATTGGTGGTTTAGTGAAGCTGCTGAGCGAGGCAGTATTAAAGCTATCAATAATTTGGCGGTCATGTATTTCAACGGCAACAACTATGTAAAACAAGATACCGCTCAAGCGATTAAATTATTTGAAATCAGTGCGACAAAAGATCCTGATGCCATGCTTACATTAGGGGAAATTTATACCAATCAGAAAGAATTTACTAAAGCCTTTGAATGGTTCCAAAAAGCGGCGAATGCGAGCAGCAATGAGGGGCGATTCCGTTTGGCTCGTTTGTATGAAGAAGGGATTGGGACACAAGTGAATATTGGTTTGGCTAAATTGCTTTATTTGGAAATTATGAATACGGCGAAAAAGGATGAAATCAAAGAAATCGCCAGACAGCGATTACAACGTTTAAGCTTGTATTAAGAAAAAGTGCGGTTGATTTGATCTGACCCCAAAAATCTGGACTATTCACATGAGGACTGACGACGATATTGTATCGGACTCAGTCCTTTTAATTTTAGTTGAATCCGTCGATGATTATAGTAATCCAAATAATCCCTTACCGCATTAACTATCTCCTCTCGCGTATTAAATTCCCGACTATAAAAGCATTCCGTTTTTAATCGTCCAAAGAAACTCTCCATCGCGGCATTATCCAAACAGTTTCCTTTCCTTGACATACTTTGTATGATGCCGTGCTCAGCAAGAATTTGACGATAAGCCGCCATCTGATATTGCCAGCCTTGGTCTGAATGTAAAATGCTACCACTTGTTTTATCTAATCGTTTAACCGCCAGCTTTAACATCTTCTCCACCT